>NZ_JACIFH010000001.1:2400000-3000000 GCF_014197265.1 Microbacterium invictum | reverse complement strand
TCGTCGCCGCGTATATGGGGCTGCAGTCGGCGATGTTCTACATGCTGGTGACGTGGCTCGCCACCATCTCGATGGCGACCGGCCGGTCTGAGGTGCTCGCCGGCGTGGACGTCATGGTCTACCAGCTGCTGTCGCTGGCCGGTTCGGTATCGCTACCGTTCATCCTGCGCGGCCGGATCGAGCGCTTCGCACCTGCGCTCATCCCTTCGCTCGCGATCGTGGGCACCGTCGGCCTCATGCTCGCCCCCGGCGCGATCTCGGTCTGGGTCGTGCTGCTCGGGCTGTCCTCGGGCTCGACTCTCGCGATGTCGCTGACCCTCATGGCCCAGCGGGCCCGCGACCACGATGCGTCCAGCGCCCTGTCGGGCATGTCGCAGTCGGTCGGCTATCTGATCGCCGCGCTCGGCCCGGTGACGTTCGGCGCGCTCCATGCGCTGACGGACGGGTGGATCGCTTCGCTCTCGCTGCTGCTCGTGGTGCTGGTGCTGCTGACGATCGTCGGGGTGTTCGCCGGCCGTCCCCGCTTCGTCCTCGACCCGTCACGCTGACCCACCGCACCGAGCCGTCCACGCACCGAACCGTCTACCTTTGTGCGAGCCGTCTACGTTCGTGCGGCCGCATCTAGGCGGCTCGGCCGAATGTAGGCGGCTCGGCGGGCGCGGGCGGGCGGGCGAGGGGAGGTCAGACGATCTCGGGGGCCCAGGCCAGCTTGCGCAGCATCGGAGCCAGTGCCGCGATCTCAGACGCGTCCAGGCGCGCGAGGAACTCGCCGTCGGCGCGCTCGGCAGCCGACTTGGCGCGGCGGTACAGCGTCTTGCCGGCAGCGGTCGCCACGACCACTTTCGCGCGCCGGTCGTTCGGGTCGGGCTCGCGGCGCACCAGGTCGCGCGATTCGAGGTGATCGACGACCGCGACGATCTGACTCGGGTCGAGCCGGAGGAAGTCCGACAGCTCGCGCTGAGATGGACGCGTGTCGGCGGCCGCGATCGCGAGCACCGAGTACTGGCGCACGCGCAGCCCGTGCTCGGCCAGCGCGGCGTGCACACCGGCGAGCGAGACCGCGTTGGCGCGGGCGAGGACGAAGCTCAGATCATGGCCGACCGGCGACTGCCACAGCCGGTCGTCCGCCGAGGCAGGCATCACCGGCGCGCGCCTTCCCGTCGTCTTCGGCATGACCCTCATCCTAGGGCAGTTGATTGAGGAGGGAAACCATTGACATTTTCAACTATGTGGTCTTCAATGAGGGACAACACCTGAAGGAGTAATCATGAGCCTCGACGGCAAAGTCGCCATCGTCACCGGATCGGGCCGCGGCCTGGGCCTCGCCTATGCGCAGGAACTCGCCCGCCAGGGCGCGTCGGTCGTGATCAACGACGTCGATGAGGCCACCGCGGCCGAGGCCGTGGCATCCATCACCTCGACCGGCGGCAAGGCCGTCGCCGTGGTCGCGCCGGTAGGCCCCACCGAGACCGCGAAGCAGCTCGTGCAGACCGCGGTCGACAGCTACGGACGCCTGGACATCCTGGTCACCAACGCCGGTGTGCTGCGCGACACCGTGCTGTGGAAGATGAGCGACGAAGACTTCGACACCGTCATCAACGTGCACCTGCGCGGCACGTTCACCACCGTCCGCGAGGCCGCGACCTACATGCGCGAGAACCAGATCCCCGGCCGCATCATCGCGATCGGCTCTCCCACCGGCCAGCGCGGCAACTTCGGCCAGACCAACTACGCCGCCGCCAAAGCCGGCATCGTGGGCATGGTCCGCACCTGGGCCCTCGAGCTCAAGAAGGCCGGCATCACCGCCAACGCGGTCATCCCGGTCGCCGCCACCGCGATGACCGCCACCGTCCCCTACTTCGCCGCCGCGGTCGAAGCCGACGAAAAGGGCGAGCCCATGCCCGCCTTCTTCCGCCACGACCTCGGGTTCGGCACCGCCGCCGACGTCGCCGGGGTCATCGCCTACCTCGCGTCCGATGCCGCGGCATCCATCACCGGACAGGCCATCGGCGTGGGCGGCGACCGCATCCAGGTGTGGACCCACCCCGAGGCCGCCGTCACCGAGTATCACGACGGCGGCTGGTCCTACGAGGCCCTCTCCACCGACGGCACCGTGCTCACCGACAACCTGCAGTCGATCGGCGAGAAGTTCCCGCCGCTGCCCGACGAGCTCCAGCGTCCCGCGCCGGGCGCCTGATCCATCACCCGCCTCGAACCGGACCGACGATGACCCGCTACGAACCCGCGATCGACCTCGACGCCCTCACCGCGATCGACGTGCACGTGCACGTCGAAGTCGACGGCCACGGCCACTCATCGCTGCCGGCGGATCTGACCGAGGCCGCATCGAAGTACTTCTCGGCCGACGGGCCGCGTCCCGACCTCGACAGCATCGCCGCGTATTACCGCGAGCGGCGGATGGCGGCGGTCGTGTTCACGGTCGACGCGCAGACCCAGCTGGAGCATCCGCCGGTCTCGAGCGCAGAGATCGCCGACGGTGCCGCGCGCAACAACGACGTGCTGATCCCGTTCGGGTCGGTCGATCCGCGTCGCACCGATGCCGCGGATCGCATGCGCCGGCTCCTCGACGAGAGCGGCGTGCGCGGGTTCAAGTTCCACCCCACCGTGCAGGGCTTCGACCCGAGCGATGAGCAGCACTACCCGCTGTACTCCGTGATGCAGGATGCCGGTGTCGTCGCACTGTTCCACACGGGGCAGACCGGTATCGGCGCGGGCCTGCCCGGCGGCCGCGGGTTCCGCCTGGGTCTGTCCAACCCGATGCTGCTCGACGGCGTCGCCGCCGACTTTCCGGATCTGCAGATCATCATGGCGCACCCGTCGGTGCCGTGGCAGGACGAGGCGCTGTCGGTCGCGACCCACAAGCACAACACGTGGATCGACCTGTCGGGCTGGAGCCCCAAGTACTTCCCGGAGTCGCTCGTCCGCGCAGCGAACTCGTATCTGAAGACCCGCGTGCTGTTCGGCTCGGACTTCCCGCTGCTCATGCCCGACCGCTGGCAGCGCGACGCCGAGGCCGCCGAGCTGTTCAAGCCCGAGGTCCTCCCCGGCATCCTCAAGGACAACGCCGCCCGTCTGCTCGGACTTCGGAGGGCGTGATGGCCCTCGCGATCAGTGATGCCATCGGGCTCGACCCGTACGGCTACGCGCAGACGCACCTGAGCGAGGCCGCGCAGCGCACGCTCGCCGGGCTGGCTGCGACGCTCGAGCGCGATGTGAAGCCTCTGCTCCGGGACGCCTGGGAGACCGCGACCATGCCGGACGCGGTCCTTGCCGCCCTGATCCCTCTGAGCCTGATGGAGCCCGGCGGCGTCTCGCCCGACGAGGCGGCGTCGACCATGTTCAGCGGGTTCCGCAACTACGTGCTGGCGCGCACCGACGTCTCGGTCGCGACGCTCTACAACGCGCAGTCCGGGCTCTTCCGCGCGGCCGTGAGGTTCGGCGGCTCCGCCGAACAGGCCGCCGAGCTCGACCCGCAGATCCGCTCGTTCGCGCTCACCGGGGTGTTCGCGCTGACCGAGCCCGAGCACGGGTCGGACATCGCCGGGGGCCTGGCGACCACCGCGCGCCGTGACGGTGACGAGTGGGTCATCGACGGTCAGAAGCGCTGGATCGGGGGCGCTTCCACGGCCGACAGGCTTGCGATCTTCGCCCGCGACGTCGCCGACGGCGAGGTCAAGCTCTTCCTGGTCGACCGCACCGCCGACGGCGTGACCCTCGAGACGATCACCGGCAAAGTGGCGCTGCGCCCGATGCAGAACTCCGTGATCACCCTGAACGGGGCGCGGGTCGCCGACGCGTGGCGCATGCAGAACGTGAACTCGTGGCGCGACGTGTCGCGGATCCTCCGCACGATGCGCTCGGACGTCGCGTGGATCGCGGCGGGGCTCCAGGCCGGCGCCCTCGAAGCCGCCGTGCGCTACGTGCGCGGCCGCGAGCAGTTCGGCCGGCCGATCGGCGGATTCCAGCTCGTGCAGGAGAAGCTCGCCCGCATGCTCGGCAACGCGGTCGCGTCGCTCGGCATGGCCGTGCAGCTGTCGGTGCGCCAGGATGCCGGGGACTTCGACGACACCAACTCCGCACTCGCGAAGATGACCACCTCGCTGATGGCACGCGAGACCGTGGCGCTGGGTCGCGAGGTGCTCGGCGGCAACGGCATCCTCCTCGAGCACGACGTGGCCCGCTTCTTCGCCGACACCGAAGCCGTGTACTCCTACGAAGGCACCCACGAGATCAACTCCCTCATCGTCGGACGGGCCCTCACCGGCACGTCTGCATTCGTCTGAACGAAAGGCAACCATGACCATCACCGCCGCATACGCCGACGCCGCCGGACTCGCCGGCACCGACCTGGGCTTCACCGACTGGACCGAGGTCACGCAGGACCGCGTGAACCTGTTCGCGGACGCGACCGACGACCACCAGTGGATCCATGTCGACCCCGAGCGCGCCAAGGACGGCCCGTTCGGCGGAGCGATCGCGCACGGCTTCCTGTCTCTCTCGCTCACGGTCAAGTTCTGGTCGGAGCTGTTCGACCTCGAGGGCGTCACCACGAAGGTCAACTACGGCCTCGACAAGGTCCGCTTCGTCTCGCCGGTGAAGGTCGGCGCGCGCGTGCGCGGCGGCGCCGTCATCGCCGAGGTCACCGAGGTGCCCGGCGGCTACCAGTTCACCGTCGACCAGACCATCGAGATCGAGGGCGGCAGCAAGCCCGCCGTCGTCGCCCGCGGCCTGTACCGCTTCTACGCCTGACGCGGCGCACCCGCCGCACCCGCACAACTGAACACCGTCCATAGCAATCACGGCAGTTACGAAGGAGTCACTGAACCATGTCACGCATCCGATTCACCGGGCTGGCGGCCATCGCCGTCACCGGTGCGCTTCTACTCACCGCCTGCACGTCAGGCTCGCCGAGCGGCGACCCGGACCCCACCGGCGACACCGGCAACGGCACCGACGAGCTCACCTCGATCAACGTCGGCCTGCTCGCGATCGCCCCGTCGGCCGCCGTCACCTACGGCATCGACGAGGGCATCTTCGAGAAGCACGGCCTCGATGTCGAGGTGACCATCCAGGAGGGCGGCGCCGCCATGCTGCCGGCGGTCTCGACCGGCCAGCTCGACTTCGGCGTCGGCAACCCGCTGTCGGTGCTGGTGGCCTCCAGCCAGGGCGTCGACGTGCGCGTCGCGACGGGCTATTCGTTCTCGCTGGAGGAAGGCGACGACATCAACGCCGTCGTCACGCGTGCCGGCGACGGCATCGACAACTGGTCCGACCTCGAGGGCAAGCGCGTGTCGGTCAACGCCGTCAACACGCAGGGCGACCTCACCATCATGGAGTCTGTGGCCAAGGACGGCGGCGACCCCGAAGCGGTCGACTTCATCGAGATCGGATTCGCGGACGCCCTTGCCCAGCTCGACGGCAACAACGTCGACGCGGTGTGGATCCCCGAGCCGTTCCTGTCGGCCGCGATCGCCGACCCGTCGAAGTACTCGGTGCTCGGCTACCCGAACCAGAACACCATCCCGGGTCTGCCCACGATGGTCACGTTCACGTCGGGTGCCGTCGCAGAAGACACGGACACGCTGGAGAAGTGGCGCGCCGCCCTCACCGAGACCCTCGACGCCGCAAGCGCCGACCGCGAAGGCCTGGCCGCCGCGATCGCCGAACTGACCCCGCTGCCCGAGGCCGCGGCGATGGACCTGCGCCTGGAGCGCCTGTCGGCCGAACTCGATCCGCAGCTGCTCATCGACCTGAGCGCACTCGCCCTGAAGTACGACTTCATCGACAGCGAGCCCGACCTCGACACGGTCATCATCCCGTAACCGGGTCCGAGAGGGGTGGATGCCGGCATCCACCCCTCTCCACCGAACCACTGCCACCCGAACAGCTACTGCAACGAGGCACACCCATGGACAACCTGGGACTGGGCACCTGGATCTCACGCCGTCGCGCGAAGTCGCACGGCGACACCGCGGTGATCTCCGCCGAGCGCACCCTGCGCTATGAGGAGTTCGCCGACCGCATCGCGCGACTGTCGAACGTTCTCGCCGACCGCGGCATCGCCAAGGGCGACCGCGTGGTCTACCTCGGCAACAACCACCCCGACTTCCTCACGACGTTCTTCGCGTGCGGCGCGCTCGGCGCGATCTTCGTCCCGCTGAACACCCGCCTGGCCCCCCGCGAACTCGAGTACATGATCGAGGACTCGGGGGCGGCCTTCCTCATCACGCATCACTCCGTGCGCGACCTCGCTCGGGCTGCGGCGTGGTCGAGCGGGATCACCCACCGCCTCGTCGTCGACGGGCCGGCGGAACTGCCCGCGGTGGAAGCATTCGACGACGTCCTCGCGGCGGCCTCTCCCGAACTTCGCGTCGCGCGGGTCGACTTCGACGACCCCGCGATGATCCTCTACACCTCAGGCACGACCGGGCGCCCGAAGGGCGCGGTGCTCACGCACGGCAACCTCACCTGGAACTCGATCAACGCGCTCGTCGACTACGACGTCACCTCTGACGACGTGGCGCTGCTGATCGCCCCGCTCTTCCACGTCGCCTCGCTCAGCATGGGGGCCCTGCCCACTCTGCTCAAGGGCGGCACCATCGTGCTGCACGACAAGTTCGACCCCGGCGCGGTGCTCATCGCCGTCGAGACCCACGGCGTCACGAGCCTGTCGGGCGTGCCGACCACCTTCCAAATGCTCGCGGAGCACCCTGCCTGGGACTCGACGGATCTGTCCACCGTCCGCAAGCTCACCTGCGGCGGCTCGAGCGTTCCACTGCGGGTCACCGAGGCGTACGAGAAGCGCGGTCTGAGTTTCTCGTCGGGCTACGGGATGACCGAGACCGCCCCCGGCGCGACCGCCCTGCCGTACCGCAAGGCGCGGGAGCACGTCGGCTCGTCGGGCCTGGCCCACTTCTTCACCGACGTGCGCATCGTCGGGCCCGACCTGCAGCCGCTGCCGGCGGGGGAGACCGGTGAGATCGAGATCAGCGGACCGAACGTGATCAGGCGATACTGGAACAGGCCCGATGCCACGCGCGATGCCTATGACGGCGAGTGGTTCCGGTCCGGTGACATCGGATGCCTCGACGAGGAGGGCTATCTCATCGTGAGCGACCGGCTCAAGGACATGATCATCTCCGGCGGCGAGAACATCTACCCCGCCGAGGTCGAGCAGCTCATCATGGAGCTGCCGCAGATCGAATCGGTGGCCGTCATCGGCGTGCCCGATCAGCGCTGGGGCGAAGTGCCGGTGGCCGTGGCCGTCAAGCGCAGTGAGATCGCCGCCGATGCGGTGCTGAAGCATCTGACCGGGCGCATCGCGAAGTACAAGGCCCCCAAGGCCGTCGCGTTCGTCGACGAGCTGCCGCGGACGGCGAGCGGCAAGATCCGCAAGGCCGACCTCAGAGAGCGGTATTCATCGCTCGACGCGGTCACCGCGACAGAGGTGACGGGATGAGCGACACCACCATCACCCGCACGGTCGCGGTGGCGAGCGCGCGGCGTCGCCGGCGGAAGTTCCGGCCGCGCCGGATGCTGCTCGGGGCCGCCGGCGTGCTCACCTTTCTGCTGATCTGGGAGATCGCGTCCCGCACGGGCATCGTCGATCCGACCTACCTGCCGCCGGCATCCGTCGTCCTGGTCACGATGGTGCAGAACGCGGCGCTGACCGGCTTCTGGGTGGCGGTCGGACAGACCCTCACTTCGTGGGGGCTGGGCATGCTGCTGGCGCTCGTGCTGGCGCTGCCCCTGGGCATCGTGATCGGGTTGTCGCCGTTCCTGCAGAAGGCGACGCGCACGACCATCGAGTTCCTGCGGCCGATCCCGTCGGTGGGCCTGATCCCACTGGCGGTGCTGATCTTCGCGGTGCCGCTGCAGCAGAGCCTGCTCATCATCACCTACGGGGCGTTCTGGCAGATCTTCATCCAGGTGATGTACGGGGTCGCCGATGTCGACACCGTGGCGATGAACACCGCCCGCAGCTTCGGCTTCTCGTGGTGGCAGCGGGTGCGCGATGTCGTCTTCCCGACGATGCTGCCGTTCCTGCTCACCGGTGTGCGGCTGGCGGCGGCGGTCGCACTGATCCTGGCCGTGACCGCGGAGCTGGTGATCGGCACGCCGGGCCTGGGCAACCAGATCGCACTGTCGCGCAACGTCGGGCTCTACGCGTCGACCTACGCGCTCGTCCTCGCGACGGGCCTGCTGGGCCTGGTCATCAACGTCGGCGTGCGGCTGCTCGAACGACGCCTGCTGGGCTGGCACCAGTCGGTGCGCGGGGAGGCGATCGTATGAAGAAGCTTCTCATCGCCGCCGCGTACGCGCTCGGGCTGCCGGCGATCCTCATCTTCCTGTGGTGGCTGCTCAGCCTGGGCACGACGAGCATCTTCGTCCCCAAGCCCGGGGAGCTGGTCGCCGAGTTCTTCGAGACCTGGGTGGGCGAGCGCTTCTTCAGCGACGTGCTGCCTTCGCTGGGCCGTTTCGCGGTCGGCACCGGGGTCGCGATCGTCGCAGGTACCCTGCTGGGCATCCTCATCGGCCTCAGCCGCGACCTGCGCGCGTTCACCGAGCCGATCTTCGAGTTCTTCCGCGCGATCCCCCCACCCGTTCTGATTCCGATCTTCGGACTGCTGATCGGCGTCGACGACAACATGAAGGTCGTCGTGATCGCCGCGGGCGCCATCTGGCCGGTGCTGCTGAACACGATCGAGGGCGTGCGCGCCACCGACTCGGTGCAGACCGAGACCAGCCGCTCGTACGGCATCCACGGGTTCTCGCGGGTGCGCTACCAGGTGCTGCCCTCCGCCGCCCCGCAGATCCTCGCAGGCGTGCGGCAGGCTCTGCCGATCGGCATCATCCTGATGGTCATCAGCGAGATGTTCTTCTCGTCATCGGGCCTGGGCTTTTCCATCATCCAGTTCCAGCGGAGGTTCGCGATCCCCGAGATGTGGTCGGGCATCCTCATGCTGGGACTGATCGGCATCGCGGTCTCGGTGATCTTCACGTTCGTCGAACGTCGCATCCTCCGCTGGTACTACGGACTGAAGGACATCGAAAATGCCTCTTGAGAACTCCCCCCTCGACGACGTCGTCGGCCGCGGGCGCACTCTCGCACCGGAAGACACCCTGCTCTCGGTGCGCGGACTGCAGAAGATCTACCACACCGACGGCGGCGACATCGAGGCCGTCCGCGACCTCACCTTCGACCTGGGCAAGAACGAGCTGACGTGCCTGGTGGGCCCCTCGGGCTCGGGCAAGACGACGCTGCTGAAGTGCATCGCCGGGCTGCTGGAGCCCACCAGCGGCGAAGTCGTGCTCGACGGCAAGAAGGTCACCGGGCCGCCCAAGAAGATGGCCGTCGTCTTCCAGGAGTACGGCCGGTCGCTGTTCCCCTGGCTGCGCGTCGCCGACAACGTCGAGCTGCCGCTGAAGAACGCGGGTGTGCCCAAGGCCCGGCGCAAGGAGCTCGTCGACGAGGCACTCGTCAACGTCGGCCTCGACCACGTGCCGCAGTCGTACCCCTGGCAGCTGTCGGGCGGAATGCAGCAGCGCGTCGCGATCGCGCGTGCCATCGCCTACCAGCCCGAGGTCCTGCTCATGGACGAGCCGTTCGCCGCGGTCGACGCGCAGACCCGCGCCGACCTCGAGGACCTGGTGCGCAGCGTCCGCAAGTCGCTCGGTCTGTCGGTGCTGTTCGTCACGCACGACATCGACGAGTCGGTGTACCTCGGCGAGCGCGTGATCATGCTCTCCAGCTCGCCCACCGTCGTGCAGGAGGATCTCGTGATCGACCTGCCCGCCGAACGCGACCAGCTCGAGACCCGGTCGATGCCGCGGTTCACCGAGCTGCGGCACCACGTGTACGAGCAGATCCAGCTGGCCAAGAAGGGGTTCCGGCCAGACGCCGCGGCGGCGCAGTGACGCAGCCCGCCGACACCGCCCGCCGCGACCCCCTCGGCGGCGGGCGCATCTTCGCCCTCGGGTTCGTGTCGATGACGGCGTCGCTGTCGACCGACATGTACCTGCCGTCCTTCCCGTCGATGGCCGACGACCTGGGCGCGGCGGCGTCGGCGGTGCAGCTGACCCTGACCGCGTTCCTGATCGGATCGGCGTTCGGCCAGCTCGTGATCGGCTCGATCTCGGACGCCCTGGGCCGGCGACGCACGCTCATCGTGGCGCTCTCGGTGTTCTCGGCGTGCGCGATCGGCGCCGCGCTGAGCCCGACGCTGTCGGTGCTCATCGCCGTCCGTGCCGTGCAAGGATTCGCCGGGGCCGCCGGGGCCGTGCTCTCGCGGGCGATCATCGCCGATCTCGTGTCGCACGAGCGGGCCGTCCGTGCCTTCAGCACGCTTTTCGTCATGATCGCACTGGGCCCGGCCATCGCCAGCCCGCTCGGGGCACTGCTCACCCAGTGGGGTGGATGGCGGGCGGCGCTGGGCGGACTGGCCGTGATCGGCATCGGGATGCTGGCGGTCGCCGTCATCGCGATCCCCGAGAGCCTGCCGCGCGAGAGCCGGCATCCATTCACCGTCGTAGCGCTGACCCGAAACATCGCGGGTCTGCTGCGCCGGCCGGTCTACGTGGGTTACGTCCTCGCATACGCGGCCGGCTACGCAGCGCTGATGACCTACATCAGCTCGTCGTCGTTCATCGTCCAGGACGCCCTGGGGCACACCGCGATCGTGTACGGTCTGACGTTCTCGGCGACGTCGGTCGCGGTGATGACCGGCGCCTGGCTCAACGGCCGCGTCGCCGTGCGCTGGGGCGCGCCGGCGACGCTGCAGGCTGCACAGCTGGTTGTGATCTGCGCGGCCGCAGCGCTGGCGGTGCTGGCACTGTCGAGCGCGCTCACCCTCACGACGTACCTGCCGTTGGCGTGCCTGTTCGCGATCGGCTGCGGCGCGGTGATGTCGAGCGCCTCGGCGCTCGCGGTGGGCCAGGCCGTCGGCGCCGCTGGGGCGGGATCGGCGCTGCTCGGCTTCGCGCAGTTCGTGTTCGGCGCTTTCGCCTCGCCCCTGGGCGGACTTGCCGGCACCTCGACGGCAGTGCCGGCCGCCATCACGATGACGTGCTTCGCCGCGGTCGGAATCGTCGCGGCCCGCTTCGCGCACGGCCGCGAACGCGCACGCTGAACCGCCGCCCGCTACCGCGGCGATAAGCCCCCGCACCCGCACCGCCCTACCCCCGCGCCGCCCTGCCCCCGCACCACCCTACCCCCGCGCCGCCCTGCCCCCGCACCGCCCTGATCGGCGAGAGAACAGCGCGGCGCCGAGAGAACGGATGTCACCCGTTCTCTCGTCCGCCAGTTGTTCTCTCGCGGGCCGGGCTCTTGTAATTACCTATCTCCATAGGTAATCTGGTGGGCGAGAGCGCGACGGAGCGCTCCGGAAGGGACTCGCCGTGGCATCCATCTCCCCCGCCCCCGATCGGGCGGCTGCTCTGCGTCTGATCGACGGCTTCTCGCTCGAGATGACGGGCAAAGACATCCCGGGACTTCAGGAGGCGGCATCCGTGATCCCGCAGGGCACGAAGATCAACGTGACCTTCCTCGGCAATGAAGACCTCGAAATGCGCGTCGCCGCCGCGAAGGCCGTGAAGGACCTCGGGTTCACCCCCGTGCCCCACATCTCCGCCCGCCGCATCGGCTCGCAGGGCCAGCTGGAGGAGTTCCTCGGCGCGCTGCGGGAGGTGGGCGCGACCGAGCACGTGTTCGCCGTCGGCGGTGACCCGGCCGAGCCCGAGGGACCATACCCCGACTCGCTCAGCGTGATCCGCACCGGCATCCTGCAGGACTACGGCGTGAAGGAGGTCTCGATCGCCGGGTACCCCGAGGGGCACCCCGACATCGCGGACGACGTGCTGTGGCGGCACCTCGAAGACAAGTCGACGGCCCTGAAAGAGCAGGGGCTGGATGCCGTGATCCTCACCCAGTTCGCGTTCGACACCGACCCGGTCACCGCGTGGATCCGCGCGGTCCGCGACCGCGGCATCGACACCCACATCCGGGTGGGCACCCCGGGACCAGCCGGGGTGAAGCGTCTCATCGGCTTCGCCCGCCGGTTCGGGGTGGGTGCGAACGCGATGATCGTAAAGAAGTACGGGTTCTCGCTGACCAACCTGATGGGCACCGCCGGCCCCGACCGGTTCGTGGGCGACCTGTCGAACCTGCTCGGCCAGGACCCGGCATCCGGTGACGTGTCGCTGCACTTCTACACCTTCGGCGGGTTGCTGGCCACCTCCGAGTGGGCCCGTGACTACGTCGACGCGAACTCCTGAGGCGGGCCCGATGACCGTCCACACCGCAGCGCTCCGCGATCACGCTTGCCTGATCGTGCACGGCCCCGACCAGCCCGGCATCGTCGCGGCCGTCACCGCGCTGGTCACCCGCAACCACGGCAACATCGTCACCCTCGACCAGTACTCGGACAACCCCGAAGGCGGCGCGTTCTTCCAGCGCGTCGTCTTCCACCGACAGGACCTCACCGCGGCGGTCCCCGAGATCGAGGCCGACCTGGCGGGGGCCCTGGGGCCGCTGGGCCTGGACTGGCGACTCACCGACCAGTCCGTCCCCAAGCGCATGGCGATCCTCGCCTCCACGTCCGACCACTGCCTGCTCGAACTGCTGTGGCGGCACCGCCGCGGCGAACTGCCGGTGACCGTGCCGATGGTGATCTCCAACCACACCAAGACCGCCGAAGACGTCCGCTCGTTCGGCATCCCGTTCTTCCACGTCCCCTCCGCCGGACCCGACAAGTCCGAGGCCGAGGCGAAGATCCTCGAACTGGTGCAGGGCAACGTCGACTTCATCGTCCTGGCCCGCTACATGCAGATCATCAGCGAGGACTTCCTCGACGCCGTCGGGGTGCCCGTCATCAACATCCACCACTCGTTCCTCCCCGCCTTCATCGGCGCCGCCCCGTACCGCAAGGCGAAGGAGCGCGGCGTGAAGCTCATCGGCGCGACCTCCCACTACGTGACGAAGGACCTCGATGAGGGCCCCATCATCGAGCAGGATGTCGCCCGCGTCGACCACGCACACTCCGCCGCCGACCTCCAAGCCCGCGGCGCCTACGTCGAACGCGCCGTACTCTCCCGCGCCGTGCAATGGCACGCCCAAGACCGCGTCATCCGGCACGGCAACCACACCATCGTCTTCAACTGACACCCCACCGAACACCGAACACCGAACAGAGAGGTTCCCCATGGCGAACAACCTTCAAGAGCTGCTCGATCAGACCAACCCGGTCGAGCTGCTGCGCAACTCGCAGATCGGCTCGTACATCTACCCGGTCGTGCCGGCCGACTTCCAGAACTGGATCAAGGAGCAGAAGGCCTGGCGCGACACCGCGGTGCTCTATGACCAGTCGCACCACATGGACAACGTGTTCTTGAACGGCTCGGACGCCATCAAGCTCATCAGCGACACGGCCATCAACTCGGTCGCGAACTTCGCCGTCAACAAGGCGAAGCAGTACGTGCCCACCACCTCGGGCGGCCACGTGATCGGCGACGGCATCCTGTTCCGCCAGGACGAGGACGAGTACGTCTACGTCGGCCGCGCCCCGGCATCCAACTGGCTCCTCTATCACGCCGAGACCGGCGGCTACTCGAACCTCGACATCTCGGTCGACCGTCGCTCGCCCTCGCGCCCGTACGGGCACGCGGTGTCGCGGCAGTACTACCGCTTCCAGATCCAGGGGCCGAACGCGTGGGCGGTCATCGAGAAGCTCAACGGCGGGCCGCTCGAGAAGATCGGGTTCTTCAACATGGCGACCATGAAGATCGCCGGCAAGGACGTGCGTACCCTGCGCCACGGCATGGCCGGTGCCCCGGGACTGGAGATCTGGGGCCCGTACGAGGATCACGATGCCATCTGGACCGCGGTCGTCGAGGCGGGCGCCGAGTTCGGCCTCGTGCCGGTCGGGTCGCGCGCCTACCCGTCGAACACGCTCGAGTCGGGCTGGATCCCCTCGCCGCTTCCGGCGATCTACTCGGGCGAGGCCGAGCGCGGCTACCGCGAGTGGCTCGGCGTCGACAGCTACGAGGCCACCGGCACCCTTGCCGGCTCGTTCGTCTCGGACAACATCGAGGACTACTACCTGACCCCGTGGGAGCTCGGCTACGGCAACTTCGTCAAGTTCGACCACGACTTCATCGGCCGCGACGCGCTCGAGAAGATCGACCCCGCCACGCAGCGCAAGAAGGTCACGCTCGCGTGGGATGCCGAAGACCTCGGCAAGGTCCTCGCCTCGCCGCTGAACGTCGACGGCCCGAACTACAAGTTCTTCGACCTGCCGCTGGCAAACTACGGCTCGGCGAACTACGACTCGGTGGTGGATGCCGACGGCAACGTCGTGGGCTTCTCGATGTTCACCGGGTACAGCGCGAACGAGCGGCGCGGCCTTTCGCTGGCGACGGTCGACCCCGATGTCCCCGAAGGCACCGAGCTCAAGGTCGTCTGGGGTGAGCCCAACGGCGGAACCTCGAAGGCCTCGGTCGAGCCGCACGAGCAGACCGAGGTCCGCGTCGTCGTCTCGCCGGTGCCGTACTCGACGGTCGCCCGCCAGACCTACCAGGGTGGCTGGCGCACCGGCTACAAGAACGACTGACCATCCGCCGATTCGAGGGGCCCGGGTTCTGCTCGGGCCCCTCGTTCTCGCTACGCTCTTCAGGCGGAAGGAGCCCCATGAGTCTGCGTTACGCCCTGCTGGCGATTCTGCGCGTCGGCCCACTGTCGGGCTACGACCTGCAGAAGCAGTTCTCGCAGTCGGTCGGCCATGTCTGGCACGCCCCCGACTCGCAGATCTATCCCGAGCTGCGCAAGATGGCCTCGCTCGGACTCATCGAGGGCGAAGAGCAGGCACGCGGCGAGCGCGGGACGCGGCGTGTCTACCATGTGACGGATGCCGGCAACGCGGCGTTCGAAGAATGGATGGCCTCGCCGCTGGACTACCAGCGCGTCCGCGACCCCGCGCATCTGCGGGCCGCGTACCTCGAGACGACGACCCCCGAGGCCGCGCGCGAGTTCCTGACACGCCACATCGCCGTCTGGGAAGACGAGCTGGCCCAGTTCCAGGGGCAGCTCGACGCCATCGAGCTGATGAGCAGCACGATGCTCTCCCGCCGCCTGTCGGTCACTCCGCCCGCCAACCGCGAACGCACGATCGCTTACAAGAGGTTCACGTACGAGGGCCTGGCCGAGCGCGCCCGCACCGAGATCGACTGGGCCCGGCGCGGCCTCGAGCTCGTCGATCGCATCGAGGGCTGAGGCCCGGCGCACACGAGCTCGTCGTCCGCGTCGAGCGCTGACCCCGCGCGCCTGGCCTCCACGCGTCTCTGACATCCCCTTGTTTCAGACTCTCCACTCAAAGTGGGCGCGAACGCCGGAAACTATCGCGGAGTTCCCGGCGGGGCGCCAACTGAGAATTCGCGCCCATCACATAGTGGGCGCGAACGCCGGAAACTATCGCGGAGTTCCCGGCCCGAGCGCCAACTGAAGCGCCTGACATCCCTTCTTCAGACTCTCCCACTCAAAGTGGGCGCAAACGCCGGAAACTCTCGCGGCGTTCCCGGCGGGGGCGCCAACTGAAGCGCGCGCCACGCCGCAACAGTTCAGTGGGCCATGCCGGCGAGCGCCTCGGGGTCGATGGTCGCGATGGACCGGGTGTCCTGGAACGCCCGCACGCCCTCGATGCCCTGCTCGCGCCCGAAGCCCGACGACTTCATGCCGCCGAACGGCGCCCGCAGGTCGAGCCGGGTCGCGCCGTGGTCGTTGACCCAGACGTAGCCGCAGACCAGCTGCGAGCCCACCCGCCGCGCGGCCTCGGGCGATGCGGTCCACACCGAGCCGCACAGTCCGCCCCAGGTGTCGTTCGCGAGCGCGACGGCTTCGTCCTCGTCATCGAAGGCGATCACCGGGATGACCGGACCGAACTGCTCCTGCGTCACGACGCGCAGCTGCGGGTCGGCGTCGACCACGAGTGCGGGGCGCACGAAGTTGCCGCCGGCCAGGTCACCACCGGGCAGTTCGCCGAACTCGCGGACGTCGGCGCCGGCATCCTTCGCCTCTTGGATGATCTCGTCCACGAACGCCTTCTGAGCGGGCTGGTGCAGGGGGCCCATCGTGGTGCCCTCGTCGAGCCCGTACCCGAGCGTGACCCGGTTCAGACGGGCCTCGAGGCCGGCGACCAGTTCGTCGCGCCGCGACCGGTGCACGAAGACGCGTTTGGCGTTCATGCAGATCTGACCGGTCGTGTCATAGATCGCGGCGAACAGCCGGTCGAGGTGCACGTCGTCGAGGATCGCATCCTCGAGGAATACCGCCGCGTCGTTGCCGCCGAGCTCCAGCGTCACCCGCGTGAGCGTGTGGGACGCCATCGCCATGATCCGCTTGCCGCCGTTGACGCTGCCGGTGAAGCACACCTTCGCCACGTCGGGGTTCTCGATGAGGCCCGCCATGTCCTCGTCACGCCCGGTGACCACGTTCAGCACCCCGGGCGGCAGCTTCTCGGCCACCCGCTGCACGACGCGCGTGGTCGCCAGCGGCGTCGAGGGCGGCGGCTTGACGATGACGGTGTTCCCGGCCAGCAGCGCGTGGGGCAGCGACGCCCCCAGGATCGCGATGGGCCAGTTGAACGGCACGATGATCGTCACCACGCCCAGTGGCTGATAGCTGACCGCGGTCGAAACGGGGATCGCGCCGGGGATCACCGGCAGCGTCTTGCCGGCATCCACCTCATCGGCGAGCATGAGCGCAAGATTCCAGCGGATCTCGAACACGAGCGCGTCGACCCAGCTCTCCATGCGGATCTTGCCGTTCTCCTGCGAGAGGATCGCCGCGTCGGTGTCTCGGTCGTCCGCGATGCCGGAGATCGCCTGCGCCATCTGTGCGGCGCGCTCGGCTGCGCCCAGTGCCGCCCACGCCGGGTAGGCCTGCGTCGCCGCCGCGACGGCATCCGCCACATCGGCGGGGGATGCCGCGGCCGCGTGGCCGACGGTCACGCCGGGCTTGCCGGGGTCGGCGACGGTGAGCGTGTCGGTCGTATGGCGCTCCTGGCCGCCGATGTAGAGGCCGGTTCGCACGCCGGTGTCTGCGCGGGTCGTGTCAGTCATGGGGCTCCTCCGTCGGGTCGTGCTCTCAGCGTGCCCCATCCGCGCGCGCCTCTCAAGAGTTGCGCCAAAATGATCACAGATCTCGTACACAATCGGTGCGGCGGCTTATCCTGGGGCGAGAACGCTCGGATGCACGCCGGAGGAGACGCGAATGTCGGATGCCACGCAGACGTCCACCCAGCCCGCCGCGGAAGACGGCTCGGCTGATCTCTCCCAGCACATCCGCGAGGCGATCATGCGCGGCGAGTTCGCCCCGCATCAGCGACTCATCGAAGCCGACCTGAGCGACCGGTTCGGTGCGAGCCGGGCCACCGTGCGCACTGCGCTGCTGCACCTGGCCGGCGAGGGCATCGTCGAACGGCTCCCCAACCGCGGCGCCCGGGTGCGGTCGATCACGATCGACGAGGCCGTGGAGATCGTCGAGGTGCGCATCGGGCTCGAGTCGCTGTGCGCGAGCAAGGCGGCCGAGCACCTCACCGACACGGCGGCCGACCAGCTGCGCGCCATCCGCCGCGATCTGGAGGATGCCGTCGGACGGGGCGATCTGATGGCCTACGCGAGCCTCAACCAGGAGATGGACCGGCAGATCCGCGAGCTCAGCGGCCACGCCACTGCGACCCAGCTGCTCGAGCGCCTGCGTGCGCAGTCGGCGCGGCACCAGTTCCGGCTGAGCTTCGTCGCCGGCCGGGCCGCGGTGTCACTCGGTGAGCACGTCGCGATCATCGACGGGGTGCTCGGCCGCGACCCTGAGGCCGCCGCCGCCGCGACGCGGGCGCATCTGCTCGGCATCATCGACGTGCTCCGCACACTCGACTGAGTTCCGGATGCCGCGTGGCGGCCGGCTCGCCGGGCGCCAGGGCCCGTCCGCGCCACACCTGCGGAAGCCGAGATCGCAGGACACGCCGTCCCGCGGCATCCATCACCGACGTTTCGTGCGATCCCGACCTGCGGGCCGCCCCTCGGCTGAGGTCGACCCGACCGGCCGCGGTGCGGCATCCACTGCCCACGGACGCCGGAGGGCGGCCCGCTCGCGCGAACCGCCCCCGAGGATCGATCGATCAGCCGAAGTTCTCGGCCGTCGCGTATCCCTTGCCGTTGTACTTCTGCACGACGACCTCCGACACCGCGGGGGTGCCGTCGGTGGTCGTGTCGATGGCCGCACCGGGCAGCATGAACGGCGCGTCGAAGTCGGAGATGCTGCGCAGGGCTTCCATGAAGCTCTCGCGCGTCGGCTCCTCCATCTTCGTGAACGCCTCTTCGAGCACGGATGCCCCGATCCAGCTCCACACGCAGTGCGGGAAGCCGGGGACACCGTCCTGGTTGGTGTACTCACCGAGTGCGTCGAGGAACGCGGCGCCCTCTTCGCTCTCCTGGAAGGCCGGGCTCGCGGCCGACTCGGAGAAGGCGACGGTGTAGATGCCGGGGAAGGCGGCGCCGCCACCGGGCTCGAGGATCGCCACCGGGCTGGACGTGTTCGACGGCAGGAACCAGCTGGGCAGCCAGCTCAGCTGCTGCGCCTTCTGCAGCGACGAGATCACCAGCGGCGTGATCGACATCGCGTTGAAGAACACGTCGGCGTCGGTGCCGGCCAGCTCGGTGAGCTGCGCGTCGACGCTCGTGTCGGTCGCCTCGTAGGTCAGCTCGCCGACCACCTCGATGTTGTCGGCGTCGCCGATGGCCTCCTTGAAGCCTTCGACGTAGCCGTCGCCGTAGTCGTCGTTCTGTGACAGGATCGCCACCTTGTGCGGCTCACCCGAGGCGACCAGCAGCTCACCGAACGCCGCGCCCTCCTGCATGTAGGTCGGCACGAGGCCGAGCTGCCACGGGCTCTCCTCCACATCGCTGAACAGCGGGTCGCCGGTCATGACGAGCACCTGCGGCACCTCTTCGTCGATCGCCGCTTCGCGCCAGGCGCGGTTGGTGGGCGTACCGAGGCCGATGCCGGCGGCGAACACGTCGTCGGCGACCATCTGCTGGAAGTTCGACAGCGCCTTCTGCGGGTCGTAGGTGTCGTCGTAGGTGGTGATCTCGATGGTGCGCGTCTTGCCGTCCCCGAACTCGATGCCGCCTTCGGCGTTCTTGACGCCGAAATAGGCGAGCGCGCCGTCGGCGGTGCAGTTGCCCGGGCCGGCCGTCGGACCGGTCAGCGGACTCGTGATGCCGAAGCTGAGCTCGGTGTCGGTGATGCCGGGGCTGGCCGTGACCTCGCCATCGTCGCCGGTGTCGCCGTCGTCACCGCCGCGCGCGCAGCCGGAGACGACGAGTGCGACAGCCGACGCCATAGCGACGATGCCGACGGCGCCTTTCACACTTCTGTGCATTCTCATGCCTGACCTTGCCTCTCTGTTTCTGGTCCCTCCGTCGTCGGTGCCGCGTCGCGGCTCGGGGGCGGAGTGGTCTGGGTGGATGCCGCGCCCGGCGTGCCGCGCCGGCGCAGCAGCCGACGGATGACGCGGGGCAGGGACACGATTCCGCCGGGCAGCACGAACAGCACGGCGACGAGGATGATGCCCTGGCTGATCGCGGTGATCGTCGGGTCGATCGCGTTGGTGACCTGCGGCACGAGCACGTAGTACGCACCGCCGATGAGAGAGCCGGCGATACTCGCCGCCCCGCCGACGACCATCGCCGCCAGCAGGCTGATCGAGTGATGGAAGCTCATGGTCTCGGGCGAGGTGTACTGCACGGCGACCATGTAGAGGAAGCCGCTCACGCCGCCGAAGATCGACGCGACGGTGAAGGCCATCACCTTGTAGCGGTAGGGCGAGATGCCCATGGACCGGGCGACCGACTCGTTGTCGCGCACGATGGCCATCGCCCGGCCGTACTTGCCGCGCACGAGGTTGAAGGCGAGTACGAAGGCGACGGCGGCGATGCCGACGACTATGTAGTACTGCCACTGGTCGTTGTCGAGGCCGGTCCACTCCGGCGCCGAGGAGAAGCGCGCGGACACGCCCTGCGACCCCCCGGTGAGGTCGGAGAGCCGCTTGGCCAGGGGTACGCCGATGATGGGCAGCGCGATGGTGACCATCGCGATCGCGAGTCCGCCCAGTCGTGCGGCGGCCAGCGCGATGATGAGGCCGAGGATGCCGGGGATGACACACGCCGCGAGGAAGACGACGACGACGTTCCAGTCGTTTCCGACGCCGTACGCGGTGACGTACGCGCCGACACCGAGGAAGAAGATCTGCCCGAGCATGACCTGCCCGGAGTAACCCATGATGATGTTGAGGCCCAGCACGGCGACGGCATAGACGCCGATCCGCGTGAGCGTCTGGTTCGCGAACACGGGCAGCACGAGCGGCAGGATCACGAGGATCGCCGCCACGACGACGCCGACCGCGAGCCGCACCCAGCCGTTCTGCAAGAGCTTTGTGACCTGGTTCATCAGACGCGCACCACGACCTTCCGCCCGAACAGGCCTTGGGGCCGCACCAGCAGCACGACGAACAGGATCAGGAACGGCACCGCGATCTTGAGGTCATGCCCGATGAAGGGCACGTACACGGCCGCGAGGTTCTCGAGCACGCCGATCCCCCAGGCCGCGACCACAGCCCCCATGGGACTGTTGAGGCCGCCGATGATGACGGCGGCGAGCGCGTAGACGAGGGCGGTGTCCATCATGCCGGGCGTCAGCGTCAGCTGCGGGGCCACGAGCGCGCCCGCGACGGCGCCGAGGGCGGCAGCCAGACCCCAGCCGACCATCAGGAGACGCCCGACCGGCAGCCCGGAGAGCGACGCCGACTGCGGGTTGACCGAGACCGCACGCAGTGCCAGGCCGAGCTTCGTGCCCAGGAACATGACCTGCAGCAGCACCATGATGGCGATGATCACCAGGGTGGTTCCGAGCGACCGGATGCTGATGACCGCACCGAAGATGTCGACCGTGGTCAGGGGGAACAGCGACGGGAACTGCCGGTTGTTGTAGCCCCACAGCCACCCGCAGATGCCGGTGAACAGCGTCAGCAGACCGATCGTGACGACGACCGCGGTGTCGGGGTCTCCCCCCTCGAACCTGCGGATCAGCAGGCGCTCCACGACCGCGCCGATGACGAAGGAGACCACGACCGACCCGAGGATCGCGAGGATCGTCGGCAGCCCCCAGCCCAGCAGCACGTACGCGATGTAGGCCGACAGCACCGCCATCGCACCCTGTGCGAAGTTGATGAGGCCCGTCGACTGGTTGACCAGCACGATCGCGAGGGCGAGGGCAGCGTAGATCGAGCCGAGCGAGAGCCCGTCCACGACCAATTGGATGAAGGTGTCCATGTCCGTCACCCTCCCAAGTAGGCTCGGCGGATCTCGTCCATCCCGCGCAGTTCCGCCGAGGAACCGGTGAGCACGTTGCGCCCCGCTTCGAGCACGGTCGCGGAGTCGACGAGGGAGAAGGCCAGGTTCGCGTTCTGCTCGACCACGAGCATCGCGATGCCCGAATCCTGCCGCAGCCGCCGGATCGCCTCGTAGACGTTCTTCGCCGTGCTCGGCGCGAGTCCGAGTGAGGCCTCGTCCAGCAGCAGCAGAGTGGGCTTGGCCATGATCGCGCGGGCGACCGCGAGCATCTGCTGCTCGCCGCCCGACAGCGCCGCGCCGCTGGAGGAGATGCGGTCCTTCAATTGCGGAAACAGGTCGAGACAGTAGTCGATGTCGGATGCCACGCCGCGGCGATCCTTACGCAGGTAGGCGCCGACGCGGAGGTTATCGCGCACCGTGAGCTGTCCGAGCGTGCCGCGTCCCTCGGGGACATGCGCGATGCCGAGCCCCGCCACCTGCTCGGGTCGCATGCCTCGGATGTCGCGCCCCTCGAAGGTGATGCGACCGCCGGCGCGCACGGCGCCGCTGATCGCCCGCAGCGTGGTGGTCTTGCCCGCGCCGTTCGCGCCGAGGATGCCCACCGCACCGTTGTCGGGCACGGTCAGCGAGACCGCGTCGAGCACCTGCACCGGGCCGTACCAGGCGGTGACGTCCTCCAGTTCAAGCAGCGTCATCAGCCGCGTCCTTCCCGATATACGCCTCGATGACGCGGGGATCGGACTGCGCTTCGGCGGCCGTCCCCTCCATGAGCTTGCGGCCGTGGTCGAGCACGACGACACGCTCGGTGAGCGCGGCGATGAGACCCATGTGGTGCTCGACGACGACGATGGTCACGTCGAAGTCGTCGCGGACGCCGCGGATCAGCTCGATGAGCCGGTCGACCTCCGAGTGCGGCAGCCCGGCTGCCGGCTCGTCGAGCATGAGCAGGCGGGGGCGCAGCAGCAGCGCCCGCGACAGTTCGATGCCCTTGTGCAGCCCGTGCGACAGCTCGTCGGGCGTGCGGTGTGCGGCCCAGCCGAGGTCGAGGCGTTCGAGCAGGTCGAGCGCTTCCGCGCGCAGCGTGCGTTCGTCGTTGCGGGTGAACGGAAGCCGCAGCGACCATTCCACGGGTCCGCCGCGCAACCGCGGATGGGCGCCGAGCATGACGTTCTCGAGCACGGTCTTGTCCAACTGCAGCGCCGCGTGCTGGAAGGTGCGGGCCAGCCCCAGGCGCGACATGCGCCACGCGGGCTTGGCGGTGACCTCGACGTCGTCGATGCGGATGCTGCCGCTCGAGGGCCGGTAGTGCCCGCTGATGCAGTTGAACAGCGACGTCTTGCCGGCGCCGTTGGGCCCTACGAGCCCGAAGATCTGGCCGGGTTCGACGGTGAAGCCGACCTCCTGGAGCACTTTGATGCCACCGAAGTGCAGGCTCACGTCGTGCAAGGTCAGCTCAGCAGCCATCGCTCACCTTTCGCGTCGTCGCGTGGATGGAGGAATCGGGTCGTCCTCGTGTTCAGGAAGTTACGGAATCCCCGCCGGATTGTCAACGATTTTGGTGCGAGTCATCCGAGCCGTGGCCGGATCGTGACCGGCGCCGGTTACAGCCTGGCTCCTTTATCGCGAGATGGATGCCGAAATTCTGTTCAACGGAATTTTCCGCGCCTCACGCTGTCGCCGGTCCTACGCTGGCCGCAACCGAACCATAGGAAGGTCGATGATGACATCCGAGTCCCTCGCCGAGGCGATCACCCGCGCCGGCAGCCCCGTCGAGCTGCTGCGCAATCAGAACTGGCCGGCCTTCACCTTCCCGGTGGCGCCGGAGTTCACGAACTGGCGTGACGAGCAGCGAGCGTGGAACACCACGGTTGCGCTCATGGACCAGTCGCACCACATGACGCAGCTGTTCCTGCACGGTGATGACCTGACCCCGATGCTCGAGTCGATCTCGCCGAACACGTTCGCCACCTTCCGGCGCGGCGTGGCCAAGCAACTCATCTCGGTGAACAAGGACGGCTACCTGATCGGCGACGGCATCCTGTTCTACAACGACGAAGGACCCGACGGGCGCGTGCTGATCGGGCACCACCTCCTGATCGACTGGGTGCGGTTCAACGCCGAGAAAGCCGAAGCGGCCGGCAAGGACGTGCACCACCGGCTCGAGGCGAACTCGCACATGCGCCAGGGTCCGCCGACCTTCTACCGGTACGAGCTCCAGGGCCCGCAGGCGAACGAGGTCATGACCAAGGTGTTCGGCGGCCCGCCGCCCGAGATCAAGTTCTTCCACATCGGCGACGTCACGATCGCGGGCCGCCCGGTCAAGGCGCTGCGGCACGGCATGGCGGGGCAGCCCGGCTTCGAGTTCTACGGCCCGTGGGAGGACAACGAGATCGTGCTCGACGCTCTCATGGCCGCCGGTGCCGAGTTCGGCATCCGCCGCGTGGGGGCGAAGGCGTACTCGTCATCGCCACTCGAGTCCGGCTGGGTGCCCACCCCGTTCCCGGCGATCTTCGACGACGACTTCGCCGAGTACCGCCAATGGCTGCCCGCCGCCCGCGCCGGGTCGATCGGCGGGTCGCTGGCCTCGCCCGACATCCACGACTACTACATGACCCCGTACGACCTGGGCCTCGGCCGATCGGTGCGTTTCGACCACGACTTCCACGGCCGCGCTGCGCTCGAGAGGCACGCCGAGAATCAGCGCCGGCGCAAGGTGACCCTCATCTGGCACGCCGACGACGTTGCGGCGGTGGTCCGCTCCCAGATCGAGCCGGGCATCCCCGCGAAGTACCTCGACTTCCCGAAGGCGCGGTACGGGCTCTACCAGATGGACGAGATCCGCAAGGGTGACGAGCTCGTCGGGATCTCGACGGATGCCGGCTATGTCGCGTTCGACCAGCTCTACATGTCGCTGGCGACGCTCGACGTCGGCATCGCCGACGGCGAACAGGTCGAGGTCGTGTGGGGCGAGGATCCGATCTCGCGCAAGGGCTCGGTCGACGCCGCGCACCGGCAGGTGCGCATCCGTGCCACTGTCGCCCCGGCGCCGTACCACGACTTCGCCCGGACGGTGTATCGCGCGAACGGCTGAGACGGTCGCGTTAGCATGACGGCGACACCCTGGAGGATGCCGTGGCGCGAAGCTCAGCCGGCGAGTCGGTGCTGCACAAGCATCTGCGCGTGCTCGACTGCTTCGACGCCTGGCATCCATTCCTGACACTCAGCGAGATCGCCGAGTCGGCGGGACTGGCCAGGTCGTCGGCGCACCGCCTGGTTGCTGAGCTGGAGCGCGAGGGTCTTCTCGAGCGCCTCCCCGATCGCACCTACCGGCTCGGGGTGCGGCTGTGGGAGTACGCCAGCCGCACGCCCGGCGCGGTCGGGCTGCGCGAGATCGCCCGGCCTTGGCTCGGCGCGGTGCACGAGCGCGTGCGCCAGCACGTGCAGCTGGGCGTGCTCAGCGGGCGCGATGTTCTCTTCATCGAGCGCATGTCGACACCGGATGCCGTGGTCAATGCCACCCTGATCGGCGGCCGCATCCCGTTGCACGCCTCGTCGAGCGGGCTGGTGCTGCTCGCCCACGCCGACCCGTCGGTGATTGCGGCGGTCGCCGAGAGCGACCTCCGCGTCTACACCGACCACACGATCCGCACCGGCACGGAGCTGTCGGCCGTGCTGCGCCGCGTGCGGGCGGAGGGGTGGGCGGTGACCGAGGGGCACATCCATCCCGAGTCGCGCGGCATCGCGGTGCCGGTGCACGGTCCCGACGGCTCGGTGTACGCGGCGGCCGGCGTGGTCGTGCCCACCGACGGTTCGTCGCCGGCGCCGTATGTGGAACTGCTGCACCGCGCCGCGCGCGGCATCACCCGCGACCTGGCCGAGGCGTACCGCGCCGACGTCGACGAGCGGCCCCACGGCATCCGCCGCCTCATGCGCGGGTCGACACGCTCGCTCGCCTACCTCGAGAGCCTCGAGCACGACCCGGCCGACCCGGGACTATCGTGAGTGCCGCGATGACGACGATCACGATCCTGGGGCTCGGCGAGGCAGGCAGCCGCTATGCACGCGGTCTGGCGGGTGCCGGCGCCGAGGTGCGCGGCTACGATCCGGCCCATGAGCTCGGTGACCCGGCCGTGACCCAGACGCCGACGCTCGAGGAGGCTCTGGCCGGAGCCGACGTCGTGGTCAGTCTCGTGGCCGGCCACATCGCGGCATCCATCGCCGACGACGCATTGCCGCACGTGCGGGCGGGCGCCGTGTACGCGGACCTCAATTCGGGCGCACCCGAAGTCAAACAGCGGATCGCCTCCGCGGCCGCCGTGCGCGGCGTGCTGATGGCCGACGTCGCGGTGCTCGCTCCGGTCGTGCGCGCCGGGCACCGCACTCCGCTGCTGGCCAGCGGCGACGGGGCGACGACGCTCGCCGACGCCCTGGCACCGTTCGGCGTGCCGGTCGACGTGCTCGAGGGCCCAGCCGGGGACGCCTCGCGCCTGCGGCTGCTGCGCAGCGTCTTCATGAAGGGACTCGCCGCGCTGACCCTCGAGGGGCTCACCGCCGCCCAGGCGATCGGCGCCGAGGACTGGCTGCGCGGGCAGATCGCCGCCGAGCTCGGACCCGACGGCGACGCCCTGCTCGAGCGCCTGGTCGACGGGTCCGGACAGCACGCCGTGCGCCGCGCCCACGAGGTGCGCGCCGCGGTCGCCGCGCTCGAGGCACTCGGGACACCCGCGGATATGTCGCGGGCGACGCTCGAGTGGCTCGAACGGCTCGCCACGCCTCGGGACGCCTGAGCGCGGAGCGCCCACGACCCGCCCGCGCCACATCCCGGCATCCGCGCCACTTCCCGGAGCCCCACGTCACCCGCCGCGCCACATCCCGGCATCCGCGCCACTTATATGCGTAGCGGATGCCGGGAACTGGCGCGTATCGCGCACCAGCGACCGCGAGGGCGCAGCCCGGGCAGATCAGGCGGCGCCGGCCGTGCGCCAGCCGCCGTGGTACTCCTGGCGAGCGGTCTCGGCATAGGGCACCGGGCTCACGATCGCACGGACCGCGAACTGCTCGTGCGGTTCGACGGTGGTCTTGGCCGAGCCGCCGTCCGGCTCGCCCCACACCACGCGCACCTCGGCGCCGATCGGCACGTTTCGGTCGACGGTCGCCAGTGACAGGCCGCGCTTCTCGTTCGCCGTGACTCCCGTGAACAGGGAGAGTCCGATCGTCGTGCCATCGGCATCCACCACCGCGTCGTAGTTCGACGACCCGTAGTTCGCGTTGGGCAGGTCGAAGAACTGGTAGCCGGGGCCCTCACGGTCGAGCACCGATGCGAGGATCGCGGCCAGGTCGTCGTCGTTCCACGCGAGGGTCACCTTGCGGCGCTGCGTCTCGGGATCGATCTTCTCGAGCGCCTCGCGGCCGATGAAGTCGTGGTCGAACTTCACGAACGAGCCGTATCCGAGGTCCCACGGGTTGAGGTAGTAGTCGTCGATGCTGTCCGACACGAACGAGCCGGCGAGGGCGTTGATGGCCTCGTAGCTGTTCGCGGGCAGCCATTCGCGATAGCGGCGTTCGATGTCGCCGCCCGAGTAGATCGCCGGCAGCGGCGAGGGGATCCAGCCCGACTCGAGCGTGTTCGAGGAGTAGGCGCGCGACCCGCACGGCTCGATGCCGAACTCGCGCCCGGCCTCGAGGATCGCGTCGCGCACCCGGCCGTGGTCTTCGTACGGTCCCCACAGTTCCAGGCCCGGCGCACCGGCCATCCCGTGCCGCAGGGTGCGCACCGGCGACCCGGCGATCGTCGTGTGGCCCATGTGGAAGAACTTCACGCGCTCGACCGGTCCCCCGGCGAGCTTCTCGATGATGGCCCACGCGTGGGGGCCCTGGATCTGGAACCGGTAGTACTCGCGGTTCACGGCCTGTCCGTACGGGCGCGAGGGCGAGCGGTCGTCGTACCGGGTCTGGACGTCGTAGCCGCCGGTCTCCGCGTGGAACTGCAGCCAGTTCGCCGCCGGAGCCCGGCCGACGTACACCAGCTCGTCCTCGGCTTCGCGGAAGAGGATGCCGTCGCCGATCACTCCTCCATTGGATGCCGTGGGCACGAACTGCTTGGCGGTGTCGACCGGGAAGTTCGCGAAGCTGTTGATGCCGGTGTCGCTGACCAGCTTGATCGCGTCCGGGCCCGAGATAAAGAAGTTCACCATGTGGTGCGTCTGGTCGTAGAGCACGGCGGTGTCACGCCATGCCTTCTGCTCGCGACGCCAGTTGGTGAACTCGGCCGGGACGACCGGGTAGATGTAGGTGCCCAGCTGCGAATCACGCAGCATCCGGACGGTGTCGCCCTTCTCATCGAGCAGTTGCTGGAGGTTCTCGGCCATGGACGATCCTCGACTTCCTTGTCAGTGGGTTCATTGCCGATGGTAGAGCCGCAATTTCACTATGTCCAGAGGGAAATGTGATTCCACCAAGATTGTTGACAAAATCTTGACCATTTCCGGCGCGGTGTGGTTCGCTGGAGGAATGTCGAGCTCTGTGCCTACCCTGCTGGTCGTCAGCGCCCATGCGGGCGACTTCGTGTGGCGCGCGGGCGGCGCCATCGCCGCCGCGACGCAGCGCGGTGAGCGCGCCGTGATCGCGTGCCTGTCATACGGCGAGCGGGGCGAGTCGGCCAGTCAGTGGCTCGCCGGCAAGGGGCTCGACGAGATCAAGGCGATCCGGCGCGGCGAGGCCGAGGCCGCGGCATCCGCCCTGGGGGCCGAGATCGAATTCCTCGACCTCGGCGACTACCCGCTGATCGAATCGCCGGAAGCGGTCGCGAAACTCGTCGACGTGTTCCGCCGTACCCAGCCCGACGTCGTGCTGACGCATCCGCTCCTCGATCCGTACAACGGCGACCACCCGGCCGCCGCGCGCATGGCGCTGCAAGCCCGCGTCCTGGCGCAGGCGATCGGGGTCGCGAACTCCGACGGTTCCTTCCCGTCGAAGGAGGACATCATCGGCGCGCCGCCGGTGTTCTTCTTCGAACCGCACCAGAGCGAGCAATGCGACTTCAAGCCCAACGTGCTGCTCGACATCACCGCGGCGTTCCCCGCCAAGCGCGCCGCGATGGAATGCCTGCCGGCCCAGAAGCACATGTGGACTTACTACACCGACCTCGCCGTGCGGCGCGGCGTGCAGGTCAAGCGCAATGCGGCCGCCAACCTGGGCCTCGCGCACGAGACGATGGGCGAGGCATACATGCGGTACTACCCGCAGGTGACGGACGTCCTGAGATGAGCGGCGTCATCGTCACCGACATCGTGCGGGCCGATGCCGGGGTGATCGACCGGCTGGCCGGGCACGGCGTCGCGACGGTGCATGAGGCCATGGGCCGCACCGGACTGGTGGGGCCGTCGATCCGGCCGATCCAGGACGGGGCGCGCATCGCCGGATCGGCCGTGACGGTGCTCAACTGGCCGGGCGACAACCTCATGATCCACGCGGCGATCGAGCAGTGTCAGGCGGGCGATGTGCTGGTGGTCACCACGACCTCCCCCAACCGCGACGGCCTGTTCGGCGACCTGTTCGCCAGCGCGCTGAAGGCGCGCGGCGTGCGCGGCATCGTGACCACGACCGGCGTGCGCGACATCGCCGACCTGCGCGAGATGGGCTTCCCGGCCTGGTCGGCAGCCGTGTTCGCCCAGGGCTCGGTGAAGGCCACCGGCGGATCGGTGAACGTCCCCGTCGTCATCGACGGCGCGCGCGTGCGCCCCGGTGACGTCGTCATCGCCGACGACGACGGCGTCGTCATCGTTCCCCGGCTGCAGGTCGACGCGGCCCTCGCCGGCGCCGACGCCCGCGTCGCGAAGGAAGACGCCGACCGGGCCGCGTACGGCAGCGGGCAGCAGCTGAGCCTCGACCGCAAGGGCCTGCGTCCGTTGCTCGAGGAGCTCGGGGTGCGCTACATCACTCAGGCCGAGTACGACCGTGGCTGATCCAGTCCGCGACGGCATTGCGTGCATGCTCACGCGCGGCGGCACGTCGAAGGGCGCGTACTTCCTCGCCGAGGACGTGCCGGAGGACCCGGCCGAGCGCGACGACCTGCTGCTGCGGGTCATGGGCAGCCCCGATCCGACGCAGATCGACGGGCTCGGCGGCGCGCACCCGCTGACCAGCAAGGTCGCGATCGTGAGCCGCTCGGGCGAGCCGGGCATCGACGTAGATTACCTGTTCCTGCAGGTCGTCGTGGACGCGCCGGTTGTGAGCACGGCGCAGACCTGCGGCAATCTGCTCGCCGGCGTCGGACCGTTCGCCGTCGAGCGCGGACTGGTCGCGGCATCCGGAACGACCACGACTCTCCGCATCCGCCTTGTGAACACCGGCGACATCGCCACGGCGACCTTCGCCACGCCCGGCGGCCGCGTCGACTACGACGGCGAAGCACTCATCGACGGGGTGCCCGGGCGGGCCTGCCCCATCGACCTCGAGCTCGCGGCCGCGCCCGGCAAGTCGCTGCTGCCGACCGGCAACGTCACCGACGAGGTCGCCGGCCACCGTGTCACGCTCATCGACAACGGCATGCCGGTGGTGCTGATGGATGCCGGTGAGTTCGGCGTCGACGGCACCGAGACTCCCACCGAGCTCGAGGAGCGCGCCGATCTCGTCGCACAGGTCGAACGGGTGCGCCTCGCGGCCGGCCCGCTGATGGGACTGGGCGATGTGAGCGCCCAGACGGTTCCGAAGATGTTCCTGCTCGCCCCGCCTCGCGGCGGCGGCGCGATCGCGGCCCGCGGGTTCATCCCGCATCGGGTTCACACCTCGATCGGCGTGCTCATGGCCGCATCGGTCGCAGCCGGGATCCGCATTCCCGGCGCCGTCGGCGCTGATCTCGCCCGGCTGTCCGACGGCGGCCGGCCGCGCGGCGAAGACGACACGACCGGCGGCGAAGACGACGGACCGACCCTCATCGAGCACCCGAGCGGCGTGTTCCCCGCCGATGTCCGCGTCTGGCGCGGTGCCGACGGCGCCTGGCGAGCGGCGTCCCTGTCGCTGCGCACCGCCCGCAAGATCTTCGACGGCCGGGTCTTCCCCCGGCCCCGGCTGTAGCATCCACCATGTCAGAGAGGACACCACCATGGCCGTAACCGAGAACTTCGATCTCGCCCACATCGGCGGCGTCGAGCTGTTCACCCCGAAGTTCGACGAGAGCCTCCACTTCTTCCGCGACATCTGCGCGATGCGCGAAGTGGCGCGCATCGGCGACTCCTCGTATCTGCGCTGCTGGGACGAGTATCAGCTCTACACGCTCAAACTCACGGCATCCCACACCAACGGCGTCGGCCGCACGCTCTTCCGGGCGACCAGCGAGGACGCGCTGCAGCGGCGCGTCGCCGCGATCGAGGCCGCCGGACTCGGCCACGGCTGGCGCGACCCCGAGGTCGGGGTCGGCCGGTCGTACGAGTTCGAGGACCCGGACGGGCACCTCATGGGCATCTACTACGACACCGAGCACTACGTGCCCGACGACGACGACCGCCCGGCCCTGAAGAACCAGGCCTCGGCCTACCCCGGCCGCGGCATCAACGCGCGCCGCATGGACCACATCAACTACCTGGCCTCAGACGTGAACAAAGCCGGTGAGTTCTGGCGCGATGTGATGTTCGCCCGCGAGTCCGAGCGCGTGCGGCTCGATGACGGCCGTTACGGCGCGTGGTGGTTCCGGTTCCACCAGAAGTCGTACGACGTCGTGTACTCCGACGACTGGACCGGCGAGCGCGGGCGCTTCCACCACTTCGCGTTCGCGCCCGACTCGCGAGAGGACATCCTCAAAGCCGCCGACATCTGCCTCGAGAACGGCATCTACATCGAGTACGGGCCCTACAAGCACGCCATCAACCAGACGTTCTTCCTGTACGTGTGGGAGCCGGGCGGCAACCGCATCGAGTTCGCGAACGCACAGGCGCGGCTGCTGCTGGACCCCGACTGGCCGGTCGTCGAGTGGAGCCAGGCCGAGCGCGCGAAGGGTCAGGCCTGGGGGATGAAGACGGTCGCGACGTTCCACACGCACGGCACGCCGTTCGTGGCGAACCAGGAGGAGATCGACCGCAAGGCCCTCGAGGGGCACTGACCCGCCCCGCCGACCCGCCCCGCCCCGCCCCGACTCGCCGAGCCGCATACCTTTGGGTGAGCCGCATATCTTTGGACAGTCCATACATATGCGGCTCGCGCGTAGCTATGCGGCTCGCGAGAGGGGCGTGTGAAGGTAGGCGGTGACCGGCCGGTTCAGCGCCAGACGTCGTCGGCGATGGCGACGACCTCGCGCACCTTCCCCCACTGCTCGTCCTCGGTGAGTTCGTTGCCCTCTTCGGTCGACGCGAAGCCGCACTGCGGGCTCAGCGCGAGCTGGCCCAGCGGCGCGAACGTGGCGGCCTCGTCGATGCGCGCCTTGATCGCGGGGACGTCTTCGAGTTCACCGGACTTCGTGGTGATGAGGCCGAGCACGACGGTCTTGTCGCCTTCGGGGAGGAACCGCAGCGGCTCGAACCCGCCCGCACGCTCGGTGTCGTACTCGAGGAAGTAGCCGTCGTACGCCGTATTGCCGAGCAGCTGCTCGGCGACCGGCTCGTAGCCGCCCGAGGAGATCCAGGTCGAACGGAAGTTGCCGCGACACACGTGGGTGGTGACCGTCAGGTCGTCGGGCTTGCCGTCGAGGATGCGGTTGAGGATCCCCGCGTATCGCTCGGCGATGCCGTCGGTGTGGATGCCGCGCTCGCGCGCCTTGGCCAGCTCGGCCTCGCTGCACAGGTACGCCCAGGCGGTGTCGTCGAACTGCAGGTAGCGCGCGCCGGCGTCGTAGAACGCGGCGACGGCGTCGCGGTAGGCCTGCACGAGGTCGTCGACGATGTCGTCGCGACCGCTGTAGCCGCCGCCGATGTGGCCGGGCTCGAGCCGGAAGTCCAGCACGGTCGGGGCCGGGATCGTGAACTTCGGGGTCGCTCCGGTCGAGCGGGCGAGCAGGTCCTTGAGCGAGCGGAAGTGCTCGAGGAACGGGTGGGTGTCGCTGAAGCCGATCTTGCCGCTGACCTCGACGCCGCGCGGCTTGGTCTGCACGCCGGTGAACTGGATGCCGTGGTCGAGCTCGACGATGTCGACTCCGTCGAGAAAGCCGAAGAAGTCGAAATGCCACCACGACCGGCGGAACTCTCCGTCGGTGGCGAGCTTCAGGCCCGCGTCGGCCTCCTGCTGCAGGAGTTCCGCGATGGCGGTGTCCTCCGCGATGCGCAGCGCATCGGCATCCACCTCACCGGCAGCATGACGGCGACGGATGTCGGCGAGGACGGAGGGACGGAGGAAGCTGCCGACGATGTCGGCGCGGTACGGCGGAACAGACATGCGTCGAGCCTACGCCCGCACACCGGCAGGCCCCGGCTCGATGTCACCAGGCGACACGATCGGCTGTCGCGAGGCGGCTGTCGTGAACCGGCTCCGTCGGCCGCGCGCTGTGCGCGCACGCCACGTCAGAACACGTGGTCCATGAGGTCGACGCCGAACGTGCGGAACGCCTCGTGCACGCGCAGCCGGTGCGCGATCGACAGGTCGTCGAACCCGACCAGCAGTGCGTAGGCGACGCCCGCGCGGGGCCCTGCGAGCACCCCTGCTTCGGCCCGCACCCCGTCGGCGCGCCCGGTCTTGTTGATGAACAGCAGGTCGTGGCGGTCGTCGTCGTGGGAGAAGGGATCGAGTCCGGTGACGGATGCCACGAGCGAAAGGTCGTGGTTGAGGCTCAGCCACTCGGCGACCTGGGCGCTGACCGCGGGCGACACCAGCTTCGAATTGACGAGGGCCGCGAACACGGCCGCCAGCTCGCCGGCCGAGCCGAGCGCGACCTGAGGTGCGTCATCGGGCCCACGCGTGTCGCGGAAGCCGTCGAGCAGGGCGACGTGCGCGAAGCCGAGCGACTCGATCCGGCGTCGCACCGCCTCGAGCCCGACTCGCTCCAGCAGCAGGTTGGCCGCGAGCGCGTCGCCGGTGGCGGCGACGAGGACCGCGAGATCACACAGCGGCAGCGCGGGTGCTTTGAGGTGCTGCCAGACTCCGGCGATGCCCACCGGCTCGACCCTGGTCCGCTCCACGATCTCGAACGGATCGACGGTGCCGGACTCGAACGCCGCCGCGACCTCGATCAGCAGCGGGACCAGGCCGATGCCGCCCACCGGCAGCAGCTGGTGCTCGTCGCCCGAGAACACCACGGTGTCGCGGTCGAGATCGGTGACCCGCACCGACACCTTCGCGCCCGAGGTCGCCAGCTCGTGCAGCGCGTGCAGGGTCGCGTCGAACGACCGGCCCGATGCCGCCGGTCCGCGCGGGCGACGCAGGCTCGACCTCGTGTTGCCGCGCAGCCTCTGCATGTCGGCGTCCCGGACGGGGGCGCGGCGGGTGCTGACAGCCATCCCGTCGGCATCGGTCCCCGAGGTGCTGGCGGGCGCAGCCCCATCCGCGGCGCGCGCCGAACTGCGGCGCCGCGCGCCGGGATCGGCCGCTCCGCCCTCGGTCACCAGATCGTGACGCGCTGTTCGGCGTCGAGCCAGAGCTCGTCGCCCGCGGTGACATCGAAAGCCCGGTAGAACTCGTCGACGTTGCGCACGATCTGGTTGCAGCGGAACTCGTTCGGCGCGTGCGGGTCGATGGTCAGCAGACGGATGGTCTCGGCATCCCGCCCCTTCTGCTGCCAGATCTGCGCCCAGCTCAGCAGCAGGCGCTGGATGCCGGAGTGCCCGTCGATCACGGGCCCGTCACCGGTCTCGCCGTTGGCCTCCAGATGGAGGCGGTACGCCTTGATCGCGATGCCGAGGCCGCCGAGGTCGCCGATGTTCTCGCCGATCGTGAGTGCGCCGTTGACGGTGTGCTCGTCGCCCAGCTCGCGCGGGCTGAGCTCGTCGTACTGCGCGATGAGCGCCGCCGTGCGGGACGAGAACGCCTCACGGTCGTCGTCGGTCCACCAGTCGTTGAGGGCGCCGGTGCCGTCGTACGCACTGCCCTGGTCGTCGAAGCCGTGCCCGATCTCGTGCCCGATGACCGCGCCGATGCCGCCGTAGTTGGCCGCGGCATCCCGATCCAACTCGAAGAAGGGGAACTGCAGGATCGCGGCCGGGAACACGATCTCGTTCATGAGCGGGTTGTAGTAGGCGTTGACGGTCTGCGGCGTCATGTACCACTCGTCGCGGTCGATCGGCTGGCCGAGCTTGGCAAGCTGTCGGTCGTGCTCCCACGCGTTCGCGCGGCGCACGTTGCCGATGAGGTCGTCGCCGTCGATCTCGAGCGCCGAGTAGTCCTTCCATTTCACCGGGTAGCCGACCTTGGGGGTGAACGCCTCGAGCTTGGCGAGGGCCCGCTCGCGGGTGGCCGGCGTCATCCACTCGAGCTGCGAGATCGACTGCCGGTACGCCTCGATGAGGTTCGCGACCAGCTCGTCCATCTCCTCCTTCGCCTGCGGCGGGAAGTGACGCTCGACGTAGACGTGGCCCACGGCCTCGCCCATCGCGGCTTCGACCAGGCTCACGCCGCGCTTCCAGCGCTCGCGGTTGACCGGGACGCCGGTCAGCTCGGTGCCGTAGAAGGCGAAGTTCGCGTCGACGAAGTCGCTCGACAGGAACGGCGCGGACGCGCGGATGACCTTCAGCCGCAGCCAGGCCCGCCACTGGTCGAGCCGGTCTTCTGTCAGCAGGGTTCCGAGGCCGGTCAGGAAGCTCGGCTGACGCACGTTGATCTCGGCGAGCGCGTCGGTGTGCCCCGGGGCGACCGCTTCACGCCAGTCGGCCAGATCGACGCCGACTGCCTCGACCACGGCATCCCAGGACGTCAGGTTGTAGGTGGCGACCGCGTCGCGGCTGCGCACGTTGTCCCAGTGGTGCGTGGCGAGCTCGGTCTCGAGCGCGGCGACGAGGTCGGCCTGGGCCTCGGCGTCGTCGAACCCGGCGAGTTCGAACATCGTCCGCACGTAGCCGCGGAAGGCGGTGCGGGTCTGCTCGAAGTTCTCGAGCCGGTAGTAGCTCTCGTCGGGCAGCGACAGGCCGCTCTGCTCGAAGAACACGACGTAGCGCTGCGGATTGCCCGGATCCGGCTCGATGAACAGGCCGACGAACCCGCCGACCCCTTCGCGTTCGAGTTCTCCGACCGCGCGAAGCAGGTCCGGGATGCCGGTGATCTCGCCGACCCGGTCGAGCTGGGCCCGGATGGGCTCGGCGCCGAGCCCGTCGATGCGCTCGATGTCCATGAAGCCGGCGAACAGGTCGCCGATCTTGCGGGCCTCGGTGCCGGGCTCGGCCGTCGTCGCCTCCTCGATGATGCCGTGGACGTCTTTCTCCGCCCGCTCGGCGATGAGGTGGAACGATCCCCAGCGGGCCTTGTCCTCGGGGATGTCGGTGCGGTCCAGCCACGCGCCGTTGACGTAGCGGAACAGGTCGTCCTGGGGGCGGATCGTCTCGCTGAGCTCGTCGATCGCGATACCCGAGCGGAGGGGGTTCTCGGTCATGCCCTCAAGGATATGGCGTCCGGGCGGGGTCACCGGTCGGACCTGGTGCACTCGGTCGGGTACGGCTCCCCGGCGAACCGGGCGCGCGTCCACTCGAACAGCTCCTCGGTCAAGGGCGAGGGTCGTTCGACCAGCGCGGTGTGCTCCATGCCGGCGTAGGTGCGGTAGTCGACGGGTGTGCCCGCGTCGCAGAGTCGCGCGACGAACGCGTCCTGGCTGGCCGGGTCGATGATGCTGTCGGAGGTGCCCTGCGCGATCAGCAGTGGGGCGGTCGTCGTCAGCGGGGCGATGTTGGTGCGCAGGTGCCGTGCGAGGGTGCCGACGGTGGGGTCGGCGGCGAAGATCACCGGGTCGCGGCTCATCCCGAGGGCGGCAAGGACCGAGACCACGGTGCCCGGGTCGGACAGACAGCGCGCGGCCATCGCCTCGACGATCGGCTGCGCGCCGGGGCGGATGTAGCGTCGTGCGGTCACATCGGGGTAGATCGACTCGAACGATTCGAAGGCGAACGAGGCGAAGATGCTGCCGCCGGTGATGGCCGAGACCCCGTCGACCAGAGTGAGGGGGTCGCTGGCCGGTGCGAGGGCCGCGACGCCGCGCACCCAGACCTCAGCGGCGTAGGACCGCGCCATGGATCCGGTCCACAGGGCCGCTCCCCCGCCCTGCGAATGGCCCCACACCACGGTGCTCGCGCCGAGGTCGGCGTCGTCGAGCTCGCGCGCGGCGCGCACGGCGTCCAGCGACGCCGAGGCGCTCGGGGGGCCGATCAGGTAGGGGTGCGGGCCCGCGGTGCCGAGGCCGATGTAGTCGGTGGCGACGATCGCCCAGCCCTCGTTGATGACCTGGCGCGTGAGGTACATCGCGCCCGACCACAGCGGCCGCTCCTGGAGAGAGGGCGCGCAGTGCTGGGCGTATCCGGTGGTGCCGTGGTTCCAGTCGATCACGGGCCAGCGTCCGTCGCCCTCGAGCGGCACGACCACGAGTGCGCTGGCCACACGGTTCTCCCCGTCGACGCCGGTGGTCGTGTAGAGGATCCGCCACCCCTGCGCGTTGGCGGGGATGTCGCGGGTGAACGGCTCGGCCCGCACGAGCCTGCCGGGCTCGGACGGCGTGTCACGGGGTGCGGCGTAGAACGCGTCGATGACCGTCGACGCCTCGCGCAGCGGCGAGGTGACGAGCACCGTCGCGACCGCCAGCGCGACCGCCCCGATCGCGAGGGCGGTGCGCCCCCACCGGCGCCACGGCGGATCGGGTGCATCTTCGGGGGTGTGTGCGCGGCGCCGACGCAGCGCGTTCCACAGGCCCGCGGAACCGCGCATGATCAGCCACGCACCGAAGACGACCGCGACCACCAGCAGGGTGATGTCGGGCCAGCCCAGAGCGAAGATGCCGAACAGGATGCCGGAGGCGCCGAACGCGGCATCCGACACCCGCTGGTCCCACGTGCGCCCCCGCCGGAAGGCGGAGACGACTCCCACGCCGCCGTTGAACATGAGCAGCAGCCCGACCAGGACGGCGACCAGGCGCACGGTCAGTCCGGGCCAGAACAGGATGAAGGCACCCGCGACGAGCCACGCGACGCCGATCGCCGAGCGCCAGCGCGGCCGCTCGTCGTCGTCGGTGCGGCCGGTGAGCTCCAGGATGCCGGTGAGCACCATGCCCCCGCCCAGCAGCAGGGCCAGGACATCCAGCGCGGTGGTCGGCCGGATGATGATGACCGCGCCGAGGCCGATCGACACGGCGGCGATGGCGATGCGCAGCCACAGCGGCATGCGCGAGTGCAGGCGCCACAGCGGCAGCCGTTCGAGTACCCGCATCCGTGCCACCTCCCTGCTCTGCGCCCGAACCACAGTACGTGCCGGGTGCACCGCGCTCCACCCGCGGCGGGGGTCCCACCCGTCTGCGGTCCCCGGTGCGCCGTAGGCTCGGGGGATGCCCGTGTCGACCCTCAACCGCGAGATCCTGCGGCTGGCCGTCCCGGCGCTGGGCGCGCTGATCGCCGAGCCGATGTTCCTCATCGTCGACGCCGCGCTGGTCGGCCACCTCGGCGTCGTGCCGCTTGCCGGCCTCGGCATCGCCTCGGCCGTGCTGCAGACGATCGTCGGGCTGATGGTGTTCCTGGCGTACTCGACCACGCCCGCCGTCGCGCGCCGGTTCGGCGCGGGCCACCACGGCGATGCGGTCAGCGCGGGCATCGACGGGCTGTGGCTGGCGCTCGGGCTCGGCGCGGTGCTCGCCGTCGCCGGATGGTTCGCCACCCCGGTGCTGGTGGGCATGTTCGGCGCGGATGCCGCGGTCGCCGAGCAGGCGGAGATCTATCTCGGGCTGTCGATGTGGGGTCTGCCCGCGATGCTCATCGTGTTCGCCGCGACCGGGCTGCTGCGCGGCATGCAGGACACGGTGACCCCGCTGTGGATCGCGGGGCTCGGTTTCGGCGCGAATGCGCTGCTGAACTGGCTGTTCATCTACGGGTTCGGGTGGGGCATCGCGGGCTCGGCCGCCGGCACGATCATCGCCCAGTGGGGCATGGTCGGCGCCTACGCACTGGTGGTGGCACGTCTGGCGCGCCGGCACACGGCATCCATCCGCCCGCAGCGGGCGGGCATGCGCGGGTCTGCCCGGGCCGGGGGCTGGCTGTTCCTGCGGACGCTGTCGCTGCGCGCGGCGCTGCTGGCCACCGTCGGGGTCGCCACCGGCCTCGGCACCGCCGAGCTGGCCGGCTGGCAGGTCGCCTTCACCATGTTCTCGACCGCCGCGTTCGCTCTCGACGCGCTGGCGATCGCGGCGCAGGCGCTCATCGGGCGCGGGCTCGGCGCCGGCGACGAGCCGTTCGTGCGGCGGGTGGTGGGGCGCACGATGGCGTGGGGCGTGTGGTTCGGGGTGATCATCGGCGTGCTGATCGGCGGGTTCTCGGGCCTGATCGGGCTGCTGTTCACCGGCGATGCCGAACTGGCGGCGCTCATCCAGCCGGCCCTGATCGTCCTGGCGGTGGCGCAGCCGGTGTGCGGCATCGTGTTCGTGCTCGACGGCGTGCTGATCGGCGCGGGCGACGCGAAGTTTCTCGCGATCGCCGGCGTGCTCAACCTCGTGCCGTACATTCCGGCACTGCTGATCCTGGCGGCGGTCGCACCGACGGGTGCGGCGGGGCTGGCGTGGCTGGCGGTCTGCTTCTTCGGCGTGTACATGCTCGCGCGCCTGGCGACCCTGGGCTGGCGGGTGCGCCGGCCGCAGTGGCTGCGCGTCGGGGTGTAGGCAGCCTCCCAGGCGCTGGTCGAGCACACATTCGGCATCGACCGCGGCTGAGCGCGCATCGTGCGCCGAGGACCGTCGGTCGTTGCGCGGCACGGCCGGACGGGCTACGCCCAGCGGCGGCACCACTCGTACATGACGACCGCCGCGGCGGCGCTCGCGTTGATCGAGCGGGTCGAGCCGTACTGGGTGATCTCGACCACGGCATCCGCTGCCGCCACCGCCTCGGGGGACAGCCCCGGACCCTCCTGGCCGAACAGCAGCACGCAGCGCTGAGGCAGGTCGGCACGGTCGACCGGCACCGACCCGTCGACGTTGTCGATCGCGAGGACGGGGATGCCGGCATCCATCGCCCATGCGGTGAACGCCGCGACGTCTTCGTGGTGGCGGACGTGCTGGTAGCGGTCGGTGACCATCGCGCCACGGCGGTTCCAGCGGCGCTTGCCGATGATGTGCACCTCGGCTGCGCCGAACGCGTTCGCGCTGCGGACGATCGAGCCGATGTTCATGTCGTGCTGCCAGTTCTCGATCGCGACATGGAACGGATGCCGGTGCTCATCGAGGTCGGCCACGATCGCGGCCATGGTCCAGTACCGGTAGCGGTCGATGACATTGCGGCGGTCGCCGTGCGCGAGCAGTTCGGGGTCGTAGCGGGAGTCGGCGGGCCACTCGTCGGCGCCGCCGGGCCACGGGCCGACGCCGACGGGGAGTTCGGGTTCGCGCTCGGTGATCACCTCGGGGCTCTCGGGCGCGGTGTCGGTCACCGGGACAGGCTACCCCGGTACCCATCACCCTCGGGCTGACGTCATCGCGGGTGACCTGCAGTCCTGGGCAATCGCGCGCCCCAAGGACCGCGTCTCACGAATGAGGGTCGCTTCTGGTCGCCTTACGACGTCGGAGGCGGCAACACGCGACAACGATTCGACTCAGACACAATATTTCGGCATACCGAAATATTGTGCGCTATGGTTTCGACATGCCTAAAACCGTTGTCGACGGCGCGGGACCGGGTCGCGCGGCGCCGCCGGCACCCGCGAAGCGCATCGCGTGGCTGCTCGGCCCTGCCCTCGTCGCCGGCGTCGCCTATCTCGACCCCGGCAACGTCGCCAGCAACATGACCGCCGGCGCCCGCTACGGGTACCTGCTGGTCTGGGTGGTCGTCATCGGCAACGTGATGGCATGGCTCATCCAGTACCTGTCGGCGAAGCTCGGCATCGTCACCGGGCTGAGCCTGCCCGAAGCGCTCGGCCGCCGCTTCCAGCACCGGTGGACGCGGCGCGCGTACTGGGTGCAGGCAGAGCTGGTCGCGATGGCGACCGATGTGGCCGAGGTCATCGGCGGCGCGGTCGCACTGTGGCTGCTGTTCGGCGTGCCGCTGCTGTGGGGCGGCGTGATCACCGGCGCGGTGTCGATCGTGCTGCTGATGATCCAGTCGCGGCGCGGGGCACGCAGCTTCGAGTTCGTGATCATGGGGCTCGTCGCCATCATTGCGATCGGGTTCACGTACGGCGTCTTCCTCGCGCCGCCCGACCCGGCGGGGGTGATCGGCGGGCTCGTCCCCCGCTTCGAGGGAGCCGACTCGGTACTGCTGGCGGCATCCATCCTCGGCGCGACGATCATGCCGCACGCGATCTACGCGCACAGTGCGCTGGCGCGCGACCGGTTCCGTCCGCGGTCGGCTCCGGCAAGGGAGACAGAGCGGTTCTCCACGACGCGACTGCTGCGCGCCACCAGATGGGATGTCACCATCGCGATGGCGATCGCGGGAACCGTGAACCTCTGCATCCTGCTGCTCGCGGCGGCGAATCTCGCCGGAGTGCCCGGCACCGACAGCCTCGAGGGCGCCTACGAAGCCCTCAAGTCCGGGCTCGGCCCCGTCGTCGCGACGCTGTTCGCAGTCGGCCTGCTCGCCAGCGGACTGGCCAGCACCTCGGTCGGCGCATATGCCGGGGCCGAGATCATGCATGGACTGCTCATGGTCCGGGTGCCCATGCTCGCCCGCCGGCTGGTCACGCTGATCCCCGCGCTGGCCATCCTCGCCATCGGCGTGGACCCGACCTTCGCGCTCATCCTCAGCCAGGTCGTGCTTTCTTTCGGCATCCCGTTCGCGCTGATCCCGCTGGTCGCCCTCACCGCAAGAGGCGACCTGCTCGGCGCCCACCGCAACCGCGTCGTGACGACGGCGGCCGGGGTCCTGGCATCCGTGTTCCTCATCGCGCTGAACGCCCTGCTGCTGTGGCTGGTGTTCACCGGCGGATAGCCTGGCACCGTGCCTTCCGCCGCGATCGACGACTACCTCAAGACGATCTACCACCACACCGAGTGGCAGACCGCGCCGATCACGCCGTCGCAGCTGGCGGCCGAACTCGGCCTCGCGCCGTCGTCGATCACCGAGATGGTGCAGAAACTCGCAGCCCAGGGGCTCGTCACGCATCGGCCGTACGGACCGGTCTCGCTGACCGCCGACGGCGAGGCGCGTGCGGCGGCCATCATCCGGCGCCACCGGCTCATCGAGACCTGGCTCGTCCGCGAGTTCGGCTATGCGTGGGATGAGGTGCACGACGAGGCCGAAGTGCTCGAGCACACCATCAGCGACCGGCTGCTGGCGGGCATCGACGAGCGCCTCGGCCACCCCCGGTTCGATCCGCACGGCGATGCGATTCCGGATGCCGCGGGGGTGGTCGACCGGGAAGCATTCGTCCTGCTGGGGCAGGCGCACGTCGGGCATACCGGCCGGGTGCTGCGGGTGTCCGACCGCGATCCGGCGCTGCTGCGCGCGCTCGACGCGGCCGGGGTCGTCGTCGGGCGCTCACTCACGGCCGCGGGGCGCGACGCGGTGCGATTGGACGGCGACCCGGTCGCGCTGCCGGCCGGAGCGGCCGAAGCGATCTGGCTGACTGCCTGAGCCGGTCAGCGTCGCTTGGCTTTGCGCGCCTTCTCGAACGGCCACGGCACGCGGGTGGCGTGCTCGCAGTAGTGCCACATGCGGGCGGCCACGTCGAGATCGCGGGTGACCTTCGAGGCCGACGCCGGGCGCGGCGCCCCGCGCATGCCGCGGGAGGGGCCCCAGAACTGACCGCCCTCGGCGGCGGGGTCTACCAGCGCCCGAACGAGCACCCAGGCGCCGCGCTCTTTGGACTGGGCGATCGGCGCCTGCAGGTTGTCGCGGAACCTCTTGGCGCGGTTGGGTTCATTGACCCCGGCGATGCCCCGCGTGCGGCCGCCGATGGAGTAACCGGGGTGTGCGACGAGGCTCGCGACCGGCACCTTCTCACTGCGCAGCCTCCGGTCGGCTTCGAAGCCCAGCGCGGTCGCCGCGACCTTGGACTGCACATACGCGCGCCACGGGGTGTAGCCGTTCTCCAGCTCGGGGTCGAGCGGATCGTATTGCCACATCGACGTCGACATCGAACCGAGCCACACCATGCGTCCGCGCGCCGCCGCGAGGGGCGGGAGCATCTCACCGGCCAGCGCATAGTGGCCGAGAACGTTCGTCGCGAACACCAGCTCATGCCGGTCCGAGGTCGTCTGCCGCTGCGCCGGCGGGTGGACGATGCCCGCGTTCAGCAGCACACCATCGAGCCCGGTACGGCCCCGCGCCGTCGCTGCGGCGGCGCGGATCGACCCCAGATTGCTCGTATCGAGCATGAGGCTCTCCAGATCGGCATCCGGAACCTGCCGCAGGAGCGCCGCCCGTGCCGCGGCGAGCCGATTCGGATTGCGCCCGGTCATGATCACGCGCGCGCCCGCACCGGCCAGCTGCAGCGACGCGAAGAAACCCAGGCCCGCGTTGGACCCGGTCACCAGATACCGCCGTCCGTGCAGATCGGGAAGGTGGGTCGGGTCCCAGGTGTCGCGTGCCACAGCCCCGACACTACGTCCCCGCCGCCCGGATAGGCTGGCCCCATGCGGACGCGCGCCGATATCGACTGCTGGCTGACCGACATGGACGGCGTTCTCGTGCACGAGAACCGTCCCATCCCCGGGGCGGCCGAGCTGCTCGCCCAATGGCGGGACGCCGGAACGCCGTTCCTGGTGCTCACCAACAACCCGATCTTCACGCCGCGCGACCTCAGCGCCCGGCTCGCCCGGTCGGGGCTGGACGTGCCCGAGGACCGCATCTGGACCTCGGCGCTGGCGACGGCGGACTTCCTGCGGTCGCAGCATCCGGGCGGCACGGCGTTCGTCATCGGCGAGGCCGGACTCACCACCGCGCTGCACGAGGCCGGTTTCGTCATGACCGAGACCCAGCCCGACTATGTCGTGGTCGGCGAGACGCGGCAGTACTCCTTCGAGGCGATCACGCTGGCGATCCGCTTCATCAACGCGGGGGCGCGGTTCATCGTGACGAATCCGGATGCCACGGGCCCGACCGCCTCGGGCGTGGTGCCGGCGACGGGCTCGTTCGCCGCCCTGATCACCCACGCGACGGGCAAGTCACCGTACGTGGTCGGCAAGCCGAACCCGATGATGTTCCGGTCGGCGCTGAACCGGATCGGCGCGCACTCGGAGTCGACGGGGATGATCGGCGACCGGATGGACACCGATGTGGTCGCCGGCATCGAGGCCGGCCTGCACACGATCCTGGTGATGACCGGCATCTCCGACCGCGCCGAAGTGGAGCGCTACCCGTTCCGCCCCGATGAGATCGTGGACTCGGTGGCCGACCTGATCGCCGTCGAACCGTTCGAGACCGAGCTGCCCGAAGTGCTGTGACCGTGTCGGACTTCGAGCAGAACCTGCTGTATGGGGTGACCACGCTCATCCTGGCCGGAACGCTCGTGGCGTTCGCGGTCGGCTTCATCCGCAATCGCCGCCACGACGACGATGACCGGGACGGCAGCTGATGGCGATCGTCCTGGCGGTCAGCGGCCTGGCCGTGCTGCTGGTGGCGCTGGTGATGTTCCTGCGCACATCGAAGGAGCCCGGCGCCGGCGGCGCGACCACGAACCGGCGCACGATCATGATCCTGACGCTGCTCGGCCTGGTGCTCGCCCTGGCCTCGCAGCTGCCGATCTTCCGTTGACCCGCGCCGGATCCGGCACCGGCCATCGCGTGCCGGCGATCAGCGTGCGCCGCGCAGGACCAGTGCGGCAGCGCCGATCAGCGGACCGTCGTCGCCGAGCCCGCTGCGCACGATCGTGACGCGGCGCGCGAAGTCGAGCTCGGCGGCGCTGCGCAGCGCCGTCGACACGAGGTCGACGTAGTCGTCGGATACGCGAGAGAATCCGCCGCCGATCGAGATGACATCGAGGTCGAGCAGCGTGGCGGCGTCGGCGAGACCTACGCCGACGGCGCCGGCAGACCGTTCCACGGCCGCCCGTGCGAGCCGGTCGCCGCCTGCGGCAGCAGCCCCCAGCTCGAGGCCCGTCGTTCCCTTCCACCCCGCTGCGCGGGCCCAGGCCACGCTGGCCGGCCCCGAGGCGATCTCTTCGAGCGTCGACTCGCCCACGTGCGTCTGCCCGAGGTGTCCGGCGTTGCCGGTCGCCCCGGTCAGCAGCGCCCCGTTGACGACGAACCCACCCCCGATGCCGGTCGACACGACGATCGAGAGGGATGCCGCGGCCGCCACCGCCGCGCCGATCCACTCTTCTGCCAGTGCGAGGCAGCCGCCGTCGTGACCGACCACGACGGGTGCCGCCACGCCGGCTGCGCGCAGCGCCTCCACCGCGGCATCCACCAGCGGGAAGCCTGCGAGCTCGGGCATGTTCACCGGCTCGATGCGACCGCCGGGCAGATCCACGGGCCCGGCGGTGCCCACACCTGCGCCCGCCACGACGGCGTCTTCGGGCACCCGCGCGATCACCTCCGCCACCACCTCGGCGAGCACGGCCCGCAGGCGTTCGGGGGTGATGTCGCGTCCCGTCGCACGGCGGACGCGAGAGTCCGCGACGATCGCCCCCGCATCTGTCACGAGAGCGCCGTCGAGCTTGGTGCCCCCGAGGTCGAGGGCGAGGGCGAGCAGGCTCACGACTTCACGGAGCCGCTCATGAGGCCGCCGATGAAGTACTTGCCGAGCAGGATGTAGACCAGCAGCGTCGGCACCGATGCGATCAGCGCTCCCGCCATGGCCGCGCCGTAGTTCGCCAGCTGCGCACCCTGCGACAGGTTCACCAGCGCGAGCGAGACCGGGCCGCCCTGCACATTGGTCAGGAACAGCGCGAACAGGTAGTCATTCCACGCCGAGGTGAACTGCCAGATGATCGTCACGACGAACCCGGGCAGCGACAGCGGCAGCACGATGCGCCAGTACGCGGTCAGCATGCCCGCGCCGTCGACCCGCGCCGCCTCCATGAGCTCGTTCGGGATGCTGACGTAGTAGTTGCGGAAGATCAGCGTGCAGATCGGCAGACCGAAGATGATGTGCACGATGATCAGCGTCGAGATGTCGCTGGGCATACCCAGCGACGTCTTCATCTGCACGAGCGGGGTCATGATCGCCTGGTACGGAATGAACATGCCGAACAGGATGAGCGTGAACACGATGTCGGCATGCGGGAAGCGCCAGCGTGAGAGCACGAAGCCGTTCATCGATCCGAGCAACGCCGAGATGAGCGATGCCGGGATCGCGAGCAGGAAGGTGCGGCCGATGGGAGCGGCCAGTGTGCTCCACGCCGTCGTCCAGTTGTCGAACCCGGTCGGGCCGCCGTCGACCGCGGGCTCCCACGGCCAGCGCACGGGCAATCCCCACGAGGTGGCCGGGTTGACGTCCGAGGGCGGTTTGAGGCTCGTGACGATCAGCACGTATACCGGCATCAGCACGACGATGACGAACCCGATGAGGATGACGTACTTCGCGGTGCGGCCGAGGCGGCGCTTCGCCTTGCCCGCGGTGGGGGCCACGGCGATGTCGCGCGGGGAGGCGGCACGCTCGAGCCCGGTCTGGACGCTCATCGGGTCCTCTTCTCGGAACGGGCCAGGTGAACGAGGTAGGGGATGATGAACACGCACACCAGCGCGAGCAGCACGGTGGCGATGGCCGCCGACTTCGCATAGTCGTTCGAGGTGAGCGCGATCCACATGTACGTGTGCGGGACCTCGGTCTGATAGATGGCTCCGGTGATCGACATGATGAGGTCGAAGACCTTCAGCGACATGTGCGCGACGATGACCAGCGCCGACAGCATGACGGGATTGAGCTGCGGGAAGATCACGTGCCGATACAGCTGCCACTCGGTCGCGCCGTCCATCCGCGCAGCCTCACGGAGCTCTTCGGGGATGCCGCGGAAGCCCGAGAGGAACAGTGCCATCACGTATCCGGAAAGCTGCCAGATCGCGGGCATCGCGATGGCCGCCATGCCCCAGATCGGGGTGTTCCACCACGAGTTCTGCAGGAATCCGAGCCCAATCGTCTCGAGCATGCGATTCAGGCCCGAGGCGCGATCGCCCTCGGCGGAGTTGAGCAGCCAGCGCCAGACCACGCCGGAGGCGACGAACGACACCGCCATCGGAAACAGGTAGATGCTGCGGAACCCGCCTTCGGCGGTGACGCCCTTGTCGAGCATCCAGGCCCAGAGGAAGCCGAAGAACATCGTCCCGACCATGAAGATGACCGTGAACACGAGCAGGTTCAGCAGCGAATGCAGGAAGCGATCCTCGGTGAGCAGCTCGATGAAGTTGTCGAACCAGACGAACTCGGTCGCCGGTTGCAGCGAGTGCCGGTTGCTCATCGCGACCGAGACGTTCGCACCGATGAGTCCGTACACGAAGATGCCGAGGATGATGATCGTCGGTGAGATCAGCAGGAGTGGCGGACCCCAGTTGCGGATGCCCTTGTGCATGATCGTCCTCTCTGCCGGGCGGTCCTCGGCCGGTCGCAGGGAGTGCAGGGCGGCGGGTTCACGCCGCCCCGCACCGTCGGCGGTGGGTCAGCCCAGCGCCTTGTCGGCGGCGGCGACGAGCGCCGTCTGCAGTGCTGCCGTGTCGCGATCGGTGGCGAACTTGCCGATCGCCGACGAGATGTCGCTCGACCAGGAGATCTTGGCGGCGGCGCCGTGCGCGAGCGAGCTCACGACCGTGTCGTTGGCCCACGACTCGATGGCCGTCTGCTGGTAGGGACCGTAGTCGGCCGCGTCGGCGTCGGTACGAGCCGGGATCGATCCCTTCGCCTGGTTGAAGGCCTTCTGACCGTCGGCGGAGGCCACGGTGGTCAGCCAGCTCTTGGCGGGCTGCTCGTGCGGCGCACCGACGGGCAGTGTGAACGAGTCGGCGAGGAAGTCGAAGACGCCCTCGGTGCCGGCCGACGCCCACGTCGTGTACTCCTGGCCGAAGGTCCAGCCGGCCTGCGCGAACGCGGCCTCGGCCCAGTCGCCCATGACGTTGTACCCGGCGGCGCCGTCGATGAGGATCTGCGTTGCGGCATCCCAGTCCAGGCCGGCGAAGTCCGAGTTGACGTAGTCGAGCAGGGTGTCGTAGTGGTCGATCGCCGTCGTGACGCCTGCGTCGTCCCACGCGGTCGAGCCGTCCCACAGCCCGGTGTAGCCTTCAGCGCCGAGGTCGGCGATCAGCACCGTCTCGAACAGCTGCATCTGGGTCCACTCGGTTCCCAGTGCCAGCGGGCTTTCGACGCCGGAGCTCTTCAGCGTCTCAAGGTCCTCGATCCAGGCATCCAGGTCGGCGGGAGCGGCCGTCGGGTCGATGCCGGCGCTCTCGAGCACCTCGGTGTTGACCCACGTGACGTTGGCACGGTGGATGTTGCTGGGCACCGAGTAGATCTTGCCGTCGACGGTGAGCAGGTCGATCAGCGACGAGGGGAAGACGTCGGTGAGCCCCTGCTCGGTGTAGAACGAGCTGAGGTCCTGCAGCTGCTCGGCCTCGATGTAGTCGGTCAGCTCGGCTCCGGCGTGGGCCTGGAACGAATCCGGCGGGTCGTTCGCCTCGAGGCGGGAGGCCAGAGCGGCCTTGGCGTTCGAGCCGGCACCGCCGGCGACCGCCGCGTTGATGAACTCGATGTCGGGGAACTGGGTGTTGAAGACGCCGACGAGGGCGTCGAGTCCGACCTTCTCCGAGCCGGATGCCCACCAGGTGAACACCTCCACCTCGTCGGCCGAGCTGCCACCGTTCGCGTCGTTGTCGCCGGTGTCGCCCGAGCAACCGGCGAGCGCGAGCCCGGCTACGGCGAGACCAGCGATCGCTGCCACTGACTTGCGCATGTGATCCTCCCTGGATGTGCGATGTGCCCGCAACGGTGCGGACACTGGCCATGAAATCTGAAAACGTTCCCAACCACAAGCGGGAGAGTTTCGGTCTCGCGGCTTCGTGACCGGATCGTGACTCAGCGGGGTGGCTGCTCGCCCGACCCGCGCTCGATGAGCCGTGTGCCGATCACGATGCGCCGCACCGCGCCGCCGAGCCCGGCGATGCGATCGAACAGCAGGTCGGCTGCGGCATGGCCGATCGCGACCGGGTCCTGCGCGATCGCCGTGACGGGCGGGTCCATGAGCACGGCCAGGTCGAAGTCGTCGAACGAGACCAGCGAGAGTCGCTGCCGCGTCAGCCGCAGGGCCTCGAGCACCGCCTTGGTGGTGCGGCTGTTGGTCGTCACCACGGCCGTGGCAGGATCCGGCTGTCCGGTCAGCTCCGCCAGGGCCGCTGCGCACGCGGACACGCTGTCTTCGACCTCGACGACGAGCGCCGCGTCGTGTGCGAGCCCGGCTGCGGTCAGCCCCTGGAAGTATCCGTCTTGGCGACGCTCAGACGTGTAGCGACCGCCGACATGTGCGATGCAGGCGATGCGCCGGTGCCCCGCCGCGGCCAGATGCCGCACGGCTTCGGCCATCCCGCCCTCGTTGTCGGACAGGACGAGGTCGCCCGACACGCCGCCAGACGGCTGGTCGACGAACACCACCGGCATCCCCGCGTCCTGCTGGCGCTGCAGGAACGACAGGTCGGCGGTCTCGGGGACGACCACGATGAGCCCGTCGACACGGCTGCGTGTGAGCCGTCGCAGCACCCGGATGCCCTCGTCGGCGTCGTCCGAGCTGCTCGCGACCAGGAGCAGCTGATCGCGCGCACGCACCTGCTCTTCGACGGCATCGATGACAGCGGCGAAGAACGGGTCCGAGATGTTGGTCACCAGCATCCCGATCGTTGCGGCAGTGCCGGTGCGCAGCGTGCGCGCGAACTCGTTGCGGCTGAACTCGAGCTCGCGCACGGCGCGCTCCACGGCGCGCACCTTGTCGCGGCTCACCCCTCCTCCGCCGGATACGACGCGCGACACGGTCGACAGTCCGACACCCGCGCGCCGGGCGACGTCCTTCATCGTCGCGCGCCCGCGACGGCCGTCCGGCGACGGCGTCGGGTCAGCGTCATCGTCCATCGGGGGGAGCATGACATGAAAACGTTCCCGACCGCAAGGTCGCGGCAGTCGTGCCAGGCCCGCGTCAGAAGAACGCAAGTCCGCCGAAGTAGCTCACGGCCATGGTTCCCATGCCCACGACATCACGCCGGAGGTCGATACGCGCTCGACGCGTGCGGTACGCGCTCGACGGCAGTCGTGCCTACTGGGGCGACAGGCCCAGGTCGTCGAGGTCGATCGCGGCCAGCCACTGCAGGCCGGCGGCTTCGACCGCAGCCTGGGCGCCGGTCTTGCGGTCGACGATCACGGCGACGGCGACCGGCTCGGCGCCCTCGCGGCGCAGCGCCTCGACCGCCTTCAGCGCCGACTGCCCGGTCGTCGAGGTGTCTTCGACCACGATGACGCGCTTGCCCACGATGTCGGCGCCCTCGATCTGCCGGCCGCGACCGTGGTCCTTCGGCTCCTTGCGCACGACGAACGCGTCGAGGGGCCGGTCGGTGCGGGCCGACTCGTGCATGACGGCGTTCGCGATCGGGTCGGCGCCCAGCGTCAGGCCGCCGACGGCCACGATGCCGTCGATGCCGTCGATCAGGTCGAGCATGATCCGGCCGATCGCCGGTGCTGCCCGGTGGTCGAGCGTCAGCTTGCGCATGTCGACGTAGTAGGTCGCCTGCGCACCGGAGGAGAGCGTGAAATCGCCGTGGAACACCGCTTCGTCGCCGATCAGCGCGATGAGGTTCTGGCGGTCGGCTTCGAGTGCGGGCGTGGAGGCGACGGTCATGCCTCGAGTCTACGGACGTCGCCGATGTCGCGACCCCGGCATCGGTCCACATCGTCTCGAATTCGAAAGTCTGGCGATTCTTGTCGCGCAATCATCGTGACAGGGCCTTGACTGGCTTCCTAGAGTCGGAAGTCGGTCCATCATGGCTTCACCCGAGCCAGCCCGCCGCACGACCCCGAGGAGCCCCATGTCCCAGATCGGCATCGTCGCCGAACGTCCCGGCGAGCGCCGGGTCGCGGCATCCCCCGTCACCGTCGCCAAGATCCGCGCCCTCGGCTACGAGGTCGTGGTCGAGTCCGGCGCGGGTGACGCATCGTCGTTCCCGGATGCCGCGTATGTCACCGCCGGCGCGACGATCACGGATCGGGAGAAGGCGTGGGCCGCCCCCGTCGTGCTCAAGATCAACGCGCCCGAGCCCGGCGAGATCGCCCTCCTGCAGCCGGGGACCACGCTCATCGCCCTGCTCAGCCCCGCGCTGCGCCCCGACCTGCTCGAGGCACTGGCCGCCCGCGGGGTCACCGCCCTGGCGATGGATGCCGTCCCGCGCATATCGCGGGCTCAGTCGATGGACGTGCTCAGCTCGATGGCGAACATCTCGGGGTATCGCGCCGTCGTCGAGGCCGCCCACGAGTTCGGCCGCTTCTTCACCGGGCAGGTCACCGCCGCCGGCAAGGTGCCGCCCGCCAAGGTGCTCGTCGCCGGCGCCGGTGTGGCCGGGCTCGCCGCGATCGGCGCAGCATCGAGCCTCGGCGCGATCGTGCGCGCCACCGACCCGCGCCCCGAGGTCGCCGACCAGGTGCGCTCCATCGGCGGCGAGTATCTCGAGGTCATCGTCCCGGACGAGCAGAAGGAGGTCTCGGCCGACGGCTACGCGAAGGCCACGAGCGAGGCATACGACCGCCGCGCCGCCGAGCTGTACTCCGAGCAGGCGGCCGACGTCGACATCATCATCACGACCGCGCTGATCCCGGGGCGCGCTGCCCCGCGCCTGATCACCGCGACCGACATCGCCGCCATGAAGCCGGGCAGCGTCATCGTCGACATGGCCGCGAGCCAGGGCGGCAACGTCGAGGGGTCGGTCAACGGTCAGCGCATCGTCACGGACGGCGGTGTCGTGATCCTCGGGTACTCGGACCTCGCCGGCCGCCTTCCCCAGCAGGCATCGCAGCTGTACGGCACGAACCTGCTGAGCCTGCTCACCCTGCTGACCCCCGGCAAGGACGGGCAGCTCACCGTCGACTTCGACGACGTCGTGCAGCGTGCGGTCACCGTCGTGCAGACCGGCGCGGTCACCTGGCCGCCTCCGCCGGTGCAGGTGTCGGCCGCGCCGCGGGTCGCCGCGCCACCGCCCGAACCGCCCAAGCCGAAGCCGGCCATGTCGTCCGGACGCAAGACCGCACTGATCGTCGCGGGCATCGCCGTGCTGTTCGCGGTGTGCGCGGTGGCCCCGGCGCCGCTGCCGCAGCACTTCCTCGTGCTGACCCTGTCGGTCATCATCGGGTTCTACGTCATCGGCAAGGTCGCCCACGCCCTGCACACGCCGCTCATGAGCGTGACCAATGCCATCAGCGGCATCATCGTCGTCGGGGCGATGGTGCAGATCACCGTCGACAACCTCGTCGTCCAGGTGCTCGCCGCCGTCGCGGTGCTCGTCGCCAGCATCAACGTCTTCGGAGGGTTCGCCGTCACCCGGCGCATGCTCGCCATGTTCCAGAAGGGGGCCGACAAGTGAGCGTCGCGGCATCCATCGCCGGAGCGGCATATATCGTCGCCGCCCTTCTCTTCGTCCTGAGTCTCGCCGGGCTCAGCAAGCACGAGACCTCCCGTCGGGGCGTCGCCTACGGCATCGCCGGCATGACCATCGCCCTCGTCGCCACCGTCGCGCTCACCGCCGCCGGCGCCTGGGGCGAGCCCGCCGGCACGCTCGGGCTGATCCTGCTGGTCGTCGCCGTCGTCATCGGCGCGACCATCGGGCTGTGGCGGGCACGGGTCGTCGAGATGACCGGGATGCCGGAGCTGATCGCCCTGCTCCACTCGTTCGTCGGGCTCGCGGCCGTGCTCGTCGGCTGGAACGGCGCGCTCTACGACACCGGCCTGACCGGTGCGCTGGCCGACATCCACCACGCCGAGGTCTTCATCGGGGTGTTCATCGGCGGCGTCACCTTCACGGGGTCCATCGTCGCGTTCCTGAAGCTGTCGGGTCGCGTCAGCTCGAAGCCGCTCATGCTGCCCGGCAAGAACCTGCTCAACCTCGGGGCCCTCGTCGTGTTCGTCGCGCTGACGGTCTGGTACGTGATCACTCCGGTACTGCCTCTGCTGATCGCCGTGACCGTGCTGGCCCTCGCGCTGGGCTGGCACCTGGTCGCCTCGATCGGCGGCGGCGACATGCCCGTCGTCGTCTCGATGCTCAACAGCTACTCCGGCTGGGCGGCAGCCGCCGCGGGCTTCCTGCTGAACAACGATCTGCTGATCGTCACGGGCGCGCTCGTCGGATCGTCCGGTGCGTATCTGTCGTACATCATGTGCAAGGCCATGAACCGGTCGTTCATCTCCGTCATCGCAGGCGGGTTCGGCATCGAGGCGCCCAAGGGCGACGACACCGACCACGGCGAGCACCACGAGATCGACGCGGCCAGCGTGGCCGACATGCTGGCATCCGCCTCATCGGTGATCATCACCCCCGGGTACGGCATGGCCGTCGCCCAGGCGCAGTACCCGGTGGCCGAGCTCACCGAGAAGCTGCGGGCGAAGGGCGTCGAGGTGCGCTTCGGCATCCACCCCGTCGCCGGGCGCCTGCCCGGTCACATGAACGTGCTGCTGGCCGAGGCCAAGGTGCCGTACGACATCGTGCTCGAGCTCGACGAGATCAACGACGACTTCGCCCGCACGTCGGTCGTGCTCGTGATCGGCGCGAACGACACCGTCAATCCCGCCGCGGCGGAGGACCCGGGCTCGCCGATCGCGGGGATGCCGGTGCTGCGCGTGTGGGAGGCCGAGAGCGTCATCGTCTTCAAGCGGTCGATGGCCTCAGGGTACGCGGGCGTGCAGAACCCGCTGTTCTTCCGCGACAACGCGCACATGCTGTTCGGCGACGCGAAGGAGCGGGTGGAGGACATCCTGCGGGAGCTGTGACCGGCGGCACCGCGCGGCTCAGAGTGCGAGGTGAAGGCGGAGCGCTTCGTCGAGCGCGCCGAGCTGCTCGGCGGGCACCCATCCGGCGATCGCACTGATCCGCGAGACCGAGATCGCCCGCACCTGTTCGGCCTGCGCCTTGGCGTCGCGGGGCAGCCCGCTCTCGCCGGCGGGCAGCAGCACCTGGAAGTCGAAGACCCGCGACGTGTTCGAGGTCACGGGCACGACGGTGACCACCCCGCCCGAACGGATCGCGGCGGCGTTGGCGGTGTTGTTGCTCACGATCACGACCGGGCGCGTCTTGGCCGCTTCGCGCCCTGCGGCCGGATCGAGGTCGGCCAGCACGATCTGGCCCCGGCGAAGCAACGCGATCGCCGCGGTCACGCTATGCCGTCCGCCGCAGTGGCATCCCACGCCGTCACGTCGGCGTCGTCGTTCCACTCGCCGTACGCCTCGGCGTAGGCGTCGGCCAGTCGGCTCTCGCGCAGCAGTCGCACCGCCTCCTGTACCGCAGCCGAGCGCGTCGGGAAGCGACCCTCGAGCGCCTCGCCGTCGAGGAACGCGACGTCCTTCTCGCTGAGGCTGAGGCTGACTTTCGTGTAGGCCATACGGTTATGCTACTCCGGTAGCAACATGAATGCTACCGAACTCCGGGGCACCGGCAGCGCAGCGGTGTCGGGTGCCGGTTCTAGGCTGGATGCCATGCGTCTTGCCACTTGGAACGTCAACTCGATCCGCGCGCGCGTCGTGCGCACCGTCGAATTCGCCGTGCGCGAGAGCGTCGACGTGCTGCTGATGCAGGAGATCAAGTGCAAGCCCGAACAGTTTCCGTACGCCCAGTTCGAGGAGGCCGGCTACCACGTCGAGGCGCACGGCCTGAACCAGTGGAACGGCGTCGCGATCGCCAGCCGTGAGCCGATCGAAGACCTCGAGGTCGGCTTTCCCGGCATGCCCGGGTTCCTCAAGGGACACGAGGGCCCCGACGCACCGCAGGAGGCGCGCGCGATCGGCGCGACCGTGGGCGGGGTGCGCGCGTGGAGCTTGTATGTGCCCAACGGCCGGGCGCTCGGCGACCCGCACTACGCCTACAAGCTGCACTGGCTCGACGCCCTCCGCCAGTACACCCGTGACACTCTGACGCGCGATCCCGGGCTGCCGCTGTCGCTGACCGGCGACTTCAACATCGCGCCCACCGACGCCGACAACGGCGACCCGGCGGTCGTCGAAGGCGTCTCGACGCACGTGTCGCCGCCCGAGCGGGCCGCGTTCCAGGCGCTGCTGGATGCCGGCCTGTCCGACACCGTCCGCCCGCTCATTCCCACGGGCTTCACATACTGGGACTACAAGCAGCTGCGCTTCCCCCGCAACGAGGGCATGCGCATCGACTTCATCCTCGGCTCGCAGGCGTTCGCCGACGCGGTCACCGGCGCCGCGATCCACCGCAACGAGCGCAAGGGCGAGGCGCCCAGCGACCACGTTCCCATCGTCGTCGACCTCGACCTCGGCAGCGCCGACGAGGACGACCTGCCCATGATCTTCGGCTAGCCGAGCACGGCCGGGTCACCAAGTCCGCAGAATCGCGCCATCTTCGCATCGATCAGGCGTTCTCGATGCGAAGATCGCGCAATACTGCGCACGTACATTGCAAGCGGGGCGCCCCTCAGCCCTCGGGCGCCATCTTCCCCGCCACGACCGGCCCGGCCGGCGCGTAGCGGAGCAGGATCAGCCCGTTCTCGGTCGTGACCGCCGGTGCCACCAGCCGCAACGTGGTGGGCGCCGCCCCGTCGGGGAACACCTTCTTGCCCTGACCGAGCACGACCGGATAGATCCAGAGTTTCAGCTCGTCGTACAGGTCATCGGCCAGCAGCGACTGCACCAAGTCGACGCTGCCGATGACGTGGGTCTCGCCGTGTCGCTCGCGCAGCGCGGCGATCTCGGCGGCCAGGTCCAGCCCCAGCTGCGTGGTGCCGGTCCACTCGGGCGACAGCGTGCCGCGCGTGGCGACGTATTTGGGCACCCGGTTGAGCACCTCGGCGATCGTGCCCCTCTGGTGCGGCCAATAGCCCGCGAAGTTGTCGTAGGTGCGGCGCCCGAGCAGCAGGGCGTCCATCCGGGCGATGCCTCCGCTGATCAGGTCGCTGCTGGTCCGGTCGGCGAACGGCGCCTGCCAGCCGCCGAACTCGAAGCCGCCTTCGCGGTCTTCGTCGGCGCCACCGGGCGCCTGGGCGACGCCGTCGACGGTGGTGAACAGGTCGATGATGATGCGACCGGTCATGATCGTCTCCGTTTCGTGGATGTGGATGCCGTGGCATCCGCGGGTCCGGATCAGACGGCGAGCGTCGAGGTGGCCGCCGCATCGATGTGGAAGGTGGCCGCGAACCGCTCGAGCAGTGTCGTGTCACCGGCGATGACGTGCACGACGCCGTCGTCGACGGCTGCCTGCGGTGCGAGCTCGCCCGAGATGAGGTGCCGGATGCCGGGGCCTGCCGCGATGGACAGATCGGGCTCACCGGTGGGCAGCACGCCCCCGACCGGTGGGGCGGGCGGAGCGAGCTGCACGACACGCAGGCCCTGCGGTCCCGCGAAGGCACGCAATGCCACGTCTCCCACGTGCACGTCGTAGACGGTCTCGGGGTGCGCGGCCGCGGCATCCATCTGAAAAGCCGTGCGCAGCGCCATGGTCAGCGAGTCGCCGGTCACGACGTCGTCTGCGGCGGGCTCGCCCATCGACCGGAAGCCCCAGCGGCCGACCGCGAGGACGATCGGCTCGAGCTCGCGGCCGTAGGCGGTCAGCTCGTACACCAGTCCGCAGTTGCGCCGCGGCACGCGTCGCACCACTCCGCCGGCCTGCAGCTCCTTGAGACGCGTCGACAGGATGTTCGTCGGGATTCTCGGCAGGCCCTGCTTGAGGTCGGTGTACCGTCGCGGCCCGACGAGCAGATCGCGGACGATGAGCAGCGCCCACCGTTCGCCGATCAGCTCGACGGCGGTGGTGACACCGCAGTATTGGCCGTAGCTGCGCGCCGCCACCGCTAGGCCAGGCCGGTCAGATAGGCCTCCGGCCCCTCTTCGGCTGCCTGCGGCTCCATGTAGACGAACTCGATGCCGTTGCCGTCGGGGTCGTCGAGGTCACGGGAGTACATGAACCCGAGGTCCTGCGGTTCAGTGGGCTCGCTGCCGCCGGCGGCCAGGCCCGCGGCGATCGTGCTGTCGACGTGCTCGCGTGAGTCTCGGCCGATCGCGATGAGCACCTGGGCGTGGGTGGTGGGGTCGACGATCTGCTTGTCGGTGAAGGTGGCGAAGTACTCCTTGGTGAGCACCATGAAGAAGATGTTCTCGTCCCAGACGATGCAGGCCGCGTTCTCGTCTGTGAACAGCGGATTGATGTCGCACCCGAGGGCCGTGTAAAACGCCTTGCTGCGCTCGAGGTCGCTGGTGGGCACGTTCACGAAGATGTGCGTCATGTCATGCTCCTTCGCATGGATCGCGGGATCATCCCGGTACGTCCAGCTTGCAAAAAGCAAGCGTGCTTGTCAATAGCAAGTACTCAGGCGTGAGTATCCGATCGCTCTGTGGCGGAACTCCCCCGCGCGATGGATGCCGCCCCTCCCACCGGCGGCCTAGCGTTGAGACATGAGTATGCCGATCCCGCGTCGCCGTCCGTCCGCGGCCGCGCTGCGCCGCGACTACGTGCTCGCCGCGGCCCTGTGCGTCGCGGCGATCCTCAGCACCACGCTGGGCAGCATCGCCGGGGTCTACGGCGAAGAGTCGGCCGACCTCGCCTGGGGCCTCGTCTACAGCGTCGCCCTTGCGGCGCCCATCGCCGTCAGGCGTCGCTACCCCGAGATCGTGCTCGTGGTGGTCTCGGTGGTGTTCTTCGCCGCCGTGACTTTGCGGATCCCCGACCTCTACGTCTGCAACGTCGTGGTGTTCATCGCGATGTACACCGTCGGCGCATGGGTCGACGACCGGCGCCGGGCTACCATCGTGCGCGTGGCCGTGATCGCCGGCATGTTCGGCTGGCTGCTCGTGACCACGTTCCAGGCGGCGACCACCCCGGACGAGAGCACGTTCTCGCACGCCGGACTGTTCTCGCCCTTCGCGGCGTTCGTCCTGATCCAGTTCCTCATCAACGCGGCGTTCTTCGGCGGCGCATACTTCTTCGGCGAGCGCGCCTACGCACAGGCGCAGGAGCGGATGGCCCTCGAGGAGCGCACCGCCGAGCTCGAGCGCGAGCGCGAGCTCACCGCCGCGCAGGCCGTCGCACTCGACCGCGTGCGCATCGCGCGCGAACTGCACGATGTCGTCGCCCATCACGTCTCGGCGATGGGTGTGCAGGCCGGAGCGGCGCGCACCGTGGTCGATCGTGATCCGGTGGCGGCGAAGGCGGCGCTGACCGTCGTAGAGGAGTCGGCGCGCTCGGCGCTCACCGAGCTGCGCCAGCTGCTCGAGACCCTGCGCACTCCTGACGCAGACGCGCCGGGCGGCTCCACCCTGCACCTGTCCGCACTGCCCGAGCTCGTCGCGCACGCCGGCGAGAACGGTCTGCCCACGACACTGACCGTCGTAGGCGAACCCGTCCCGGTGACCGAGCTGGTGCAGGCGAATCTCTACCGCATCGCGCAGGAGTCGCTCACGAACGCCCGCCGGCACGGCGGCCCGGGCGCTACCGCCGATGTGCGACTGCGCTACACGGACGAAGCGATCGAGCTCGAGATCACCAACACCGGGCGCGTACCGATCGCCGGGCGGGCAGGGCTCGGACTGGTCGGCATGCGAGAGCGCGCTGCGGCGTCGGGCGGCACGATCGAGGTCGGGTCCCGTGAGCGCGGCGGATTCCTCGTGCGCGTGCGGCTGCCGTTGCTGGCCGGCGCCGCCGCCGGTGCTCCGAGGACCGGGTCGCGGCGCGCCGGCGCCGCGGCCGGCACGGGGGCGACCGCGTGATCCGGGTGCTGCTGGTCGACGACCACGCCGTCATGCGCGCGGGCTTCCGCATGATCCTCGAGGCCGCCGGCGACATCGAGGTCGTGGGCGAGGCCGCGAACGGGCGCGAGGCGATCGTCCTGGCATCCACTCTCCATCCGGACGTGATCTGCATGGACGTGCAGATGCCCGACATGGACGGGCTTGAGGCGACGGCGCAGATCGTCACCGACCCGGAGGTGGCCTCGGCCGTCATCATCGTGACGACGTTCGACCGCGACGACTACCTGTTCCAGGCCCTGGCCGCCGGAGCCAGCGGATTCCTCCTCAAGAACGCCGGGCCCGAGGAACTCATCGGCGCCGTGCGGGTCGCGGCCGCGGGCGACGCACTCCTGGCCCCGGCCGTGACGCGGAGGGTGATCGAGCGGTTCGCGGCGGGAAACGGCAGCGGGGTGGATGCGGGTGCAATGGCCGGCAAGCCTCGCGTGGCCGTCAGCGAACCCGCACCCGGAGCCATCCCGGTCGAGCTGACCGAGCGTGAGAACGAGGTGCTGCGCCTGCTCGCACAGGCGCTGAGCAACGCCGAGATCGCCGCGCGCCTCTACATCGGCGAGGCGACCGTGAAGACCCACGTCTCGAACGTGCTGCAGAAGCTCGGCGCCCGCGACCGCGTCGCCGCCGTGGTCTACGCCCACCGCCACGGCCTCACCTGATCCGGCCGCGCGCACGTAACTCCTTCGATCCGGCGCGGAAAAACGTTTCAACGCGCGATTTCGGTCTCTGGCGGCCGATTTTGGAGGAGTTGCGTACGTCGCGCCCCGCCATCCACCGCCCGTCGGCGCCCAGGGGGGAGCCGGCAGGATCCGCCCCAGGGGGGAGGTCACCGCGAGCGCAGCTCCGTAGCGTCGAGGTATCGACCTGAGGAGGAGCGGATGCTCGAACTGAACGGGATCACCAAGAGCTACGGCACACGCCGCGTGCTCGACGACGTGGCCTTCACCGTCGCCGACCGCCGGCTCACCGGCTTCGTCGGCGGCAACGGCGCCGGCAAGACCACGACGATGCGGATCATCCTCGGGGTGCTCGCCCGAGACGGCGGTGACGTCACCCTGAACGGCACGCCGGTGACCGCGGCGGACCGCCGCCGCTTCGGCTACATGCCCGAAGAGCGTGGCCTGTACCCGAAGATGCGTGTGCTCGAGCACATCGTCTACCTCGCCCGCCTCCACGGCTTCAGCAGAGCGGATGCGACGACCCGCGCGAAGGCCCTGCTCGAAGAGCTGGGTCTCGGCGAGCGCCTGAACGACAACGTCGAGACGCTGTCGCTGGGCAACCAGCAGCGCGCGCAGATCGCCGCCGCGCTCGTCCACGACCCGGAGGTGCTGATCCTCGATGAGCCGTTCAGCGGCCTCGACCCCCTCGCCGTCGACGTCGTTGCCGGCGTGCTGCAGTCACGTGCCGGTGACGGCGCCTCCGTGCTGTTCTCCTCACACCAGCTCGACGTCGTCGAGCGCCTGTGCGACGACCTCGTGATCATCGCCGACGGCACGATCCGCGCGGCAGGCAGTCGTGACGGCCTCCGCGCCGAGCATGCGCTGAACCGCTTCGAGCTCGTCTCGTCCGGCGATGCCGGCTGGCTGCGCTCCGAGCCGGGCGTCGACGTGCTCGAGTTCGACGGCGGCTACGCCGTGTTCGACGCCGACAGCGACGAGACCGCGCAGCGGGTGCTGCGTCGTGCCGTCGAGACCGGAGACGTCGCGAGCTTCGCCCCCCGGCATCCATCCCTCGCCCAGATCTTCAAGGAGGTCATCCAGTGAGCACCGCCACCCGCACCCCGGCCGGCACCCTCTCGCCCTCGTTCGCGCAGAGCGTCTGGCTCGTCACCGAGCGCGAAGTCGCCTCGAAACTGCGCAGCAAGGCGTTCCTCATCTCGACGGCGATCACCTTCGCGATCTTCCTGGTGGGCATCGTCTGGGCCGGCTTCGCCGCGCAGAGCCCTGAGCGCACTCCGGTCGCGGTCACCTCCCAGACGGTCTCCGCCGTCGCCGGACTCGATGACCTCGTCGAGGTCACCGAAGTCGCCTCGGCAGACGAGGCCCGCGACCTGGTCGCCGACGGCGAAGTCGACGCCGCGCTCGTTCCCGGCGGCGCCGAGCCGTTCGGCTTCACGCTCATCGGCGACGACAGCGTTCCGTCCTCCCTCGTCAGCGCGCTCAGCGTCTCGCCGGAGGTGGAGCTGCTCAACCCGGGTGCCACCGACGACTTCCTCCGCTATATCGTGTCGTTCGGATTCGGGATCATCTTCTTCATGGCGGCGCTGTCCTTCGGCGCGACCATCGCCCAGTCGGTCGTCGAAGAGAAGCAGACCCGCGTGGTCGAGCTGCTGATCTCGGCCATCCCGGTGCGGGCGCTGCTGGCCGGAAAGGTGATCGGCAACACGATCCTCGCGATGGGTCAGGTCGTCGGCATCGGCGTCATCGCGATCGTCGGGCTGACCGTCACCGGCCAGGGAGAGCTGCTCACCGGACTCGGCGCGCCGCTGGTCTGGTTCGCGATCTTCTTCCTGTTCGGCTTCATCCTGCTGGCGTCGCTGTTCGCCGCCGCCGCCGCGATGGTGTCGCGCCAGGAGGACATCGGCTCGACCACGACGCCGCTGATGTTCCTGGTGATGGCCCCGTACTTCCTGGTGATCTTCTTCAACGACAACCCGCTCGTGCTGACGATCATGTCGTACGTGCCCTTCTCGGCTCCGGTCGGGATGCCCGTGCGCGTCTTCCTCGGCGAAGCGCAGTGGTGGGAACCGATCCTGTCACTGCTGATCCTGCTCGCAACGTGCGTCGTGGCGATCCTCGTCGGCGCGAAGATCTACCAGAACTCGCTGCTGCGGATGGGTGCGCGGGTGAAGCTCTCCGAGGCGCTGAAGTCCTGATCGATGGATGCCGGAGACCCCGGCATCCACTGAACGAGAACGCCCCGGCTGTCCGAAAGGACGGCCGGGGCGTTCCCGGTGCGCAAGACTCAGGCCGCGACGACCTCGCGCGACGAGAGCACGCGCTCGACGAGACCGTTGAACGCGGTGAGGTAGGCTGCGAGGAACTCGGCGGTCTGCTGGTCGGTGACCTCGCCGTCCTCGGTGATCAGACCGGGCAGCGACTGGATGTAGCCCTCGGGCTGGCCGAGGGTGGGGGCGTTGTAGTGGCTGAGGATGGCCTTCAGATGCTGCTGGGCCGCTGCGGTGGCGATACCGCCGCCCGAGGTGCCGATGACGGCGGTGGGCTTGCCGTCGAACGAGGCCTGACCCCACGGACGGGCCGACCAGTCGAGGGCGTTCTTGAGCACACCGGGAATCGAGCGGCTGTACTCGGGCGTGACGATGATGACACCGTCGACGTCGGCGATGGCCTGCTTGAAGTCGCGCGCGACCTGCGGGTAGTCGGCGTCGTGATCGGGCGAGTAGAACGGGAGATCCGCGATCGGGATCTCTACCAGCGTGGTGCCCTCGGGGGCGAGACGCTCGAGCGCCGTCGCGAGGCGACGGTTGATCGAGGTCGACGAGATGCTGCCGACGATGTAGCCGATGGTCCGGTCGGTCATGTTGTGTGTGCTCCTGACAGAAGAAGGGCGCCCGCTCCAGCGGCCGCCATGGACGTACTCCCGCCCCAACACGGGCAGGGCAAGGTCTATTCCCACGTATGAAGAACTGCGACGCGTCTCAGCGCTCCACGAGCACGCCGTCGGCGTCGGCCCACACGCGGTTGCCGGGCGCGAATATCACCCCGGCGATGGTCACGGGCACGTCCACCTCACCGACGCCGTCCTTTGCGCTCTTGCGCGGGTTCGAGCCCAGCGCCTTGACCCCCAGCGGCAGCTCGCCGATCGCCGTGCGGTCGCGGATCGCCCCGTGCACGATGATCCCGGCCCACCCGTTCTCCACGGCGGATGCCGCGATGAGATCCCCCACCAGCGCCGACTCGAGCGAACCGCCGCCGTCGACCACGAGCACCGCGCCGTCGCCGGGCGTCGCGAGCGTCGCCTTCACCAGGGCGTTGTCGCGGTGGCAGCGGATGGTGCGGATCGGGCCGTCGAAGGCTGGGTGGCCGCCGATGTCCTGCAGCTGCAGCGGGAGGGAGTCCAGATCGTCGCCGCGCTCGTCGTAGAGGTCTGCCGTCGCGATCGTCATGGCTGCCACGCTACGCGCGCGGGGAGGGTCACCTCCGGCATCCATTCGGAAAGATCGACGGGACTTCCGTCTTCGGGAAGACACGGTCAGCTGGCACCGAGGCGGGGCGCATACAGTTGCAGGTGAGCCGATGGCGTCTCTTTCCGACACCCCCAGGAGACCCCATGCACACCACCCTCACCCGCACCGCCACCGTCGACGCCCCCATTCTCGACGTCCTCGCCGAGCGCTGGAGCACGCGGATCTTCGACGCCGAGACGCCCATCGACGAGGCTGCACTGGCCAGCGCCCTCGAAGCGGCACGGTGGGCGCCGTCGGCCAGCAACACCCAGCCGTGGCGGTTCGTCGTCGCGCGCCGCGGCACTGAGGCGCACGCGGCGATCGTCGGGTCCCTCATCGGCTTCAACCAGACCTGGGCCGGCGATGCCGCCGTGCTGGTCGTGTTCGCCGCCGTCGCCACGCTCGACGACAAGCCGCTGGGCTGGGCCGTCTACGACACCGGCCAGGCCGCCGCGTACTTCACCGTGCAGGCGCACGCCTCGGGCCTGCACACGCACCAGATGGGCGGATTCGACCGCGACGCGATCGCCGAGGCGTTCGGCTTCGGTGACGGCCTCGCCGCCGTGACCGTGATGGCCGTCGGCACGCTGGGCGATGCGGCATCGGCATCCGAGGCACTGCGCGAGCGCGAGGCCGCGCCGCGCGTCCGGCGTTCGGCCGCCGACTCACTCCTCGTCGACGCGTAGGGCTGCTCGCTCAGGGGCTGGTGGATGCCGGGGGCGTGCCTTCGGGGTGCAGGAACACCGCGAGGGAGTAGTCTGCGCCGTCGGCGTCGGGTTCCCGGTCTTTGTACTCCGCGAACAGGGCGTTGAGCCGCCCATGGAGCTCGTCCCTGTGCGCCTCGGACAGCCGAAGGCCGAGCCATCCGAAGTAGATGCGGTCAGGGTCAGCGAGGGCGACCTGCTGGCGCACGGTCTCCATGATCAGCGCCGGGGCGTTCTCCATCGGCGCGTTCCATGACCGGCCGGTCGCCAGATACGGCACCTCACGGGCGCCCTGCGCCCCGCTGCGCTCGGGCTGCGGCGCGAGGAAGCCGGTGTCCACGAGTGTGCGCACGTGATGGAGCATCGTGCCGGGGTTCAGCTCGAGCAGGTCGGCGAGCTCCTTGTTCGTCCGCGCGTCGAAGCGGCACAGTCGCAGAATGCGCAGCCGCAGCGGCGAACTCAGCGCACGGCCTGCGGCACGCGCCTCGTCATCGTCCATGCACTGATCCTACTCCCGTGATTGACTTTTCCCAATCACTCTCGCAGACTGATCGACATGTCTCAATCGGTTCAGCCGGAAGACCTCACCACGGCTCCCGCCGACGTCTCGCTCGGGTCACTGTGGCGCGACCGCAACTTCCTCACGATGTGGAGCGGTCAGGCGCTCAGTCAGTTCGGGGCGCAGATCACCGAGCTCGCCCTGCCGGTTCTCGCCGTGCTGCTCCTGCACGCGACGGAGTTCGAGATCGGAGTGCTGAACGCCGCCGGCACTGCCGCGTTCCTCGTGGTGGGACTCCCCGCCGGCGCGTGGATCGACCGCATGCGCAAACGCCACGTCATGATCGTCGCGGACCTCGTGCGGGCGCTCGCCCTGGCATCCCTCCCCCTGCTCTGGGTGCTCGGCGCCCTGCAGATCTGGCACATGGTGGCCGTCGCCCTCGTGATGGGCATCGCGACCGTGTTCTTCGACGTCTCGTACCAGAGCGTCATCCCGTCGCTCGTGCGACCCGGCCAGATCGCCGAGGCCAACGGCAAGTTCGAGACGACCGCGCAGCTCGCCGGCATCGCCGGTCCTGCCGCGGGCGGCTGGCTCATCGGCGTGATCACCGCGCCGCTTGCGATCCTGGTCACCGCCGGCACCTACGTCGCCTCGATGCTCGCGCTCGCGTTCACACGCGATCACGAGCGGGTGGCGCCGGCCGCCGAGCACGATCCGCTCGCCCGCTCGATCGGCGAGGGACTGCGCTGGGTGTTCGGCAATCGGTACCTGCGACGCATCGTGGGCACGACGGCCGTGTCGAACTTCTTCTCGACGGTGACGTTCACGCTGATGCCGATCTTCCTGCTGCGGACCCTCGGCATCACGCCCGAAGGCCTGGGCCTCGTCTTCGCGGTCAGCTCGCTGGGCGGCGTCGCCGGTGCGATGGCGACACCGCACATCGTCCGGCGGCTGGGTGAAGGCCCGGCGATCCCGATCGGCGCCATCGCGTTCTCGTCGATCGCGCTGCTGCTGCCACTGGCGGCGACATTCCCCGACGTCGCCTTCCCGATCGTGCTCGTGCAGGGTTTCGTCGCCATGTTCAGCGTTCTGCTCTACAACATCACGCAGGTCACCTTCCGGCAGCGCATCACGCCGCCGCGCCTGCTGGGCCGCATGAACGCCTCGATCCGGTTCTGCGTGTGGGGCGTCATGCCCCTCGCGGCGCTGACCGCCGGCGGCCTGGGCACGTGGCTCGGCACGACCGCCACCATGTGGATCGGCGCCGTCGGATCAGTGGCCTCCGCGCTGTTCGTCGTGACCGGCCCGTTCTGGACCACCCGGTCGCTGCCCGATCCCGGCGCCTGATCGGGAGGGATCACCGCTGTTCACTCCGGCGGCATCTTCGACCGGGGGCCGGTGTCGACGATACGACCGCGAACGGTTCCGCCAGCAGGCGTCGATCCGCATCGTCCGACGGTCGAGCGTCGCGTGCCCGCCGGAGTGGGCGCCACGGCCGACCCGCGCGGGGTCGCCGCGGGCGCCCGACGGCCACTGAGCTGTTCCCGGTTCACCGGCGGCGCGAGGTGCCCTCGGGACGCCCGGCGAGCGCGTCAGCGGCGCGGACGAGCGCGAGGTGGGAGAAGGCCTGCGGGGTGTTCCCGACATGCCGGCGATGGTCGACGTCGTACTCCTCCGACAGCAGTCCGACGTCATTGGTCAGCGCACACAGCCGCTCCATGAGCGCCGCCGCATCGGCGTCGCGCCCCGTCGCCGCGTACTGCTCGACCAGCCAGAACGAGCACGCGAGGAAGGGGTGCTCGTCGCCGGCGAGCCCGTCGACCCCGGTGTCGGTGCGGTAACGCAGCAGCAGGCCGTCGCGCATGAGATCGCGCTCAATGGCGTCGACGGTGGCGAGCATGCGCGGATCGTCGTGCGCGCAGAACCCGACCTCGGGCAGCAACAGCAGCGACGCGTCGAGCTGCTCCGACCCGTAGTACTGCACGAAGTGACCGCCGGTCGGATGCACGCCCTGCTCGTCGATCTCGGCGCGCAGCCGGTCGCGCCACCGCGCCCATGTCTCGCCATCGCCGTCCAGGCCCGACTCGATCACCGCGCGCACCCCGCAGTCCAGCGCCGCCCACATCATGGCGCGTGAGTGCGTGAACTTCTGCGGTTCGCCGCGGATCTCCCACATGCCGTTGTCCGGCCGGTCGATCGTCGCCACGACGCGTTCGACGAGCGCGCGTTGCAGCGGCCACGAGAAGCTCGTCTCCTCCAGCCCCGCAGCACGGGCCGCCTCCAACGCCAGCAGCACCTCGCCGATGACGTCGCCCTGAAACTGCGACACCGCCCCGTTGCCGATGCGCACGGGTCGTGAGCCGGCGTACCCCGGCAGGCTCGTCAGCGTCCGCTCGGGCAGGTCGCGCTCGCCGGCGATGCCGTACATGATCTGAACGTCTGCGGGGTCGCCGGCGACAGCGCGCAGCAGCCAGCCCCGCCACCGTTCGGCTTCGCCGAGGAACCCGTGCCCGATCAACGCCTCGAGCGTCATCGCGGCATCCCGCAGCCACACGTAGCGATAATCCCAGTTGCGTTCGCCGCCGAACTCCTCGGGCAGCGACGTGGTCGCCGCCGCGACGATGCCACCGGTGTCGGCGTGGCTGAGGGCGTTCAGCACCAGCAGCGAGCGCACCACCTTGTCATGGTGCGGGCCCGTGTGGTCGATCCGGCCCGCCCACTCCTGCCACCAGGTGCGCGTGGCTTCGCAGACGACGTCGACGTCGACGCGCGCCGGCACGGCCAGGTGCGACGGGAACCAGGTCATCGTCAGGTCGATCGTGGTGCCGGCCTCGGCGGTGAGGATGCCGCGGTGGCTGTGCGCGTCGGCGGTCAGCTCCGCGCCGCGGACGACGACGGCACCCGGCCCGACGACGGCCAGCAGAGCGGGCCCCTCGGGCTCGGGCACCTGCCGCACCCAGGGCATGCCACGCGCGTAGTCGAAGCGCAGCCACAGGCGCGTCTCGAACGAGACCGTGCCCGAGATGCCGACGATACGTCGCACGACGTCGGCGCGCTCTCCGTCCAGCGGCATGAAGTCGTGGACTTCGGCCACCCCGCCGTCGCTCTCCCACCGCGTGACGAGCACGAACGAGTCACCGTCGTACTGCCGCGTGACATCGGCATCCCGGTCGACGGGGTGCAGGCTCCAGCAGCCGTGCTCCTCATCGCCCAGCAGCGCGCCGAACACGGAGGGCGAGTCGTATCGGGGCAGGCACAGCCAGTCGATGCTCCCCTGCCGCGACACGAGCGCGACCGTCCGGCGGTTGCTGAGCAGGGCATAATCCTCAATCGGCGCGGGCATTCCCCCATGGTCGCAAACCCCCTGTGCGATGTGAACCGCAGCGTTAGGTTGAGGGAATGACCGACGACACCACGCTCGTGATCCTCGGCGCGTCCGGCGACCTCACCTCGCGCCTGCTCCTGCCCGCTCTCGGCCAACTGCTGATCCGGGAGCCCGCCCGCCGTGTCCGGCTGCTCGGCGCCGCCATCGAGGACGGCGATGACGATCGATGGCGCGACGTGGTGCGTACGGCGTTCGCCACCGTCGGCGCCGAGTCCGCCTACGACCGCGTGGCCGCGACGACCTACCGACGCGCCGACATCACCGACCCGGACGATCTGCGATCGCTGCTGATGGATGCCGGGGACCGGCCGATCCTGTACTTCGCGGTGCCGCCCGCCGTTACCACGCGAGCCTGCGACGCTCTGGCCGGCATCCACGTGCCCGCGGGGACGGTCCTGGCGCTGGAGAAGCCGTTCGGCTCGGACGAGGCCAGCGCCCGCGCCCTCAACCGGGTGCTGACCGGGATCGTGCCCGAGGAGCAGGTGTTCCGCATCGATCACTTCCTGGGCCGGTCGACGACGCTCAACCTGCTCGGTGCCCGGTTCGCGAACCGCGTGCTCGAGCCGGTGTGGTCGGCCGATCACGTCGAGTCGGTCGTGATCCGGTACGACGAGACCCTGGGTCTGGAGGGCCGCGCCGGCTACTACGACCGCGCCGGGGCGCTGGTCGACATGCTGCAGAGCCATCTGCTGCAGGTCATGGCCGTGCTCGCGATGGAGCCGCCGTCGACGCTGGGCGAGCGCGACATGCGCGACGCGCGGTGCGCGGTGCTGCGGGCCACCCGCGTCTGGCACGACGACCCGGTGGCCGGCTCGCGCCGGGCACGCTACGCGGCCGGGACCGTGCAGGGCACCGCGGTGCCGGATTACGTGGACGAGCCCGGCGTGGACCCGGCCCGCCAGACCGAGACGCTCGCCGAGATGACGTGCGAGATCCGCACCGCGCGCTGGGCGGGCGTGCCGTTCACCCTGCGGTCGGGCAAGGCGATCGGGGCGCGCCACACCGAGATCGTGGTCCGGTTCAAGCCGGTGCGGCACCTGCCCACGGGGTTCACCGGTTCGGCCGACGGGTCGGTGCTGCGGTTCACGCTGGGCCCCGACGAGATGTCGCTGGAGCTGAACATCAACGGCCCCGGTGATCCGCTGCATCTGGATCGTGCCGCGCTGACCGCCCGCCTGGGCGAGGGGCAGCTGCTGGCCTACGGCGAGGTGCTGTCCGGCATCCTCGACGGCGACGCCGCGCTGGCGGTGCGTGGCGACGCCGCCGAGGAGAGCTGGCGCATCGTGCAGCCGGTGCTCGACGCGTGGCGGAGGGGCGACGTGCCCCTCGACGAGTACCCGGCCGGCTCGGGCGGGCCGGCGGCCTGGCCGGAGCTGTGACCCGGCGTCAGTCGTCGAGCAGCTCGGCCTCGATCACCTCGTCGTCGTCATCTCCGGGGGTGGACGCCGGCACCGCACCCTCGCTCGTGAGCACGAGCTGCGAGCCGTCGGCTGCGACGTCCACCCGCACGATGTCACCGTCGCGCACGCCGCCCGACAGCAGCGCCATGGCGAGACGGTCCTGGATCTCGGACTGGATGAGGCGGCGCAGCGGCCGGGCGCCGAACAGCGGGTCGTACCCGCGCTCGGCCAGCCACGCCCGGGCATCGGGGGTGACGGCGAGCGTGAGCCGGCGGTCCTTGAGGCGACGCTGCAGCGCGTCGACCGACAGCTCCACGATCTGGGCGAGGTCGTCCTCGCTCAGCGCCTGGAACATGACGATGTCGTCGAGCCGGTTGAGGAACTCGGGCCGGAAGGCGTGGCGCACGAGGTCCATGACCTGCTCGCGCTTGACCTCGGCCGACAGCGTCGGGTCGATGAGGATCGGCGAACCGAGGTTGCTCGTGAGCACCAGGATCGTGTTCGTGAAGTCCACGGTCCGGCCCTGCCCGTCGGTGAGGCGTCCGTCGTCGAGCACCTGCAGCAGAATGTCGAACACCTCGGGGTGCGCCTTCTCGACCTCGTCGAGCAGTACGACCGAGTAGGGGCGACGGCGGACCGCCTCGGTGAGCTGACCGCCCTGCTCGAAGCCGATGTACCCGGGAGGGGCCCCGACCAGACGGGCGACGGAGTGCTTCTCGCCGTACTCGCTCATGTCGATACGGACCATGGCCCGCTCGTCGTCGAACAGGAACTCGGCGAGCGCCTTGGCCAGCTCGGTCTTGCCCACGCCGGTGGGGCCGAGGAACAGGAACGACCCGGTGGGCCGGTTCGGGTCGCTGATGCCCGCGCGCGAGCGGCGAACGGCGTCGGACACGGCCTTCACGGCCTCCTTCTGCCCGATGAGCCGCTTGCCGAGTTCGGCTTCGAGGTGAACGAGCTTCTCGCTCTCGCCCTGCAGCAGCCGCCCGACCGGAATGCCGGTCCACGCGGCGATGACGGCCGCGATGTCCTCGTCGGTGACCTGCTCGTTCACCATGCGCTCTTCGGCGGGGTCCTGCTCGGCGCGCTCGGCGGCGGCGACCTCCTGCTCGAGACGCTTGATGGTCTCGTACTCGAGCCGCGACGCGCGGGCATAGTCGGCTTCGCGCAGTGCGCGGTCGCGGTCGGTGTAGGCCTGGTCGAGCTGCTTCTTCAGGTCGCCGACACGGTTCAGGCCCGCACGCTCGCGCTCCCACCGCTCGTCGAGGACCTTCAGTTCGGCGGTCGCGGCATCCATCTGCTCGCGAAGCGCCGCCAGACGCTCTTTGGAAGCCGCGTCCTTCTCCTTCTTGAGCGCGAGCTCTTCCAGCCGCATGCGGTCGACCTGGCGGCGCAGCTGGTCGATCTCGACGGGGCTCGAGTCGATCTCCATCTTCAGCCGGCTCATGGCCTCGTCGATGAGGTCGATCGCCTTGTCGGGCAGCTGCCTCGACGGGATGTAGCGGTTGGAGAGGGAGGCCGCGGCCACCAGCGCACTGTCACTGATGGTCACCCCGTGGTGGGCCTCGTACCGGCCCTTCAGCCCGCGGAGGATGGCGATCGTGTCCTCGACGCTGGGCTCGCCGACGTAGACCTGCTGGAAGCGGCGCTCGAGCGCGGCATCCTTCTCGATGAACTCGCGGTACTCGTCGAGGGTGGTGGCGCCGATGAGACGCAGCTCGCCGCGCGCGAGCATCGGCTTGAGCATGTTGGATGCCGCGACCGACCCCTCGCCGCCGCCGGCGCCCATGAGGGTGTGCAGCTCGTCGATGAAGGTGATGACGCGTCCTTCGGACTCGGTGATCTCCTTGAGCACGCTCTTGAGTCGCTCCTCGAACTGGCCCCGGTACATGGCGCCGGCCACGAGTGCGGAGATGTCGAGGGTGATGAGCTCTTTGTTCTTGAGCGACTCGGCGACGTCGCCGGCGACGATGCGCTGGGCGAGACCTTCGACGACGGCGGTCTTGCCGACGCCGGGCTCGCCAATGAGCACGGGGTTGTTCTTGGTGCGGCGGGTCAGCACCTGGCTGACGCGCCGGATCTCGCTGTCACGCCCGATGACGGGGTCGAGCTTGCCATTGCGGGCACGGTCGGTGAGGTTGATGCCGAACTGCTCGAGGGCGCTCTGCTGGTCCTCCTGCCCCGGCGTGGGTTGTGCGTTCATGTGTTCTCCCGAAAGTATGCCGACTCAAAGTTGAGCCTTGTGGACTCAACTTTATCACCGTGTGGATGCCGGGGCAATGCGCCCTCAGCGACCCAGGCGCTCGCGGGCGTCGGCGTAGGCGCGGCGCAGAGCTTCGCCGACCCATTCGCTGCCGTGGTACACGTTCTCCTCGCCGAGTTCGGCCACCATGCCCCCCACTTCGAGCTGCCGGAGCACCTGCTTCTCGCTGACGACGAGCACGAGCGCGCCGTCGGCGTCGCGCAGCGCGTGCGCGTACCGGCGCAGCACCTCGATGAGGGCGAGCCCCAGGTGGTCGGTGCCGCGCAGCCGGATGATGACGATGGAGCCGGTCGACGCGCGGCTGACGACGGGCAGCTGCTTCTCCATCGTCGGCGCGCTCGCGAAGAAGAGACTGCCGTACGGCTGCAGGATCACGACCTCGCCGGCGCCGACCACCGGCGGCGGGTCGTCCTCGCGCATGCGGCCGTCGGCGGTCAGTGTCACGCGCCGCACCCGCAGCCGGTTGGACTGCTGCGCGACGAACAGGATGATGCCCAGCCCCACCCCCGCCAGCACCGCGAATTGCAGCGGAATCAGCAGGGTGAGCACGAACGTGACGGTCATGATCGCCGTCTGCAGCGGTCCGCTGCGGATCACCGAGTACACGCGACTCGGCTTGACCGTGGCGACACCGACGACGATCAGCAGGGCGGCGAGCGCGGGCATCGCGACATAGGCGACCAGGCCGGATGCCAGGAGGATCACGAGGACCATGACCAGCCCGGCGACGAACAGGGCCAGCCGCGTCTTGGCGCCGGCGGTGACCAGCAGCGCCGAAGCCGACATGGAGCCGCCCACCGGCATGCCCTGGAACAGCCCGGCGGCGACGTTGCCGGCACCCTGACCGATGAAGTCGCGCGACGCGTCGGCGGGCTTGCCGTCGGGTGTGGGGATGCCGGCCGACACCCCGGCCCCCTGCACGAGCCCGACGAAAGCGAGGGAGATGGCAGGGACAATCAGGTACGCGATGTCACCGATGTCGGGCAGGACGGGGGCCGGCAGGCCGCCGGGCACCGTCACGATGTCGCGCAGCAGGACCACCGGATCAGGCACCCACAGGTCGAGCAGCAGTGCGCACACCGAGCCGACGAAGACCGCGATGACCAGGCCCATACTGCCGACGGGCGTGCGCTCGAGCACGACGATGACCAGACCCGTGATGACGCCGACGACCACCGCCGGCAGGCTCCACTGCGCGATATGGAACGCCAGATCGACGGTCTTGACGATGCGGTTGGCCCCCACTGCGGCGTAGCCGGTGAAATTCGACAGCTGGCCGAGCACGATGTTGATGCCCACGGCGGTGATGAAGCCCGTCATCACCGCCGTGGGGACGAAGGCGACCAGCCGGCCCGCGCGCAGGAGGCCGGCCACGATCATGACGACGCCGCACAGCACCGCGAGGGTGAACAGTGCCCGGTCGGGGTCGGGTCGCGCGCCGAGGTCGGCGTCGGCGACCACCAGTGCCATGGCGCCGGTGGCCTGTACCGCCATGAACGTGCTGCTGGTGAAGAATGCGGCGCCGACCATGCCGAACAGATAGGCGTACAGGCCCGCGAGCGGGTTCACCCCGGCCAGCAGCCCAGACGCGAGACCATCCGGCACACTCTCGACGCCCAGCACCAGTCCGGCTTTGACGTCGCTGCCGAGCGTCTTGCGGGAGAACCACCGCCGTGGATCGATGCGCACGCGTCAACGCTAACGGTCTGCCGACCGGCGTGCACGGCTCGCATCACCGCGAGCCGCATAGCCTCGTTCGACCCGACACGATCCGGCCGCCCATAGGTAGCCGGCTCGGTCAGATGTATGCGGTTGAGCGAGCGTTGACGGGTCAGGATGCCATCGAGACCGGGCACGCGAAGCGCGCGCGGTACGCGGTCGGCGTCGTGCCGAGGGTGCGCGAGAAGTTCTGGCGGAGCACCGCGGCCGAGCCGAACCCGCACTCGTAGGCGATGGCATCCAGACCCAGGTCGGTCTGCTCGAGCAGCCGCTGCGCCTGGATGAGACGCTGCCGCCCGAGCCACGCCGCCGGTGTCGTGCCGAGGTCTGCCCTGAACCGCCGGGCGAACGTGCGAGGCGACATGTGCGCCCGTGCCGCGAGCTGATCGACCGTGAGATCGAGCCGCAGGTTCTCGAGCATCCAGTCGGTGACAATCGCCAGCGACTGCGATCGGGTCTCGGGCAGCGGCTTGGCGATGAACTGCGCCTGGCCGCCGTCGCGCTGCGGCGGCACGACCATGCGGCGGGCGATCGTGTTCGCCGCCTCGGCGCCGAGTTCGAGGCGGAGCAGGTGCAGGCAGGCGTCGATGCCGGCGGCGGTGCCGGCGCTGGTGATGATGCGGCCGTCCTGCACGTAGAGCACATTCGGATCGATGTCGACCGCCGGGAACATCTCGGCCATGACGTCGGCGTACATCCAGTGCGTGGTCGCCTTACGCCCGTCGAGCACCCCGGCCGCGCCGAGGACGAACGATCCACTGCACACGCTCAGCAGCCAGGCGCCGCGGGCGGCGGCGGCGCGCACCGCATCGAGGACGCGCTCGTCGACGCTCCCCCAGTACGGGCGCGGGATCGGCGACACCACGACGAGATCTGCCTCGTATGCGAATGACAGGTCGTGCTCGACGTTGAGCGAGAAGCCGATCTTCGACGGCACGACGCCCGGCTCTGGGGTGATGACTCGGAAGTCGAAGTTCTGGATGCCGTCGTCGGAACGGTCCAGTCCGAACGCTTCGCAGGCGAGACCGAACTCGAACGGGGCGAAGCCGGGAAGGACGATGCAGGCAACGGTACGCATGGCAGAAATCATACTCATATGTGCAGTCCTGCCACTAGTGGCAGTCCCACACCGCGCGTAGTGTTCCTGCCATGTTCCTTTTCATCATCCTCGCAGCCCTCGCCGCGGGCGCCGTCGGCGCCACCGTACGCGCGCTGACGAACGACGGCTTCCGTGCCGTCCCCACCGACCCGCGTCGCCTACCCTGAGCCCGCTGCGCGCGCCGGGCGGCCTACTCATCCGTCGCGAAGTGTCGGCAACCCAGGGCATGGCGACACCTTCGGCCGGATGAACCCGGGCGCGGGGACGGGCACCTGCTCATCCGTCGCGAAGTGTCGGCAACCCGCGGCATGGCGACGCCTTCGGCCGGATGAACCCGGGCGCGGGGACCGGCAACCTGCTCATCCGTCGCGAAGTGTCGGCAACCCAGGGCATGGCGACATCTTCGGCCGGATGAACCAGCGGCGCGGGCTCAGCGGCGCGCGAGCGACGCGACGGCGTCGAGCAGCGTGCGCGCCGACCGCGGCCAGGTGAACTGCGCGATGTGGGCGGCACCGGCATCCACCACCCGAGCCCGGACCTTCGGGTCGTCCAACGACCGCACCGTCGAGGCGACGGCGAACGGGTCGTCCGGGTCCACGTAGAGCGCGCCACCGCCGGCCACCTCGCGGAAGATCGGCATGTCGGTCACGACGGCCGGCACGCCCATCTCGAGCGCCTCCGCCAGCGGCAGGCCGTAGCCCTCGTCACGACTGGTCGACACCAGCACGGCGTGATCGGCCAGGGCGGCCGCGTACGCGGCATCCGTCACCCCATCATGGAAGACGATGTCGGCGTCCGGCGCGAGGGCGGCGAGCTCGTGCCGGCGCTGCGGCGATATACGCGAGAGCAGGTGCAGCGTGCGGCCGGGCAGCAGCGGCATGGCACGCACGAGCGTCTCGACGTTCTTGTACGGCATGAACGAGCCCATGTAGACGAGGTTCCGCGCCGGGCCGTCACCGGTCACCGTCACCCCGTCGGGCAGCTGCTGGTCGAGCCGCTGCGGCGCGTTGTGCACGACGATGACCGGACGCTTCGTGAGCCTGACGTCGGCGAACTGCTGCTTGCTGGTCTCGCTGACGGTGACCACCAGGTCGGCGCTGTTCAGCGTGATCCGCTGCGGCACGTACGAGAGGTGGAACAGGCGCCAGCCCACCCGCACCGGCCACGGCAGGTCGCGCGGCGGCGTGCGGTGCCGGTAGTAGATCGTGTCGTGCAGCGTGAGGATCAGGCGGTAGCGCCGCCCGATCGCACCGATCGTCTGCATCGGCGAGAAGACCACATCGGGCCGGTGCCGGTTGAGGATGAGGGGGGTGACGGGCTCGCGCCAGGACGTCGGGCCGTGGATCTTCAGCGTCGCGGCCCCGTCCGGCAGCAGTGGGATCTGCGCGTCGTCCCACACCAGGAACGTCACTTCGACGACGTCGCCGGCGGCCTCCGCGGCCACGGCAGCGGCGAGCTCTGCCGAGTAGCGGCTGATCCCGTCGTGGAAGTCGGTGCGGATGTAGCGCGCGTCGAAGAACAGGCGCATCGTCAGCTCGGCAGCGGCTCGCCGCGGTAGAGCGCCTCGAACGTGTCGAGGGTGCGCTCGATGTCGTGGATCTCGACGCCCTTCAGTGAGGCCTCCTGCATGCGCAGGTACTCTTCGGGCGGGGCGGTCAGTACGCGGCGCAGCTTGCCGGCGAGGTCGTCGGCGTCACCCGGTTCGAACAGGTAGCCGTTCTCACCGTCGTGCACGAGGTGGGGCAGGGCGACCGCGTTCGCCGCGATGACGGGAAGACCGGATGCCATGGCTTCCATCGTCGCGATGGACTGCAGCTCGGCGATCGACGCGATCACGAAGACGTCGGCACGCGTGTAGGCCGCCCTCAGGTCCTCTTCGGACGTGCGGCCGTGGAAGGTGACGCGCTCATCGAGGCCGAGACGGTGCGCCGCCTGCTCCAGATTGCGGCGTTGGTCGCCGCCGCCGACGATGTCGAAGTGCAGGTCGAGTTCGGGCACGAGCTTTGCGATCGCCTCGAGCGTGACCTCGACGTGCTTCTCGGTGGTGAGCCGGCCGACGAACAGCACGCGGGTGTGCTCGCGCGGCGTGAGGTCGGGGGTGTAGTTGCCTTTGTCGATGCCGCAGCTGATCGGGACCACGCCGCTGATGTCGATGGTCTGCTCGAGGAACTCGGCTGCCCGGCGCGTGGGCGTCGTGACCGCGCGCGACATGTCGAAGGTGCGCCTGGCATCGTCCCACGCGAGCTTGATGACGATCTTGTCGAGCACCGGCGGCAGCGTCGTGAAGTCGATGATGTTCTCGGCCATCACGTGGTTGGTGGCGACGACGGGGATGCCCCGCTGGTGCGCGATGCGGGTGAGTCCCCGACCGATGACGATGTGCGACTGGCTGTGCACGACGTCGGGCTTGACCTGGCTCAGCACCCGGCGGGCATAGTGCTTGCTCATCCAAGGCAGGGTGAATCGCAGCCAGTCGTGGGGGTACCAGCGCCATCCGGGCAGCCGGTGCACGGTCAGGTCCTGGCCCTCGATGACCTCGGTGAAGGTGCCGTGCTTGGAGTGGCCGACGCTGGGCGTGACGACGTGGACATCGTGGCCGCGGGCGGCGAGGCCGGCGGACAGGCGTTCGGCGAAGCGCGCCGCCCCGTTCACATCGGGGGCGAAGGTGTCTGCGGCCATGACGATCGTCAGGGGGCGGCGCTCGTCCGCGGCTTCGGCGGGTTCGGGGGTCGCGGGGGGAGTCACGGGATCGGTGGCTGCCTATCTCTGCGGCGCGACGGCCAGATGTGCCGGCGCACCCCCACTCTACCGGAGGCGATTCCCCGCGCCCGGAGCCTCGCCCGCCATCTGAGGCCGCAGTGGGCGATGGAGTCCACCGGACCATCACCCGCACGGGGCGACCGGGCCGCCGCTCCCTGCCGCTACGACCGGCGGACCGATAGCGTCGTCTCATCCGGCGATGCGAGCGAGGAGTGATCCGTGAATGGTGCCATAGGTGAGATCCTGCCGCTCGCGCTCGGTGTCGCGATCAGCCCGATCCCGATCATCGCCGCGATCCTCATGCTCCTGTCCCCCAAGGCGAAGGTGACCGGCACCGGATTCCTCGTGGGCTGGATCGTGGGCATCGTCGTCGCGGTGACGGTGTTCACGCTGCTGTCGGCGGTGCTGCCGGAAGAGGATGCCGCGGCCTCGCAGCCCATCAAGGGCGTGATCCAGCTCGTGCTGGGCGTGCTGCTGATCGTGATGGCGCTGGGCCAGTGGCGCAAGCGTCCCCGGGACGGCGTGGCGCCGGCCATGCCGAAATGGATGGCCGCTATCGACAAGGTGTCGTTCCCGACCGCGCTGGGTCTGGGTTTCCTGCTGTCGGCACTCAATCCCAAGAACCTCATCATGGCGGTGGGCGCCGGCACCGCGATCGGCGCGCACGATCTCGACGCCGGATCGACGACGCTCGTCATCGTCGTCTACACCCTGATAGCCGGGTCGACCGTGCTGGTCCCCGTGGTCGGCTATCTCTTCGCCGCTGACAAGCTGCGTGGTCCCCTCGACGCGCTCCACGGCTGGCTCGCCCGGGAGAACGCGATCATCATGGCCGTCCTGCTGCTCGTCATCGGCGTGTCGATGATCGGCAAGGGGATCGGCAGCTTCTGAGCCGCTCCATCAATCAGGAAGGATCACCATGGCAGATTTCCGCTACGGTCCCGTCGAGCTGTACCTCGTCGGCTTCGAGGGCGATCGTCCCGCACCCGAGGTCATGGATGCGCTGACCGCCCAGCTCGACAGCGGCACCGTCCGGCTGCTCGACTTCGTCATCGTGGCGCGCTCGGCCGACGGCGAAGTCACCGTGACCGAGATCGACGAAGACGAGTACGGCTTCGGTGACGTCGAGCTCGGCGCCGTCGGCATCGCCGGCGAGGACGACATCGACGAACTCGCCGAGCTGATCGAGCCCGGCGCCTCGGCGGCGCTGATCGCGCTCGAACTCGTGTTCGCCCGGGAACTGGCCTCAAAGCTCGCCGCGAGCGGCGGTGTCGTGCTCAGCTCGGAGCGGATCCCGGCACCCGTCGTCAACGCGATCGTCGATGTCATCGAAAACGAAGAAGGAGAATGATCATGCCCCTACGTCGAATCGGCCGCCCCGGCCTCATCGGCATGGCCGCCCGCACGGCCGTCGTCGCCGGCACCGCCACCGCCGTCTCGGGTGCCGTGGCCGGTGGCCAGCAGCGCAAAGCGCAGGCGCAGTACGAGCAGGAGCAGTATGAGGCCGCGCAGCAGCAAGCTGCGATGCAGGCGGCCGCGCAACAGGCGGTAGCGCAGCAGCAGGCCGCACCCGCCGTTCCGGCGGCACCGGCAGCCGGCACGGATGTCGTCGCCGAACTCCAGAAGCTCGCCTCCCTGAAGCAGGCCGGCGTAATCACCGACGAGGAGTTCGCCGCCGCTAAGGCCAAGCTCCTGAGCTGACGCCCGCGAACCGATGAAGGAAGCCACGCGCGAACGAATCGTCGACATCATCACGGTGTTCACGCTGTCGATCACGGCGGTACTGACGGCGTGGTGCGGATTCGAGGCGTCGAAGTGGGGCGGCGAGATGTCGATCTCCTTCAGTCAGGCCTCGGGTGCCCGCATCCAGGCCGCCGCGGCCGACGGTCAAGCGCGCGACGCCCGGCAGTACGACCTCACGATCTACACCGAGTGGGTGCTCGCCGAGCGCGGCGAAGACACCGAGCTCGTCGAGTTCATCGAGGAGCGGTTCACTCCCGAGTTCCGCGTCGCCTTCGATGCGTGGGAGGCGGGCGGACGCATCGAGCGGGGACCGATGGCGATGGCCGAGTATGTGCCGCCGGGAACGGTCGAGGCCGCTGAGCTGTCCGCCCGCGCCGATGCCAAGTTCGACGAGGCGCTGGAGAACAACCAGCGCGGCGACAACTACTCGCTGCTGACGGTGATGTTCGCTCTCGTGCTGTTCCTGACCGCGCTGTCGCAGCGCGACTTCACCCCGTGGGTGGGTCGCACCCTGCTGGGACTGGCGGTGGCGATCGACCTGGTGCTGATCGTCATGCTGCTGACCTTTCCGATCAAGATCTGACCACGCTCATCCCCCCGGGGTGAACCGGGTGACGCCGCGAGTGGCGCCTCGCTAGCGTGGGACTCGGACCCTGATCGCGACGAAGGAGATTGCCATGGCCGGCGACAAGCCCGAATTCAGCGGTGTCATCAACCTCGACGTTCGGGACTCGGTCCCCGATTGGAAGCCGTACGAGCTCACGCGGGCGCCCGAGGGCGCACCCAACGTGCTCGTCGTCCTCTTCGACGACACCGGCATGGCCGCGTGGTCGCCGTACGGCGGCCGTATCAACATGCCGACGCTCGACCGGCTCGCCGAGAACGGCCTGACCTACACACAGTGGCACACCACCGCGCTGTGCTCACCGACACGCTCGTGTCTGCTCACCGGCCGCGACCACACCACGAACCGCATCGCGTCGATCATGGAGACAACCAACGGCTTTCCGGGTAACTCGGGCCGGATCCCGGACGAGTGCGCGAGCATGGGCCATATCCTGCAGGACAACGGCTACTCGACGTACTGGATCGGCAAGGACCACGACGTCCCCGAAGAGGACATCGCCGCGGGTGGCAGCCGGTCGCGGTGGCCGCTGCAGATGGGCTTCGATCGCTTCTACGGGTTCCTGGGCGGTGAGACGAACAACTGGTACCCCGACCTGGTCGAGGACAACCACTTCATCGAGGCGCCGTACACCCCCGAAGAGGGCTACCACCTCTCCAAGGACCTCGCCGACCAGGCCATCCGCATGCTGCGCGACCAGCAGGCGTCGAACCCGTCGAAGCCCTGGTACATGTGGTTCTGCCCCGGCGCGAACCACGCGCCGCATCACAGCCCCAAGGATTACGCCGAAAAGTACCGGGGCATGTTCGACGACGGCTACGACGCCTACCGCGAGTGGGTGCTCACGCGCATGATCTCCAAGGGCATCCTGCCCGAGGACACTCAATTGACACCGTTCAATCCGATCCTCGAGGAGCAGCAGAACCCGATCGACCACGTGAAGCCGTGGGAAGAGCTCAACGACGACGAGAAGCGGCTGTTCTCACGGATGGCGGAGGTGTTCGCCGGGTTCAGCGAGTACACCGACGCGCAGGTCGGCCGGGTCATCGATTATCTCGAGGAGACCGGTCAGCTCGACAACACCATCGTGTTCTACTGCGCCGACAACGGGGCCTCGGGAGAGGGCACCGAGAGCGGCTCGGTCAACGAGAACAAGTACTTCAACAACTACCCTGACGATCTCGCCGAGAACATGACGATGATCGACAAGCTGGGCACGCCCGACACCTACAACCACTATCCGACCGGTTGGGCGGCCGCCTTCAGCACCCCGTACCAGATGTTCAAGCGCTACGCACAGTACGCCGGTGGCACCTGCGACCCGCTGGTGATCCACTGGCCCAAGGGCATCCAGGCCAAGGGCGAGATCCGCCACCAGTACCACCACGTGACCGACATCGTGCCGACGATCCTCGACATCATCGGGCTGGAGATGCCCGACGTCTACCGGGGGGTGAAGCAGATCCCGCTGCCCGGCGTCTCGATGCGCTACACGTTCGACGACGGCGATGCGCCGACGCAGAAGAAGCGGCAGTTCTACACGATCGGCGGGACGCGGGGCATCTGGCAGGACGGCTGGAAGGCTGCGGCGACGCACGCGCCGATGAACGGCAAGGGCAATTTCGACAAGGATGCGTGGGAGCTCTATCACACCGATGTCGACCGCTCGGAGTCCAATGACCTGGCCGGCCAGTACCCCGAGAAGGTGAAGGAGCTCGTCGACGCGTGGTTCGAAGAGGCGCACAAGAATTACGCGCTGCCGATGGACGACCGTTCTGTGATGGAGATGCTCACGACCGAGCGCCCCCAGGCCGAGCCGACGCGAGACCGCTACGTCTACTACCCCGACACCAGCCCCGTGCCCGAGGGCGTCGCGGTGAACGTGCGCGGTCGCTCGTTCAAGATCCTGGCGGACGTCGATCTCGAGGCGGATGCCGAAGGTGTGCTCTTCGCGCATGGCTCGCGGTTCGGCGGTCACGCCCTGTTCATCAAGGACAACAAGCTGCATTACGTGTACAACTTCCTCGGCATCCCACCCGAGCAGACGTTCGTCTCGAAGGAGCTGACACCCGGACCGCACGTGCTCGGGATGGAGTTCATCCGCGAGAGCGCCGGCGAGCACAAGGAGTCGGTGGGAACGTGCCGGCTCTACGTCGACGAGGAGCTCGTGGACGAGGGTCCGATGCGGGCGCAGGTGGGCAAGTTCACGCTGTGCGGCGACGGCCTGTGCGTCGGCTACGACAGCGCCGACACGGTGAGCCGGCAGTACACCAACCCGTTCCCCTTCACCGGCGGCAAGCTGCTGGGGGTGGCGATCGACGTCGGCAAGGAGCAGTACCGCGACCTCGAGCTGGAGGCGGCCGCGCTGCTGTCCGTGGAATGAGCCTGGTGGCGGCACGTCACCGCCACCGAGTGAGCTGGGCGCCGCTGAGGCGTTCGCCCGCGGCATCCGATGCAGCACCCGGGTGAATCCGTCACGGGGGACCTCGCCTTTCCAACTCGGCCCGACGAGCAGGAAAGCACCCCGTCCGGGCCGGTCGCGCGCGTGCCGATGTAGGCGAAGTTGTCGGCGCCCATGTCGACCAGGGTGACGGCCAGTTCATCCGCGACTCCCTCGTACGCCATGCACTTGCTTGAACTACTGCTTGAGCATCGCCACCTGCAGCTTGTGCTCGTCATCGATCAGATGCGAGTGGTCGTCATCACCGAGGTCGATGCGCACCCAGTCGAGCGTGCCGGTGAAGGCGTTGCCCGTCGCGCCGTAATCGGGTGAGACCGGCGACGCCAGGTCGCAGCCGATGTCGACGGTCTCGTCGAACGTGAACTGGAACGGGAGCGTCCGCTGTACACGGCCCTCGCCGATCTTCTCATCCCCGGCGAACAGCGTCACCGTGCCGCCCTTGCCGAGGCCGCCCCCGTCGTAGGCGAAGTGCGCGCGCAGCTCGTGTGAGCCCGCTGCGACGGCGCCATCGGAGCGCACGACGTCGACCGCAATGCCGAGCAGGTTGTAGGCGAACGCGAGCGCGCCGCCGGTCGTGTAGAACGACCACCCGCCGTACGCGCCGCCCTGGGCGATCAGCACACCGTCGGCACCGGCATCCGGAACCGTCGCCTTCGCGGTGACCGTCCACGACTTGTTCTTGATGTTGATGGTCGAGTTCTCGCTCAGCCGCTTCATGCCGGGGTAGAACGTCTGCGTGTCGCCGGAGATGAGCTGGGGCCGGCCGGCTATGTCGGGGTTGAAGCGCTCGGCACTGCGGGTGTCGAGCGGGAGCACGTTGAACCGTGCCGCCTGGATGAGGAAGAGCTGCTGCAGGTGCGCGAGCCGTTCCGGCTCGGCAGCCGCGAGGTCGGTGGACTGCGTCCAGTCCTCGTCGACGTTGTACAGCTCCCAGACGTCGTCGTCGAGGCCGTGGCTCGATGCCAGCCACGGATCCTTGTGCTTGGCCACCGCGGTCCAGTCCTTGTGGAAGATCGCGCGGTTGCCGAACATCTCGAAGTACTGCGTGACGTGGCGTTCCTCGGCCTCCGCGTCGGCGAACGTGTAGTTCATCGGCGTGCCCTCGTACGGACGCTGCGTCACGCCGTGCACGGTCGACGGCTCGGGGATGCCGGCCGCTTCGAGCACGGTCGGGGCGACGTCGATGACGTGCGAGAACTGGTTGCGGATGCCGCCCTTCTCCACGCCGCCGTTGGGCCAGCTCACGATCGTGCCATTGCGCGTCCCGCCCCAGTGCGAAGCGACCTGCTTGGTCCACTGATAGGGGGTGTCCATGGCGTGCGCCCAGCCGACCGCATAGTGGTTGTACGAGCTGGGCGTGCCCAGCTCGTCGATGTGGTCGGCGACGTACTGCTCTGTCTCTATCTCGTTCATGTGGTTGATCGTGAAACCCTCGTTGGTCGTGCCGTGCATCGACCCCTCGGCGCTCGCGCCGTTGTCGCCGATGATGACGTAGACGAGGGTGTCGTCGAGGATGCCGAGCTCTTCGTATGCGTCGAGCAGGCGGCCGACGTGGTGGTCGGTGTAGGCGAGGAATCCCGCGTAGACCTCCATCTGCCGCGCGAGCGCGGGCTTGATGAGGTCGCTCATCTCGTCCCACGAAGGGATGCCGGGGCTGCGCGCGGTGAGGACCGCATCGGCCGGGACGACGCCGAGTTCGAGCTGCCGGGCGAAGGTCTCCTTGCGCACCTCGTCCCAGCCCTGATCGAACTTCCCCTTGTACTTGTCAGCCCATTCGGCAGGCACGTGATGGGGCGCGTGCGTGGCGCCGGGTGCGAAGTAGGTGAACGAGGGGACCTCGGGGGCGAGGGTCTTCTGCTCGCGCGTCCAGGCGATCGCTTTGTCGGCCATGTCCGCCATGAAGTGGTAGCCCTCGTCGGGGGTCCCCCAGGGCTCGACCGGCGTGGTGTTCTCGTAGATCGCCGGATACCACTGGTTGGTCTCGCCGCCGATGAAGCCGTAGAAGTACTCGAAGCCGTTGCCGGGGCTCGGCCACGCGTCGAACGGCCCGATCGCGCTGGCCTGCCAGACCGGCACCTCGTGGCACTTGCCGAACTGGGCGGTGTTGTAGCCGTTGAGCTTCAGCGTCTCGGCCAGCGGGGCGCATGAGTTGGGCCGCACCGAGCTGTAGCCGGGCGCCGATGTGGCGATCTCGGTGATGCCGCCCATGCCCACGGTGTGATGGTTGCGGCCGCTCAGCAGCGCAGCGCGGGTGGGCGAGCACAGCGCGGTCGTGTGGAAGCGCGTGTATTTGAGGCCCGCCGCCGCGACACGTTCGAAGTTCGGGGTCTCTACCGGCCCGCCGAAGGCGCTGGATGCCCCGAACCCGGTGTCATCGATCAGCACCACGAGCACGTTGGGGGCCCCGGCCGGCGGCCGGATGGGCTGAATGGGCGGGTAATGCGTGTCCGGATCAGTGGCGTCGTAGGTGACCGTCCCCGTGTAGGCGAGGTCGGGGATCGGCAGCGCGCCGCGCTGGAGGTTGTCGCTCATCACACGCATCCTTCTACCGAGCGGACGTCGGCCTACGCCCAAATGTAGGGGCAACGGGCGGGGCCTGACCATGGTCGCTTCTGCACCTCACCCGCAGCGCAGTAGCGTGGACGACGTGACCGACGACATGGTGCTGATCCCCGCGGGAACGTTCCAGATGGGGTCAGCCGATTTCTACCCCGACGAGCGGCCCGTGCACGAGCGCAGCGTCGCCGCCTTCTCGATCGATCGGCACGAGGTCACCAATGCCGACTACGCGCGATTCGTGGCCGACACCGGCTACGTGACCGTCGCCGAACGCGACCTCGATCCTGCGGCCTTCCCCGGCGCGGACCCCGCCGACCTCGTCCCGGGATCCATGGTGTTCACTCCCACCAGCGGCCCCGTCGACCTCGGCAACTGGCGCAACTGGTGGCGCTGGCAGCCGGGCGCCTCATGGCGGCGCCCGTTCGGGCCGGGCTCGTCCGTCGATGATCGGCCCCGGCATCCAGTCGTGCACATCGCGTACGAGGATGCCGTCGCATACGCGGCCTGGGCCGGCAAACGACTGCCCACCGAGGCCGAGCACGAGTACGCCGCCCGCGGCGGGGTCGACGGTGCGCGCTTCGCGTGGGGCGACGACCCCTACCCGGACGGCGTGCCGCAGGCGAACAGCTGGCTGGGACACTTCCCCTACGACAACCGGGGCGTCGGCGATGCCGCGCCGGTCGGGTCGTACCCGGCGAACGGCTACGGCCTGTTCGACATGATCGGCAACGTGTGGGAGTGGACGACAGACTTCTACACCCCGCGGCATCTGCGGCTGAGCGACAAGCCGGTCGATGCCGGCAAGCGCCAGAACCTGCTGGCCGCCGCGAGCGCCCAGGAGGGCTTCCCCGACATCCCGCGCCGCGTGCTCAAGGGCGGCTCACAGCTGTGCTCGCCGGACTACTGCCTCCGATTCCGTCCCGCGGCCCGCTCGCCGCAGGCGGAGGACACCGGCATGAGCCACATCGGGTTCCGCTGCGCCCGCGACGCGTGAGCACTGCAGGAGAGTGGATGCCCGAACCCGGCATCCACTCGTCTCTCACCCCTCTGCGGGGAACACCGTCTCCCAGTCGTCGCGCACGCTGATCACGGTGAAGCGGTGTGTGTCGGCCGCAGCGAGCGCGTCTTCGGCGCCTTTGTCGTAGGCCACGTCACGGCCGGCGTCGTCATCGTGGTGGACGAGCAGCGCGAGGCTGGCAGGCGATCCCTGCGCGTACCGGAGCATGGGCACGTCGCCGTTCGAGTTGCCCGCCGCGAGGATCGGTCGCTTGCCGGTCCGCGCCCAGATGCGCACCGGCTTCTCGCCTCCGTCGTCGAAGAAGTCGAGCGACGGTGAATACCGCACCACGTTGGCGTCGGCGTCGTACTCGAGACCGAGCGCGGTGCCGATGACCCGCTGCACGGGAATCCCGTAGTACTCCTCGGCCATCGGGCGCATGAAGTCGCGTTCGCCGCCCGACACGATGTACGTGCGGAAGTCGTGGCTGTCCAGCAGACGGATCAGCTCGACCATGGGCTGGTAGACGGTGTGCGCATACGACGTCTGCAGCGTGAGGTGCCGGGCATCGCGGTAGAACGCCGACACCGCGGCCTGGTAGTCCTCGACGCTCGTGCCCGCGGTCGCGCCCGCCACGGCCTTGATGAGCAGCCCGAGGTCGGCGTCGTCGCCGGCGTAATGCTTGTCGACCGCGGTGCCGAGCCAGGCAAGGTCGCCGGTGGCCGCGGCCCGGTACGGCTGGGTGTCGGCGAGCGACGGGTCGGCGGCCACCTGTGCCTTCCACTGCTCGAGCAGATACGCCAACTGCGTCACGAACGGCTTCTCGGTCCAGAGGGTGCCGTCGTTGTCGAAGACGGCGACGCGGTCACCGGCGGGAACGAAATGCGGTCCGTCCGAATCGGTCACCGCGTCGACGAAGTCGAGTATCGCGGCGCGGGTGGCGGTGTCGCGCCACGAGGGCAGCAGATCGGTCATGAGCGTGTTCCTTGCATGACTCCGACGGTAGGGCCGTGTGCGCTCCGCCGCATCACTTTCCTCCGCGACGACGTCACGCTCACCCACGCGGGGCGAGTGTCGTTCGCTGGCCCTGGCGTAGCGCGACGCGCCGTGCTTGCATACCCGCAGACTCATCAACTCTGCGAGCGAGGATCCTGCCATGACCGACAAGCCCAACATCCTCATCATCTGGGGCGACGACATCGGCATCAGCAATGTCAGCGCGTACTCCGACGGCCTCATGGGGTATCGCACGCCGAACATCGACCGTCTCGCCCACGAGGGCGTGAAGTTCACCGACTACTACGGCGAACAGAGCTGCACAGCCGGCCGTGCCGCGTTCATCACCGGCCAGAACCCGTATCGCACCGGTCTGACGAAGGTCGGCATGCCGGGAGCGAAGCTGGGCCTGCAGCCCGAGGACCCGACGATCGCGGACGCGCTCAAGCATCACGGCTACGCCACCGGTCAGTTCGGCAAGAACCACCTGGGCGACCGCGACGAGCATCTGCCCACGGCACACGGCTTCGACGAGTTCTTCGGCAACCTGTATCACCTCAACGCCGAGGAGGAGCCCGAGCACCCCGACTACCCGACTGACGAGGAGTTCCCCGGCTTCAGCGAGAAGTTCCGCCCGCGCGGGGTCATCCACTCCTGGGCGAACGACGACGGCACCCAGCGCATCGAAGACACCGGCCCGCTGACCAAGAAGCGGATGGAGACCGTCGACGAGGAGTTCCGCGACGCCGCGGCAGACTTCATCCGCGCCAAGGCTGAGGACGACCAGCCCTTCTTCGTGTGGTTCAACTCGACGCACATGCACTTCCGTACGCACACGAAAGAGGAGAGCAAGGGCCGGGCGGGGCGGTGGCAGTCGAACTACCACGACACCATGCTCGACCACGACGACGTCGTCGGCTCGCTGCTGGACCTGCTCGACGAGCTCGGCCTGGCCGAGAACACGATCGTGATGTACTCGACCGACAACGGTCCCCACATGAACAGCTGGCCGGATGCCGGAATGACGCCGTTCCGCAACGAGAAGAACTCCAACTGGGAGGGCGCGTACCGGGTGCCGGCCATCGTTCGCTGGCCCGGGCATATTGCGGCGGGCACGACCCTGAACGGCATCGTCAGCCACAACGACTGGTTCGTGACGCTGCTCGCCGCCGCCGGCGACACCGACATCGCCGAGCGGCTGGCGGCAGGCACCGAGCTGCACGGCACCGAATACAAGGTGCACCTCGACGGGCACAACCAGCTTGACTACATCACCGGGGCCGCCGAGCACAGTCCACGTCGCCACTTCTTCTATGTGTCCGACGATGGCGACCTCACCGGGCTTCGCTTCGAGAACTGGAAGCTCGTCTTCCTCGAGCAGCGCGCGGTCGGCACGCTCGCCGTCTGGCAGGAGCCCTACATCGAGCTCCGGTTCCCGAAGCTGTTCAACCTCCGCACCGACCCGTACGAGCGTGCTGACATCACGTCGAACACCTACTGGGACTGGGTGATCGACCGCATCTTCCTGTTCGTGCCGGCGCAGGCCTACGTCGCCCGGATGCTGCAGAGCCTCCGCGAGTTCCCGGCCCGCCAGGAGTCGGCGTCGTTCACGATCAACCAGGTGATGGCGAAGCTGGAGGGGGCGACGGCCGGCGCTTCATGACTCGCACGCCGCGCGGCGATGTGTGACGTGCCGTCGTCTCGACGTTCCATGACCCTTCTATGATGAGGGCCATGACCGATGGGCTACGCGCGTCCGGGGGCGAGGTTCTCGCCCAGTGGCCGCGCACGCCATGGTTTCTGACCACCCCACCCGAAGCACGCCTCACGATTCCGCGGCCGCGCGTGATCGCCGCGATCGACACTGCCGTGGACGGCGCGGCAGTCGTCGCGGTGGGCGCACCCTCGGGCTATGGCAAGAGCACGGCAGCAGCCGAATGGGCGCGCTCGGCGCCGCGTCCGGTGGCATGGCTGAGCCTGACGCGCTTCGATCACGACGACGAGCGAATCGCGCACGGCATCATCGCCGCCGTGCGCCGCGAGTTGCGCGACGTCCGCGCGCTCGCGCACCTCGACACCGCCGCCATCGACGTCCATGACGGCACCACCGTGGCCGATGCGCTCGCAGCCGTCCTCGCCGATCTGGAGGACGGCCTCGCACTCGTGATCGACCAGGTCGAGTTCGCGGACGCTCTGCAGACCGGCCCGCTCGGCGCCCTCGCGCTCAAGCGCCCGCCCGGGCTGCAGCTCATCCTGCTGGCCACGCTCAACGGCGAAGACATGCTCCGCACGCTCGGCGTCGACGGCACCGCGCTCGGCCCCGACGACCTCGCATTCGACGCCACGGAGATCGCCGCCGCGGCCGCGCTGGTCGCCGGCAAGGGCTGCTCAGACAGCGAAGCAGCGGACATCCAGCGACGTACCGGAGGCTGGCCGCTGGCCGTGCGTCTGCATCTGGGGGGCGGCTCGGCCAGCCTGCCGCAAGATCTCGACGACTACGTCGGCGACGTCATCCTGAGCGGGCTGCCCACCGAGCTGGCGACGCTGATCCGCACCACCACGATCGCCTCGCCACTGGACGCCGGGCTTGCGGCGGCGCTCCTGCCCGACGACCCCGACGCCGCCGCGCACGTGGACGAGTGCGCACGCCGTGGATTGTTCCTCGAGCGGTTCAGTGATCAGGGTCGCCGTGTGTACACCTGGCACGCCGCCTTCCGCGCCGCCGTCCTCGCCGCCGAGCAGCGACGGGCGCCCGAAGAGACCGCGGCCCGCCATATCCGGGCCGCCGAGTACCTGGAGGAGACCCAGCCCCTCGCCTCCGTCGAGCATTACCTCGCCGCGAAGCAGCCCGGACGTGCGCACCGCGTGCTCATGTCGACGTGGCTCGAACTCATGCAGGAAGGGCGTGCGCGTGCTCTCGACCGCCTGTGCGCGGCGCTGCCGCCGGCGTGGGCGGACCGCGCGGCCACCCTCGGCATCCGCGCGTGCTGCGCCTGGATCGCCGGCGACACGGCAGGCGCCCGCCTGCTCATGCGCCGCGGTGCGGATGCCGTCGCCCAGACGCCGCAGGAGTGCGCCGTCGTCGCGGTCGCCGGCATGATGACCACGGACGAGCCCGGACCACTGCGTGCCTACGTGGAACGCACCGTCTCCGCGCTGGAGGACCCCCGTGCGGTCGGCCACCGGCTGACCCCGCACGTGCTGTTCGTGCTCGGCTACACGTCCCTGCGCCTGCGCCGTGGACCGGTGGACGCGATCGCGACGCTGCGCACGGCGCTGCGCGAAGCCGAAGCGCGCGAACGGCCGCGGCTCGCGGCCCGCGTGGCCGGCACCCTCGCCTTCGCGCTCGCGTTCGACGGCCACCTCACCGAGGCGCTCCGGCTCGCCGCACGCAGCGTTCCCGTCGGCGAGGACGACGAATGGCAGGTGTACGACGGCGGCAGCGCCGCGTGCACCGAGGGCTTCGTCGCGTACTGGCGCGATGATCTGCCTCTGGCGCGCGACGCGTTCACCGACGTCCGCCGGCTGGCCATCGGCCGCACCGCGTACGAGCCGGTCGCGCTCATGTACGACGCCCTTGCCGCCGCGGCATCCAGCGACATGACGTGGCAGGCCGAAGCCCTCGAACGACTGCACACCATGCCCGCCGAGACGGTGCTGGGCGTCCCCTGGCAGGGCTTCCGCGACTGCGCGCTCGCGAAGCTCGCGATCGTCCGCGGACGTACCGACGACGCCATCCGGTACGCGAACCGGTCGATCGAATCGGACGACTATCTCCCCGTCCCGCGTGCCGTCGCCGCCGAGGTGCTCCGCCGAGCGGGCGACGTCGCCACCGCCCGCAGCATCGTGGCCGGCACACCGGCGGGATCGCTGACGGTGCCCGCCCGGGTGCGGCTGATGCTGACCGACGCGCTGCTGCGCGACGATGCCGGTCGCGACGACGCGCACATTGTGCTCGAGCGAGCACTCGACCTGGCCGCGATCGAGCACATCCTGCGGCCGTTCGCCGATCCGCTGCCCGAAGTGCAGGCCCTGCTGCAGACCCACGCGACGTGGGGCAGCCGCCACGGCGCCTTCATCGCCGAGGCGCTGAACCGTGGCGGCACCGCAACGGCAGCGGGCGCGCTCTCGGCCCGCGAGCGCGAGGTCCTGGCCTACCTGCGCACTCCTATGACGATCTCCGAGATCGCTGCGCAGCTGTTCCTGTCGACCAACACGGTCAAGACCCACGTACAGTCGCTCTACCGCAAACTGGACGTCACCAACCGGCGCGAGGCAGTGCGCGTGCGTCTGTGAGGCCTCAGGCCCGGTCGGTGTCCTCGTGCAGCGCGGCGGCGTTGCGGAGGAACAGGATGATCCACGAGAAGATGAGCACCCCGGCGACCAGTTCGACGGCCGTCAGCGTGTAGTAGCCGACGGCGAACAGCACCCCGAGCACAACGGTGATGGCGATGAACAGCCACCCGAGCGCGACGAACGCGCGCGGCATGCCGGGGATCCACACCGGCATCCGGATCGCGGCGACAGCGAACGCGACGGCCATTCCGGTGGCCACCGTGTTGTGGATCCAGAAGTGCTCATCGACAGGGAAGATGCCGACGCAGGCCAGGAAGATCCCGACGATGATCAGGCAGATGCGTACGTTGCGGGCGCCGTGCGGATGCGGGGTGGGCAGCGACCGGGTGGCGTAGCGGGCGAGTGTGGTAACGATGACACCGGCGACGATCAGGGTCAGGTTGAACGCGAGCGCCGACAGATCGTCGGTCGCGCCGAGTGCGCTGAGGTTCATCTCCCACCAGTGAGGGTCGGCCGAGCTCAGCGTGCTCGCGAGGACCCCGAGTACGAGGAAGACCGCCAGCACGACGGCGAGCAGCGACAGATCCATGTGAGTCGCCGAGAAGAACGCGACGTATCCGGTGAGGGCGGCCGCCGCGCCCGAGAGCATCAGGAGCGGAAGCGCAAACACCTCGGCATCCACGAACCCGCCCTCGAAGATGACCGCGAGCAGGGTCCAGCTCAGCAGCGCTACCATCGCATGCGCGAACGCGAGCGCGGCCACGTCGAGGACGTCGAGCGCACGCACCTGGCGGCTCGTGTCGCGAACGACATAGCGGCCCGCAATGAAAGCGAGCGCTGCGGTGACGGCCGAGGCGATCGCGGCGAACTGGCCCGCGGAGTTCGGCCCGGCGATCGGGGCGGACTCGAAGCGGAACGCGGCCAGGGCGACGAGCGCGGTGATGACGAACGCGATCGCCCCGATCCCGAGCCCGAGCGATTCGAGCGAGCGCTGGCTCGAAGGGTCGATCTCGGCGGCGGCGCGGAGCCGTGCGGCGCGGCGGGTGGCAGGTGCGGTCACACGCCGAGTGTCCCACGGTGAGCCCGGCGCATCGAGGTGCGCCGCGCCGGGCTCCTGAGGCGACTGCCGAGGCACAGATGTCGACCGCGCCGGAATGACGCGGCATCGCGCGACGTGTAGATTGGAATGTCTACATGAGCTACAGTGGATGCATGAGCCAGACGACGACGACGATCCGGATCACTCGCGCCACACGCGACATCCTCAACGACCTGGCCGCCCGCCGGGGCGAGTCGTTGACCGACACCGTCGCCCGGGGTGCACGCCTGCTCGAACAGGAAGCCATCGGGCGCGACCTCTCCGCGCCGCTGCGCGACGACGAGCTCGCCTGGCTCGATGCTGACGCCGGGTGACGTCGTCGACCTCGACCTCGGCGCGCCCGCGGGTTCAGAGGCCGGCGTGCGCAGGCCTGCGGTCGTCGTCACCGCTGAGCAGATCCTCCGTGGCAGCCCGAACGTCATCCAGGTCGTTCCGCTCACGCGCACGATCCGTGACAGCGGCTCCGAGGTCGTCGTCGAACCGGATCAGCACAACGGCCTCGGTGTAGCCTCGGCTGCGCAGTGCCAGCACATCCGATCGGTCGCCACGACCCGCGTGAGTGCAAGGTTGGGGAACGTCGGCCCGATCGTACTGCAACAGATCCGGAGCACCGTCATGATCATCATCGACGCCTGACTGCCCCGGTCGAGCTACTTCAGGCCGGCCATTTCGATGCTGCCGACGGCCTGACGCTGGAAGTTGTGGCGGGCGTCCCAGCCAACCGCCAGCGCCCCCGGCCTACGCTGGAGACATGCCCCGTCTGCAGGCCGATGCCCCCGCCGATCGCTGGGTGCCCGTGACCGGTTCGCTCGGCTTCCGCGGGCGACGTCACCGCAAGGCGGCGATCCGCATGCTGATGGGTCAGGCCGGTGCCGTGACCGGTGCGCCGAGCCGGCCGGGCGGCGGGTTCGCCGCGTGGGCGATGAGCCAGGCGGCACCGCTGCTGATGCGCAAGGCCGATGGCCGCGTGCTCGTGTGGGTGTGGAAGGACGATCCGGCGCTGCTGGTCGTGATGGCGCAGCTCCAGGAGCTGACGCCGCAGCTGCGCACGGCCCGCGCGATGATGCCGATGGAGTACGACGACACCGAGTCGTTCCGCAACCCGCACCTGGGCACCGGTGAGAAGCTGGCGATGCCGCTGCCGGCCGATCCGCGCACCCCGCCCTTCGCGAGCTACACGTGGGACACCGGCACGCACCTCGTGACCCTCACCGCCGTCTGCGGCGACCGCGAGCGGTTCGGCACGGTGATCGGGGCGGTGGACGAGATCGCCCGCACGCTGCGGATCGTCGACGACCTCTCGGTGGGCGAGTCGCCGACCGTGCTGCGGCTCGACCCGTCCTGACCCGTCGCGGCGCGCTGACCGGCTGCGGCGCGGGTCCGCGGGCGGCGTCGCCGGCGGCATTCACTCCGCCCGAGGTTCGCGGCTACGTGGCGTCGCCGGCGGCCGCTTCCACGCCGCGCGGCGGGCGCGCCTGCGTGTCGCCCGACAGCCAGCGCAGCCACCACGCCTGCGGGTCGCCCTCGAGAATCAGGGCACGCACCAGCAGCGTGAGCGGGATCGACAAGATCGCACCGAGCGGGCCGATGATGAAGGTCCAGAAGATCACCGAGAAGAAGCTCAGCGTGAGGCTCAGGTCTACGGCATCCGACACGAACTTCGGCTGGATCAGCACCTGCAGCGTGACGTTGACCACGCAGTAGACGGCGATCACCGCCAGCATGAGCGGCCAGCCGCCGACCGCCAGCGCGAGCAGCGCCGGCGGGACGAGGCCGATCACGAAACCGATGTTCGGGATGAAGTTGGTCACGAACGCGAGGATCGCCCAGACCACCGGCGCCGGAACGTGCAGCGCCCACAGGGCCAGGCCGTCGATGATCGCGACGACCAGGCCGAAGCTGGCGTTGACGATGTAGTAGCGTCGCACGCCCCGGTTGAATGCCTGGAACCGCGACACCGTCGGTCGGACGTGCGCCCCGAGCACCTGCGGGGCGGTGGCGTAACGGGCCCCGTCGACGGCCATGAAGATCACGTACGCGAGGACGAAGAAGAACGCGGTGAGCACGCCGATCGCCGCTCCGCCGGCGGACGCCACGAACCCGAGGATGGACCCGGGCGCGAGGATCGAGCCCATGGCATCGGACACCTCCTGCTGCACGCCGAGATCCCGCAGCCACGCGATCATGCCGTCGGCCGACGCCTGAAGCGTGCCGGCCGCATCGCGCACAAGCTGGTAGAACTCCACGCCGGCGTAGAACAGCAGCAGCGCCATCGCCGCCAGCACCGCGTAGGCGACCACGATCACCGTGGTGGTGGCGAGCCAGCGCGGCCAGCCCCGGCGCTCGAGCGGATGCCGCAGCGGATGGCAGATGATCACGATGACGGCGGCGAGCGCGAGCGGCCCGACGATCTCGGCCGCCAGGTGCACCCCGACCAGAACGATCACTGCGGCCGCGAGCCCCAGCAGAATCCGCAGCGTCGGCGGCAGCACGGGCTGCGGGACCGCGGGACTGACAGCCTGAGAGCGCTTCACGCCCCCAGGCTACCCACGTCGCCCCCGCATCCCCGCGACGCGCGGCGTGCTAAGGTCGTACCGACTAGACGGTATGTGCAAGGAGGCACGCATGGCTCTCGCCCGATTCGACGGCACCGTGACCCTCGTGACGGGCGCGAGCCGCGGCATCGGGTTCGCGGTCGCCGAGCGCCTCGTCGCCGAAGGCGGATCTGTCGTGATCACCGGCCGCCACCAGGAGGGCCTCGACGAAGCGCTCGCGACCCTCGGCCCGGCAGCCTCCGCCGTCGCCGGTCGCGCCGACGACCCCGAGCACCGCGCGGCCGTCTTCGCGCACATCGCGCAGCGGCACGGCCGGCTCGACCACCTCGTCAACAACGCGGGCATCAACCCCGCGTACGGCCCCGCGCTCGAAGTCGACCCCGCCGCCGCCCGCAAGATCCTCGAGGTCAACGTCATCGCCGCGCTCGAATGGTCGCGCGACGCCGTGCACGCCGGCCTCGCCGGCGCGATCGTGAACATCGCATCGGTCTCGGGGGTCGCCGCCTCGCCGAACATCTCGTTCTACGGCGTCTCGAAAGCGGCCCTCATCAACCTCACCATGCAGCTGGCCGAAGAGCTCGCCCCCGCCATCCGCGTCAACGCCGTCGCGCCCGCCGTCGTCAAGACGCGCTTCGCACGCGCGCTGTACGAGGGGCACGAGCAAGAGGCGGCCTCGGCGTATCCGCTCCGCCGATTGGGCGAACCGGCCGACATCGCCGGTCCGGTGTCGTTCCTGCTGTCGACGGATGCCGCGTGGATCACCGGCCAGACGATCCTCATCGATGGCGGCGCGTCCATCCGCCCGATCGGCTGAGTCGCACTGAGTCGCACCCGACGCGAGAAGATGGACGCATGAAGCAGACAAGTGTCGCCGACGAGGTCACCCGGGCTGCCGTGGAGCTTTTCGCGAGCCAGGGCTATGCCAACACGAGCGTCCAGCAGATCGTGGAGGCGGCCGGGGTCACCAAGGGCGCGATGTACCACTACTTCGAGTCGAAGGACGACCTGCTGTTCGGCATCTACGATCGGCTGCTGTCGCTGCAGAAACGCCATCTCGACGAGATCATCGCGGCCGGCGGCGAGAACGCCGAAGCCGTGCTGCGCGCGGTGTGCATCGATGTGATCAAGACGTCGATCGAATCCCTCGACGAGGGCACGGTGTACTTCCGCAGCGCCCACATGCTCTCGGCTCCGCGCCGGCAGGAGGTCACCCGCCGCCGCCGCGCGTATCACGACGAGGTCGCCGCGCTCCTCGAGCGGGGTCAGCAGGAGGGCGCGTTCCGCACCGACATCCCGGCGCCGCTGCTCATCGCCCACTTCTTCAGCGATGTGCACTACCTGTCGCACTGGTACTCGCCGGGCGGACCCGAGTCGGCGGCGCAGGTTGCCGAGCAGCTCACCGAGCTCTACCTCACCGGCATCCACACCCCCCACCCGCACCCCAAGGAGTAGCCGCATGCGCGCATGGCACGTCACCGCCCACGGAGAGCCCCGCGAGGTGCTCGAGCTCGTCGACGTCGACGACCCGGCGGCCGGTCCCGGTGAAGTGCTCGTGCGCGTCGCAGCCGTGGCGGCGAACTTCCCCGACGTGCTGCTGTCCCGCGGCCTGTACCAGGTCAAGCCCGACCTGCCGTTCGTGCCCGGCGTCGAGTTCGCCGGCACGATCGTCGCGCTCGGCGACGGCGTGACCGGGTTCGAGATCGGGCAGCGCGTCGTCGGCGGCATGATCGGCGTGCTCAGCGAGCTGGCCGCCGTGCCGGCGCGCGACGTGCACCCGACCCCGGCGGCGCTCGACGACATCGCGGCGTCGGGTCTGATGGTCGCCTACCAGACGGCGTACTTCGCCCTGCATCGCCGGGCACGGCTGCAGGCCGGCGAGTGGCTGCTCGTGCACGCGGCCGCCGGCGGTGTGGGTGCGGCGACCGTACAGCTCGGCGTCGCGGCCGGCGCGCGGGTGATCGCCGTGGTGGGGTCGGATGCCAAGGCCGCGGTCGCCCGGGCCGCGGGAGCCGAAGAGGTGCTCGTCCGCGGGCGCGACGACCTGCCCGCCCGCATCAAGGAGATCACCGCCGGGCACGGCGCCGACGTCGTGTTCGACCCGGTGGGCGGAGCGGCGTTCGACGCGTCCACCCGCTGCATCGCCTTCGAGGGCCGGATCGTGGTCATCGGGTTCGCCAGCGGCGAGATCCCGCAGCTGAAGACCAACATCGCGCTCGTGAAGAACTTCGCCGTCCTCGGCCTGTACTGGGGCCTGTACTCCGAGCGCCGGCCCGACCTGGTCATCGAGGCTCACGACGCCCTCACCGCGCTGGCCGCTTCGGGTGCGATCCGCCCGGTCATCGACGAGGTCGTCCCGTTCGAACGGGCGCCCGATGCGATCGAGAAGCTCGCAGGCGGCAGCACCGTGGGCCGGGTCGTGATCGAGGTCGGCGCGTGAGCGCGTTCTCGCTGACCGGTAAGACGGTCCTCGTCACCGGCGGTGCGCGCGGCCTCGGCGCCGCATACGTGCGTGCCCTGCACGCCGAGGGGGCCGCCGTCATGATCGCCGACCTGCTCGAAGCCGAAGGCGCAGCCCTGGCGGCGGAACTCGGCGAGCGCGCCCGCTTCACTCCCCTGGACGTCACCGACGAAGAAGGGTGGGATGCCGCGATCGCAGACACCGTCGCCGCCTTCGGGGCGCTGGATGTCCTGGTCAACAACGCGGGCATCGTCAACGCGGCGCCCATCGAGCATCTGAGCACCGCGAAGTGGGACACGGTCATCGCGGTGAACCTGACCGGCACGTTCTTCGGATGCCGCGCCGTGGTGCCCGTCATGAAGGCGGCCGGCGGCGGGTCGATCATCAACATCTCGTCGGTGGAGGGCATCCGCGGCAGCCGCGGACTCCACGGCTACACGGCGGCGAAGTTCGGCGTGCGGGGCCTCACCAAGTCGATGGCCGTCGAGCTCGGGGCGAGCGGCATCCGCGTCAACTCGGTGCACCCGGGGCTCATCCTCACCGACATGACCACCCGCATCGACCCGGCCCACCTCGACATCCCGCTCGGGCGCCCCGGCACCCCCGAAGACGTCACCGGCACGATCGTGTTCCTCGCCTCGGACGCGTCGCGGTTCACCACCGGCGCCGAGTTCGTCGTCGACGGTGGCATGATCACCGGCATCCCCCACAAATAGGACCCCGCCCCGCCGCGCTGGGTGGTCCTTTCATCGCAACATACCGTCCAGTCGGTTTTTGCGGTACAGTTGGCGACACCCGACACAGAGAGGTGCCGATGAACGCCGTACCCACCCCGCGACTGAGCGTCGACGGACTGACCGTCACGTTCGGCGGGCTCACCGCGCTCGACGATGTCACCTTCGAGGTCGGCGCCGGGCAGATCGTCGCGCTCATCGGCCCCAACGGCGCCGGGAAGACCACCGTCTTCAACGCGGTCTGCTCGCTCGTGCGCCGCCGCGCCGGCGAGATCCGCCTCGACGGCGAGCCGGTTCCACCCCGTACCTCGGCGCTCACCCGCCACGGCGTCGCCCGCACGCTGCAGAGCCTCGGCCTGTTCGACGCGCTCACGGTGCAGGAGAACATCGCCCTCCCGATCGCCGGGGCTGCGGATGCCGCGGACCGCATCGCCGCGCAGCTGCACGCCCGCGGGCTCGCCGACGTCGCCGGCCGCCCCGTCGCCGCACTCCCCTACCCGGTCCGCAAGCGCGTCGCCCTCGCCCGCGCGCTCGTGATCGAGCCCCGCCTGCTCCTGCTCGACGAACCGGCCGGCGGGCTCGGGCACGACGACATCGCCGCCCTCGCCGACACCGTGCGGACCATCGCCGCCACCGGCTGCGCCGTGCTGCTGGTCGAGCACCACGTCGACTTCGTCATGGACCTGGCCGACCACATCGTCGTCCTCGACTTCGGCAAGGTCATCGCCCGCGGCATCCCGGCCGAGATCCGGGTCGACCCCCGGGTCGAAGAGGCCTACCTCGGCGTGAAGGCGACCGCATGACCGGCGCGCTCGCGTTCGAACAGCTCACCGTCGGCTACGGCGGCGAGCCCGTCCTCCACGCCGTCAGCTTCGCCCTCAAGCCCGGCGACGTCGTCGCGCTCCTGGGTGCCAACGGGGCCGGCAAGACGACCCTGCTGCGCACGCTCGCCGGGTTCGTCCGGCCCACGTCGGGCCGGGTCACCCTCGACGGCGCAGACCTCGCCCGGGTGCACCCCGAGAACAGGGCCCGGCTGGGCATCGCCCAGGTGCCCGAGGGGCGCAGCGTCGTCGCCGAGCTCACCGTCGACGAGAACCTGCGCCTCGGCGCCCTCTGGCGCTACCGCGGCCGCGGCCGCGAGGCCGCGATCGCCGAGATCTACGAGCTGTTCGAGCCGCTGTCCCGGCGCCGCGCCGCCGACGGCCACCAGCTGTCGGGCGGGGAGCGTCAGATGCTCGCGCTCGGCCGTGCCCTGCTCGCCCGTCCTCGCGTGCTCACCCTCGACGAGCCGTCGCTGGGCCTCGCGCCCCTCGTGGTCGCCCAGCTGATGGGCACCCTCCGCGACGCCGCCGCGCAGGGCGGCATGACGGTGCTCCTGGCCGAGCAGAACGTCACCAGCGCCCTGTCGATCGCCGATCGCGGCGTCGTGCTCGACCTCGGCCGCCTGGTGGCCGACGATGCGGCATCCGCCCTCGCCGACGACACCGCCCTCCGCCACGCCTACCTGGGATTCTGATGGACCGCCTCGCCTTCCTCCTCGCCACGGGACTGGCGCGCGGCGCGATCTTCGCGCTGTTCGCCCTCTCGCTCGTGCTCATCTGGCGCGCCGCACGCATCATCAACTTCGCCCAGGGCGCCATGGCGCTCGTGGCCACCTACCTCGCGTTCGCGGTGACAGGCATGACCGGCTCGTACGCCGCGGGCCTGGCCGCCGGCATCCTCGGCGGAGCCGCGATCGGCTGGGTCGTCGAGCGCGGCGTCATGCGGCACGCACCGCATTCGACCCCGCTGGCCGGCGTCATCGTGGCGATCGGCCTGGTCATGGTGCTGCAGTCGCTGCTGGGCATCGCGTTCGGCCCGCAGTACCGGCCGATGGCCGCACCGTTCGACGAGACCCCGATCTTCGTCGGCGGCGTGCCGCTGCTCTCGCCCTACGACATCTTCGTGCTCGTGGTCGCACTCGGGGTGATGGGCCTGCTCGCCCTGCTCTTCACGCGCACGGCGCTCGGCCTGCAGCTGCGCGCCTCGGCCTTCGCCCCCGAGGTGTCGCGCATGCTCGGCGTGCGCGTCGGACGCATGGTCACGATCGGATGGATGCTCTCCGCCGCCGTCGCCGCCCTCGCCGCGCTGCTGCTGATCCCGACCGAGCTGGGCCTGAACCCGCACTCGACCGACATGCTGTTCGTCTACGCGTTCACCGTCGCCGTCGTCGGCGGCCTCGACTCCCCGGTCGGGGCGCTGCTGGGCGGACTCACGGTCGGTGTCGTGATGAGCCTGATCACCGGCTACCTCGGGTCGACCGTCGCACCCATCGGGGTGCTCGTGCTGCTCGTCGTCGTCCTGCTCGTCAAACCCGGCGGAGTGTTCTCGATGAGAGAGGCCCGGACCGCATGAAGCGCGTATTCCCCCGCCTGACCGGCACGCGCCGCGTGCTCGTGTTCGCCGGCATCCTGACCCTCCTCGCCATCGGCGGGACGTTCCTGCTCGACCCGTTCCGCAACTTCCAGCTCGCGACCGCGGCCGCATACCTGTGCGCCGTCGGCGGCCTGACGCTGCTCATCGGCCTGTCAGGCCAGCTCTCGCTCGGGCACGCGGCGCTCATGGCCGCGGGCGGGTACGGCTATGCGCTGACCTCGAATGCGCTGACGGATGCCGGAGTGGACGGCGTCGTCCGCTTCGCGGTCGCCCTGGTGGCCGGCGTCGTGGCCGCCTCCCTCCTCGGCCTGCTCCTGGGGCTCGCCGGCGCCCGCCTGCGCGGCCCGTACCTCGCCGGCCTGACCCTCGCGCTCGTGATCGCCCTGCCCGCCTTCACGAGCGTGTTCAGCGCAGTGTTCCGCGGCGACCAGGGCGTGCAGACCGCGTACAGTCCCGTGCCGGAGTTCCTGAACCGGCTCATCGCCCTGGAGCAGTGGCAGGCCTGGGTCGCGATCGGTGTGGCGTCGGTCACCACCACCGCCCTCGTACTGGTACGACGCGGCGTCGGCGGCCTGCGGATGCGCGCCGTGCGCGACGATGAGACCGCCGCCCGCGTGAACGGGGTGGCCGTGCGCCGCGTGAAGGTGACCGCGTTCACGGTGTCGGCCGCAGCCGCCGGCGCAGGCGGTGCCGTGCTGTGCTTCGTGACGCAGTCGGTCAGCCCGGGCGGCTACACGCTCGCCTTCTCGCTGCTGCTGCTCGTGGCAGCGGTCATCGGCGGGCTCGGCAGCATCGGCGGGGCCGCGCTCGGGGCGGTCATCATCGTCGTCCTGCCCTGGCTGCTGAACGTGCTCGCCGGCGCGCTGGAGCTGCCGACCGAGCTCGAGCAGCGCCTGTCGGGCAACCTCTCCGTACTCGTCTTCGGCGTCCTGCTGATCATCGTCATGCTCGTCCGCCCCACCGGCCTCGCCGGCAGCTGGGGCGTCCGGCGCCGCACGAAGTCCACCCATACGTCGGCTGACGCAGAGCTGGGGTTCACCGCGTCAGCCGATCGGATGCCGGGGTCTGATCAAGCCCCGAATCGTCAGTCCCCGGCATCCACCACCGGCACGACCTCCAACCCCTCGAAGCAGTTCCTTGCACAAGAAAGGTGACACCATGTCCCACCAGAGTTCAGCGTCGCGCTCTGCCCGCCGGTTCGGCGTGCTGCTCGCGGCATCGGCCCTCGTGCTCACGGCGTGCAGCACGCCGTCAGCACCCGGCTCAGACTCCGACGATCCCGCGGCGACCGGCGACAGCACCGGCGTGACCGACACGACCGTCACGATCGGCACGCACACGCCGCTGACGGGCCCGGCCGCGGCCGGCTACTCGTCGATCTCGGCGGCGGCGACCGCGTACTTCGAGTACATCAACGAGGAGGGCGGCGTCCACGGCCGCGAGATCGAGTACATCGTGAAGGACGACGGGTACAACCCCGCCAACACGCAGACGGTCGTGCGCGAGCTCGTGCAGCAGGACGAGGTGTTCGCGATCGTCAACGGCCTCGGCACGGCGACGCACCAGTCGGTGCTCGAGTTCCTCAACCAGAACAAGGTGCCCGACCTGTTCGTGGCATCGGGATCGACCTCGTGGAACCAGCCCGACAAATACCCGTTCACGTTCGGCTTCAATGCCGACTACGTCGTCGAGGGCGCGGCCCTCGCGCAGTACGCCGCGGACGAATTGCCCGGCACGTCGGTGTGCATGCTCGGCCAGGACGACGACTTCGGCGACGACTTCCTCACCGGTCTCGAGACCGCGCTCGGCGCCGACGGTGTCGCGCACGTCGAGCGGTACTCGGTGTCGAACCAGGACGTCACGGCGCAGATCGGCGCGCTGCAGGCCGCCGGCTGCGAGGTCGTCACCCTCGCGACGATCAACGGCTTCACGGCGCTCGCGATCGGCACGGCGGCCCAGCTGGGCTGGTTCCCGCAGTGGATGGCTTCGTCATCGGGCGCGGACTACCCGACGCTGCAGGGCTACCTCGGCGACGCGGCGCCGCAGCTGCTGCAGGGGTTCATCGGCACCAACTACTCGCCGATGGGCGACGACGACTGGGTGACGCTGTTCCGCGAGATAAACGACGAGTACAACGACGGTGCGCCGTTCGACGGGAACACCATCTACGGCATGAGCGTCGCGTACACGTTCGCCGAGGCGCTCGCGGCCGCCGGTGAGGACCCGACGAGGGAGAGCCTGCTCGAGGCCATCACCTCGGGCGACCTGCAGGGCAACGGCATCGCGCCCCTCGCGTTCGCCCCGGACAACCACGCCGCGTATCTGACGGTCGGGATCACGAGCGTCGACCAGGGCGTGCAGGACTACATAGGCACGACCTACGAGGTGCGGGGCGGCGCGGTGACCGCGGTGGAGCCCGCGCCGGTCGCGCTGACCGGTAACGGCATCCCGGGCTGACGCGCGCGGATCGCTCAGGGGAGGCGCCCTTCGCGGGCGCCTCCCCTTTCGCGTTGTCCGCGGACTCGCGCTCGCCCCGGTCTCGCATTCGGACCGCAGGCTCGCGTTCAGTCGCCGGACTCGGCGAGCGCGGCGAACCGGGCGAGGAGGTGCGGCCACTCGGTGAACGTGCCGCGGCTGCGGGCGTTGCCGGCGGTCCAGCCGTCGTGGGTCAGCGTGACGAGGGTGCCGCCCTCGGCGGGGGCGAAGTCGACCGCGACGCGGGTCGGGTGCGAGTGCGGCAGAGCCAGGTGGAACGTCATGGCGAACCGTTCGCCGGTCTCCCACTCGCGCACGGTGCCGATGGGGATGTCCTCACCATCGTGGCGCAGCGCCACCTCACCGCCCTCGACCTCTTCGATGTCCGCGCCCTCGTAGGTGTCGGGATCGGGAGTCAGCAGGGGATCCCACCAGTCGCCCAAGCGCTCGGTGAACACCTCGAAGGCATGAACAGGATCGGCCGCCACCTGGCGCGTCACGACGATCGGCGCGGTAGCCGGCTCGAGGTTCGATGGGGTCATCGGCCCGGTCCCTCTCGTGGGTCAGGGCACAGTCTGCTCTCCCCGAGGCGGCGACGCTAGAGGGGAGCAGATCGGACCGTGCGACATCGACGAGTCGCGGGGTGGTCACTCCCCCGCGGGCTGCAGCGTGAACCGGTCGACGAGCGCGCGCTTGAGGACCTTGCCGCTGGCGCCCAGCGGCAGCTCGTCAATCACGTGCACGGTGCGCGGATACTTGTACGCCGCGATCCGGTCGCGCACGAAGGCCACCACCTCGGCATCGTCGAGCGCCACGCCGTCGTGCGCGACGACGGCCGCATGGATCTCCTGCCCGCGCACATGGTCGGGCACGCCGAACACCGCGGCGACCGCGATGCCCGGGTGCTGGGCCAGCACGGCCTCGACCTCGGTCGGGTACACGTTGTACCCGCTGCGCACGATCATGTCCTTCTTGCGGTCGACGATCGTCAGCACCCCGTCGACGTACCGCCCCAGGTCGCCGGTGCGGAACCAGCCGCCCGCGACCGCGGCATCCGTCGCCTCGGGCCTGCCCAGATACCCCGTGAACAGGTTGTGCCCGCGCACGACGATCTCGCCGAGCGCATCGGGGTCGTCCAGCAGCACGACGGCGTCGTCTTTCTCGCCGTCGGCGATCGCGATGTCGACGCCCCACAGCGCCCGTCCCACCGTGCCGGGCCGGATGGGTTCGACGAGCGTGTTCGACGAGACGATCGGTGCGGTCTCGGTGAGCCCGTAGCCCTCGTGCACGTCCGCGCCGAACTGCTCGCGGAAGGCTTCGAGCACGACGACCGGCAGCGCGGCACCGCCCGAGACCGCGTACCGCAGCGGTGGACGGGCGTCGCTGCGGTGGGCCGCTTCGAGCATGCCGACGTACATCGTGGGCACGGCGGTGAAGACCGTGGCGCCGTGGGCGACCATGAGTGCCAGCGCCTCGTCGGCGTCGAATCGCGGCAGCAGGATGACCGACGCACCCACGCGGAACGCCATGTTCATGACGGCCGTCTGCCCGAACGTGTGGAACAGCGGCAGGCCGCCGAAGACGATGTCGTCGGCGCTCAGGTCGAACGAGTCGATGAGCGTGCAGTGCACCTGCTCCACGATCGACAGGTGCGAGCCGACCGCGCCCTTGGGCGTTCCGGTCGTACCGCTCGTGTAGAGGATGGTGGCCGGGTCGCTCGGGCGGGTGGGAGTGTGGCGGAGCAGAGGAGTGGATGCCGCGGCCTCCTGCTCCAGGCGCGGCAGATCCCCTGCGGGGGCGGGCGCGCCTGCGGGCAGCAGGACGGTGACGACCGGGACCTCTGCGGAGGCGGCGGCCGGCAGCGCCTCAGCCAGAAGGGGTGCGGCGACCACGAAGAGGTCGGCACCGGCATCCTTCAGCACATAGGTGATCTCCGCCGACTTGAGCAGCAGGTGGACCGGGACCACGATGGCGCCCAGCGACAGGGCGGCGTAGTAGACGCGGGCGAAGTCGGGGACGTTCGGGACGATCATCGCGACCCGGCTGCCGGGGCCGATGCCGTGGGCCTGCAGGGCGCCCGCGTAGGCGCGGGTCTGCTCCCACAGCTCGCGGTACGTCGTCGTCGTGCCCGCGAACAGCAGTGCGGGACGGTCGGCGTGGCGGACGGCGGACTCGGCGAGGATGCTCGCGACAGACAGTGTCGCGTAGCCGGGTCCGTCGATGGCGGGGTCGGATCGGTGGTTCACAGTGGGTCCTTTCGTCGTTGAAAGTCGCGCGGGCGGGGTTCAGCGGCGCAGCTGCGCGCGGCCGAGGCTGTTCAGGTGGACTTCGTCGGGACCGTCGGCGATGCGCAGGGTCCGCACGCCGGCGTAGAGCTCGGCCAGCGGGGTGTCCTGTGAGACGCCGGCACCGCCGAACGTCTGGATCGCGCGGTCGAGGATCCGCTGCACGGCGCGCGGCACCGCGATCTTGATCGCCTGGATCTCGGTCATCGCCCTGCGGTTGCCGACGGTATCCATCAGCCACGCGGTCTTGAGCACGAGCAGGCGCAGCGACTCGAGCTCGATCCGCGACCGGGCGACCCACTCGCGGATGACGCCCTGCTCGGCGAGGGTCCGGCCGAACGCGACGCGTTCGTTCGCACGGTCGGCCATCAGCGCGAGGGCGCGCTCACCGGTGCCCAGTGCCCGCATGCAGTGGTGGATGCGGCCGGGGCCGAGCCGTGCCTGCGCGATGGCGAACCCGTCACCCTCCCCCGCGATCAGATGGGACGCCGGCACGCGCACCTCGTCGAATGCGACTTCGGCGTGGCCGCCGTGGTCGCGGTCGTCGTAGCCGAACACGGTGAGCGGCCGGACCACCGTCACCCCGGGGGTGTCGCGAGGTACGAGGATCATCGACTGCTGACGGTGCCGGTCGGCGTCGGGGTCGGTCTTGCCCATGACGATGAAGATCTTCGCGTCCGGGCTCATCGCGCCCGTCGACCACCATTTGCGCCCGGTGATGACGTACTCGTCGCCGTCGCGGCGGATGCGGGTGCCGATGTTCGTGGCATCCGACGAGGCGACATCGGGCTCGGTCATGCAGAACGCCGAGCGGATCTGAGCCGCGAGCAGCGGCGTGAGCCAGCGCTCCTGCTGCTCGGGGGTGCCGAAGTCGTTCAGCACCTCCATGTTGCCGGTGTCCGGTGCCGAGCAGTTGAGGGCGACCGGTGCGAGCCGCGGGCTCCACCCGGTGATCTCGGCGAGCGGCGCGTACTGCAGATTCGTGAGCCCTGCGCCGTTCTCGCCGGGCAGGAAGAGGTTCCACAGCCCGGCTTCGCGGGCTTTCACGCGCAACTCGTCGACCACGGGGCGGAAGTGCCACTGCCCGGGCGTCGCCGCGAGCTGCTCTTCGTGGAGCGCCTCGGCCGGCAGCACCTGCTCGTCGAGGAATGCGCGGGTCCGCTCGGCGAGATCGCGGGTGGTGTCGTCGAATGCGAAATCCATCAGTGGCCCTCCAGCCCTTGCTGCGCGAGCGGCTCGACGAGCTCGCCCATGGTGTCGAAGCCCTCGCCGACGGTGTCGCCGGCCCGGTAGCGGAAGTGGATCCCCTCGAGGATCACCGCGAGCTTGTACGCCGCGAAGGCGCGATACCACGCCAGGTCAGGCACGTCGATGCCGCCCCGTTCGCCGTACGCCGCGGCGAGTTCGTCGAACGCGGGGTACCCCGCAGCGGGGTCGACCGGGCTCGGTACGGCGCCGGCGAAGTCGGCGTTCAGCCGGCCGATCTCCCAGTACAGCGCGAACATGCCGAGGTCCACGAGCGGGTCGCCGAGGGTGGCCATCTCCCAGTCGAGGATCGCCGACAGGCGCGGCTCGGGCCCATCGACCAGGGCGTTGTCGAGCCGGTAGTCGCCGTGCACGATGCCGCTGCGGCCGGTCTCCGGCATCCCTTCGCCCAGGTGCTCCTGCAGGCGGTCGAGCAGCGGCGTCTCACGCGAGCGGGACGCGTCGAGCTGCCGCCGCCAGGTCTTCAGCTGCCGGGCGAGGTAGCCGTCGGGGCGGCCGAAGCCGGCAAGCCCGATGGATGCCGGGTCGACCGCGTGCAGGTCCGCGAGCGTGCGGATGAGTTCGAAACTGAGCCGGTGCAGCCCGGCGGCCGTGTACTCGGCATTCTGCGCCCGTCGCGCCAGGACGCGTCCCGGCGCCCGCTCCATGAGGAAGAACGGCGTGCCGGTGATCGCACCGCCGGTGTCGTCGACGATGTCGATCGCGACCGGCACCGGCACCGTCGTGCTGCCGAGCGCGGCGATGACGCGGTGCTCGCGTCGCATGTCGTGGGCGCTGGAGAGCACGTGGCCGAGCGGCGGACGGCGCAGGATCAGCGGCATCCGCGCCCCGGCGACCGCGTAGGTGAGGTTGGAGCGACCGCCCGCGATGACGGCGGCCGTGAGCGGCCGGTCGGCCAGTTCGGGGTGGGCATCGGCGATCCACGCGGTCAGGGCGCGGGCGTCGAGCCCCGGCACCGCGCTGGTGGTCGTGGTCGGACCCTGGGTCATCCTCGACCGCCCTTCTCGCTGTCGCGTGAGGCCAGCATACCGCCCGGTCGGTTTGTGGCCAAACCCAGGACGCCCTGGTTTGGGCGAATCGAGGTCACAAATGGCCGCCTCACCACCGCCGAACCGGCAACACGCGACCACAAACGCGACGGGCGCCGGGCCGCGCCGCAAATCGGGGTCACAACGGGCCGCCTCACCACCGCCGACCCCGCAACACGCGACCACAAACGCGACCGGCGCCGGGCCGCGCCGCGAATCGAGGTCACAACTGGCCGCCTCACCACCGCCGACCCCGCAACACGCGACCCCAAACGCGACCGGCGCCGGGCCGCGCCGCGAATCGGGGTCACAACGGGCGGCCTCACCACCGCCGAACCCGCAACACGCGACCACAAACGCGACCGGCGCCGGGCCCGCACCCGGCGACTCCCACGCGACAGCGGCCAGGCGGCGGGACGCCTACAGCTGCGCGGCGATGGCCGCGCGCACGCGGGGCGGAACCGGCGTCGGGCGCCGGGTCGCGGCATCCACGAAGACGTGCACGAAACGGCCCGTCGCGAGGGGCTCGTCCTCGCCCGGTCGCAGGATCCCCAGCGCCCAGGTGACCGATGTCGTGCCGAGGCGCTCGACGGCGATGCCCACCTCGAGCGGCTCGGGGAACGACGCCGACGCACGGTACTCGCACGACGAGGCCACCACGATCGCGATCTCTGTGCCGGCGGGGTCGAGACCTGCGGCGTCGATCATCCAGGCGTTGACGGCGGTGTCCATCGCCTCGTAGTAGACGACATTGTTGAGATGCCCGTACTGGTCGTTGTCGCGCCAGCGGGTGGCGAACGGCCGGCGCACGCGGTAGCCGGTCACGTCGTCGCCCGGTCCACGCGCAGCAGCAGGCGGAACGCCACACCCGCGCGGGCGGCGCTCGGCTCGTCGCCGGCGATGAGGTCGGCGTAGGTGAAGGACTCCGAGACGCGCACCAGCAGGTACGCGAGGCTCGCCACGTCGATGGCGCCGCCCAGTGGGGCATCGCCGAGCTCGCGCCGCACGAGCCAGTCGGCAGTGGCGACGTAGCGGCGCTGGATCTCGCTCTCCGTCGTCGTCAGCAGCCGCAGCGCTCGGGCGGGTTCACGGCGCAGGAACTCGCGGAAGTACTCGGCCCGGTTGAGGTCGGCCACGAAACTCGTGAGCAGCGCGGCCACGCGGTCGGCGCCGTGCAGGTCTCCGGTCGCATGCTCGGCCTGCACCAGGGTCGGGATGGCGAGCGACCACAGCACCTCGCTCAGCAGCGCGTCGCGGTTGCCGACCCAGCGGAACAGCGACGTCCGGTCCACCCCGAGCGTCGCCGCCAGGCCACCCATGTCGATGCGTCGCCCCGAGATGAACAGCTCGCGGGCGAGCTCGAATGCGCGGCGAGCGTCGGCGTGGCCGGCCATGCGCTCCGAGAGCCAGGAGGGCGCAGCGTCCACTCCGACCGTCGCGATCGACGCGATCTGGACCGGGGCTGACATGACCTGAACTCTACCGCCGCGCAGTCGATGTGCAACATTCTGCAGTTTGTTGCACAATGGCCACACACAGATCACCGACGATCGGAGATGCGATGTCGCTCACCCTCACCCCAGCCGGGGCCGAGGCCGCCCCGGCTGCGCCGTTGGCCGCCGACTTCTACGGCTTCCAGGCGCAGCTCTCGCCGACCGAGCAGCAGCACCTGGCTCGCATCCGCGAGTTCCTCGACACCGAAGTGGCGCCGTTCGCCGATGACTTCTGGGACCGCGCCGAGAGCCCCAAGCACCTGTGGCCGCGGTTCGCCGAGCTCGGATTGTTCGGTCACGCGTTCGCCGAGACGGCGCAGTTCGAGAACAGCAACGTCTACCGCGGCTGGGTCGCGATGGAGATCTCGCGCGCCGACCCGTCGACGGCGACCTTCCTCGGTGTGCACAGCGGCCTGGCGATGACCTCGATCGATGTGGGCGGCTCGCCCGAGCAGAAGGCGGAATGGATGCCGCGGCTCGCACGCGGCGAGCTGGTCGCCGCCTTCGGGCTCACCGAGCCGGGCCACGGATCCGACACCGCCAAGGGCCTCGAGACCACCGCCGAGCGCCGCGGCGACGAATGGGTGCTCAACGGCGCGAAGCGGTGGATCGGCAACGGCGCCTTCGCCGATCTCGTGGTGATCTGGGCACGCGACGTCGCCGACGACCAGGTCAAGGGATTCCTCGTGCGCACGCCGGCGACCGGCTTCACCGGCACCAAGATCAAGCGCAAGCAGTCACTGCGCGCGGTGGAGAACGCCGACATCGTGCTCGAGCACGTTGTCGTACCCGAGAGTGACCGCCTTCCGGCCATCCGCTCGTTCCGCGATGTCGCCATCGTGCTGCGCCTGACCCGCGGCGACGTCGCGTGGCAGGCGCTCGGCGTCGCCGTCGGCGCCTACGAGGCCACGGTGAGATATGCGACATCCCGCCTGCAGTTCGGCAAGCCGATCGCCGGATTCCAGCTGGTGCAGCAGAAGCTCGCGATCGCGCTGTCGAACATCACCGCATCGTTCGCGATGTGCATGCGGGTGTCGCAGCTGCAGGACGAGGGCGTGCAGGGCGATCACCACTCCGCGATGGCGAAGGCGTTCGTGACCGTGCGGATGCGCGAGACGGTGGCCCTGTGCCGCGAGGTCATGGGCGGCAACGGAATCCAGCTCGACCATGGGGTCGCCCGCTACTTCGCCGACGCCGAGGCGATATATACCGTCGAGGGCACGTACGACATGAACAACCTCATCGTGGGCCGGGCGATCACCGGCATCGCCGCGTTCGTCTGATCTGATTCACCCGAGTTCGTCTGATTGTCTGGAGAAGGATGCCATGACCGAGGCCTATATCGTCGCCACCGCACGCTCGCCGATCGGCCGGGCCCGCAAAGGGTCGCTCATCGGCGTGCGCCCCGATGACCTGACCGCGCGGATGGTGCGCGCGACGCTCGCGAAGGTGCCCTCGCTCGACCCGGGGCGCATCGACGACCTCATGGTCGGCACGGGCCAGCCCGCGGGTGAGCAGGGATTCAACCTGGCGCGGATCGTCGCCGTGCTCGCAGGGCTGGATGCCGCGCCCGGCACGACCGTGAACCGCTACTGCTCGTCGTCGCTGCAGACGACGCGGATGGCCTTCCACGCGATCAAGGCCGGCGAGGGCGACGTGTTCGTCTCGGCCGGGGTGGAGTCGGTGTCGCGCTACGAGCACGGGTACTCCGACATCGCCGCCGCCGAGAATCCGGTGTTCGCCGACGCCAAGGCACGCACCGCCGCGCGCGGTGCGGCCGGCGCTGCGGCGTGGACCGACCCGCGGTCCACCGGTGCCCTGCCCGATCCGTACATCGCGATGGGGCAGACCGCCGAGAACGTCGCCCAGGTGCACGGTGTCACGCGGGACGATCAGGACGCCTTTGCCGCGCAGTCGCAGCAGCGCGCCGAGCGCGCCATCGCCTCCGGCTTCTGGGCGCGCGACATCGAACCGGTGACCCTCGACGACGGGACGGTGGTCGCCTCCGACGACGGCCCGCGGCCGGGGGTGACCGTCGAAGCACTTGCGGGACTGGACCCGGTGTTCCGGCCGGACGGCACCGTGACCGCAGGAAACTGCTGCCCTCTGAACGACGGGGCCGCCGCGGTCGTCATCGTCTCGGACCGCGTCGTCGACGAACTCGGCCTGCAGCCGCTGGCCCGCATCGTGTCGACCGGCGTGACGGGGCTGTCGCCCGAGATCATGGGCCTCGGCCCGGTCGAGGCGTCGCGTCAGGCCCTGGGTCGCGCGGGACTGACGATCGACGACATCGACCTCGTCGAGCTCAACGAGGCCTTCGCCGCCCAAGTGCTGCCCTCGGCGCGCGAGCTCGGCATCGACTCCGACAGGCTCAACGCCTTCGGCGGTGCGATCGCCGTCGGGCACCCCTTCGGCATGACCGGCGCGCGCATCACCTCGACCCTCATCAACGGCCTCACGGAGACAGGCGGCCGCTACGGCCTCGAGACGATGTGCGTGGGCGGCGGACAGGGCATGGCCATGGTGCTCGAACGCATCCGCTGAGCGGGGCCCACAGGGCACGAACAGCCCGCGCGAGGGGCGTGCTCAGGCCGCACGCTCGCGACGAGGCCCCCCATCCCACGCGCGGGAGTGTGATGAACACACCCCGCGGGCTCAGCGGGGCACGAACAGCGCGATCGTCTCGGCCACCAGTGCGGGACGTTCGGAGCCGTCGATCTCCACCGTCGTGCGCAGGCCGACCCGCGTGCCCTGGGCCCCGGGCTCCGCCGAGACGACCTCGGTCGATGCGCGCACGCGTGACCCGGCGCGCACCGGCTGCAGGAACCGCACCTTGTCGAGCCCGTAGTTCACGGCCATCGCGACGCCGTCGACCTCGAGCAGCCCGTCGGCGAGGCGCGGCAGCAGCGACAGGGTCAGATACCCGTGTGCGATGGTGCCGCCGAAGGGTCCGGATGCCGCGCGTTCGGCGTCCAGGTGGATCCACTGCCAGTCCTCGGTCACGTCCGCGAAGCCGGCGATCCGCTCCTGCGAGATCTCGAACCACTCGCCCACCGCGGTCTGCCCGACCGCCGACGGCAGCTCCGTCACCGATGCCACCCGAATGCTCATGCGCGGGGACCTCCCGCCACATACAGCACCTGACCCGACACGAACCCCGCGTCCTCCGACACGAAGTACGACACGGCGCCCGCGATGTCTTCGGGCGTTCCGCCGCGGCCGACCGGGATCTCCTTCGACGCGGCAGCGACGAAGTCCTCGAACGAGACACCGATCCGCTCGGCGGTCGCCCGCGTCATGTCGGTCTGGATGAACCCCGGCGCGATCGCGTTCGCCGTCACGCCGTAACGGCCCAGCTCGATCGCGAGGGTCTTGGTGAAGCCCTGCATGCCCGCTTTCGCGGCGGCGTAATTGGCCTGGCCACGGTTGCCCAGCGCCGATGTCGACGACAGGTTGACGATGCGCCCCCAGCCGGCGTCGACCATGTGCGTCTGCACGGCCTTGGTCATCAGAAACGCGCCGCGCAGGTGCACGGTGAGCACGGCGTCCCAGTCGTCCTCGGTCATCTTGAACAGCAGGTTGTCGCGGATGATCCCGGCGTTGTTGACGAGGACCGTGGGTGCCCCGAGTTCGGCGACGATCTTCTCGACCGCGGATGCCACGGCGGCACCGTCGGCGACGTTCGCGCCGACGGCGATCGCGCGCCCTCCGGCGGCTTCGATCGCGGCGACGGTGTCGGCGCAGGCTGCGGCGTCGAGATCGAGCACGGCGACGGCGAACCCGTCGGCGGCGAGGCGCTTCGCGGTGGCGGCGCCGATGCCGCGCGCGGCTCCGGTGACGATGGCGGTGCGGGTCATGCGTTTCCCTTCGATGATGGATGCCGCCAGGTCCGGCGGCCGGTACGGATCACACTCAGAACGTGATGAGCTGTCGCAGCTCTCCGCCGGCGGCGAGCCGGTCCATGGCGGCGTCGATCTCGTCCAGCCGGATGCGGCTGGACACGAGCTTCTCGAGCGGCAGAGCGCCCGAGCGCCACATTTCGACGTAGTGCGGGATGTCGCGGCTGGGCACGGCCGACCCCAGGTAGCTGCCGATGATCGTGCGCGCCCCGGCGGTCAGCTGCAGCGGAGACACCTCGGATCGGGCATCCGGCGCGGGAAGGCCCACGGTGACCGTCGTGCCGCCGGGGGCGGTGAGAGCGACCGCGGTCTCGAACGCGCGCGGATGCCCGGCGGCCTCGACGACGGCGGGGGCGCGGATGCCGCGGTCCACGGCATCCGCCGGAGACAGGGCCTGCGCGGCCCCGAGGCCGAGGGCCAGCTCGAGCTTCGCGTCCACGGCATCCACGCCGATGACCTCCAGCCCGAGCGCGACGCCGACCAGCAGCGCCGCCATGCCGACCCCGCCGAGGCCGACGACGACGAGCCGTGTTCCGGCTTCGGGACGGGCCGCGTTGATGACCGCCCCGCCGCCGGTGAGCACGGCGCATCCGAGGAGTGCGGCGATCTCGGCCGGCACGTCGGCGGGCACGGGCACGATCGAGGTGCGGCTGACGACGGCGTGCGAGGCGAATGCGCTGACGCCGAGGTGATGACGGATGTCGGCGCCGTCGCGGTGCAGGCGGATGCCGCCGCCGACGAGCGTGCCGGCGTTGTTGGCGGCCGTGCCGACCTCGCACGGCAGCCGGCCGTCGGTGCGGCAGCCGGCGCAGTGTCCGCACCGCGGAAGGAAGGTCATGACGACGCGGTCGCCCACGACGAGGTCGTCGACGTCGTCGCCGAGCCGCTCGACGATGCCGGCAGCCTCGTGGCCGAGCAGCATCGGGGTGGGGCGGCGGCGGTTGCCGTCGACCACGCTGAGGTCGGAGTGGCACACCCCCGCCGCTTCGATGCGCACGAGCACTTCGCCGGGGGCGGGCGCGTCGAGCTCGAGCGGGCCGACGGTGAACGGCCGCGTCTGCGCAAAGGGCTTCTCGACCCCGGACGTCTCGAGCACCGCTCCGATGATCTCCATGCCGACCTCCTCGTCTGCCCGCCGCGTCGGCTCCGACTGCGGCCGTCGCATCGATCGCGACACCGACGACGCTACTCCGAGCCGAGCATACCGACCGCGCGGTATGCTCGTCTAATCCGACACCTCCACGCGAGAGGTCTACGCCGCGCTGGGGCGATCCATCCCTCCCCCATCGCGGGGGATACCGGATGCCGGAGGGGCGATACCCGAGACAGAACGGCCGGCCGCGTGTTTGACTGAGGACCGATCCGGCCCCAGGAGTCTCATGCCCCTTGTCTCAGTCGCACCATCCCGCCGTCGTCGCTTCGTGCCGATGGCCCTCGCCGCGGTGCTCGCCGTCTCGGGCGCTGTCGCGCTGACCCCGAGCGAACCGGCGGCAGCGGCGTATCCCGACACGTTCAACCCGTTCACCGCGAGCGGCGGATTCACCGTCTACGCCCGCGAGGACGCGAGTCTGGGCAATGACGAGACCGAGGGCAGCATCGCCGTCGGCGGGGTCCTCACCAAGCCCGGTGGCGGGCAGTACACGATCATCCACGTCTCCGCAGGTACCGGCGACTACACCTTGCCGACCGTCGACGGCGATCCCACGCGGCTGCTGGTGGACTCGTACTCGCAGAGCAGCGGTGGCATCATGGCCATCACCAGCGCCGGCACCGAGGAGCCCTCGCTGCAGGGCGACCTCAAGATGGTCGAGCGCGACGGCCCCTTCCAGCCGTTCGCGCGCGCCGACTGGGTCCGGCTGAACACCAACCCCGCCAATGTCGATCAGACTCCCCTGATCGACGCGACCGACCAGCAGTATCCCGCAAGCGCGACACCACCGGCATCCGCCACCGGCAGCGGGAGCATCTACACGTTCGACACCTCAGCCACTGCGGTGGCCGACTATGTCGAGGCGAACGCCGAGGCGAGCTACGACCAGGCTGCGCAGTGCCTCGACGACGTCACCGACCCCGTCACCGGCACCGGTTATCACGTCGATGTCGCCGAAGACGCCGGCAGCCGAGTCGTCCTCGCACCGCTCAGCGCCGACCAGCCCAACGTGGTCGACTACGACGACATCGCCGGCACCGGCCTGCTGCAGTTCAGCTCGGGACCGACCCCGGGCATCGCGAATCCCCTGGTCATCCGCGTCGCCGCCGGCACGACCGAAGTGATCGGCGCGCGCGCCGATCCGCAGGGGGCGCACTCGCCGTACATCCTGTGGGATCTGTCAGCACTCACCGGCGACGTCCTGGTGCGCGCGGCCGAGGCGCGCATCGACGGCTCGATCTATGCGCCCGAGGCCGATGTCACGGTCAATGCGTCGCCCCTGGACGGCCAGATCATCGGCCGCACCGTTGCCACGCTCGGCGGCGAGATCCATTCGTTCATGTTCGCCGGGCAGATCGCGTGCGCGCCGAGCGACGACGGCACGTTCCGCGTGCAGAAGGACGTCACGGGCATCGACCCCACCGATCCGCTGCTGGACGGTGTGGTCTTCACCGTGAACTACACCGCCGCCACGCCGGACGGCGACCTGACGGGTTCGCTGAATCTTCCTGCCACCGGTGAGTGGGTGGATGCCGGTGAACGATTCCCCGCGGGCACCGCAGTGACCTTCGCCGAGATCACGCCGCCGTCGGTGCCCGGGTATGACTGGGGCACCCCGGAGATCGCACCGAATCCGCTGATCATCGGCGCGGGGACGACCGCCCAGGTCACCGTGACCAACACCGCGACCGCACAGCTGGGCACGTTCTCTGTCAGCAAATCCGTCGTCGACGACGCCGGCGACCCGGTGGACGACCTGTCCGGCGAGGTACCGGTCACGTGGCGGGCGGCGTCCGGGGGCGAAGAGACCGGAACCGGCACGATTCAGGTGCCCCTCGACGGCACCCCCGTCTCCCCCGACACCGACTTCCCCGCGGGAACGCTGATCACCCTGTCGGAGGACCTCACCGGCGTCACCCCACCGGACGGCTATGACTGGGGGGCAGCCGGGTGGGATCCCGGGCGTGTCATCGTCGTCGGCGATGGCACCACGGCCGAGATCACCTTGACGAACCTCCTCATCCCCGACACCGCCGAACGCACCGTATCGGTCGTGAAAGAGGTCACCGGCCATGCGGCAGATCCGCGCTTCCAGTACGCGATCAGCTACAACGCCGACCCGGACATACCCGGCACCGAGCAGCGCCGTACGCAGGAGATCGCCGTAGGCGACCCGATCACGCTGCTCGACCTGGAGACCGGCACCGACACGCTCGAGCTGGCCGAACTCGTCCCGCTGTTCGACAACGCCCCTGTGGACGTGTCGGCCTGGGATGCACCCGTGTTCCGTGTCACGATCGACGGCGAGACGCAGGAGTTCGCCGCCGGCGGCTTCGAGGGCGACGTGCCGCTCGCGGACGCCATCGTCGAGATCCCGCTGCCAGACAGCGGGGAGATCGTCATCGACGTGGTCAACAACCGCAAGACCGGCACCTTCTCGCTGGCCAAGCAGTTCGAGGGCATCGACCCCGCCGACCTCCCCGTCGGCACCGCCGTCAACGTCAGCTGGACCGCCACCGATCCACTGGACAACGAGACCACCGGCACCATCAGCCTGCCCGTCGACGGCACTCCCGTCACGCCCCGGGATGCGGCCGGCGATCCGATGCAGTTCCCGTATGACACGGTCGTCACCTTCGACGAAGAGGCACCGCCGGCGATGCGCGGCGTCGCCTGGGGCGATGTGGCGTTCGATCCCGCGCAGCTCACGATCGGCGCAGGCGACTCGGCGACCGTCGCCGGTACCGTGATCAACACCGCGACGATCGCCACCGGCACGTTCCGCGTCGCCAAGGAGCTCAGCGGCATCACCGCCGACCGGCTGTCGGCCGACACGGTGACCGTCGGCTACCTCGCCGTACCGCCGGCCGGTGACGGCAGCGCGCGGACGGGCACCATGGCGGTGCCGTTCGACGGCACGCCGGTCAGCCCGCTCGATACCGACGGCGTGCCGGTCGAGTTCGCGATCGGCACGCGCATCATCCTGGCCGAAGTCGTCCCCGGCGATGACGTCCTGCCGGGCAACTTCCGATGGGGCACCCCCGTCTGGAGCCCGTCGCCGGTGATCACGATCACCGCCGATGACACTGCGGTGCCTACGGCGACGGTCACCAACACGGCCGTCGAATACGCGCGGGTGTCGTTGACCAAGACGGTCGTCGACGAGGCCGGACTAGCCCCCGCGGACACCGAGTTCACGGTCGATTGGTGGGTCGACGACGAGCCGCAGCCGGCGCTGACGCTCACTGCGGGTGAGACCGTAGCCTCCGATCAGTTCCTCGTCGGGTCGATCCTCGAGGCGACAGAGCCGCAGCCCGCAGCGATCCCCGGCGCGACCTGGCAGACCCCGGTGTGGACGATCGATGGGCAGGAACTGCCCATCGAAGACAACGGCCACGTCGTCGTGCCGGTCGCCTCACACGAGGAGACCATCGCGTTCGAGCTGACCAACGCTCTTGCTTCGGATGCCGTGGCAGCGTTCGCCGTCGAGAAGTCGGTGACCGGGGATGGGGCGGATGCCGTGAGCGCCGGCACTGAGTTCGCGATCGAGTATTCGGTCGACGGGGCTGCGCCGGTCGACGCCGCGGTGGGCATCGATGAGCCGCTCACGGTCGACGGGCTGGAACCGGGGGCCACGGTGCGCGTGCGCGAAGGGGACCTGCCCGACATCGACGATGTCACCTGGGGTGCGCCGCGCTGGAGCGCCGGCGACGATACTCTGACGCCGGACGCCGACGGCTGGGTAACGGTCACCCTCGTCGCCGGCGAGACGCTGACACTGGCGCTGGAGAACACGGCCGATGCCGACCCGACCGGCGAGCTGCCGGTCACCGGCGGCGTGTTCCACGCCGGCCTGCCGCTCACGGCGCTCGCCCTGATCGCGCTCGGCGTGATCCTCGTGTGGCGGCGACGCGTCCAGGTCTGAGCGTCTCGTTCGCCGGCGGACAGGGTGCGCGTTTCGGGGCCCGTCGGATCGAAATGCGCGGGCTACTCGCCGTCGGTCCGCGGCGGGCGGGGGCGCCAGAGAACGACGTCGGTCGCGCGGCGGGTGCGCGTGCCGTGGCGCAGCGTGACGACGCTGCCGGTCGCACCGGCGGCGAACACGCGCACGCCGCGTCGCTGCTCGATCTCTTCGCGGAGGCGCTGTTCGAGCTCGCCGACCTGGCGGCGCAGCATGCGCACGTGATTCTCGAGCTCGATGATGCGCGCGATGGCGGGCAGGCTCATGCCCTCGGCCGACAGCTGCGCGACCTCGCGCAGCTGCCCGACGTGGCGCAATGAGTAGCGGCGCGACCCGCCCTGCGTGCGCGCCGGGATGACGAGCCCGAGGCGGTCGTACTGCCGGAGGGTCTGGGGGTGCATGCCCGCCAGTTCGGCGGCGGCGGCGATCGCGAAGACCGGCGTCTCCTCATCGATCTGATCGTCGACCATGGTGCGCTCCTCTCCTGCCATCCTCCCGCGTTCCGCGCGTGCTGTCACCCGAGCCGGGGCTGACTCACTCCCGCGCCTTGCTCATGAGATCGGCCCGCGGGTTCTCCTTGGGCTCGAGCTCGTGGAAGCGCTCGAGCGCCTCGCGGGCCCGGTCGTCGAGGTGCGCGGGGACGGCCACCTGAACCTCGGCGAGCAGGTCGCCGGTGCCCTTGCTCGAGACCACGCCGCGTCCCTTGACCCGCAGCACCCGCCCGGAGGGGGTGCCGGGCGCGACCCGCAGCTTGACGGGGTCGCCGCCGAGCGTCGGCACCTCGATGGTGGCGCCCAGGGCTGCTTCGGTGAACGTGACGGGCACGGTCACGCGCAGGTTCAGCCCGTCCCGGGTGAACACGGGATGGGGACGCACGGTCACAGTCACGACGATGTCTCCGGTCTCTCCCCCGTCGGGCGAGGGGCGACCTCGCCCGCGCAGGCGGATCTTCTGCCCGTCGGCGACACCGGCCGGGATCTTCACTTTGAACGGCTTGCCGTCTTCTCCCGCGAGAGTGATGGTCTCGCCGCGCACCGCGGTCTGGAAGTCCAGCGTGGTCCGCGCAGAGACATCGGCGCCGCGCTGCGGGCCGCCGAAGCCACGGAAGCCTCCGCTGGTCTGGCCGAACCGGCCCGAGCCGAACCGACCGCCGCCCTGCTCGCCGAACATCGCGAAGAGGTCGTCGAAGTCGGCCTGCTGCGCACCACCGCCGCCGCGACCGAACCGGCTGAAGACGTCTTCGAAGCCACCGCCACCCGAGCCGGGCGCCTGAAACCGGGCGCCCGAGCCCATGGCGCGGATCTGGTCGTACTCCTCGCGCTGCGTCTTGTCGCTCAGCACGGCGTACGCTTCGCTGATCTCCTTGAACTTGGCCTCGGCCGCCGGGTCGCCCTGCGTCGAATCGGGGTGATACTTGCGCGCCAGCTTTCGATAGGACTTCTTCAGATCGGGCTCGGTGACGTCCTTGGACACCCCGAGGACCTTGTAGAAGTCCTTGTCGAACCAGTCTTGACTGGCCATCCGCTCTCCTCGACTACTCCGCCGGGACGGCGACGACGACCTTCGCAGGGCGAAGCTCCGTCTCGCCGATGCGGTATCCGATCTCCACGACCTCGAGGATCGTCGGCGTCTCGGTGCCCGGTGTCGGCGCCTGGAAGATCGCCTCGTGCTGGCGCGGATCGAACTCCTCGCCGGCTTCACCGTAGCGTTCGACACCCAGTCGCGTGACCACGCCGCGCAGCTTCTCGGCGATCGCGGTCAGCGCGGACCCCTCGACGAGGTCGCCGTGCTTCTCGGCGCGGTCGAGATCGTCGAGCACGGGCAGCAGCTTCGCTGCGACCGAGCCGGTCGTGCGCTCGATCTCGATCTGCCGCTGCTCCTCGGTCCGACGACGGTAGTTGGCGTACTCGGCCTGCACCCGCTTGAGGTCGAGCACGAGGTCGTGCTCCTCGGCGGGAGCGTCGGCGACGGCCGCTTCATCCGACTGCGCCGCGGCGAGGATGTCCTCTATCGTCAGTGCATCCGCCTCCGCATCGGGCTGCGCCGATTCGTCCGTGTCCTCCTGCGACTCGGGGTCGAAGGCCTGCGCCTCCGACCCCTCCTCGCCGAGAACCTCGTCGCCGTCTTCGGGCTGTTCGAAGTCCTTGTTCGTCATGTGTCCTACTTCGTCTCGTCCTCGTCGTCCACGACCTCGGCGTCGACGACGTCTTCCTCAGCGGAAGCCGCACCTTCGTCGCCTGCGGGCGCCTCGGCACCGGCATCCGGAGCCTGGTCAGCCTGCGACGAGGCGTAGATGGCCTCGCCCAGCTTGCCCTGGCTCTGGTTCAGCTTGTCGAACGCGTCCTTGACCGCGTCGTCGTTGTCACCGGCGAGCGCCGTCTTGAGCGCGTCGACGTCAGCCTGGACCTCGGTCTTGACCTCTTCGGGCAGCTTGTCGGCGTTGTCGGCGATGAGCTTCTCGATCGAGTACGAGAGGGTCTCGGCCTGGTTGCGGACCTCGGCGGCCTCGCGACGCTTCTTGTCCTCGGCGGCGTGCTCCTCGGCCTCGCGCACCATGCGCTCGATGTCATCCTTCGGCAGCGACGAGCCGCCGGTGATCGTCATCGACTGCTCCTTGCCGGTGCCCTTGTCCTTGGCGGACACGTGCACGATGCCGTTCGCGTCGATGTCGAAGGTGACCTCGACCTGCGGGATGCCGCGCGGAGCCGGCGCGATGCCGGTCAGCTCGAACGTGCCCAGCGGCTTGTTGTCGCGCGTGAAGTCGCGCTCGCCCTGGAAGACCTGGATGGCCACGGACGGCTGGTTGTCGTCGGCGGTGGTGAAGGTCTCGCTGCGCTTGGTCGGGATGGCCGTGTTGCGCTCGATGAGCTTGGTCATGATGCCGCCCTTGGTCTCGATGCCGAGACTCAGCGGGGTGACGTCGATGAGCAGCACGTCCTTGCGCTCACCCTTGAGGACACCGGCCTGCAGCGCGGCGCCGACGGCGACGACCTCGTCCGGGTTGACGCCCTTGTTCGCGTCCTTGCCGGTCTCCTGCTTCACCAGCTCGGCGACCGACGGCATGCGCGTCGATCCACCCACGAGCACGACGTGGTCGATGTCGCCGACCTTGATGCCGGCCTCGCGGATCACATCCGCGAACGGCTTCTTGGTGCGGTCGAGCAGATCCTTGGTGAGGTCCTCGAACTTGGCGCGGGTGAGCGTCTCGGACAGCGAGACGGGCCCTGAGTCGGTGAGCGACAGGTACGGCAGGTTGATGCTGGTCGACGTCGAGCTGGAGAGCTCCTTCTTGGCCTGCTCAGCCGCTTCCTTCAGACGCTGCAGGGCGATCTTGTCACCCGACACGTCGACACCGGTGGTGTCCTTGAACTGCTTGATCAGGTAGTCCACGACACGCTGGTCCCAGTCGTCACCGCCGAGGCGGTTGTCGCCCGAGGTCGAGCGCACCTGGATGGTCGAGAAGTCGTCATCCTTGCCCACCTCGAGCAGGGACACGTCGAACGTGCCGCCGCCGAGGTCGAAGACCAGGATGAGCTCGTCTTCCTTGCCCTTGTCGAGGCCGTACGCGAGGGCCGCAGCGGTGGGCTCGTTGATGATGCGCAGGACGTTGAGGCCCGCGATCTCGCCGGCTTCCTTCGTGGCCTGACGCTCAGCGTCGTTGAAGTACGCGGGGACGGTGATGACCGCGTCGGTCACGGTGTCGCCCAGGTACTCCTCGGCGTCGCGCTTGAGCTTCTGGAGGATGCGAGCCGAGATCTCCTGCGGCGTGTAGTTCTTGCCGTCGATGGACTGGCTCTTCCAGTCGGTGCCCATGTGGCGCTTGACCGAGGTCAGCGTGCGGTCGACGTTGGTGACGGCCTGGCGCTTGGCGGTCTCGCCGACGAGCACCTCGCCGTCCTTGGTGAAGGCGACGACCGAGGGGGTCGTGCGGAATCCTTCGGCGTTGGCGATGACCTTCGGCTCGCCGCCCTCGAGGACGGAGACGACGGAGTTCGTCGTCCCGAGGTCGATACCCACTGCACGTGCCATGTGTGTTCTCCTTCTTGTGGATCGTGGAAAAGTCTGAGGGATCAAAGATGAGCCAGACCGACTCAACTTCATCCAGGTTTCAGAATAGACCCCGGCATCCCACATGTCAAAACGAACTTGATACGACTCGTATCAAGTTTTGATGACGCGTGTTCGTGCGCCGCCCGATAGCCTGGGCACGCGCCGCAGCGCGGCGGCATCTGGAGTTCACCGAAGGGTCCTAGCGTGACGAACATGTCGCTTCCCGATCAGCCCGCCGCAGACACCACCGCCCCGACCCGCCGCCAGGTCCGGTCGTGGGCGCTGTGGGACTGGGCGACACAGCCGTTCAACTCGGTCATCCTGACCTTCGTCTTCGTCTCGCTGTACCTCGTCTCCGACGCGTTCCTTCCCCCCGAAGTGGCTGCGCTGAACGAAGACGGCGAGCTCGTCTGCTCGAGGGCGGTGGATGCCGCGACCGCTTACTGCCAGGGACTGTCCGACCTGTCGGCGTGGTACGGCTGGGTCACGTTCGCCGCCGGCATCCTCGTCCTGCTGCTCGCGCCGGTGCTCGGCCAGCGAGCGGACGCCGCGGGCACGAAGAAGCGCTGGGTGATGGGCGGCACGATCGCGCTCGCCCTCATGCAGTTCGCGCTCTTGTTCACCTTCACCGATCCGGTCTTCTTCTGGTACGGCGCGATCGTGGTCGCGCTCGGCTCGGTGGCCTCCGAGATCGCGGGCGTCAACTACAACGCGATGCTCTGGCAGGTCTCGACACCCAAGACGGTCGGCCGGGTGAGCGGCCTCGGCTGGGGCCTGGGCTACATCGGCGGCATCCTGGCCCTTGTGATCGTCGTGGTGCTCACCCAGTTCGAGTGGTTCGGCATGGACACCTCGAATGGCCTCGCCTACCGCCTCATCGCGCTGGGCGCCGCCGTGTGGACCATCGTGTTCGCACTGCCGTTCTTCTTCTTCGTCCCCGAGGCGCCGCCGCACCCCGAGCGCCCGCGGGTCGGCTTCTTCCGGGGCTACGTCGTCCTCGTGAAGGACATCGGGGCGCTGTTCCGCACGAACCGCCCCACCGCGTGGTTCCTCATCGCGAGCGCCGTCTACCGCGACGGACTGGCCGGCGTGTTCGCGTTCGGCGGCGTGCTGGCCGCCGTGTCGTTCGGATTCTCGGCGACCGAGGTCATCGTGTTCGGCATCGCTCTCAACCTCGTCGCCGGCGTCTCGACGATCATCGCGGGTCGTCTCGACGACCGGTTCGGCGCCCGCAACGTGATCGTCTGGGCCCTGGCCATTCTCATCGTCAGCGCCCTGTTCGTCTTCTTCTTCCGCGAAGGGGGCAAGACGATCTTCTGGGTCGGCGGGATCATCCTCTCGGCCGCCGTCGGCCCCGCCCAGGCATCGAGTCGCGCCTTGCTCGCCAGGCTCGCACCGGGCGACATGCAGGGCGAGATCTTCGGCCTCTACGCGACCACCGGCCGGGTCATGAGCTTCCTCTCACCGCTGCTGTGGGCGCTGTTCATCGGCGCGTTCGGCGCCACGCACTTCGGCATCCTCGGCATCGTGATCATCCTCGCGATCGGCCTGGTGCTGCTGCTGATGGTCCGGCTGCCGCGGCATGAGCGGATCGCCGACATCGGGTAGCCGAGACGAGTGGATGCCGCACTCCCGGCATCCACTTCACTCATCCACGCCCACCCGACAGCGGATCGTGGCCACGCGCCGTGCGCGTGCGATCCGGGATGTCGTCGGCGTCGCGACCGACAAAGGGGTCCTGCGACACGATCGAGTCGACGTCGTCGGTCGGCACGCCGTCCGGTTCGGCGTTCTCTGCCGCGAGCGACTCGGGTCGCGCATGGCGCACCCCGGGCTCGATCGGCGCCGGGACGATCGGCGCCGGCGGCATCATGCGCCGGGCCAGCACGCGCGAGAGCCGGCGCATCCACGCCGGTTCGGCGATCACGCCGCGCTTCGTCGGCTCTTCGACCTCGAGGCCGTAGTACTCGCCGATGTGGTCGACGAACTGCGCGCGTGCGGCGCGGTCGTAGGCCCGGCGCTCGCGGGCGAAGGCGACCACCGTTGACCAGCAGATGAGCAGCATGACCACGCTGAACGGCAGGGCGATGATGATCGCCGCGGTCTGCAGCGCCACGAGGCCGCCGGTGAGCAGCAGCGCGATGGCCAGCAGTGCGGTCGTCAGGGTGAAGAAGGTGCGCACCCACCGCTGCGGCTCGAGCTGGCCGCCGGTGGCGATCATGCCCATCACGAGCGCCCCGGAGTCGGCCGAGGTGATGAAGAAGATGCCGATCAGCAGGATGACGCCGTAGGTCAGCACGTTGGATGCGGGGAAGAACTCCAGCATCTGGAAGAGGGCGGTGTTGACGTTCACCGTGCCGTCGGCCTGCGTCAGCGCGCCGGGCTGATGGAGCTCGATGTACACCGCCGAGCCGCCGAGCACCGCGAACCAGAGGATCGTGATGAGCGTAGGCACGATGATGACGCCGGCGACGAACTGCCGGACGGTGCGCCCGCGCGAGATGCGGGCGATGAAGATGCCGACGAACGGTGCCCATGAGATCCACCAGCCCCAGTAGAACGACGTCCATGCCGCCTGCCACTGCTCGCCTTCGGTGCCCTGGAAGGCGCCGACATTGAACGACAGCCCGACGTAGTTCTGGATGTAGTTGCCGATCGACTGCACCCACTCCCGCAGCAGGAACTCGGTCTGCCCGAGCACCAGCAGGTAGACCACCAGGATCGCCGCCAGGATCAGGTTGAACGACGACAGCCACTTCATGCCCTTCGCGACGCCGGAGAGGACGGATGCCAGGACGAACAGCGTGATCACGCCGATGATGATGACCTGCAGGGTCTCGGTGGGCTCGGCGATTCCCGTCGAGTCGAGGCCCGCCGAGATCTGCAGGACGCCGAGACCGAGCGAGGTCGCGACTCCGAACATGGTGCCCACGAGCGCGATGACGTCCACGACATTGCCCCACGTCCCGCGCACGCGGCGGCCGAGCAGCGGCTCCAGAGACCAGCGGATGGAGATCGGGCGCTTGCGCCGGTGGATCGCGTAGGCGAGGCCGAGCCCGACCACGACGTAGATGGACCATGCCTGCACGCCCCAGTGCAAATAGGTCTGGCCGAGCGCTGCCTGGGCGAGCTGCTCCGGAGTGCCGCTCACGCCGGGCCGCGGCGTGACGAAGTGACTGAGCGGTTCGCTGACGCCGTAGAAGACCAGGCCGATGCCCATGCCGGCGGCGAACAGCAACGCGAACCAGGCGCCGAGTGAGAACTCGGGCTTGTCGTCGTCGGCGCCGAGGCGGATGTCGCCGTACTTGCTGAACCCGAGGAACAGCGCGAACGCGACGAAGAACGCCGCGATCAGCACGTAGTACCAATTGAACGCGTTGACGATCGTGGACTGGATGTTCGCGAACACGGCCTCGGCCAGGCGCGGCGCGATGAGCGCGAACGCGGTGAACGCGAGGATCACGACGGCCGCGGGCCAGAAGACCCAGCGCTCGATCGCCGACGTGCGTCCAGTCTTCGAGGTCGCGTCCTTCACCTGGGTCGCCATGCGGTCACCCTAGCGAGCGCCGTTCCGGCGCCGAAAGGGGTTGCGTTGGATCAGCGGTCGTGCCGCGAGGGTGGATCCGGCCACGCCGCGGCGAGCTTCGCGAGCAGTCGCACGAGGTCGGTGCGCTCCTGGATGGAGAAATCTGCGAGCGCTGAGGACAGCTGCTCGCGGCGCCGGCCGCGCAGGCCACGGGCGACGCGCGCACCCTCATCGGTGAGCGCCACCCGCGTGCGGCGTGCGTCGTCGGGGTCGGCTTCGCGCCGCACGAGACCGAGTTCGACGGCCTGCTGGATCAGGCGTGACGCACGGGGCTGATCCACCCCGATCGACTCGCCGACCTCGCTCACCGTGAGGGGGTGGGATGCCGCGGCGAGCGCATCGAGCAGCCGCAGCCGCGCCGGTCCGCCCAGTCGCCCCCCGCGGCCCAACGGGCCGGGGCCGAATGGACCGGAGCCATGCGTGCCGTCGAAGGGCCCGTGGCCCTGGGGGCCGCCGTGACTGTGGTGGCCGCCGCGCGAGCGATTGCCGCGCGGACCCCAGCCGCCACCGGAGGAGCTCGCCTCGGAGGGCGCGTCCGGCCCGACGGGTCGGCCACCGAACGGACCCGGACCACCGCCACGCAGCTGCGCCAGCGCAGCCATGAGCGCATCGAGTTCAGCGGCTGAGGCGTCCGAGTCGGTCATGCCTCAAATTTACATGCGACTTGACATGTTCCGGAACTCCATGTCATACTGCATATACATGCCAGATGACATGTAATCGACAGGGCGCCGATCGGGCGGCCCGATCCCCCAAACGACAAGGACTTTTCCATGAACACCGAATACGAGAACACTGAGAACACCACCCCCACATCCCGGCCGCTCGGCTACTGGCTGCGCATCGTCGACCGCCTGATCGCCCGGGAGTTCGAAACGGCGTTCGCCGACGAAGACATCACGCGTCGTGACTGGCGCATCCTGAACGTGCTCGACGGCGACGTCGACGCACCCGAACTGATCGAGCACCTCGAGCGACGCGGCAAGAAGCTGCGCCGCCTCGTCGACCGCGGCTGGGTCACCGAGACCGAGGGGTCCTGGACGCTGACCGATGAGGGCCGGGCCGCCAAGGAGCGTCTCAGTGCCGCCGTCACCGGCATCCGCACGAAGGTCGCCGGCAGCGTGCCCGACGAAGACTTCGCGACCGCCGTCCGCACCCTCGAGGCGATCGCCCGGGAGCTCGGCTGGGATGAGAGCGCGCCCGAGCGTGGCTTCAGCCGCGGTCTCCGCGGGTTCGGGCACGGCGGCCAGCGGGGTCACCGCCGCCGCGGCTTCGGCCCGGCGTTGGACGCCGACTACGGCCCGGGCGAGCGGTTCGCCCCAGGACGCTCCCACGTCGGGCCCCGCGGCTTCGGGCGCGGCGACGACTGCGGCCGTGAAGGTCGAGACGGCTTCGGCCACGGTCGAGACCGCGGTGGACGCGAGCACCGCGCCGCCGAGCGCGCGTACGAGCGTGGCTTCGACGCGGGGTTCACCCGCGGCCGCGACGCCCAGACCGCCTGAGTACCTTTCCTACCGGCGCCCGCCCCCGCAGCGAGGGCGGGCGCCGGTATTTAGACCAGTCGTAGACTAGACTGACCACGTGAGTACGGTGAGTGCATACGAGGCCAAGACCCATCTGTCCGCCCTCCTCGAACGCGCGGATGCGGGCGAATCCATCACGATCACCAAGCACGGACGCCCGGTCGCTCGGCTCGTGCCGATCGATGCTCGGCGTGACACTCGGGACCTCCTCGAGGATGTGCGGACGTTCCGCGACGGTCTGGGCGACGAGCCGGTCGACGTGCGAGCACTCGTAGACGAGGGGCGCCGGTACTGATGCCGGTCGTCGTCGACACGTCGGTCACACTCGCGTGGCTGTTGCCGGATGAGCAGTCTGCGGACGCCGACGAGGTGCTCGCGCGGATCATCTCGTCGAATGACACCATGATTGCGCCGCAACTGTGGGTCCAGGAGACCGCGAACGTGGTGGTCTCTGCCCACCGCCGCGGCCGTCTCAGCGAAGCACAGGCATCCCGGTGTCTTGAGCTGCAGTCTGCGCTTCCCCTGCGTATCGACGAACGCCCGGTCGACCAGAGTGCACTGGTCGCAGCTTCACTTCGCCACGGGTTGAGCGTCTACGACGCGGCCTATCTGCTGCTCGCCGAGCGGCTCGGCCTCCCACTCGCGACGCTCGACCGCCGACTTGCCGATGCGGCGGCGGCGGCGGGCATCGAGGTTCTGCCCGACATGGGTGCCGAAGCTCGGCGTTGATCAGCCCCTCGCTGCGTGCCCCGACCTCGCCGTCGTAGCGCGCCGTCGGGGCGCCCGCGTATACGTGCGTCAGGCGCCGCGCGACCCGCTGTCGGTCGAACCGACGTCGGTGCGTACGAAGTTCTGGAACGAGCGTGACGCCGTCGGACCGCGCTGGCCTTGGTAGCGGTTGCCGTAGGGTCCCGAGCCGTAGGGGGACTCGGTCGGCGACGACAGTCGGAAGAAGCACAGCTGCCCGATCTTCATCCCCGGCCACAGCTTGATCGGCAGGGTCGCGACGTTCGACAGCTCCAGCGTCACGTGTCCCGAGAAGCCGGGGTCGATGAAGCCCGCCGTCGAGTGGGTCAGCAGGCCCAGGCGGCCCAGCGACGACTTGCCCTCGAGCCGTGCGGCGACATCATCGGGCAGGGTGACCTGCTCGAACGTCGAACCCAGCACGAACTCGCCCGGGTGCAGCACGAACGCCTCGTCGGGGTCGACCTCGATGAGGTGGGTGAGGTCGGGCTGGTCCTCGGCCGGATCGATGAACGGGTACTTGTGGTTGTCGAACAACCGGAAGTAGCGGTCCAGGCGCACGTCGACGCTCGACGGCTGGACCATCGCCGGGTCCCACGGCTCGAGGCCGACGCGGCCTCCATCGATCTCGGCGCGGATGTCTCGGTCACTGAGCAGCACTCCCTCAGCGTAGTGCGCGCTCCGGTGGATGCCGCGCGCGTCACATACGCACGGCGACCACGGTCCTGTCTGTATCCGGCCCGCTGGGCCTTGTCGCCACCGGGTGCCGCACCCGACGAAGGAAGAGGACCACTCATGCTCGACCACACCCTGCAACCCGAAGCCCAGGCGTTCGCCGAGGCCACTTCGAAGCCGCCATTCCTCGCCGACCTGGGCGTCGACGGCGCGCGCGAACTCCTCGACTCCGTGCAGGCCGCACCCGTCGACAAGCCCGACGTCGACGAGGAGTGGATCACCGTTCCCGCCGAAGTGGGCGACGTGCGCGTGCGCATCGTCAAGCCGCTCGACGCGGCCGGGGCGCTGCCGGCAGTCCTGTACATGCACGGCGGGGGCTGGGTGCTCGGCAACGCCGGCACCCACGACCGGCTGGTGCGCGAGATCGCGACCGGAGTGCACGCGGCCGTGGCGTTCGTCGAATACGACCGCTCACCCGAGGCGAAGCACCCCGTGGCGATCGAGCAGGGATACGCGACGGCACGGTGGATCACCGAGCACGGCATCGAGCTGGGCCTGGACGCCTCGCGCCTGGCCGTCGCCGGCGACTCCGTCGGGGGCAACATGGCCGCCGTGCTCGCGATCCTCGCGAAGAAGCGCGGCGACGTCGCGTTCGTGCACCAGTCGCTGTACTACCCGGTGACCGATGCCGGGCAGGACACCGCCAGCTACCGCGAGTTCGCAGCGGGCTACCATCTGCGCGCCGACGCGATGGCCTGGTTCTGGGACTGCTACCTCCCCGACCACCACGCTCGCAAGGACGTGACGGCCTCACCGCTGCAGGCACCGACCGACGAGCTGACCGGCCTGCCCGAGACCTTCCTCATCGTCGACGAGAACGACGTCCTGCGCGACGAGGGAGAGGGATACGGACGCAAGCTCATCGCCGCCGGCGTACGGACGACCCTGGTGCGGTACGACGCCACCATCCACGACTTCATGATGCTCAACCCGCTGCGCCCGTCCGCCGCGACGACCGCGGCCGTCGAGCAGGCCATCCACAACCTTCGCAAGGCCTTCGGCCACTGACCCGATCGACCCATCCGCAATACCCGATCCACCCACCCCCAAGAAAGAGGAACCACCATGTCCGATCAGAAGCCCACCGTCGTCCTGGTCCACGGCGCATTCGCCGAGTCCGCCTCCTGGAACGGCGTCATCGCGCGCCTGCAGGAGAAGGGCGTCACCGTCGTCGCGGCCGCGAACCCGCTGCGGAGCCTCGCCGGCGACGCCGCCTACGTCCGCGACGTGATCGCCGCCATCGGCGGCCCCGTCATTCTCGTCGGCCACTCGTACGGCGGCCTGGTCATCACCGAGGCCGCCGCCGATAACGATTCGGTCGTGGGCCTCGTCTACGTGGCGGCCTTCGTCCCCGAGACCGGCGAGAGCGCATTCGCCCTGTCGACGAGCGCACCCGGGAGCACCCTGGGCGAGGCTCTGACGGCCTACCCGGTCGACGGCGGCGGCAACGAGTTCGCCATCCGCCAGGACGTGTTCCCCGCGCAGTTCGCCGCCGACGTCCCGGTCGCGCAGGCAACGCTCATGGCAGCCACACAGCGCCCCGTCACCGAGGCGGCGCTGTCGGAGGGACTGCCGACGACCCGTCCGGCCTGGAAGGACATCCCCTCCTGGCACGTGTTCGGTGACCAGGACCTCAACATCCCGGTCGCCGTCCACCGCGCCGGCGCCGAGCGCGCCGCGTCGCGCGGCACCCGCGAGATCGCGGGGGCATCACACGCCCTGACGGTGTCGCAGCCCGACGCGGTCGCGGCGACCATCGCCGAGGCGGGCAAGGCGTACGTCGCGCGGCGCGCGGCGTCCACCGCCTGAAACACGGGGCGGCGTCCCGGTCGAACCCCCCGCTCCCGGGACGTCGCCCTCCACCCCCTGCAACCGAGGAGGCATCTCATGTCCAGGATCATCGTCATCGGCGGAACCGGCATGGTCGGCCGCCGCATCGTCACGCGTCTGACCCGCGCCGGTCACGACGCCATCGCCGCAGCACCGTCGACCGGCGTCGACGCGGTCAGCGGCAGGGGGCTTGCCGAGACCCTCCACGGTGCCGACGTCGTCGTCGACGTCTCGAAACCGCGCACCTATGAGCCGGCCGCCGTCCGCAGCCATTTCACCACTGTCACCACGAACCTGCTCGCCGCCGGCCGCGCCGCCGGTGTGGGCCATCACGTGATGCTCGCCGCGGTCGGCACCGACCGCCACCCGGCCATCCCGTACTACCAGGCCAAGGCCGCCGCCGAGCGGCTGATCGCACGCGGCGGCGTTCCCTTCACCCTCGTCCACGCCACGCAGTTCATGGAGTTCGCACCGGCGATCGCCGACGACGCGACGCACGGCGATCGCATCCGGCTGCCGCACACCCTCGTCCAGCCCATCGCCGCCGACGACATCGCCGCGGCCGTCGCCCGGGTGGCGGATCAGCCGGCGCTGGACGGCGTCATCGAGTTCGCCGGGCCCGACCGCCTCCCGCTGGTGGACTTCGTGCGGGCCGTGCTCGAGCCCCGCCACGACCCGCGCCGCATCGATCAGTCCGATGACGGACTGTACTTCGGCGCCCACATCGACGTCACCGAGCTGCTGCCCGGCCCGTGCGCGTTCATCGCGCCCACCCGGTTCGACCACTGGCTGCACGCTCATCGGCCGTCCAAGCCCGGGATGCCGCAGCTGCGTCACCTACTGCACCACCACCCGCGCCTGGAGGTGGCGTCATGACCGCGTTCCCGATCAAGCACGTGGATGCCGGGGAGCTGAGCATCGCATTCGCCGACGGTGGCGACCCGCACGGCGAACCCGTCGTCCTGCTGCACGGCTTTCCCTACGACGTCCACAGCTACGCCGAGGTTGCCCCCATGCTCACCGACGCCGGATTCCGCGTCATCGTGCCCTATCTGCGCGGTCACGGGCCGACGCGTTTCCTCGACCCGGGCATCCCGCGCTCCGGGCAGCAGGCGGCCCTGGGCGCAGATCTGCTCGCGATGATCGACGCGCTCGACCTCGAGCAGCCGATCCTCGCCGGTTACGACTGGGGCGGCCGGGCGGCCTGTGTCGTCGCCGCGCTCTGGCCTGATCGGGTCGGCGGGCTGGTGACCACGAACGGATACCTGATCCAGGATGTCAGCGGGTCGACCGCGCCTCTGAGCCCGCAGCTGGAGGCCGGGTTCTGGTACTTCTGGTACTTCGCCACCGAACGCGGTCGCCGCGGGCTCGAGCTGAACCGGCGCGAGATCGCGGAGGTCATCTGGCGGCGCAATTCGCCGGACTGGTCGTTCACCGACGCCCACCTCGACGAGGTCGCGCACGCCTTCCACAACCCGGACTACGTCGACGTCGTCATCCACTCGTACCGGCACCGGCTGGGTCTGGAACCCGGGGCGCCGCAGTATGACGAGCTCGAGCGGCGCCTGGCGAGCCGTCCGCCGATCGCGGTTCCGACCATCACCGTCGATGGACTGGCCGACGGCAACTTCCCGGCATCCGACCCCTCGCGCGACGCGCACCTGTTCACGGGGCCGCGGGATCACCGGCTCATACCCCACGCCGGGCACAATCTTCCGGCCGAAGCGCCGCATGCCTTCGCCGAGCTGATCGTCGACGTCGCCGAACCGCCCGGTGACGGCGCCGGAACCCCCTGATCGACCACGAGAGAGCGAGACAGCATGCCTGAGGAACCCATCATCATCATCGGCGGCGGGCTCGCCGCCGGCAGCGCCGTGCGCACACTCCGCCGCCAGGGCTTCGACGGCGATGTCGTCGTGATCGCCGCCGAACCTCACCACCCGTACGAGCGCCCGCCGCTGACGAAGGACTACCTGCGCGGCGAGTCCGGCCGTGCGGCGCTGTTCACCCCCGCGCTGGGCTGGTACCGCGAGAACGACGCCGATGTGCGCATCGGCCTCTCGGCCGTCGCCATCGAGCCCGACGCGCACCGCGTCACTCTCGCCGACGGCCGGTCCCTCGCGTACGCAAAATTGCTGCTGGCGACGGGATCGTCGCCGCGGTCGCTCGACGTGCCCGGGTCGGACCTGCGTGGTGTGCAGACGCTGCGCACGGTGCACGACGCGGATCTGCTCGCCGCGCGCCTGACGGCCGCCCAGCGGGACGGCGACGGGAAGGTCGTGGTGATCGGCGACAGGTGGATCGGACTGGAAGTGGCCGCATCGGCATGCTCACTCGGGCTCGATGTCACGGTGGTCGGTCGCGGCGAGGTACCGCTCGCACGGGTGCTCGGCCCTCGGGTGGGCGCCTTCTACCGCGACCTCCACGAACGGCACGGTGTGCGCCTCCGCTCGCGGGCTCGGCTGACGCGGATCGTCGGTGTGGACGGCCAGGTCACCGGCGTCGAACTTGCCAGCGGCGAGGTCCTCGACGCCGACGTCGTCGTCGCCGGGGTCGGCGCGGCGCCCAACACCGGTCTCGCCGCGGCGGCAGGCCTGCGGATCGCTGCCGCCGACCTGGGCGGCGGCGTCGCCGTCGACGGCACGCTGGCGACGTCGCATCCGGATGTGTACGCCGCCGGCGACATCGCGAGCATTCCCTCGCCGCGGTGGGGGCGGCCGGTCCGGGTCTAACACTGGGCCACCGCGCTGCGCACCGGCCCGCACGCTGCCAAGGCGATGCTGGGGTCCGACGCCGAGTACACGCGGCTGCCGTACTTCTACAGCGACCAGTACGACACCAGCATGGAGTACACGGGGTTCGTCGCACCGGACGGCGGCCACGACGTGGTCGTCAGCGGCGATGTGGATGCCGGCGCCTTCGCCGCGTTCTGGGTGCGCGACGGCCGGGTCGACGCGGGTCTGACGCTGAACGTCCCCGATGCGACCTCCGACATCGACGCCATCGTGACCGCGGCCGTGGCGCCGGCCGACCTGACGGAGTTCGCAGGGCGCCGCGGACAATCCGCGACGCCCTGAAGATCCGGACTGGCTGCGCAGCGACTCACCGCCGGTGGTCGTCGCTGCGCAGCCAGTTCTCGAACGTGATCTCCCCCTGCAGCTCCCGCCCGGTTCCGCGGAGCGCCCCGGAGGCCAGGCCCCTGCCGTACCGGCCGGGCAGGCGCACTTCGAGCACACGCCGCCGCTGAAGGTCGTACGCGAGCTGCATGCGCACGAGATCGCCGAGCCGCTCGTCCCGCGGCCCAACCAGCTCGGCCGTGCGACCCGCCGGGCCGCCCTCGGTCACGGTGAGCAGGTGCGCGGCGATCTCCCGCGCCGCCACTGGACGCATCAGCATCGTGGGCATGACCACGGTCCGGCCGTTCATGCCCGACAGCAGCTGCCCCACGAACTCGTGGAACTGCCCCACCCGCACGATCGAGTAGGGCACCGACCCGGCCATGACCGCACGCTCCTGCGCCAGCTTTCCGGCGTAATACGAGGCGTCGATGTCGTCGATCCCGACGATCGACAGGGCCACATGGTGGGCGACCCCGGCATCCATCTCCGCCCCCAGCAGGTTTCCCGTGACGGTCTCGAAGAACCGGCGCGCGGACCGCGCCGACAGGGTGGTGAGGTTGGTCACGTCGATCACGGCGTCCGCGCCCTCGACGGCGGTGGTGAGCCCCTCTCCGCGCAGCACATCGGTGCCCTGCGATCGTGCCAGCACGACCACGTCGTGCCCGCGATCTCGGGCGACGGCGACGACGTGGCGTCCGACCGTGCCCGTTCCTCCGGCGATTGCCAGTTTCATCGGCCTCGTTCCTTTCTCTCGGCATGCCGACACACCCGCCGAGGCGACGGGTGTGTCGGAGTGGGCGCGACGCCGGGCACACACCGGGCACCGCGCGATGTCACGAGCGCGGCGGGTTGACGGGCAGCCAGTCCTCGAGCCGCGTCGTGAAGATCCGTGCGCCGGCGACCGGCACGAGTGTGCGCTCGGCGACGACCGCGCCGTAGTAGGGCGCCAAGTCGTCGCGCACGACCGTGCGCGGGTCACCGCGGAAGGCGAGCCCGCGGCGGACGAACTCGTCGAGTCCGAACTCCTCGGGCCCGGCGATCTCGAGGTCGCCGTTGCGCGGCGTGCCCGCGGCGGTCTGTGCGACCGCCGTTGCGACATCGGCCGAGGCCAGGGGGCGCACGAGCGCACCGGGCAGGGTCACGACGTCGCCGTCGGTCGAGATGTCGGCGATGCTGCCGATGAACTCGAAGAACTGGGTGGCGTGGACCAGGGAGTACGGGATGCCGGACTCGCGGATGAGCTTCTCCTGCGCGACCTTGGCCTGGAAGTACGGGATGTCCTGGGGCCGGTTGGTGCCCACGATGGTGAGCGCGACGTGGTGGCCGACTCCTGCCTTCCGCTCGGCGGCCAGCAGGTTGGTCGTCGACGTCGTGAAGAACTCCAGGACGGCGTTCTGCTCGAACGACGGTGAGTTCGACACGTCGACGACGACGTCGGCGCCGGTCAGCGCCTCGGCCAGACCCTCGCCGGTGATCGTGTCGACCCCCGTGTTGGGTGCCGCGGCGACGGCCTCGTGGCCGTGCTCGGTGAGTTTCGCGACGACCTGTGAGCCGACCAGTCCCGTCCCGCCGATGACGACGATTCTTGCCATGTCCATGCCTTTCTCTCGGGGCCGCGTGCGCGGCATCACCAATCAGACCGAGCCGGGCGCGTCAGTGTGACGACGCGAGCCAATCGTCGAAACGGGTGGGAGCGATCCTGACTCCGGCCCCGGGAAGCAGATCATCGCGGCCGATCCGGGCACCGAAGTACGTGCCGAGCGGGTCGGCCTCGACCTGCCGGTCGTCGCGCCGGTGCAGCAGCTCCCGCTCGGCCAGAGCCCGCGGTTCGAACACCTCAGGTCCGGCGTGCTCCACGATGCCGCCCTGCGGGGCGCCGGTGGCGGCCACGGCCACGGCGGCGGCCACGTCGCGCGCGGCCATGGGCTGGATTCGTGCCGCCGCCACGCGTGCCACCGGGCCCCGCGTCGCCGCGTCGGTGATGCTGCGGACGAACTCGAAGAACTGCGTCGCGTGCACGAGCGTGAACGCCGCACCGGAGCCGACGATGAGCCGCTCCTGCTCCGCCTTGGCCTGGAAGTATCCGCCTTCGGCGCGGGCAAGCCGGTCCGTGCCGACGACCGACAGCGCGACGTGGTGCGCGACGCCGGCGGCCGCACCGTACGACAGCAGATTCATGGTCGAGACGTAGAAGAACTCGCGCGCCGCGGCCTCGTCGATATACGACGAGTTCGACACGTCCACGACCGCCTGCGCGCCGTCGAGCGCTTCGGGCAGCCCTTCGGCGGTGTAGGAGTTGACCCCCGTGGCCCGTGCCGCCGAGACGACCTGATGGCCCTCGCGGCGCAGGTGCGCGACAAGGAGGGTGCCGATGAGCCCGGTGCCCCCGACGACGGTGATGTTCATGACGTGTCCTTACTCTCGGTCGTGCGACGCGTCCCGGCGACAGACCGGTCGCGGCCCCTTTCAGAGAAGACCGGATGCCGCTGCGCACTGTGACGCGTCCGTGGAGCGCCGCCCGGCGGTAATGTCGGCAGTGCCGGGGGCGCACGGCAGTGCTCGACCCGCCGCCGGGCACGACCAACGGCGCCGTCGAGAGGGAAGAAGTGCAGTCGTCCGAGACGATCGGAGCAGCCGTCTCCGCCGCGATCGCACAGCTGCGTGCCGGCCGGGGCACTGTCGTCCATCTCGACGCCGATGCGCGCGGCACGGCGCTGCTCGATCAGGCCGAGCGCCTGGCGGCGGATGCCGGCATCCCCACCCTGCGCGTCGATCGCGGTCACCCGCTCGACACGTCTCGCCTCTACGACTCCATCGCCGATTCGGCGCCGGGCGCGGCAACGCCCCGGATCCTCATCACGGTTGCCGGCCTCGACAGCCTCGCTCCCGCCTCGCGCGCCCTCGTGGCCGTCGCGCGCCCGAAGATCGGACCGGCGGCAGCCGCCTGGATCGTGCATCTCGGCGAACCGGGCGACCCCGGCGCCCCCGACGACGCGGCACCGGATGCCGTCACGACGACGACGGCGGACGATGATCACCTGTTCGCCGCCGCCCTGCTCGGTCGCCCGATCGACGCCGCCGATCTGGCGGCCGCACTCGATCGGCCGGTCGCGTCGCTGCTGCCGTTCTTCCGCAGGGCGATGGATGCCGGGATCCTCGTCGAGGACGACAGCGACCTCCGGTTCGCCGACCCGCGCGTGCGGCGACGGGTGCTCAGCGATGCCGTGGGTGACGCGGTGCGCTCGGCCGACGACCTGCACGATCGTGTCGTGAGGCGTTTGATCGACGCCGGGAAGAGTGCGGCGCTGGCCGACGGGGTGCGCACCGGCGTGCTGACCCTCGACCGCCTCGAGCCGGCCGGCGCGGTCGCGGCGTGCGAGCTGATGAGCGCGAGCGACCCGGCCACCGCCGCCGTCGCCCTGACGCGGGTGCTCGGCCGGCTCCCGGCATCCGACCTCGATGCGGTCGCCGCCCGGGCGGCGACGTTCAGCCTGCAGTCGGGGGTTCCGACCGCGTACGGCGACTATGCCGGGGTGCTCGACGGGGGCGCCGGTCCGGCGCTCACCTTCGCCGTCGCAGAGGCCACCTTCGCGGCAGTCACCCAGAAGGCGCGCGCCGCGGTGGCCCCTCTCCTCGCCGGCAGCGGTCTCACCAGCGCCGACCGTGCGCGGCTGTCGGGCCTGGCGCTGGTCGCCGACACCTATCGCGGTCTGGCCACCGATGCCCAGCGGCACGACGTGGACGCCCTCGTGCATGCCACCGGCGATGCGCGCGCCGAGGGCCTGCGCCGGCTCGCGGAGGCGCTGTTCGAAGCCGAGGAGGGCGACCTGGGCGCGGCACTTCGCGCCGCGACCCTGCCGATGCCCCTGCCGTGGGGCGCCGACCAGGGGCCGGTGTGGTGGATGGCGGCTGTCTACCGCACGCGGCTTCTCGCCGATCTCGGCCGCACCGAAGACGCCGAGGCTGTGCTGACCGAAGCGGTCGCCGCCGCCCACCGGGCGGGGCAGGCGCAGGCGATCCCGCCTCTCATGATGATGACCGGCATTCTGCGGATGGATGCCGGGCGACTCGCGGCCGCCGCCGTGCACGCGGAGGGCGCGCTCCAGCTCGGCGAGGGCATGCAGCTGCCGGGCCTGGTCTCGACGAATTGTGCGAACCTGCTGACGCACGTCTACCGCATGACGGGGGACCTCGTGCGTCTGCAGGAGCTGCGGGCCGCACTGCAGCGCGGACTGCAGGAGGATGACGCGCGCGCCGAGACCGCGGCACGCGCCCTCGCCTTCGCCGACGACGCCCTCGGCTTCGACCGCCCCGCCGCGGCGGCGGGCGAAGGGACAGCGGGCGGCGGGAACGGCGGGAAGGGCGCCTCCCGCACCCGGCACTACTGGATCGCGCGCGGCCTGAGCGACGTGATCTCGACCTTCCGGTTCGCATTCCACGGCGCCGACCGGGCCAGCGCCCTGCGCCACTTCGCCTCGATCGAGCTGCTGAGCCGGACGACCGAGTCGATCCTCCTCCGCGCCGCCGTCCGGCACTGCTCGGGGCTGCTCGACGGCGACGCGGGCGCGATCCGCGAGGCGCAGGCGACCTACCTGGCCATCGGCCGCCGGCTGCTGGCGGCGCAGGCGGGCGAGGATGTGGGCCTGGCCACTTCGGCGCCGCCCGCCCGGGAAGATGCGCTACACGCGGCCGCGGCGACCTGGACCGAGCTCGGCGCGCACCGCGAAGCCGCACGCATCGCGCAGCTGCTCCGCACCATGGGAAGCCGCGCCCGAGCCGACGACAGCAGCCTGGGCCTCGGCCTGACCGCGGCCCAGGAGCGCGTCGCACAGGCGGTGCTCGCGGGCGCCACCAACGAGCAGGTCGCACGCGCGCTGTTCCTCTCGCCGAACACGGTGTCGGTGCATCTGAGCCGCATCTACGCGAAGGTCGGCGTACGCTCCCGCGGCGAGCTGATCGACCTCATCCGATCGCCGGACCCGGCCCGCGGGGCCGGCCGATGACCGGCGAGGCCGAAGCGGCACCGTTCGCCGATCTGCTGCGGGCCGCGGCCGACGGGCACGGCGCCACCGTCGACCTCGACGATGCCGCGCAGCGCGATGCGCTCGTGGCCGAGGCTGCCACCGGGGCCGACGTGATCGCGCTGGGGCCCGTCGTGCCGCACACGAGTGTGCTCGCCCGTCTGCTGGACGAGCTCAGTGCCGCTTCGCTGCACGTGGTCAGCGAGGCAGTTGACGGGGTGCTGCGCCGCCACCTGGTGGATGCTCTGCGCACCCGGAGCACCGCGCGCCCGACGATCGTGGTGGTCAGCGCCGACGACGCGTCCGGGTCGGCACGAGTGGAGTTCGACCGGTTGCGCGGTGAGACGGCCGAGCTGCCCGTGGTGTGGGCGATCGATCACATCGGCGGTGATGTCGTCCGCGCCGAAGCGGAGCGGCCGCGGTCATCGGAGCCCGCGGGTCCGAGCAGCACGCCCATCGAGCAGACGATCCTCGAGGTGGCCGGACTCTCCCCCATCGCACTGCTGCCGGACGAGGTGGCCGAGCTGACCGGAGTGTCCCGCGACGACGTCATCGCCACGCAGGCCGCGTCGCCGCGTCTGGCCGGCGTCGCGCACGGTGCCGTCCTCGTCACCGGAGATGCGGCAGGCAGCCGCGCGACGCCCCCGCCGGCCACGGTTCGCCGGGCGATCGCGCACGACATCCTCGCGGTACTCGACAGGCGCGGCGTTGCGGCCGATCTGCTCGCGGAGCTCGCGCTCGCGGCATCCACCCCTGACGATCCCCTGGCCGTCCGGGTGCTCGCCGATGCCTCTCAGGCCCTCCACGACGCCGATCCCGACACCGCCGCCCGGTACGGGCTGGCCGCGGCCGACCTCATCACGGGGCCCCGTCCGCAGCTGACCGACCTCACCTGGCGGCTGCTGCCGCTGCTGTGGCAGACCTCACGGTCAGCCGACGCCCGAGAGCTGATCGCCCGGGTCTTCAGCGAAGACGGCCGCAGCGACGCCGAGGCGCGCGCCCTGTGGTGGCTGGCCCGGCTGGAGGGATCGGCGGAGGATGCCGTCCGGCACACGACGCACGCGCTCACCTTGCCCGGGGTGTCCGAGGCGACCCAGGTGAAGCTGCTCGCGGTGCACCTGCGGCTGCTGTCGACCCTCGGCCGCCGCGACGAGGTCGATGCCCTGCTGCCCCAGGCGATCAGCCGGGCTGCGCGCCTGGGGGACGACGAATCGCGCTCCCGGCTGGTCGCCTGCGACAGCATCCGGCGGTTCTACCGGGGCGACTACTCCGCCTCGCGTGCACTGGCCGAGGAGGCGGTGGCGAGCTGGCGGCGATCCGGCGCACCGACGGCCGAATGGATGCCGGAGATGATCTGGGCGCCGCACGTCGAACTGCAGCTCGGCGACGCCGCCACGGCGCTGCAGCAGCTCGACGATCTGCTCGTCGACCTCGAAGGGCGGTCGCAAGCGGCCGCGCGCCGGTTCGTCCACGCCGAGCGGAGCCTCGTGCTACTGGATCTCGGACGCCTCGACGAGGCCTGGGATGAGGCGGTGCTGGCGACGACCCTTGCCGAGCGGTTCTGGGCGCTGCCGCCCGGTGCATCGGACAGGCTTCAGGCGATCGCGCTGTCGGTGCGACTCAAGGTCGCCCTGCACCGCGGCGCGGCCGCCGAGCTCCACGAGCTGCGCGAGCCGCTCGCCGCCGACACTCCCCCGCAGAGCGAGGCGCGAGCGCGGCTGGAGTGGTGGCGCTTTCTTCTCGACGAGGCCGAGTCGCGGGTCGGCGCCAGCGCGAACCCCGATGCGCTCGATCCGGTGTCGTGGCTGGATCCGGCCGACGACATCCTGATCGCGCGGGCACTGCTGCGCAGCGGTCTGACCGATGCCCTCGCGCGCATCGCGACGTGGACGGCCCATCGTGCGGCGATCTCGCGCGGCCACCCGCTCGCACGCACCGTCGCCGATCATGTGGCGGGACTCACCTCGCGCGATGCAGCGCAGCTGACTCAGGTCGCAGACGACTGGGCTCGGTCGAAACGCCCGCTCCTGGCTGCGGCAGCGAGGGCCGATGCCGGCATCCTTCTCATCGAGACCGGTGAGCGCAGCGGCCTCGAACTGGTCGAATCGGCGCACGACGACTTCTCGAGGTTCGGGGCGCATCGCGATGCCTGGCTGCTCAGACGGGTCTTGCGCGGTCACGGCGTCGCGGTCGGCGGCGCCTCAGACGCGCATCCCGCCGACGGGCTGACGCCGACGGAGCGGAGGGTTCTCGACCGGGCGGTGCTGGGGTCGACCGCTCCCCGCATCGCGGAAGAGCTGTCGATCTCGCCGCACACGGTGACGACCCACATCCGCCACATCTACGCGAAGCTCGGGCTGTCTTCGCGCGCCGACCTGATGGCGTGGGCCGGCCGCGAAGGGCGGTGACCGGCCGCGGAGGTCCGCGGGATGGCGTCGACCACAAGAGCTTCGAGACGTTCCGTTCCGGCGCCGCGTGACGCGTCGCGGAGCGCGACCAGCAGCGGTCGCGGGTCGCCTGTCACGATGTCGCGGCGCGTCGGCGAGGTGAGCTGCCGGCGTGCGCGGCTGACCAGCTGACGCGCGCCGGCCTGTGACGCCCCGATCAGCGTGGCGATGCGCGCGTAGGGATAGTCCAGCGTCTCGCGCAGGACGAAGGCCGCCCGCTCGGCCGGCGTGAGTCGCGTCACGAGCAGGTCGACTGCCGCTCGCAGCTGATCGGCGATCTCCACATCGTGCGCCGGGTCGTGCGGTGACGCCGTCTGATCGGGAAGCCACGGCTCGGCGGTGACTTCGCGGCGCCGGTACGCGGACTGGACCAGGTTCAGGCAGAGCCGTGTCGTGATGGTCACCAGGAATGCGACCGGGTCGCGCAGCGGCTCGAGGTCGACGCGCTGCCACTTGATCCACGCCTCCTGGACGATGTCGTCGGCGTCGGCGACCGACCGCAGCATGCGATAGGCGATGCCGAACAGTCGCCGTCGCTCGCCCGTGAACAGTTCGAGGTGGCGCTCCCACCCGTCGCGCGCGGCACGGTCCGCCGCGACCTGCATATCGAGTTGCTCTCTCATGAGGGTGAGCCTCGCGAGGGGATGCCGCGGGGGCCACGGCACTTCGACTCGAGTCAGATTCGAGTCATCGACCCGGTGTCGGCGTCAGGAGGCGAGCGCGTGCGCGGCGACGCGGTCGAGCCGCAGCAGGGCGTCCCGCATCGCCGCGCGGGAGCCGATGCCGAGCTTCGGGAAGATGTTGTACAGGTGCCCGCCGACGGTGCGCGGTGACAGGTGCAATCGCTGTGCGATCTCCTTGTTCGACAGTCCGGCCGCCGCCAGCGCCGCGATGCGCTCTTCCTGGGCGGTCAGCAGCACCTGAGGCTCCATCGCGTGCGGGGTCGCCGTCGCGGATGGCGGGGGCATCAGGCTGCGCGAACGCGCTCGCTCCTGCCATCCGTCAGCCGAGGTGCCGTCGAGTTCTGCCGCCGCGATCGCATAGGCGTCGCGGGCGTCCTCACCTCTGCCATGGTGGGCGAGCAGGTCGGCCAGCACGATGCGGGAACGTGCCGCCTCGAAGGGCCGGATGAAGCCCGCACGCGAGTCGATGAGTCCGGCCAGCCGGGCTGTGACGTCCCGCCCGGCTGCCACGACATCGAGGCACCGTGCGGCGAACTCTGTGCTCTCGGTGAGCGATGACCCCGCCCGCGCGTCTGCGAGCCGTCTGGTCATGCCGCGGCCGGTGACGGCGCGGTGCATGCGTGCCGCTGCGATGTCGAGCAGCCATCCCGCGGGATAGACGTGATCGGCAGCGCGGAAGGTCGTGATGCCGGCGATGGCGCTGAGGACCCCGTTGTCGTCGTCGCTCTGCAGCGCCAGCTGCAGCTGGGCATCGCGGACACAGGTCATCACGTTGGCCAGACGTCGCGCGATCGGGTCGGCCAGGAGCTCGCCGATGCGCGCCGACGCCTCTCTCACCCGGCCGAGGTACGCGTACGCGACCGATTGCACGCCCCGCGCCTTGAGCGCCACCACGCGCATGCCGAACCGGTCGGCCGTCGCCGCTTCCGCACCCGCCGCCTCGACGGCCTGGAGCCATGCGCCCTCGCGCGTCAGCGACAGTGCGCGCGCCAGTCCGAGTACGGCGTGGATCAGCGGCGATGGGCCGCCGCTGGGAGGCAGGCCGAGTTCCGGCATCCATGCTGATCCCGGGTCGACGGCGACGCCGATGGCCTGAAGCAGGTCGTGCTGGGTGCCCGCCAGCCCGAGGCGGGCGACGTGCGGCCACGCAGTGGTGGCGGTGACCGCATCGATCCGCGCGTGCACCGCATGTGCGAGGCGCCGTGCGGCCGGATCGTCGCCGACGTGCTCCGCCGCCTCGCCCGCCCGCATCCAGTCGTCGTCGAGCCCGGACAGCAGCGCGGTGAAGGTGGCGACGATGAGGGTCGCCGTCTCGTCGTACGGCGTCCCACGGTCGCGTGCGGCTCTCCCGGCGTCGAGGTCGCCGTATCCGAGCAGGCGGATCAGCGCCACCGCGCCGGTGGCCACGGGCTCGGTCGCAAGGTCGGCTGTCGACTCGATCAAGATCCGCTCGGCGAGCGCGAGGTCGCCGCGGTAGGTGGCTTCGGCGACGAGGCGTGCCGTCCAGCCGCGCGCGTCGTGCTCGTCGCGTGCGAGTCGCACGGCCGATGCACGCGCCGACAGGGCCAGCAGCGGTGCCGCTTCGGGGTGCTCGTCGGCCCACGTGGCGACAGCATCGGCGGTGCCCTCGGCAATCGCCGCGTGTCGCAGCCGGAGAGTCGAGTGGATCCCGCGATCCTGCGCGGCGGCGGAATGCGCGGCGCGCAGCTGCTCCGGCGTGGCGGCGCGGAGGAGAGCAATGCGATGGATCGGCGACAAGGGGCCGCTGCCGAGCAGAGCAGGTTCGCCGGGCCGCGAGGCTGCTTCGAGCGCTGCGCTCGAATGCTTGACAGCGGCGTTAAGGATTTCGCGGTGCTCGGCTCCGGTCCACTCCGTGAACTCGTCGATGATGGAGCGGTATCGAGGGGGCACAGAGAGGACGGTCTCCTCGGAGAAGTCGTCGAGCCACGTGCGCCCGGTCATCGGCTCGGACAGCCAGTGTGCGATGAGCGCGACGTTTCCGCCCGCTTCCGCGACCACACGGTCGACGAGGTGCGGATGCGTGCCGGGGTGCGTCGCGGAGATGATGCCCCGCACATCGATCGGATCCAGCTCGTCGAGCACCACGACCTCCGCCGTGCTGTCGAATGGCGTCCGTCCGCGAGCGGCGACGATCACGCCGAAGCCTGGGGTCGATGCCGGCAGCGCCGAGACCCAAAGCTGAAGCGCCCCCAGTGAGGGCGGGTCGATCCGCTCGACGTCATCGATCAACACGATGGTCGGGTGGGTGCTCGGCTCGTGGCACTCGACGAGTTCCCCGAGTCGGCCGGGTGTGTAGACCTCAGCGCCGATCTCCTGCGCGACGGACGCCAGGAGGGTCGACTTGCCTGTCCCGAGATCGCCTCGCACTACGAGCGTGCGCGTCGTGCGAGGCTGCATGATCCAGGCCCGCACCACATCGCGTGCATCCCGCCTCAGGTCGAGGCGAGACGCGGTCGCGCTGCGGAAGGGCACTGCGTGCATGTTCTCAAAGTATTGAGCTCGGCGGTCGCCCACATCCCCTCATCGACCGCCGCAGTAATGAATCTCCAGTCCCACTCGGAGGCGACGGACATGTGCGCTCCGAGCACAGGCTCCACATTCGTCACAAGCACGCCAGGATCGTCACATCAACATCCCCACAGTGATGGCGCACTACCAGTTTGAGGCTCTTCACCCATTCAATGATGGAAACGGCCGCATTGGAAGACTCCTCATCGTCCTCCAGCCGGTCGGTCAGGGCGTCCTGCCCGAGGGCCTCCTGAGCGTCTCGCCGTGGTTTGAACAACGCAGAGACCAATACCAGGAACTCCTCGCTGACGTCAGCGCGACCGGTGAATGGGATGACTGGATCAGCTTCTTCGCTGAAGGCATCGAGGTATCGGCGAACGACTCGGCCGATCGGACCCGTCGCCTGCTGGAGCTTCGGAACAGCTACCACGAACGCCTGCGGGCGGCTGGCGCTCGCAGGGCGGTCAGAGATACCGCCGACCTTCTGATCGGCAATCCCTACATCAACATCCCCAACCTGCGCGACGCGACCGGGCTTACCTATCAGGCTGTCAGCAACGCCGTGCGCAAGCTTGAGGAGATCGGTATCCTCGAGCAACGCACCGTACCCGGCGTCATGGCATTCCGAGCCCCAGAAGTCTTCGCCATCATCTCGGCCCCCAGCGCTGGATAGCCACATTCGACGGCTTCCCGCTCGATACCGCACGACGTTACCCCAGGCTTTATCTCCCCGCCGGTCCGCACCGAGCTCTCCACGGCCGTCGATGCCTACACCGACGACTACCGAAGAGTTCGGCTACTGAGTCCCCCGATGCTGCGCAACACCCCTCTGAAGCGGGACTTTCGATCCCGCAAAGGCCATCTGGTAGATCGTGTAGGTTGTTGCTAGAGCACGGTACTTACTGAGTTGCTCAGGTGAACAATAGGTGTGCACCTCGCCTTTGGCCGGGAGTGACTTCCGAGTAAAATCAAGGCCTCGGGGCTGTAGTTCAATGGCAGAACTTCTGCTTCCCAAGTACACGTACTGGGTTGAGTATCCACGGTTCTCCGCGCAATTCTGCCGCCTCCTCGCCACGGCACACCACACAGCGCCATAGATATGTGTGCACCTATGTGTGCACCTGCGCGTAGCATGGTCGACATGCCGAAGGCTCGTGATCACGGACAAGGTGCTCTGTACTGGGTCGCCTCCCGAGGCATGTGGAAGGCAGTCCTGGACGTCGGGTTCGACCCATACACGGGAAAGCGTCTACAGAAGGGCCTGTACTCGAAGACTAAGGACGGCGCCGTCAAGAAGTTGAACACGATGTTGCGCGAACGTGAGTCGCTGGGGCGCGTGCTCGACCGGTCCACGCGCGTCTCGGATCTCGCTGACCGATGGCTCGATGATGTGTCCCACCGGGCTAAGCCGAGCACGATCGCGAACTATCGATCCAACGTCCGTGCGAAGATCGCACCGGTGCTCGGACGTCGGCTGATCTCGGAGCTCACGCCGACCGACATCCGTAGGATGCACGCAGCCATCCGTGCGTCCGGTGCTGGCGATGCGAGCGTCTCGAGCGCTCACCGCACACTCGTGACCATGCTCGAATTCGCACGTGCGGAACGCATCAGTACAGAGAACGTCGCAATGCTGACCCCACCGCGTCGGGCCCAGCCAGGCAAGAAGCGAGAGTCACTGACGCGCGAGGAAGCCAAGGCACTGTTGGCCCTCAATGATGCACGCTGGACCTTGGGGCTTCTGACCGGACTCCGCAGTGGTGAGGCTCGAGCCCTCCGCTGGGAGGACATTGACTTCAAGAGAGGGGTCGCACGGCTCTCGTGGTCGCTGACTGGAGCAAGCTTCGTGCACGGCTGCGGCGGCACCTGCGGCAAGAAGACGGCGGGCGCCTGCCCGCAACGAAAGATGGACATCTCAGACGACCTGGAGTGGATACCTCTGCAGGATCGGCACGTCCTCGTGCGCCCCAAGAACGGTACGCCACGAGAGATTCCCATCCCGAAGGACGCGCTCAAGCAATTGCAGGATGTGGCGCAGTTTGCGGTTACGCCTAACCCGCACTCGCTGGTGTGGCACCGCGCGGACGGCTCACCCAAAACGAACACCGACGACAATCAGGACTTGCGGGCCGCACTCTTGGCCGCCGGTATCGACCGACCAGCCGCTACAACGCACTGGCTGCGGCACTCATACGTGACTCTCTCAGAGCATGCAGGGGTGCCTTGGGCAGCCTTCTCGGGCGTCAGCGGCCACGGCAGCACCGAGGCCTCGGATCCGTACCGTCACGTCCTCACCACAGAGGGTCGTCGAGCTGTCGATAGCCTTACCGCTTGGGTCGCGCAATAGCCACGAGGGCCCGCACGTTGGCAGCACGACCGAAAATCGTGAGGTCACGGGATCGACGCCCGTCGGAGCCACTGAATCAGACACTCCCCTCCGCCGGAGCTGTCGGTCGACGCGGGTGCTGTACGTACAGGACGTACAATGGTCCTCGCGTGTCAACTCCGACCTGATGCGCCACGCGTACGGCGAGGAGACTACGGCGATGTCAACGACGACGACCATTCGAGGGCGCGGTGAGCGGGGTAGCGGACTCATCGAAAGGCTAGGACTGCCCAAGGAACTCATATGGGGTTTCGTTGGCCTGCTTCTTTTCATGATTGGCGACGGCGTCGAGTCCGGCTACATCGCACCGTATCTCGCTCAGCACGGTGCAGGCTCAGAGACCAACGCCGCGGTCATCATCGCGGTCTATGGCTTGCTCGTGACTATCGGCTCGTGGTTGGCGGGTGCGCTCTCAGATGTCTGGGGCCCCCGCCGAGTGATGACCATCGGGCTCGCGCTCTGGGCAGTACTCCAGGTACTGTTCCTCAGCGTCGCGCTGCCTGCGGAGAATTTCACTCTCATGCTCGTGATCTACGGGCTGCGGGGCATCGCGTATCCGTTCTTCGCGTACGGGTTCCTGGTGTGGGTACTCGGGGCAAGCCGGTCGCATCGCCTCGGGTCTGCGGTCGGATGGTTCTACTTCGCCTTCACCGGCGGTCTCCCTACGCTGGGTTCGCTCGTCGCAAGTGGGACCGAACCGCTCATCGGCCCTTACTGGACCTTCTGGGTAGCGCTCGGCCTCGTCATCGCCGGTGGCTTCGTATCTCTCATCGGGCTGCGTCACGCGCGCGGCGGTGGTCGCCTTGCCGCTCCGGACGTCTCAACGGGCAGCAGCATGTTTAACAGTGTCGCCGTCGCATTCAAGAACCCTCGTGTCGGCCTGGGCTGTCTCGTGCGGGTCGTGAATACAGCTCCGCAGTTCGGGCTTTTCGTCTTCTTCCCTACGGTCTTCGCGGGCGATCTCGGGTTCGGCACGGCGGGCTGGTTGCAGCTGGTCTTCATCCTCGGGGCAGCGAACATCTTCGCCAACCTGTTCTTCGGCGTCCTGAGCGACCGGCTCGGGTGGCACCGAACACTGCGATGGTTCGGCTGCATCGGCTCCGCCGTCACCATCCTTCTCTTCTACTTCCTCCCGCAGTATGTCGGCGACCAGTACTGGGTCTCTGCCGTCTGTGCTGCACTGTTTGGGATTACCCTCGCCGGGTTCACTCCCATCTCGGTGCTGATGTCTCTGATGGCGCCTGGACAGAAGGGCAACGCCATCGCAGTCCTCAACCTCGGCGCAGGAGCTGCCACGTTTGTCGGACCGCTCATCGTCGCCGTCTTCCTCGTACCGCTGGGTGCAACTGGGGTGATCATCATCTTCGCCGCGCTGTACGTGCTCGCCGGCGTTTCCGTGCGTTGGCTCACGGTTCCCGAAGAAGCTCAGGAACTCGGGGAGGCCGGTCTGCCGCTCGACGCTGTCAACTCCGACGTCAAATCGAAGGACACCTAGCCGCAGTCGGGGCGCCAAGCGAATGGTCTTCGGACCGTCTCCTTTCGCGTCTCCGCTTCGCTTGTACGTACAGACTAGACAAGCCGTACCATCTCGAATACTCTGAGTCCGCAAGCACCACCACAGACCTACGGCGGATGCGCCGGAGCCCGGCGACGCGGTGGCAAACCGGAAGGATCCACATGCCCCTCGTCAGCGGCGTTGATGTCATCAACGAATCCACCTCGCGCGGTCTCGTTGCCGGCGCGTTCAACACCACGAACCTCGAGACGACCATGGGAATCGTGGAGGCCATCGAGCGCGTGGGGGTCCCGACCTTCATCCAGGTCGCACCGACCAACGTCGCGCTGTCGGGCTTCGACTACATCTACGACATGGTCAGCCGCCGGCTGGCGTCCTCTCCTATCCCGGTGGCCCTGCACCTGGACCACGGCAAAGACATCAAGGTCGTCGAGGACGCCCTCGCCGCGCGCTTCACGTCCGTCATGATCGACACGTCAGAGCACCCCTATGAAGAGAACAAGGCGATCTCCGCGCACGCCCGAACTCTCTGTGCGCCGACCATTGCCCTGGAGGCAGAGCTCGGCAGCATCGGTGGCAAAGAGGACGAGATCGGCCCCGACCACGCCGACACCACCGACCCCGGTCAGGTCGCTGACTTCGTCGACGCGGTCGGCTGCGACATGCTCGCCATCTCTGTCGGTAACGTCCACGGATACTCCCCGAATGCTCGTATCGACTTCGAACTGCTCTCCGCGGTGCGTGACGCCAGCCGAGTCCCGCTCGTTGTCCACGGCGGGTCCGGCCTGCCTGCCGAGCAGCTCGGCCGCCTCATCGAGTTCAACGTCGTGAAGGTCAACGTCGCCAGCGACCTGCGCAACGCGATGATCCGCACCTTCGGCGAGGCCTTTGTCGCGAACCCGAATGAGGTCTCGCTCATCCGGGTGTCCAAGGACGCCGTGGCGTCCATCGCCGACGTCGTTGAGCGACGCATCCGCATGCTCAATCCCAGCGTGGCCTGACAGGAGCACCGTGTCCGCAACTGTCACCGTCGACATCGGCACCACCGGGGTGAAGCTCTGCCTCTTCACCTCGGCGGGACACCTCGCTGCCTCCGACCGCCACCCCACGCCCACCGTCGAGGACCAATGGGGCGAGATCTACGATCTTGACGCGCTCACGCACATCATCGAGTCCTTTATCCTCGGGCTCGACACGGAGTTACGCGCGAGCGTCGGCCGGATAGCGTTCACGAGCGTCGGCGAGTCCGGCGGACTGGTCCGGGCGGACCTCTCCCTCGCGTCCCCGATGATCCTCTGGCACGACCACCGAGGCGCTGAGTTCCTCGACAGACTCGACGCTTTCGACCGGACGGCGATACACCGGATCGCAGGACTTCCCGCCAACGCCAACTACGGCGTCTCGAAGACGGCATGGGCCAAAGAGCATGCCACGGACGCTCAAGATGCGCAGTGGCTGAACATCGCCGAGTACGTCGCCGCCCGATTCACGGGTGAACGCTGGGCCGAGTGGTCGCTGGCCAGCCGAACGATGGCGCTCGACCTGGAACGTCGCGAGTGGTCCGAAGAGATCACTTCGATGTTCGAGCTTCCGGTATCCGTCTTCCCCGGTATCCGTTCCGCTCGCGACGGCATCAAGATTTCCGACTCGTTCGCCGCGACACTGCACCTGTCATCCTCGACCACGGTCCACGTCGCAGGTCACGACCACATGGTCGGCGCAGCCGGGGCTGACCTCCAGCCGGGAGAGCTCCTGAACTCCACAGGAACCACCGAGGGCTTGCTCTTCCTGCAAGACCGGCCCAGCACCGACGTGCAGCACGAAAGGTCGAAGCTGGCGAACGGCGTGGCATGCGCCGGCGACCTCTACACACTCTTCGCATCCATCCCGACGGGCGGGTCCGCTTTCGCGACTCTGCAGGGCATGCTCAACCTCAGCGAGTCGCAGCTGATCACCATGACCGACGAGCTGCACGCGGCTTACTTGGCGGGGCACATCGAGTTGGCCACGCTCCCTCTGGTGCTTCCACAGTTCCGCGGCAGCCCTCCACCCGACAAGGACGCCACAGCGCGAGGAGTGATCTCCGGCGTCCACTCCGGCACCACCGCGAGGGACCTCGTATTCACCACGTTCCTTGGCCTGGTCCTTCAGTTCGCCGACGTGCTCGCCCTCTTCGGCATCCATCCCCAGACCGTGAAGGTCATCGGACCGGCAAGCAGGAACTCCCTCTGGCTGCAGCTCAAAGCAGACCTGCTCAACACACCGCTGAGCGTGTCGCAGTTCCCGGAAGTGGTCTCAAGAGGAGCTCACGCGCTCGCGAGCGGGCAGCCCACGTTGTGGAGCGACACCGATCCGCGCACGGTGCTCCCCGATGCCGACCGCCACGTGCAACTGGCGGCGTGGTCCGAACACGTTCGGCCTCAGTGGGAGCACCTGAAAGCAACCCCCACGACCAGTTACGTGCCGCTTGCAAACGCGCTTTCGCCTCAGGAGACCTCATGACGCTCGTAGCGGGGATCGACTCCTCCACACAGTCATGCAAAGTCTCGGTGCGCGATCTCGCAACCGGCAAGGAAGTGCGCTCCGGCAAGGCGATGCATCCGACCCAGACGGTCGTGGACCCCGACGTGTGGTGGACCGCGTTGCTCGAAGCCGTCGCCGACGCTGGCGGCCTCGAAGACGTCGTCGCGGTTTCGGTCAGCGGACAGCAACACACGCCGATCTTCATGGACGGACGTGGCTTTGCCGTGAGTCCGTCGCCGCTCTGGAATGACACCGGGTCGCACCCGCACATGGTCGCGCTCAACGACGAACTCGGCCGCGATGAATGGATCCGCCGCACCGGTCTTCCACTGACCCTCTCAGACACTGTGGTCAAGCTCCGCTGGCTTCGCGACACCAACCCCGTCGCGGCTGACCGCACGGAGGCCGTGGCGGTCGTGCACGACTGGCTGACCTGGAGACTCATGGGCTACGGGCCCGGAACCGGCGGTATCGAAGAGTTCATCACCGACCGCTCCGAAGCGAGCGGCACCGCCTACTGGTCCGGGGACACCGGCGAGTACTGCGTGGACCTGTTCGAACTGGCGCTCGGAAAGATCGCGCACCTGCCGCGCATCCTCGGGCCGCTCGACAGCGCCGGGACGACGGGCAGCGGCATACCCGGCGTCGCCCCAGGAATTCCTATCGGGGTCGGCAGCGGTGACAACGCAGCGGCCGCGCTCGCCCTTGGGCTCGTTGAAGGTGAGACGGTGCTTTCTCTCGGGACCTCCGGAGTCGTCTACGCACGCTCGAGCCACACGGTCCACGACTTCGGCGGCTACGTCTGCAGCTACGCCGACGCAACCGGGGACCACCTTCCGCTGGTGGCGACCCTCAACGCGGCCCGCAACTTTGACATCGGCGCGCGGATCCTCGGATGCACTCACGCGCAACTATCTGAGCTCGCGCTCCAGGCGCCCCCGGGTTCCGAGGGACTCACGCTTCTGCCCTTCTTCGAAGGGGAGCGCACGCCTGATCTCCCTCATTCACGGGGCTCGCTTCTGGAGGCATCGTTGACCAACTTCACGCGCCCGAACTTCGCCCGCGCAGTCATCGAAGGCACTATCGCTAGCCAGGTGTACATGCTCGATGCGCTCGAGGCGAGCAACGTCCCCACCAGCCGGCTCATCCTCATCGGCGGTGCGGCGCAGAGCAACGCTGTTCAACGTGTGCTCAGCGAAATGGTGTCGGTTCCGATCTCGGTTCCGGAATCCGACGAGTACGTCACGAAGGGTGCTGCGATGCAGGCAGCCGCGGCACTGGACGGCGGATTCCCCGCTTGGGCGATGGAATCGGAGACGCTTCCGGCCACGACCGCTCAGCCGGAGATCGGTGGTCAGCATGCTGCCGCGAAGCTCGCGCTGGGATACGTCGAGACGGTGAGCAAGGAGCGTTCGACGGTGTAGGTGCGAGGAGCGAGCCAACGGGCGGTATCAGCCTCGTCGCCGATGGCCAACGGTTTGACACGGCGCACCCGGCCGTCAACGATGAGATCGGTCCACGTTTGACCATGTGAGAAGGCCCGACAAGAGAGACACGAGTGCGAAGCGGTTCCCGACAGCTGGTCGCCTGCGGAGTCGACATCGGCAGCACCAACGTCAAGGTCGTGCTGATGAACGCCGAGGGTGCCGTCGTTGCGCGCGAACGCAGTGAGACGCCGCGCGACAGCGAGGGGCTGTCCATCGACGTCACTTCTCTCCTTCAACGCATCGACGCCATGATCCTCGCCGCGTGCTCGGACGCGTGGGCAGTCTGCTCCGTGAGTGTGGCGGGAATCGGCGAAGACGGTGTACTCGTCGACGAAGACCTCAACGTCCTCACCGATGCCCTCTCGTGGTTCGATCCACGGAGGCAGGGCGTTTATCGGGGGTTCCGAAAGGCTCTCCACGATGACGATCTCTACGACGCGTCCAGCGACGCCTCCCGGACGATGACGGGCTGGAAATGGTCCCGGGGTCAAGTGCGAGCGTCAGGGGCTGCTCATTGGCTCGCCGTCGCCGACCTGCCGACAGCGCTCTGGGCATCACGCCCCTTCATGAGCGACACGCTCGCATCCCGTACCGGCGCGTGGCGCACTCGCGACCGCAGCTGGGCGCGAGACCGCGTCGAACTGACTCTGGGCACTACGGACCTGCTGCCGCCTGTTCTCCGCGCGGGCGAGGTGGTCGGAGAGTTCCGCTCGCAGGCGTTGCAGGCTGCAGGCGTATTGGCGGACGCCGCCGTGTCCGTCGCCGGCGGCCACGACCATCCACTCGGCGGATGGGGTGTGGACCAGCTCACCCCGGGCGCCGTCCTGGACTCGATGGGCACCGCCGAAGTCGTCGTGCTCCAAGCGGACTCTGAGCAGGCAAGCCGCCGCGAGGGTGTCGACATCGCGCCGGGCATCCGCTCCGATGGACGCACGCTGATGCGCGTAGAAGAACTCGCTCGCAACGTCGCCTGGGCATCCCAAGATCCAGAGGTGGCCTTCCAGATCCGAGCACTCATGGTTGGGAAAATCGAACCGGACCCCGTTCTGAATGCCGGTTATTTCCACACCGGAAGGCGTGGTGGTGGGCGTCCCTCATACGCTCTCGATGCGCCGCGGGATCCCCTGGCGAGGGCATCCGCTGTTCTCGGAGCGCTTGCTCTCGCGGGGGGCGAGGCCATCGAAGCGGTGAAGGCGGAGGTGCCCCAGTCACGAACTGTTCGCACAGCGGGCGGGTGGGCGCGTTCTGTCGGTTGGCTTCGCATCAAGGCCGCCGTGACTGGATACGACGCCGAGCCGGTGGTCGAGCCGGAGGTCACCGCGGTCAGCGCCGCGTTGCTCGCGGCATACGCGTACGGGTGGGATCCAGATCCTGCTCGTGTGTTCGCGGAGCCCGGCGCCTAACTCGACTCTCGCGGAGTGTGCTCGGGTCGAGGGCGCTGGTCAGTTCGAGGCGACGTTGATCTCGAGGGGGACGACGTCCGTGAGCACCCAGGTCTCGTAGTAGTCGAACCGGAAGTCATTCTGATCCCACGACGTCGACCGGATACGCAGCACGGGGCGGCCCACATCCACCTGGAGGTGCTTCGCAACTACCTCCGGCGCGGGGAGCGACTCCACGACACGTCGTGCACCACTCGTGACGAACCCGGCTGCGCGGAGAGTGCTGTTGGCCGACCCGGAGCCATCGAGCACATCGGCAGTCGCAGCAATAGCTGCACCCGCAGCGCCGGGAAACCAATTGGTGCTGTACATCGCCAACTCACCGTCTCGAGAACGAAGTCGCTCGAGCACGAAGACTTCTTCGTCAGCCGCGACGCGGAGGGCCTCGCGGGCATGGGAGGGAGGCGTCAAGAGACTCGCGTCGAGCACTTGGGTGTCCACGCCGTTGCGTCCATGGCGGATCTGCAATTCGAGGAAGCCTTGGGTGTCCTGAACAGTCCAGCCAGTTGATTCTTCGGGAGTGGATGCGAACATCCCACGTCTGGCGACCCGCTTGGCATACCCCTCGCTCTCCAGCTTCGCGAGGGTCTGACGCACAGTCGCGCGCGATAGCCCGAACTCTCTGCAGAGCTCGTGCTCACTTGGTAGACGTTCATCCGTCTCGAAGGAGCCTTCTGCGATTCGGTCTCGCAAGATGCCGAACAACTGCTCGTAGTAGGGGACCGGAGAAGTCCGCTCAATCGTTTCCGACACCGCCACACTCCTTTGCGCGCAATGGTACAGGTCAGCGAGAACAGATCGGCTGAACCGGTATGTACGTACAGACTAGACAAGCCGGACAGGGTGCGCTACTTTCATCTCACGCCAAAGAAGTCGATGGCGCATCGCCCTCAGCACCGAGAGGCGGTTTCAGCAGTCTCAACGAGGAGGAAGCGCGTGGCGCACTCGAACTGGAAGAGGGGCCTCACGGCCCTGGGCATCGCGGGGGTCACCGCGGTTGTCCTTGCTGGTTGCACCGGCGGCGGCGGCGACAGCGCCGACGGCGGCGAGGTCACCATCACGGTCGCCCTGGCGGCCAACCCCCAGATGCAAACCGCGGAGTCGCTCATCGGCGATTTCGAGGAGAAGAACCCCGGCATCAACGTCGAGTTCACTGTCCTCCCGGAGAACGAACTGCGCCCGGCAGTCACCAAGGACGTCTCGACCAACGCCGGCCAGTACGACGTTGCCATGATCGGCAGCTACGAGGTGCCGATCTGGGCCGACCGCGGCTGGATCATCCCGCTCGACGAATACGCGAGCGCAGACACCGAGTGGGACGAAGCCGATCTCCTCGAGCCCATCAAGAACATCGTCTCGGACGGCGATGGCACGCTCGTGGCCGCACCCTTCTACGGCTCTTCGTCCTTCCTCTTCTACCGCAAGGACCTGGCTGAGGCTGCTGGCGTCACGCTGTCGGAAACGCCAACTTGGGACGAAGTTCGTGCCGCGGCCGAGGCCATGGACGACGACGCCAACAACGTCTCCGGCATCTGCATGCGCGGCCTTCCCGGATGGGGCCAGAACCTCGCTGCCATCACGACCGTCATCAACACGTTCGGTGGCCAGTGGTTCAACGAGGACTGGGAGACCGAGCTGACGATGCCGGAGACCGAGGAGGGCGTGCAGTTCTACGTCGACCTGCTTCGTGACTTCGGCCAGCCTGACGCCGCCGCTGCTGGATGGGAGGGCTGCCTGCAGTCGTTCAGCCAGGGTCAGTCGGCCATGTGGTACGACGACACGGTCTTCGCCGGCTCGGCCATCGACTCTGCGGCGACGCCCGAGATAGCCGACAACATCGCGTTCACGATGGCGCCCACAGGCCCGTCGGACCTCGCTTCGGGGTGGCTCTGGTCGTGGGGCCTCGGCATCACGAAGTCGAGCCAGAACCCCGACGCCGCGTGGAAGTTCATCTCGTGGGCCACGAGCAAGGACTACATCCAGCTCGCCGGTCAGGAGGCGGGATGGGATTCCATTCCTCCCGGATCGCGCAAGTCGACCTACGAGATCCCGGAGTACCTCGAGGCAGCTTCGCGCTACGCGGACCTCACCATCAAGTCCATCGAGGCGGCCAACCCGCTTCAGCCGACGGTGAACCCGGTCCCGTACACGGGCGTCCAGTACGTGCAGATCCCCGAGTTCGTCGAGATCGGTGACTACGTGTCGCAGCAGCTCGCCGGCGCCATCAGTGGCAGCCAGACGGTGAGTGAGGCCCTTGAGGCCAGCCAGACGTTCACCAGCGACGTCATCAAAGAATCTGGCTACGGCCAGTAAACAACCCTCGTCGGCGGCTGCCTCGAGGACTCGCTTCGAGGCAGCCGCCTTCACATGACACGGGAAAGAATCATCATGAGCCAGACAGCTCTCGCAAGCACGGACGAGGTGACGGAGGTCGTCGCCATCGACCCGACCGCCCCGCCGCCAATGTCACGCGCCGAGAAGTGGCGCCGCCGGGGACCACTGCTCCCCGCCCTGGTCTTCACTCTGCTGCTGACGCAGATTCCGTTCCTGATGACCATCATCTTCAGCTTCTCGCGCTGGCGGCTTCTCACCGACGGTGAGGCTCAGTTCAACTGGGGAGCGAACTACGTCAACGTCGTCACCGACGGAACGTTCTGGCGGTCGGTCATCAACACGGTCGTCATGACCGGTGGCACGACCATCGCCTGCCTCCTCATCGGCTTGCTGATGGCGATCTTCCTCAACCACGCCTTCCCGGGACGGGGCTTCGCCCGCACCCTCGCCATCACGCCCTTCTTCGTGATGCCGGTCGCGGCGACGCTGTTCTGGAAGTCGGCGATGTTCGACCCGAGCTTCGGACTCTTCGGGTTCATCGCACGCTCGCTAGGCCTGCCTCAGGTCGCGTGGCTCTCCGAGTATCCGATGGCCGCGCTCATCATCCTTCTCACGTGGCGATTCGTTCCGTTCGCACTGCTCATTCTCATCGCTGGCTTGCAGTCGGCCCCGCAGGATCAGCTTGAGGCCGCGCAGGTCGACGGAGCGAACGTCTTCCTCCGCTTCCGCCACGTAACGCTGCCCCACCTGCGACCGTTCATCGAACTCGCGGCGCTTCTGCTGGCGATGAACCTGATCCAGACCTTCGGAGAGATCGCCCTCCTCACGGCAGGCGGCCCGGCGTACGCCACGACCAACATCACCTATTACATCTACCTGACGGCATTCCAGTCCTTCGACTTCGGCTTCGCGTCCGCGCTCGGTGTGGTCTCCCTGATTCTCACCATCGCGCTCATCCTGCCGATGCTCCGACTGCTCTCGGGCATCTTCAAGACGGAGGGACGAGCATGACCGGCCAGCTGACTGAAACGCGAGTCATCGTCACCAAGGGTGGCAAGCACACACGACTCGCCCAGGCACGAACGTCCAAGCGCAAGCGCTGGGTCTCCGTCGGAATGGCGACCGGCGCGTGGGTGAGCAGCATGCTGCTCTTCATCCCCATCGCCTACATGGTCCTCAAGAGCTTCCAGACCGAGCAGGTCGCAGCGAACGCCACCCCACAGCTCTTCTTCGTCCCCACTCTCGAGCATTACGTAGAGGCCTTCGAGTCGGGCATCTGGCCGTACGCCATCAACTCGTTCGTGGTGGTCATCGTCTCTACGTTCGTCGTCATCGCACTCGCGCTGCCGGCGGCCTGGGCACTGTCAGTCCGCGCGATTCAGAACCCGCAGGACTCGTTGTTCTTCTTCATCTCCACCAAGATGATGCCCATCGCCGCGGGAATCATCCCCGTCTACGTCATCGCCAGCCAGTTAGGCCTGCTGAACAGCGTGACGATCCTCATCATCATGCACCTCGGTATGAACCTCCCGCTGGGCATCTGGATGCTGCGCTCGTTCATGCAGGAGATCCCGCACGAGATCCTCGAAGCCGCTGCCGTCGACGGCGCGAGCTCGTGGCGAGTCGGCTGGTCCATCGTCCTGCCACTGATGCGGCCGGGCATCGCGTCCACCGCTCTCCTGTGTGCGGTCTTCTCCTGGAACGAGTACTTCTACGCGGCGAACCTCACCACGACCAACTCGACACTGCCGCTGTTCATGCAGAAGTTCCTCTCGTTCGGCGAGCTCTACACTGCCCAGGTAGCAGCGGTCGCCGTCGTCGTCAGCATCCCCGTCGTCATCGCCGGATGGATCGCACAGAAGTCCCTCGTCCGAGGCCTCTTGTTTGGAGCAGTGAAATGAGCGGTTCGACAATGCGCGCAGCAGTCCTCGACGGTGCCGGCGGGATCGACATCCAGGACATCCCGATTCCCCGTCCCGCAGCGGACGAGGTCGTCATCGCACCGGTCGGTACCGGCGTATGCGGGACGGACCTGCACCTAGCATCTGGGGAGTACCCGCACGGCAGGTTCCCTGTCGTCCCGGGGCACGAGTTCGCCGGCTACGTGACAGCAGTCGGCTCCGATGTGACCACGTTCCGAGAGGGAGACTACGTCGGGGTAAACCCCAATGTCTCCTGTGGAAAGTGCACCTGGTGTCTTCGAGGCGCAACCAACCTCTGCATCGACATCCGACCGGTCGGAGTCTCCGTCAACGGCTCGGTCGCCGAGTACGTCGCAGTCCCGGCGCGGATCACGTTCCCTCTCAGTGCGTCGATCTCCCACCGGGCGGCACCCCTCATCGAGCCGTTCGCGTGCGTGCTCCACGCCCTTGAACGCGTGCCCGACTGGACCGACCAGGAGATGGTGATCTTCGGTGCCGGATCTATCGGTCTGATGGCCGTCATCCTGGGACGCGCAGAGGGCGCAACCGGCGTCCGGGTCGTCGAGCCCAACCCCGCGCGCCGCCAGGCGGCCGCCGACCTCGGCGCCCTGCAGGCTGTCGCCTCGGTGGGCGAGCTCGACGACACGGTTTACGACCTCGCCCTCGACGCAAGTGGTCACCCCGTCGCCATCGGGCAGGCTATCGCCACGCTCGGACCTCGCGGACGACTTGTGCAGATGGGCGTTGCCGCACCGACTGCCACGGTCCCGCTCTACCCGTACGAGGTGTTCGCGAAGGAGCTCAGCATCATCGGCTCCAACTCCCTCGCCGAGAAGTACCCCGAAGCGGCGGAGCGAATGGTCGATCTGCAGGCCGACCTCACTGGCCTGGTCACATCCACTTACTCGTTGGAGGACTACGCCCGGGCTATGGCTGCCGCTCAGAGCCCGGACCAGATCAAAGTCCAGATCGTCAACTCGTGACTGAACGAGCGACGAATCCGCCCGTAACCGAGCACGCGACCCTCTACCTTCACCCGGACCGCAACCTCGCGTTGGAACTGGTGCGGGCGACCGAGGCCGCCGCGATCCGAGCCACTCCGTTCATCGGGCACGGCGACAAGAACGGCGCAGACGGGGCCGCGGTCGACGCGATGAGGAAGTTCCTCGGAACCGTCAACTTCTCCGGCACGGTCGTCATCGGCGAAGGGGAGAAGGACGAAGCCCCGATGTTGTTCAACGGCGAGGTCGTAGGCAACGGCCGAGGTCCAGCGTGCGACATCGCAGTGGACCCTATCGACGGCACGTCACTGACCGCAGCCGGCCGTCGGAACGCGATCTCGATGATCGCGGCCGCGGATCGCGGAGCGATGCTCGACGCGTCCAGCGTGTTCTACATGGACAAGCTCGTCGCCGGGCCTCTCGCCGTTGGAGTTCTCGACATCCGGAAGCCCGTCGCAGAGAACGTTCGAGCGCTCGCCAAGGTGCTCGGGAAGTCGGTGTCCGAAGTGTCCGTGGGCATCCTGGACCGGCCCCGCCATCAGCAGCTCATCGCTGAGGTCCGTGCCGCGGGCGCGGGAACGCGACTTCTCCTCGACGGTGATGTCGCCGGCGGCATCGACGCGGCGAGCTACGAGGGCCGGCTTGATATGTGCATCGGCATCGGCGGAAGCCCGGAGGGCGTGGCCACAGCGTGCGCCATCAAGGCCCTCGGCGGGCTGATCCAGACGCGGCTCGCGCCAGGAAGCGACGACGAACGTCAGCGCGGCATCGACGCGGGCCTGAAGTTCGACCACGTGTACGAGGCAGACGATCTGGTCGCGGGCGACAACACGTTCTTCGTCGCGACGGGCGTGACAGACGGCAATCTGGTGAGCGGGGTTCGCCGGAAGGGTCCCGTCATCCGAACCGAGAGCATCGTCCTGCGGGCGCGCTCGGGCACTATTCGACGCGTGGTCGCCGACCACCTCGCCGAGAAATGGCTCGGAGACGACGGGTGAGGGCTTCCGAGCCTCCAGTTCAACAGTCGGTCGTGATGCTCGAGATCTGCGGGATGTGAAGTCCCAGACCACTCGAATGGGTGTTCATGAGTTCACCGAACAGTTCGCGCAAGCGTCTCGCTGCTCGAGCCGACCCACCGCCTCCCCTAAGCAGGTGCGCTGAGTCAACCCGACGTCGACTCAGCGGGCGGCGCGGTGCTACCACGCCATATGACGCGTCCAACGGGGGTGGAGTACGTGGGCGGTGCCTCCTCGCGGATGGTTGCCAGCAGGCCGGCCATAGCTCGGCGGCCGAGTTCCTCGTAGTCAACCGCGACAGTCGTAAGGGAGGGATTCAACCACTCTCCGACTGGACTGCTGTCCCACCCTGCGACACTGACGTCCTCGGGAACCCGCCATCCCCGCTCCACGGCGGCACGCATCGCCGCGGCAGCGAGCACGTCGTTGGCGGCAATGATGGCGGTGACGCTGGCGGCGGACGGGACGTCGAGAACAGCCTGCCGGGCGACCTCACCACTCCAATCCCACCCGACGACCCCCGCCGATTTCAGACCCAAACGTGCGATGGTCTCGACGAACGCGGTCTCCCGGCTTCTGGCAGTGGTGTGCGCGGGGTCGCCCGCTACATGCAGGAAGGTGCGGTGGCCCTGAGCTGCCAGTTGCTCGATGATGTCCGCGACGGGCGAAGCGTCGGCCAGATCACCGATCCCGCGCATCTCGTCGTCGTATTCTGCGCCAACCACGACCGGGACTCGAGACGCAATCTGCTCGTGTCGATCCGAGGCGAGGTACGTGAGCGCAAGGAGGCCTTCGAAGAGTCCAGCCTCCGCGAGTTCGAGCATGCGGTTCGAGCGATCCTCGGTCGTGCCATCGAGGATGATGGCGTCCACCTGATACCCCGCGCTCCGCGCCTTCTCGGTAGCGCCCGCGAGCATGTGCACCGAGCTGGCCGCCGTTCCGAAAGGAAGAAGAATGGCGAGCCGACCCGTGCGACTAGTCCGCATGGCCCGTGCCGCCAGGTTGGGCCGATAATCAAGCTTCGCGATGGCTGCCTTGATCTCGTCGCGCGTCTTCTCACGGGTCTTGTCACCGTTGTAGCGGAGGTATCTCGACACCGTCATGTGAGAGACGCCCGCAGTGTCGGCGATGTCATAGATGGTGGGACGCCGGTGTGTGTCGTCCGTCATGTTCGCCCCTTTGCGCATCATTCTCGGCTCGTTCACGGTGATTCGACGCCGTGAGCAGACCGTTACTTGACCAATCTCTTATCGATAACTATCGTAGTGCCAAGACGCAAACGTTATCGATAAGACTTCGAACGATCTTGCAGTAGGTCCAACACATCAAGCAACGCAGCTCGCACCGCGACTACGTCATCGAAGGAGATGAGTGTCCTGAGTACTCTCACACGTGATCGGCGCCCGACGCCATGACCGTCGCACTCAACTCGCCCGCAGGAGCGATGGAGGCGGAACCACAGCAGCCCGCATCCAAACGCGCTCGAACCCGCAAGGTTTCGAGTGGGGTCCGGCCGCCGGCGTGGTTCCTCATCCCCGCACTTGTGCTCTACCTGCTGGTCGTCCTGTGGCCGAACGGTCAGGGCATCTTCTACTCCTTCACGGACTGGAATGGCCGTAGCCTTGACTGGAGCTTCCAGGGGTTCGCCAACTATGCGGCCGTCCTCTCCGATCCGAACTCTCTGCGCGCCATCACGAACACCTTCGTGATCACGATCATCGTCTCGCTCGGCCAGAACTTGCTGGGACTGCTTCTCGCGCTCGGCCTGAACACAATGGTCAAGAGCCGGTATGTGCTGCGGCTCGTCTTCTTCCTCCCCGTGGTCCTGACGCCCATCGTCGCCGGGTACCTGTGGAAGTACCTGATGACGCCGACCGGAACTATCAACAATCTCCTCGAATCGGTCGGTCTCGGCGCCCTCCAGCAGAACTGGCTCGGAGACCCCAACATCGTCGTCTTCTCCATCTGCGCTGTCATCATCTGGCAGGGCGCCGGCTACTCGATGGTCATCTACCTCGCCGGACTGCAGGGCGTCCCCACGGACGCTCTGGAGGCTGCCGCCATCGACGGCGCCGGTCCCATCCGACGGACGTGGTCGATCACGCTGCCGCTCATCAACGGAGCCATCGTCGTGAACATGCTCATTGCCGTCATCGGCAACTTGAAGCAGTTCGACACCGTCTTCGCGATGACCGGAGGTGGCCCCTCGGGAGCCAGCGAAACGATGGCGACCATCATCTACAAGACCGCCTTCGTCTACCTGCAATACCCGAACGCACTGGCTCAAGGCGTCGTGCTGACTGTGCTCGTCGGCGTCATCGGGTTCTTCCAGTTCCGACTCACGCAGCGGAAGGCGCTCGCATGAACCGCTACACCTGGCGCACCTTCATCCTCGAAGTCGTCCTCATCGCCTTCGGCGCACTCTTCATGGTGCCCATGTTCGTGCTGGTCGCCGTGGCGCTCCGGGACCCGAACGCGGTCCCCGGCTTCCTCGGCTTCACCTGGCCGCTCAACTTCGGCAACCTCGTCACCGCGTGGGTGGAATCGAAGATGGGCCCCAGCATCATCAACTCGATCTGGATCACGACCGTCTCCGTCGTGCTCATCCTCGCGGTGTCCTCCATCGCCGCGTACACGATCACCCGCCGCACCCAGTATTGGTCGAAGGGCGCCTTCTACCTATTCCTCACGGGATTCCTCTTCCCCGGTCAGCTCGCGCTGCTTCCGCTGTACCTCACGTTCGCTCAGTTGAAGCTCGTCGGTAACCCGATATCCATCATCGTCATCAACGTCGCCGGTTTCCTACCGTTTGCGATCTTCCTCTACAGCGCTTTCCTCCGCGATCTCCCGCGAGACTACGAAGAAGCGGCCCTGCTGGACGGCGCAAAACCCTTGCGCGCGTTCATGTCGATTGTGTTCCCCCTTCTCCGCCCGGTTTCCGGAACGGTCGCGATTCTGGCCGCCCTGGCGATCTGGAACGACTTTCTTCACCCGCTCCTCTACCTGTCGGGCAGCAGCAGTCGCACAGCACCGCTGTCGGTGTATGCCTTCGTTAGCGAGTACAGCGCCGACTGGTCGCTCGTCTTCTCCGCCCTGCTGGCGTCGATCTTCCCCATCCTCATCGCCTACTTCCTGATGCAGCGCTTCATCATGAAGGGTTTCGCAACAGGCCTGAAGGGTTGAGCACCCGCTCAGCCGTCTGCACCACACCCGAATCACAACGAAAGGCAAGTCGAATGTCAGTGAAGACACAGCGTGGGCTGGTCACCGGAGTCGCAGCCATCGCGCTCTTGGGCCTCGCCCTCACCGGATGCTCAACCTCGGATGAGCCGGAAGGCAGCGACGGAGGAGATGGCGCCGTCGTCACCCTCGCAGCCAACGGACCCGCCATTGACGCAGTGGTTGAGGCGTTCAACGCAACTGACCCCGGGTTCACGGTCGAACGAGTCGACACGCCTGCCGACTCTGGCGCGTACCGCGAACTCATCGGCACGCAGCTCGTCGGTGGCACAGCCCCCGATGTCATCCAGATCCCGCCGGGGGGTGGCAACGCCATCAGCGCCCGCGTAGCCGGCGCCGAAGGCTACTACCTCGACCTGGCCGACGAGTCCTGGGGGGCTGACGTTCCGGAAGCCGCCCGCGAGCAGCTCTCGACAGACGACGGTCTGCTCGTTGCCGTCCCGATGGTGTTCGCGTCCATCGGCGGCATCTACAACCAGACAGCCGTCGACGCCGCCGGACTCGAGATCCCGGACACCTGGAGCGGAGTGCTCGACTTCTGCGCGGATGCGACGGCGGCTGGCAAGGTCGCCTACGGTCTCGGCTTGTCGGACGTGTGGACGAGCCAGCTCATCCCGTACGCCCTGACGTCGACGCTCGTCTACGGCGCCAACCCCGACTTCGTGTCCGAGCAGGCCGCTGGCGACGCCTCGTTCGTCGACTCGGCCTGGGTTCAGGCTCTCGACGCGTACAGCGAGATGAGCGACGCCGGATGCTTCAACGCCTCCCCGGTCGGCACCCCGTACGCACAGGTTCAGGACGAGATCCGTGCGGGTAATACGCTCGCGACCGTCAGCATCTCCTCCGAGACCAAGTCCATCAAGACGGGTGCGCCCGACGACGTCGAGCTGACCTATACGCCCTTCCCGGCCACCGACGACCCGGCGGACCTGTTTCTTCCCACCTCGGTCGGCCCGGCCTACGGAGTCAACGCGGCGTCGGAGCACTCCGACGAGGCGAAGGAGTTCCTGGCCTACCTCGCGACACCCGAAGCGCAGATCCTCTTCGCCGACGCGTTCGGCGACACCGCCGCCATGCCCGGAGACCTGACGCAGGACAGCCAGGTCGTCGAAGTGGCCTCGGCCTTCGTCACCGACGGGAAGATCACCACGTTCCCCGACCGTCTATGGCCCAACCCCACCGTCCAGCCCGCCCTCTTCGACGGCGTGCAGGCGATGTTCAACGGACAGGCAACCACCACCGACGTCCTGAACAACATGGATGCCGCGTACGCGGCCCAGTAGGACCTTGCGGGTCCCTCGGCTCCTTCCGAGGGACCCGCAACCCTGCCCGACCCGACTCGACTCTTCCGGATAGGCCAGCAGTGAGCGACGTACGAAGCCCCGACCGTGGAACGGCAGAAGCACTTCCACTCGACACTGACTGGCACCCCTACGTGCTCGGGCCGCGCACACCTGATGTCACGCCGGTCGCCGTCCGCGAGATCACCGGTGACGTCTCCGGCGTCGAAGAGTTCCTCGCCGGCACCGGGGATCTCACGCTCACCTTCAACCCGGACGGTCCCGCTCCAAGCCTCGTCTTCGATTACGGGCGGGAAGTGGCCGGCGTGCCCTGGCTTGAGTTGTCCCGCGTGGCCAACGAGCCCGCAGTCCGCGTCTCGTACACGGAGAGCGGAGCCTGGACCGGCCCCGACGGCGACGACCACGGAAGCCACAACGACAGCGCCAACCGCAGCCGCGTGGAGATCATCACCGCCACCGGCAGCGGACGGCTCACCTCAGGTCTCATTCAAGGCGGCCAGCGATACCAGCGAGTAGCGCTGGAATCACCCGGCGCCGTCACCATCAGCAGCGCTGGTATGCGATTCGCCGCCTATGCGGCCACGCCCGACGACTATGCAGGATGGTTCGTCTCCAGCTCAGAAGAACTCAATCGGGTCTGGTACGAGGGCGCGTACACGGTCCAGATCAACCAGCTCCCCGCCAACACCCTGCCGACGGCCTGGCGGATCGACGACAGCGTGCTCCGAGTCAAGGGCGGCACTCTCGCCGTCATCGCCGACGGAACCGACTGGCAGGACGTCACTGTCACGTTCGAGGCGCAGCTCGTCGAGCGTGCCATCGGCTGGGTAGTCCGCGCCCAGGAAGACGGAGCTCGCGGATACCTGTGCACCCTCCGCGCGACCGACGGGCGCATCGACTCCTTCGAGCTCGTCACCTTCGACGACGGCTACGAGGACCGCCCGCAAGACACGGTCCGTCGCTACTCGCGCCTGGCTCACGTCGAGCTGAGCACTCCTTTCGCCGCCTCCGACTGGCACCGCGTAACCACGACCGTTGTCGGCTCCCGACTCACGGTGACCGTGGACGCGGAGACCGTCGGATCCTTCGAGGTCGCGGACCTCGACGCGACCGCGAACCTCCTCACCTCGGGCTCATTCGGATTCCACGCCATGTGGGGCACCAGCCGCATCGACGTCGAGCACGCCCGCTTCCGCCACCTGACCATCACCGACGCAGACGGCCGGACTCTCTTCGCGAACGCGCTGGATAACTCAGCGATCCTCGAGAGCTTCGTCGGCGACGGGGTCGATTCGCCCGACCCGCTACCCGTGATCCTCGACGGTGGGAAGAGGGACCGCACGGTCTGGAGCGGAGACCTGCTCGTACAGATCCCCAACGTGTTCCACACCACTGGCGCCGAGGAGTACGTCCGCGGATCCATCGAACTCCTCAACGGCTACCAGGAGCCGACGGGACAGTCAGCTGCACGAGTGCCTCCTCTGATGCCATTGGCGGTGGCGCCACAACACGGGCAGACCTACTCCGCCGCGTACTCGATGCACCAGATCATCAACGTCGCGTTGCACCATCTCTACACCGGCGATGTCGACTTCGTCCGCGAACAATGGCCGGCGATTCTGCGCCAACTGGACTACGACCGCTCACTCATCGACTTCCGCGGCCTTGTCATCACGGACGAGTCCAACGGTCTCGACTGGGACTGGTACGACGGGGCCAAGACCGGCGCAGTCACGGCGTACAACATCACCTGCTATCAGTCACTGCTGTTCGCCGCCGATCTGGCAGCGGCCATCGACGAGGTGGAGCTGTCGGCGACGCTGCGGGCGCGAGCCACCAACCTCAAGACCGCCATCAACGCTCACCTGTACGATCCAGAGCGTCACCTCTACGTGCTCTCCGAGGACCGGCGCGCTGGCGTAGCCCAGGACGCCAACGCATTGGCCGTTGTCGCCGGGGTCGTGCCGGAGGGCGATGCCGTTTCGCTCCTGCGTGCCCTCGCCGAGGCGCTTCCTCGGACACCGTTCGGGTTCTCGCCGTTCAACACCCAAACCGGATTCCGCACCGACATCAGCCCATACGTGTCGGGCAGCCATCTCACTGCGCTTTTCGAGGCGGGGCTGACCGACGACGCGCTGGCACTCGTGCACGACCTGTGGGGCCACATGTCGCGTTCGGACCCGCACGCTGTCGGGACCGCCTGGGAACTCGTGGCCACCGATGGCTCACCCGGATTCGGCGCCACGACAAGCCTCGCTCACGGATGGGCCAGCGGCGCGAGCGTTGCACTCACCTCGTACATCGCCGGGGTTCGCCCAACATCCGCCGGGTTCCACACCTGGATCATCGAACCCCAGCCGGCCTCCCTGGACTGGGCGCGTGCCCAGGTCCCCACGCCCGCCGGACCGATCCACGTCTCCTGGAAACAAGTCGACGGACGCCTCGAACTCGAACTCGAAGCGCCGGCGGGCACCTCTGGGATCGTCCGCGTACCCGCAGCAGACGCGGAGTCCGCTCGGCTGCAAGGAGTCGAGGTCGACGGTGGCCCCATCGACCTCATCGCCCAGTCGGACCCGACTACTCCGTACCTCGAGTTCGAGGTGCCCGCGGGCCGATTCACCGTTCGAACCTGACCCGGTCCGCGCCACTTCCATCCATCCCGGACCGACTCGCACCCATGACACACCAGACAGGAACCCCCGTGCAGCACGCCACCGCCACCGGTCAGATCGACTCCGCAGCTGATGCCACGCTGCTCGTCGACGAAGATACGCACCGGTGGATTCCGGGGAGTCGCACCATTCGGTTCGGGGGCGACTACAACCCGGAGCAGTGGCCCCGGGAAACGTGGGACGAAGATATCCGACTCATGCGTGAGGCGGGCGTCAACCTTGTGAGCATCGGCATCTTCTCGTGGGCCCTCCTCGAGCCACGCGAAGGTGTCTACGACTTCAGCTTCCTGGACGACATCATCGACCTGCTCTGGAAGGCGGGAATCGACGTCGACCTCGCCACGCCGACAGCATCACCACCTGCCTGGTTCTACCGCAAGTACCCGCACGCACGCGCCGTCACCCGAGAGGGCATCCCACTCGCCTTCGGATCGCGCGGGATCGTGAGCCCGAGCTCGCCTGAGTATCGGAAGGCCTCCCGCGCCATCGCGTCGCGTCTCGCCGCCAGATACGCCTCTCACCCGGCCGTCGTCCTCTGGCACGTTCACAACGAGTACGGCACCCCCGTCAGCGAAAGCTACGACGACGCGTCGGTCATCGCCTTCCGCGAATGGCTGCGCCAGCGGTACACCGACCTGGAGGGCCTCAACGACGCCTGGGGGACCGCGTTCTGGGGACAGAGGTACGGCGAATGGGACGAGATCGACGCGCCTCGGGCGACAGCGGTTGTCACGAACCCTGCACAGCGCCTCGACTTCGCCCGATTCAGCTCGGAGGCGCTCCTCGAGTGCTATCGAAACGAGCGCGACGCGATCCGTGAGCACTCCACCCAGCCGATCACGACGAACTTCATGGCCATCACGTGCCCGAGCGTCGACCTGTGGGCGTGGGCTGACGAGGTCGACATCATCGCTAATGACCACTACCTGATTGGCGAGCAGGCCGACAACCACATCCACCTCTCGAGGTCTGCCGATCTCTGCCGCTCCCTCGCGCACGGCAAGCCATGGATTCTCATGGAGCACTCGACCTCGGCCGTGAACTGGCAGCCCCGCAACATCGCCAAGCGTCCCGGCGAGATGCGTCGCAACACCCTCGCGCACGTCGCACGGGGCGCCGACGCCACGCTCTTCTTCCAGATTCGAGCCGGGAGGAAGGGCGCCGAAAAGTTCCACTCCGCCCTCATTCCTCAGGCAGGCGAGGACTCCCGCAAGTGGCGCGAAGCCGTTCGCCTCGGCGGCGATGTCGCCGCGCTCTCCCCGCTCCTCGGCTCACGCGCACATGCACGAGTCGCCATCGCATGGGACTGGGCGTCGTTCTGGGCTCAGGACCTCGACTTCCGGCCTTCCGCCGACCTCGACCACCGCGAACGCATCGAAGCCTTCTACGCAGCACTGTGGCGTCGCGGCATCACTGTCGACTTCGTTCACCCCGCCGCGGACCTGGGCACCTACGACGTGCTGTTCGCGCCCGCCTCCTACCTGCTCGATGACGACGCGGCCGAGAACATCCGCTCCTTCGTCGCCGCCGGCGGACACTTCGCCGCATCGTTCTTCTCCGGCATCGTGTCCACGAGCGACGACGTGCCCTACGGTGCCTACCCGGGCCAGCTGCGCGACGTGCTCGGACTGGTCGTAGAGGAGTTCCTGCCTCTGCGAGAAGGGGAAAGAGTAGCGCTCCAGGATGGGGCCCACGGCAGAGTCTGGAGCGACGACATCACTTTGAGAGGTGCCGTCACCGTTACCTCGTACAACGAGGGCCCCGCAGCTGGCGGCCCCGCCATCACGCGCAACTCTTTCGGCGACGGCACCGCCTGGTACGTGTCTACAGCCCTGGACGGCGACGATCTCGACGGCTTCGTCGTCGGAGTGCTCGGCGCTGCGGGGCTGCCGTACTCGCCCGTGTCCGACATCGAAACGGTGACGCGCTTCGGCGAAGACCGGACCTTCGTCGTTCAGATCAACCACGGGGACGTCCCGGGAGGAGCCGGCGTCGAAGGGGTGGACCTCCTCACCGGAGAACGGGTCGGCAGCTCCGAACTACTCGCCGTCGGCGAAGTGCGGGTCGTCGAGGTCTCCTCGTCCAGCTCGGATGCCCGGTCATGAACCTCCGAACGACAGTCGCCACGGAACAGCCCGCGGTCAAGGCTGAGCAGCAGTCGCGGACCAGCTACGTCTTGACGGACCCGGCCGGCGGCTTCGCCGTCGCAACGCGAGGACGTCCGCTCGAGATCGCGATCTCAGACCATGAGGATCCAGCCGTTCACCGCGCTGCGATGGACCTCGCCAAGGACATCCGAACGGTGTCCGGCGCAGAGCCATCGCTCTCCGACGGCTCTTCGGCCGAGCGAATCATCGTCGGGACAATCGGGACTTCTCCCGCAGTCGACGCTGCCATCTCCGCTGGACGCCTCGACGTTTCCGCGCTTCGCGATGACGATGGCGAGCTGCGCTGGGAAGCGTTCCTCGTCTCCGTTGTGGATGACGTGCTCTTCCTCGTCGGCGCAGATCGGCGCGGCACCGTGTACGCGGTCTACGACTTCGTCGAAGAGCTGGGCGTCTCGCCCTGGCATTGGTGGGGCGACGTGCCCATTCGCCAGCGCGACCGTATCGCCGTCGCATCTGACACACACCACGTCGACTGGCCGTCGGTCCGGCTCCGCGGCATCTTTCTCAACGATGAAGAAGAGTTCTATCACTGGGCTCAGGCGCACACGCCTGACGGGACCATCGGCCCCGTCGCGTACGAGCGCATCTTCGAACTGATCCTGAGGCTAAAGGGCAACTACCTCTGGGCTGCCATGCACGTCGGCGCCTTCAACGACGATCTCGAGAACGGGCGCCTCGCCGACGAGATGGGGGTGATTGTCGGCACCCAGCACTGCGACATGCTCCTGCGCAGCAACGAGCACGAGTTCCGTCCCTGGGTCGCCCGTCGAGGCGAGGACGTGCGGTACGACTACTCCATCGAGGGTCGAAATCGAGAGTTGCTGCAGGACTACTGGCGTGAGAGCGTGCAGCAGAACCGCGACTACGAGGTGACGTGGACGGTCGGGATGCGTGGAGTCCACGACTCTGGCTTCATCACGGCAGCCATCGACGACGATGGCACGCTGAACGACGATGAGAAGCTCACCGCACGGGTGGCCCTCCTGGAGAAGATCATCCAGGACCAGCGCACGCTGCTTTCAGTAGAACTCGGCGCAGACCCCACCGAGATTCCACAGCTGTTCATCCCCTACAAGGAAGTGCTCCCGCTCTACGACGCGGGGTTGCAGGTCCCCGACGACGTGACGGTCGTCTGGGCCAACGACAGCTTCGGGCACATTCGCCGCCTCCCGCGCGAGGAGGAGCGCGACCGCAGCGGCGGTCACGGGCTCTACTACCACTCGTCCTACTGGTCGAACTACATCACAAGCTATCTCGCGACCTCCTCGACACCGCTCGCCCTCATGAAGGCCGAACTCCGCCGGGCATGGGAAGGTGGCATCCGTCGCCTGTGGGTAGACAACATCGGAGGCCTCAAGCCGCTCGAGATCGAGATGGAGTTCTTCCTCCGGAGCGCGTGGGAGGCCGGCAAGGAAACGACGACGGCGGACGTCCCCGCGTTCGTCGCACAGTGGATCGACAGCAAGTTCACTGGCCGCCACGGTGACCGCGCAGGCACGATCTACGCCGCCTACTACCAACTCAACAACCAGCGAAAGATCGAACACCTCACCTCGGATGTGTTCCCCCAGACCGGGTACGGTGACGAGGCAGGACGACGTCTGCGCGCGTTCCGTCGCCTCTACGACGAGACGAACGAGATTCTCCTGGGCCTTCCGGAGGACGAGAGGGACGCGTTCTTCCAGCTCTTCGCAGTCAAGATCCACCTGGCGTATTTCACCAACGCCGAGTTCTACTACGCCGACCGCAGCACCAGGTCCGCTGCCCAAGGGAAGCCCTCATCGGCTGACCGCTACTTGGACGTCTCACGCGCGTTCGCAGAGTCCGCGCGCACACTCATCCACCACTACAACCATGTGATGTCAGACGGTCGCTGGAGCGGCATGTTCACGCCGCATGCGTTCCCCCCACCCGTGATGCCGCTGCACCCCGCTGCCACCCCTGCCCTCGAAATCGGGACACCGGGTCTCGGAGTAGTCGTCTGGGGCACCGAGGGTGCGGGATCTCGACTGACCTTCTCACCGCATGGCACAGAGACGAAGTGGATTGAAGTCCACAACACGGGCGGCGGCGTCCTAGACTACGAGATTCAGGCCGACCCGTGGATCGAAGTCGGTCGGCACGAGGGATCCGTCGAGACCGAGGTCCGCATCCCGGTGAGAGTCCGTCACGCCGAACGAACTCTGCCGCGAACCGGTCGTATCCGCGTGTCATCCCCGAGCCTGGGTACTGTGCGAACGGTCACCGTCACGCTCTCCGAGGCCGCGGATGTCGCGCTCGACTATCGCGGCTGGCTTGAGGCGGACAGCTTCATCAGCATCGATCCGACTCGACCTGACTCTTCGCGGGACGGCGCGAAGTCACGATGGGTAAGTACTCCGCACCTGGGTCGCTACTCGAACGGCGTCATCGAGCCTCAACCGGTTCGGGAGTCCGGTGGCGCCGGGGACGCGACGCTCAACTTCAACTTCCACCTGGTTACGGCCGGCTCCCACGAACTTGAGCTCCACCGCCTGCCCACTCTGAACTCCATCGGACGCATCCGCGTCGGTGTCAGTGTCGACGGCGGAGTTCCGGTGACCGTCGAGACGGAAACGACGGACGAGCATCGCGGGTCGTGGTCGGCGGCGATCCAGGACAACGTCGAACGGCTCAGCCTGCGACTGCCGTGGATGGATGCTGGCCCGCACGTCCTCACACTGCATGCCGTGGACGATCACGTGGCGTTCTCGAAGCTCGTCCTCTACACCGGGGATCGTCGTCCCACCAATCTCGGGCCCGACTTCAGCGTGCGCAGCGACAGGCCGAAGCAAACTGAACCGGATCCAGATCCGGCGGATGTGAGCTCCTCGCGGATTCTCACCGAGGCGGCTGAGCTCTATCGATTCTCTCCGTCGGACTTGCCACATCCAGATCAGACGTACGCCGACCGTGCCTTCTGGGACGGCGATACGACTTTCAGGCTTCCTCTCTCGGTGCCTCAGCTTCGGTCCGGCGAGGCCGTGGCATACACGACTGGCGCTGGAGGTAAAGACGTCATCGGAGCGCTCCACGCGGGCGCCGTGGTGGAGTCTGATGGCATCCTCGCGTTCGAAGCCGAGAACGCCCTCAGTCAGGGCGACAGCGCATGGCTTACCCCCGGCACCGCCGGTGAGCAGTGGACACACACGCAAGCCGAAACCGCCGACGGAACCGGGCTGGCGATGCACGTTCGCCCCCGCGGCCTCCGGTGGGATAGCCCGCTCACCGCCCCGGGACTCAACTTCCGTATCCGTGTCAGCCGAGCAGGCATCTATCGGCTGTGGCTCCTAGTGAAGTTCGACGACGACACCGACGACTCGTGTGTCATCGCCGTCGACGGTGTCCACCAGCCCATCGAGGAACAGTTCTCGCGCGGCGCACTCTGCGAGTACGGCCTTCGCCAGCGCTGGCTGTGGGCACAGATCTCCAACGTGGAACTGACCGAAGGCGAGCACACGCTGACGATCCTCGGGCGCGAGTCAGGGTTCCGCGTGGATCGCGTCTACCTCACCCTGGGCGATGAGCTTCCGCCCGTCGACGCCGAATGGAAGGCCAGCCGACGGGATGCCCGCGGACTGGCAGCCAGGAACGTCTGATGGACTCCCACGACACCGGGGCGCCTGTGCGCACAGGCACCGAACCGCGAGATCCAGATCGACTCCTCCCCGCGGATCCGACCACCCGCGCTGTCGCCCGCGATCTGTACGAACGCGTCGCACACGCACCCATCGTGTCTCCGCACGGGCACGTGCCCGTACGGTGGCTCGTGGACGACCAGCCGTTCTCGGACCCCGCGTCCCTCCTGATCTCCGAAGATCACTACATAACGAGACTTCTGCACGCGTCCGGCGTCGCGCTCGACTCGCTCGGCGTCGGTGGCGCTCCGAGCGATCCCCGGCAGACGTGGCGCATTGTCGCCGAGAACTGGCACCTGTTCGCGGGGACGGCCTCGGGCTACTGGCTGGAAGAGGCCCTCGACCAAGTCCTCGAGATCGACGAAGCGCTCGACGCGGACAGCGCCGACCGCGTCTTCAATCAGATTCAGAACCGACTGGACACCCCCGACTTCCGCCCCCGCGCGCTCTTCGAACGCTTCAAGATCGATGTCCTCGCAACAACGGATGACCCGCTCGATGATCTGGCGGGCCACGCCGCCCTACGAGAGTCCGGCCTGCCGGGCCGAGTGATTCCAACCTTCCGTCCCGACCGCTACCTGGACCCTGAGAACACCCAGTTCGGATCCAGCGTCGAGCGTCTCCTCGCCCTGACGGAGGAGACCGCGACGTTCGAGGGCTACCTTGCCGCACTGCGAGGCCGCCGCGAGCACTTCCTCCACCATGGAGCAGTCTCGACCGACCACGGAGTCGAGGAGGCGTACACGCACGACCTCGAGCCGAGTGACGCGCGACGACTGTTCCAACGCGCGCTCGATGGAACCCTCACTCCGGCTGAGGCACGCGTCTTCAGAGGCCACATGCTCCTGGAGATGGCGAATATGAGCGTTGAAGACGGTCTTGTCATGACGCTCCATGCAGGCGTGCTCCGCAACCACAGTTCCGCGACCTTCCAAGCCCACGGTCCGGACACTGGCCACGACATCCCCGTGCGCACCGACTTCGTCAATGGTCTGCGGCCACTGCTGGAACGATTCGGGCTTGAACGCGACTTCCATCTCGTGCTCTTCGCAGTAGACGAGACCGTCTACTCCCGAGAGATCGCACCGCTAGCCGGGTTCTATCCGAGCGTTTACATCGGCGCTCCCTGGTGGTTCCTCGACGCGCCGGATGCCATCTCTCGCTTCCGGGCGGCGGTCACGGAAACGGCGGGCTTCTCCCGCGGGTCCGGATTCATCGACGACACACGTGCCTTCCTCTCGATCCCCGCCCGTCATGACACGGCGCGTCGAGTGGACGCGGGGTTCCTCGCACGTCTGGTCGTGGAAGGAAGGATCCGAACACGCGACGCAGAGCGGATCGCCGACGACATCGTCGGGGCCCAACCGAGGCGAGTGTTCAAACTATGAGCAGTGCCGGCATCGTCACGGCGCTTGCGCGCACCCGCCCGCGCCCTCCTGCCCGGATCATCCACCTGGGGCTGGGAGCGTTTCACCGTGCCCACCAGGCCTGGTACACCTCCAACGCTGTGGACGCGCCTGAGTGGGGCATCGCCGCATTCGCCGGACGCTCGGCGGGCATCGTCAGCGAGCTTGAAGAGCAGGACTGCCTCTACACGCTGATCCAACGCTCCTCGGAAACCGACGAGTTCGAGGTCATCGAATCAGTCGTCGAGGCACACCTCGGTGACGACATCGAGTCCTTCCTGGACATCGTGCGTAGGCCCGAGGTGGCAGTCATCACGCTCACCGTGACAGAAGGCGGCTACCGCCTCGGCGCAGATGGGCAACTGGATCTGACCGACCCCGTCATTCGCGCGGACATCGACGCGCTCCACGCCGGTGACTCGTCGATCCTGTCCAGCGCTATCGCACGTCTGGTGGCGGGCCTCAGAGCTCGGCACCGCGCCGGGGCGCCCGCTCTGGCCGTCGTATCCTGCGACAACCTCGCGGACAACGGTCGTCTCCTTGCAGCGGCGTGTCTCCGTCTCGCCCAGCAACTGGAATCAGAGACGTCGTGGATCGACGAAGTAGCCAGTTTCGTGTCGACCTCTGTTGACCGCATCACTCCCCGCCTCACCGCAGCGGATGTATCTGACGTTGCGGAGCGGACGGGCCACTTGGACCAGGTCCCAGTCGTCACCGAGCCATTCTCCGACTGGGTTCTCGAAGGTGAGTTTCCCTCCGGCCGCCCGCAGTGGGAGACCGCGGGTGCGCGCTTCGTGTCAGACATCCGACCGTGGGAGCTCCGAAAGCTCTGGCTGCTCAACGGCGCCCACACGGTCCTCGCCGCGCTCGGCGGGTTGAAGGACATCGAGACCGTCGATGAGGCGCTGCGAGACAGGGAGTGCGCCAACGCACTCGACGCGTGGTGGCGGGAAGCGCGCAGGCACCTTCCTGGGGACCTGGACCTCGACAACTACCTGGAGTCGCTGACGTCTCGATTCGAAAATCCCCGCATCGCGCACAGGCTCTCGCAGATCGCACAGGATGCGTTCGCGAAGTCTCGGATTCGGCTCGTCCCTGTTGCCCTCCTCGAGCTGCGTGCCGGGCGGCTCCCCTCCGGAGCCCTGACCGGCATCGCAGCAGTCCTCCTCGCCACAGGTGCCGGGTCGTCGGAACTCGAAGTGCGGCGAGCTCTCGATGAGCTGAACCCAGCCCTCGGCTCCGACGGTGTCGTGGGCGAGGTCAGCGCCATCATCGCGCGCTTGCGGACAACTTCAGCGGCATGAACCGCCACAGGCACCGTCCTCCCCACCAGAATCGGAGAATCTCATGCTCATCGACCGGGCAGAAGTCATCGTCACAAGCCCAGACCGCAACTTCGTCACCCTGAAGATCACGACCGACGAGGGGCACACCGGGCTCGGGGACGCCACACTCAACGGGCGCGAACTCGCCGTCGTGACCTACCTCACTGAACACGTCGTTCCCCTGCTCATCGGCGCCGACGCCTCACGCATCGAAGACACGTGGCAGTTCCTCTACCGCTCGGCGTACTGGAGGCGCGGTCCCGTCACGATGGCCGCCATCGCGGCAGTCGACATGGCGCTCTGGGACATCAAGGGCAAAGCCGCCGGGATGCCCGTCTATCAGCTGTTGGGTGGAGCGAGCCGGAGTGGTCTTATGGCATACGGCCACGCATCCGGGAAGGAACTGCCCGAGTTGTTCGACTCGGTGCGCGCGCATCAGGAGCAGGGTTACCGGGCCATCCGCATCCAGACCGGGGTTCCGACGCTCCAAGCGATCTACGGGATCGCCGCTCAGGGCGCCGATGTCGGTGACGCCGACGTCCGCTACGACCACGAACCTGCCCGTCGCGGCGCGAAGCCCGTCGAAGAGGACTGGGACACGCGTGCGTACCTCAACCACCTGCCAGGCGTATTCGAAGCCGTCCGCAACGAGTTCGGTCCCGACATCCCGCTGCTCCACGACGGGCACCACCGTATGACGCCCATTCAGGCGGCGCGGCTGGGCAAGGATCTGGAACCGTACGACCTGTTCTGGCTCGAAGACTGCACGCCAGCCGAGAACCAAGAGGCGCTACGACTCGTGCGTCAGCACACCACGACGCCGCTCGCCATCGGTGAGATCTTCAACACCGTCTGGGACTTCAAGGACATCATCCGGGACCAGCTCATCGACTACGTCCGCGGTGCAGTTACCCACATGGGCGGCATCACGGCTCTGAAGAAGACCCTGGACTACGCCGCGATGTACCAGATCAAATCCGGCATGCATGGACCCACCGACATCTCACCGGTGGGCATGGCTGCAGCGATGCACCTCGGTCTCGCGATCCACAACTTCGGGATCCAGGAGTACATGAAGCACGGCGCGAAGACCGACCGCGTGTTCGAGCAGTCCTTCACCTGGACCGACGGCTACCTGCACCCCGGCGACAACCCTGGGCTCGGCGTCGAGCTGAACGTCGATGAAGCAGGGAGGTACCCGTATGAGCAGGCGTACCTTCCGTACAACCGTCTCCTCGACGGAACTGTGCACGACTGGTGATGGTCGCACCCGAACCTGTCCCGCCTCTCATCGTCGTGATGGGCGTCTCAGCGTCCGGGAAATCGACCCTCGCCGCTGCGCTGGCTGACCAGCTCGGCATCGGGTGGATCGACGCAGACGACCTACATCCGGCTGAGAACCGCGCCAAGATGGCGTCCGGGATTCCGCTCGATGATTCAGACCGCTGGCCGTGGCTCGACAGCGTGGGCGATGCGCTGACCCGCGCCGCGGAGGAGGGCGGAGTAGTTGTCGCCTGCTCTGCGTTACGCCGAATCTACCGTGACCGACTCCGCGCCGTTGCCGGGGAGCGGCTTGTGTTTGTACACCTTGACGGTTCGCGCGAGATGTTGGAAGCGCGCGCCATCGCCCGCCAGAACCACTTCATGCCGCCGGCTCTTCTGTCCTCACAATTCGCCACACTGGAGCCGCTCCAGGTAGACGAGGAGGGCGTGACTATGGACGTTGCGCGACCAGTCACCGATCTCGTTGCCGCGTTCGTGACGGAGGCAGGTCGACCTCCCCTAGAACCGAGGAGTCTCTGAAGACCGGGTGAGGCCGCCGGTCTGCCGACCCAGGTGGGCGTGCCGTCTTCGGTACCCGCGAACTTGTGCTCCGGCGTCAAGGGTGGGCCTTTGGGGTGGGGTCGAACCCCGAATCCCTTGTCTTAGGCGGAACCACACCGCGTAGCCTGGTTCAGTACGTCGCTGTCTCACCGATGCGGGGCTGCGCGCGCAAAGGACGAACCGCCGGCTCGGATGCAGAAGCGCGAGAGGTGGTGGCGCCCGCATGACCAGGCTGCGGATCGTCCTGCCGCGCGCGGACCGCCATCAGGATTTATCACTGCTTACCGCGAGAAGGTGGCGACTCAAATCGCGTCGAGACCCTTCGAAATCCTTCCTGACGATCTCGCGACACGCCCGAACCACGCGAGGCTCGGTCGCGGGCTCCGGGCGAAGGTTTCCCGGTCGATGGCGATTAGCCCGAACGTGGGAGCCCAGTGCCCCCATTCGTAGTTGTCCACCGCGGACCAATGCATGTAGCCGCGGACGTCGACGCCGTCGTCGACCGCCTCGACGACTGACCGGATCGCATCTCGCGTGAACCTAATCCGGACGGAGTCGTCGGAAGTAGCGATTCCGTTCTCGGTCACCAAGATCGGCGTGTGAGCGCCTCGTTCCCAAACAGAGCGCACGGCAATGCCAATCGCCTCCGGTTCGTACCGCCACCCCATCTGCGTGTTGGTGGGGTCCTCCGGCGCGGGGACGATTCCCTCAGCGTTGACGATCTGGGTCGTATAGCTCTGCACTCCGATGAAGTCGTCACCCCTTAGCGAATCAATGTAGAGGTTCTCCCACAGTCGTTCGATCTCCGGGAAGACATCCTCGCTGCCCTTCTCGGGAGTTAGGTTCTGAATCGCCAGCGACATCCCAATCTTTGCGGTGGTGCGCTCGCGGAGTACGGAGACGGCGACTCGGTGCGCTGCGATCACTGTCCGCCCGATGCGTTCCTCGGGCGCAGCGATCCCCGTGGCGATGGTGGGTCCAGCCTTCGCGGAGTCATCGCCATCGCCATCGAGAACCGCCTGGAACATCCGGCTGATAAACGCCAAGAGGTTCCCTTCGTTTATTGTCACCAGCCACTTGACGCCCTCCAGGATCGGAGCGATCCGTTCGATATAGCGACCAAAACGCTGTGCGGCTTGGTCGCTACCCCAACCGCCGGCAGCGGTGAACCAGTATGGATTGCTGAAGTGGTGGAGGGTTACGACGGGTTCGAGCCCCAGTGACAGTGACGTTTCAATCACGCGTCGGTAGTGCTGGAGAGCATCCTCAGAGAACTCGCCCTCAACGGGTTCGATTCGGGCCCACTCGATCCCGAACCTATATGCGTTCAAGCCCGAGTTGGAGAGCAGCTGCATGTCTTCCGGATAACGATGGAAGCTGTCGACGGCGCTCCCAGATGGCTCCGCAATGGGGGAATGCTCGAGATTCTCGACGTACCACCAATCGCTCGCGGTATTGTCGCCCTCGGTCTGGTGCGGAGCGGTGCTCGCACCCCAAAGGAACGTGGTCGGGGTTTCCATCATCGAGCTCCTACTCGTCATCGGCGCTTGGTCAGGTAGACAGCCTCTACAACCGTCCAGACCGTCTCAGTGCGCCTGCCTCAAAGTGTTCGGTGCGTAGGCGCGGAATGCAGCTACAGGAAGCCGCATCAGCCCAGCTCACTTAGCGCTCTCCGTCGGCACAGCGACTCTCGGCGTTGCTTCATCTCTTAAAGGTTCCTCCGCCGTTCGACGCTGCGCTTCGACGACGGCCGCCTCTACGCGAAGCTCGAATCGGCGACGCTGACGCCGAATCAACCGCAGCGCACCCAGTACCGTTGCTCCGGTCACGAGTGCGAGCGCCATCTGGGGCCAGGGCACCGACCAGACGATGAAGTCGACAGACACAGGAGATGGATCGCCGGGAAGGCTGTCGGTGCCGACGGCGGACGCGTTGACCTCCACGAGACCGAACCCGAGGAGCAACGGCAGAATGTGCAGCTCAACCGACTGGGCGTACGTTTCGCCCGGAAGAATCTCACGCGTTGCGATCTCGGCGTCTGCGACGCCGATCCCTAAGGGGCCCGCGACTTGGACTTCGCCGGTCGCGCCAAGGCGCACGTTGCCGTTGTTCAGTAGGCGGTAATCGATGCGCACCCGCCCGGGCGCGAACGGATTGAAGCCCGCAGCCCATGAAACAGCGTCGATCTGTGGGGTTAGTTCAGCCACGATGTCGCCGAGGACACGCAGGTGAACCCGGACCCCCACTCGGGTCGCGAACTCGACGTCCTCGCCCTGAACCTCGGCGAGTTCTGCGACTATGCCGGCGGGGTGGTCCCCAGGCGTAGCGTCGACCGGGACGTCAATCTGCACTGGTACGGCGACAGCGGACTTAGCTGGCACGGTCAGGAAGAGGCCACCCTCGGGACGGACTTGTGAGTCCGCCGCCGGGCCGATTTCAATCCACGCTCCTCCATCTCTGGAGGACTGTTCGTCGCTGATCAGATCGAAACTGCCGTCTTCCGTTATTGTTCCGTCGCTGGCGTAAACAGCGAAGCGACTCGTGTGGTCGCTGAAGTTTGTGACTACCACCGAGTCGGACACATCAGATCCGGCGTCGATTTCGTACCGAAGCGAAACTCGGGTTTGGCCGTCCGTGCCAGTTGAGGGCTGTATTGCCCAGGTCGTGTCCGACCCCCATGCCGGCGCACCGGGAGCCACGACGATAAACACTCCACCGACCACCACTGCAAACGCAGAAAGAGCCGGCGCGCGACGTCTCCGGACGTGTTTGGGAACGTAACGGTCAAGCAGCATCGTCCAGCGTCGCCTCACAATGATCCACCTCGCTAGCGTTGGGCGGTCGGTCGCTTTGAAAGTTGAACGAACGCGAGTTTTTGTTCATAGGCATCATGTTGCGCGCGGGCGCTTCTATGAAAATGCCGGGCTTACACGGAAGCGTAGGACTGTATTGAAATCCGAGTAAACACCAATATTGAGTCTTGCGCATCAATATTCGGCGACCCTAGCATTGCGACATGTGCGCGACGCCTCGCGTCTCGTGCGGCCACGATAAGAGGAGACATCGATGTCGATACCCCTACGCGCCCATCGACGGGCGCGAGTTGCCATTGCCAGCACCGCCGCCGTGCTGCTCGCCGCTGCAGTGGCACCTGCGGCGGCTTACGCCGAGGAGGATGCAGCCAGCGGGACGCTTACCCACGTGACCTATTTCTCGGACACGCTGCAACGCGAGGAAGGCGCGTGGGTCTACGTGCCACCGCAATACGACGGTGAGCACGCTTTGCCCACCACTTATGTGTCGCCGGGCGGCTGTCGCGGGGAGGGCTACTGGCTTGAGCCAGCCGGGCCGGCTATCACCCTGGAAGACCTCGATGCAGTGTTCAGCGACGGGGCCGTGCCACAGGTTCTAGTCATGGTCAACGGCGCCGTCGGGTCGAACTTGCTGGGCAGTCCGCTGGAGGACATCTACGGGCGCGTAGTTGTCGATGATCTGATTCCGTACATGGAGGCGAACTTCGACGTCAAGACCGACGGAGCATCACGTGCCATTGCCGGCAACTCGTGTGGAGGCGTCCAGGCGCTGAACACGTTCCTGACCTACCCGACCGAGTTCTCCCAGCTCGGTATGTGGAGCACAGGATGGTTCCCCGCGACCCGCGCTCTCATTGATTCCGACCCGGCGATTCAAGCGAAGATCACTTCCCCCGAGTTTGTCGGGCGGGTGTCCTACGTCGAGGCTCGCGATGGCGCGGATGACAATCTCGCCGGGCCAAACCTCCTGGCTACGGCCGAACTCTTGGCGAAGTATGGCGTTGAGACTCAGAAGTACGTGCGCTTTCCGGGCGTCGGGCACGACGACGTCGCGGGCAGACTTGCCCTGCTGCAGGGCCTCGGCTCTTTCTTCCAGGGCGCCGGCTCCGGCATCGACGTGAAGGCCGAGATCGCGGAGGGCGAAGCAGGTGCACTCACCCTCACAATCGGAGCAAACGACGGTGTCACCTTGAGCGGTGGAAACGCTGGCGACCGTTTGCGGCTCGACGGTGTGTTGCCCACTGTCACCGTTTCGGATTCACGCAACGCGATCCAGGCGGCGGGCGGTGGCTGGGCGGTGTCTGGTAGGGCATCCAATCTCGCGTCCAGCGAGGGACAGCTCAGCGCTGCGCACCTGGGGTGGACACCCCGAGCGCTCAACACCAAGCCCGGCGTCGAAACCGGCGCAACCACTCCGACTGCAATCGACGGCGGTTCTGGCTTGTCGACGTCGTCACGACTCGCTGAGGCAGGGAACGCCAGCCGAACCGGCTCGGCGGTGCTTAGCGCGGACGTGTTCTTGGAGGCCCCGGTCGACACCGCGGGCGGCACGTATACGTCGAAGATCACCCTGTCGCTCTTCCCTGTCGACTGATATGTAGTGCCTGCTTGTCAAGAGGGCATGGCGAGGCGCCGCCCGGGAGTGGTTCCGGGCGGCGCCTCTTGCTTCGCGGATCTAACGGTGCGGTGAGCGTGTCTTCGACGCGCGGTCAGTCTGATATTCGCGGGTGGGTTGCCGCAGGACGGTGCTTTCGGCAGGAGCGGGACTGCGTGTCTAGGAACGAGCGTGGCCCGGTGATCGGGTTGCTCATAGTCGAGTCGCGGGTCGCTCCTCGCGCTGCCACCGGGTGGTCGGATCGCGAAGCGGCTCGGTTGGTCAGTCGTCCATGACCGCCAAGGACCAGCACCAGCCGGCCAGTTCGCGGGCGACGGCGATGTTCGCGATCGTGTGTCGTTTGCGGCGCTGTCCGAACCGTACCCACCGGTCGTGCAGCCGCCGGTTTCCCAGGTCGCCGCGAGCTCTCGCGACCGCGGACGCGAGTTCCCAGCGGGCGCGCATGACTGCGCCGACGCGATATTGCGGCTGGTGGTGCCAAGCGGCTTCGACAAGCAGCCCGCGGGCGTGTCCGTTGCCGGTCTTCGTGATCGGCCCCTGCACGCGGGACTGCCCGGATGAGAACTCGGAGGGAACCAGCCCGACGAACGAGCCGATGCTGTTCCCGGTGAACCGTTCCCAGTCGCCGATCTCGACCGCCAGAGCGAACCCGGTCAGCGTGCTCACTCCGCGCAGACACCCCAGTCGGCGCACGATCGGAGTGAACTCGTTGTCGTTCGCGAGGTCGCCGATCGCCTTGTCGAGTCGGTCCCGTCGCGCCTTGATCTGCAGCACCGTCTCATACTCCGCATCGAACGCCGCCCGCGACGCGTCACCGGCCAGGTGCTGCTGCGTGAGCCACCGGTCGTGCTTGGTCGTCCACGCGGCGCCGTCGTCATGCACAATCCCGTGCCGCAGCAGCAGTTTGCTCAACCGGTGACGGGCCCGCATCAGATCACCACGGCAGTCCTCACGGGCCCGCACCAGATCCCGCGCGGCCTCCTGATCGGCGGACGGCACCGAGACCGCAGTGATCTCGTCCAACCGCAGCAGGCGGGCCAGATGAACGGCATCCTTCGCGTCGGTCTTCACCCGATCGCCGGACGGGCGCTGCAGCTTCGACGGCGCAGCGACCACGCACCGCACCCCGGCCGCTGTCAGCGACCGGTGCAGCCCGAACCCCGTCGGCCCGGCCTCGTACGCAACCGCGACCGGACCCGGAAGCCCGTGAACCCACGCCACGATTCGATCGTTCCCCGGCGGCAGCTTCGTCTGGAACAACTCGCCAGTGACGCCATCGATCGCCGCTGCCGCGACCGATCGGGCGTGCACATCGAGCCCAACACTCGTACGCTCAGTAAACACGGGGCCTCCCACAACTGTCGGATAGACCGGGCGGACCATTCGCCCGGTAACCCACGAGTTTTGTGAGCGAGGCCCCGTCCCGCGACCCCCTCACCAGAAGGGGGCCACTACATACCGTCTAGGTCTGGCGAGAGCTCGCGGGCACTCGTGGACGTGTCGGAACCGGCCACGGATCAGACCTTCCCTGGCGTGCCGTCGATCTGACGCCACACCTGCCACGGATTGGCATCGAGCACGGGTTCGGGAAGCAGCTCGGCGGGGAACGACTGGTAGCTGACGGGCCGGAGGAACCGATCGATGGCGAGCGATCCGACCGATGTCGCCCGAGGATCCGACGTCGCGGGGTACGGGCCTCCGTGGACCATGGCATGACCGACTTCGACGCCGGTGGGCCAGCCATTGAAGAGGATGCGACCCGCCCGCTCCTCTGCGGTGGCGATCAGCTGGCTAACACCCTCGTCGGTCTGGTCTCCGTGGATCGTCACCGTCAACTGGCCCTCGAGACCCTTCAGGATCTCGATCATCTGGCCGACGTCGCGCACCGTGACGATGATCCCGGCAGCACCGAACACCTCTTCCTGGAGCGCCGTCTCAGAGAGGAAGGTGGACGCATCGACCGCGAAGATCTGCGGCGTGCCCGAGTGGGCGATCTCGTCGTCCGCCTCACCCTCGGCGACCGTCGTCACACCGTCGGTTCGCGAGAGTTTTGCGGTTGCGTCCGCATAGGCCGCTGCGATACCCGGAGTCAACATCGTGGCATCGGGGGCGGCGCTGACCCGACGGCCCGCGGAGGCGATGAATGTGTTCGCGGCATCCCCTGCGGGAACGAAGACCAGTCCGGGATTCGTGCAGAACTGACCTGCGCCGAGGGTCAGCGATCCGATCCAGGATGCCGCGAGCGCATCCGCATCCGCGAGCACCGACGGCAAGAGGAAGACGGGATTGATGCTGCTCATCTCGGCGTACACCGGAATCGGGACGGCGCGACGTGCGGCGGCTTGTACGAGCGCCGATCCGCCGCGGCGAGAGCCGGTGAAGCCGACCGCAGCGATCGCGGGATGCTCCACCAATCGCTTTCCGATCTGCTCGCCGCGTCCGAAGACCAGGGCGAACACCCCGGGGTGCAGGCCGTTCGCAGCCACCGCATCGGCGATGGCCCGCCCCACGAGTTCCGACGTACCGGGATGCGCACCGTGCGCTTTGACAATGACCGGGCATCCCGCGGCGAGTGCCGAGGCGGTGTCGCCGCCGGCGACGGAGAACGCGAGGGGGAAGTTGGATGCGCCGAACACCGCGACCGGCCCGAGCGCGATCTTGCGCAGCCTAATGTCAGCACGGGGCACAGGGCTGCGGTCCGGCTGAGCGCGGTCTATACGCGCATCGTGGAAGACTCCTTCGCGCAGCACGTCTGCGAAAAGACGCAGCTGTCCGGTGGTGCGGCCCGTCTCGCTCACGGCGCGCACACGCGGCAAGCCGGTCTCGAGAACGACGCGGTCCGCAAGGACCTCCGCGATCGCCTCGAGATTTTTCGCGATCGATTCGAGGAGCGCAGCCCGCTGAAGCGGCGTCGTCGCACGGAACCTCGAAAAGGCCTCCGCCGCCAGCGACGCCGCGCGATCCAGCTCCTCCGAACCGATCAACCCGACGCTCGGCTCGAGCTCGACTCCGGTTCGGGGATCGATCGCGGCGATCTCCCCGTCGCCCCCACGGACCGATCTTCCGCCGATCACGGAGGCGCCGAGGATATCGGTCGGGGATGCGGCCGTGCGTGCATCACTCGGATCGGTCATCGTGAATCTCCATCTCTGTCTTCTTCCGGGGGGCGCAGGTGAACGGACAGCGGTCTCTCCTGTAGCGGCGAGCCCGGCTCCCTTTCGGAACGCCGGCCCCGATGCGGGGGGCTGTGCGCGGCGACCAGGACGACGGAACCTCCCCGCCTGTGGGACGGCGAGGAGGTTCCGATCGGTCCGGTCGACCGCCTACTTCGCGGCGTCGATCGAGGCCTGGATCTCCTTGATGAACTGCTCTGCGGCGTCCACGGGCTCGACCTGCCCGAACAGGACCTGCTGGTAGTAGCGAGCCAAGGTCGCGTCTACCGTGCTCGCGCCGTTCGGGGTGATCGCGGGCGGGTTCTTCACCTGCTCCGCCATCGCGGTCGTGAACTCGAGGGTGAGCATGCCCGCAGGATCCAGGCTGGACTCGATGGTGTCGCGCGCGGTCGGGTTCGCGGGCACCCCACGGTCCGTCCCGAACAGCTTCGCCACCTCGGGATCGCTCGTGAGGAAGCTGATCAGCGCGGCCGCCTCGGCCGGGTGCTCGCTTCGCGACGACACCGTCCAGTACTGGACGGGCTTGAAGTACTGGAAGCCCTCCACTGTCTCGGAGTCGGTCGGCCAGTTGCCGACGATCAACTCCTGGGTCGGAGCGGCGGCCTGATACGACGCGAGCTGGCTCACACCGGCGAAGATCATGGCGACGCGCCCGAGCGCGAAGTCAGTCTGGTCCAGAGTGTTCGCCGTGTTCTCGGCGATGTGGTCAGCCGTGGGCGCGGCGCCTGAATCGATCCAGCTGAGTCCCTGCTCCCAGGCGCTGGCGATGGTCTCCGGAGAGACGACGAGATCGCCCTCCTTGTCGTAGAAGTCCTCGCCGTGCTGGCGGGCCCAGACGTTGACCGCGAACGAATCGATTCCGAGCGCGAGGGGATTGATGCCCCACTCCGCTCCGCCGGACTCATCGGAGACGGTCTGGGCGATCTCGGTCAGGTCGTCCCACGTCCAGATGTCGAAGTCCGGGATCGGAATCCCGTACTTCTCGAGGAGCGTCTTGTTGATCAGCACGCCGTTCGGCGTGCCGCTGATCGGAAGCGCGTACTGAGTGTCGTCGACGACGCCCGACTGTAGGATGCTCTCGTCGATGACGCTGGTATCGAGCTGAGCACCCACTTCGCTCAGGTCGAGCAGCGTTCCTCGATCCGCGTACGACGCGAGGTACAGCTGGTCGAACTGGTTTACATCGGGCATGTCGTTCGCGGCGGTGCTCGTCGCAAGACGGTCCCAGTATCCGTTCCAGTCGGAGAAGGATGTCTCGACGGTTACATTCGGATAGGCCGCCTCGAAGAGCGCGACGGCTTCCTTCGTCGCCTGCGTGCGGGCGTCGCCTCCCCACCAGTTCAAGGAGATCGTCACCGGCTCGTCACTGAGCTCGGCAGATTCTCCTCCCGCGCCACCGGTGGCGCAGCCGGCGAGGCCGACGGCGGTCATCATCGCGATTCCGGCGAGCAGGATTCTGCGTCGTTGCATGCTGTTCATTGCTTCTCTCTTTCGGGTGTACAAGGTGCGGGCAGTGAAGCTATTTGCCGCCGGTCGTCGCGATTCCCTGGAGAAGGAACCGCTGACCGAACAGGAATACAAGGAAGATCGGGACCAGCGAGACGATGCTCATCGCGAAGAGCGCACCGTAGTCGGACTGCGTCTGCGCGTCGATGAACGATCGGAGCGCCACCGGAACGGTGTAGAGATCGGGTTTCGTCACGAAGATCAACTGGCTGAAGAAGTCGTTCCACGTCCAGATGAACGTGAAGATCGCCGTCGTAGCCAGAGCGGGGACCATGAGGGGGAGCATGAGCTGGAAATAGATCCGCGCATGACCGGCGCCGTCGATGCGAGCTGCTTCGTCCAGTTCTCTCGGGATGCCACGGATGAATTGGACCATCAGGAAGATGAAGAACGCGTCCGTCGCCAAGAATTTCGGCACGATGAGGGGCAGGAACGTGTTCAGCCACCCGATCTGCGAATAGAGCACGTACTGAGGAATGATCAGGACGTGGATCGGCAGCATGATCGTGACGAGCATGATCACGAACGCCAGCGTCTTGAATCGGAACCTGAGCCGCGCGAAGGCGTAGGCGGCCATCGAGCACGAGATGAGGTTCCCAATCACGCAGCCGAGCACGATGAGCGCGGAGTTCAGCAGATACGTGCTGAAGGGATGGCTGAGCGCATTCCACCCATCCGGGTAGTGGCTGAAGTCGAACACGTCGACGAACAGGCCGGCATTCCCGAAGATCTGATCGTTCGGTCGGACGGAGCTGGCGACCATCCACAGCAACGGATAGAGCATCACCAGGCAGATCAGGACGAGGCAGAGGTGCTTCACGACGGAAGCGACCCGACGTCCTCCGAGTCCCGCGCGAGTGGGCCGCGGGATGGGGGCGCCTGGGGGGAGGACGGCGGTCACGGTGGCAGGCGCGATCGTGTCAGTCATCGTAGAAAACCCAATACTTGGAGGCCCAGAAGTTCAGGGCGGTGAATGCGCCGATGATGATGAGTAGCAGCCACGCCAGCGCGGAGGCATAGCCCATCCGGAAGCTCTGGAAACCCTCCTGGTACAGGTAGAGGGAGAAGAACAGAGTGGAATCCGCGGGTCCACCCGAGCCACCCGAGACGATGAACGCCTGGGTGAAGGACTGGAATCCGCCGATCAGCGCTAGGACGAGATTGAAGAAGATGATCGGGCTCAGCATGGGAACGGTGATGTTCCAGAACTTCCGCCACGGCCCGGCTCCGTCCGTCGAGGCCGCTTCGTAGAGTTCCCGCGGGATTTGACGGAGCCCGGCGAGGAAGATCACCATCGGCGCACCGAAGGTCCACACATGAAGCAGGATGATCGTGCCCAATGCCGTGTCCGGAGAGGCGATCCAACTCTGACCGCGAATCCCGAACACCTCGAGGAAGGCGTTGAACAGTCCGTCGGCGCCGAAGACGAGTCGCCACAGCACGGCAATGGCGACGCTCGCGCCGAGAAGCGAGGGGAGGTAGAGGATCGATCGATAGAACGCCAGGCCACGGAGCCCTCGGTCCAGAAGCATCGCCAGGAGCAGTGCGGCGATGAGCTGAAGCGGTACGGAGACGAGCACGTACGTGAAGGTCACGCTCAGAGACTTCGCCAGGCGCTCGTCGCCCAGCATGCGCTGGATGTTCTCCAGTCCCGTGAATTCGGGGGTTTGGAGCAGGTTGTAGTCGGTGAACGCGAGGTACAACGAAGCCAGCATGGGTCCGAGCGTGATGGCCAGGAGGCCGACGATCCACGGCGCGAGGAAGATCGCGGCGGCCTTGTTGTCCTTGCGGCTCTCGGTGTCGTTCGCCGTCGAACCCTTCTTGCGACTGAGCGAGCGGATCTCGCCGAGCGCGCTCACGAATCCCCACCGCCGACTCGACGGTGCCGAGTGCTCGGCGCTCCGTCTCCGACAGGGGTGCGGGCGGCGCTCATCTGGTCAGGCTCCTTTGCGTGGCATCCATGCCAGTGGCGGGAGCACTGGCAACTCCTACGAAACTATGTGGCGAAGCCAGCGCGAACTAGCGCGCCTGAGGGCTACTTTCGATACTATCTTGCGCAGCGGCGCCGACGTGCACACGTGGAGCGAACGAACGCGCCTGCTTACCTGGAGGTCGAGGATGCTGACGAACGCGGAGTACTTTCTTGGCCGGCCGGCCGTGCGCGAGGTCGTGCCGCGCGATCCGCGTTCCTCCGTGCGCTGGCATCAGCACGATTATCCGAGCCCTATCGCACGATGGAACTTCCATCCTGAGTACGAGGTCCACCTCATCACTCAGGGGACCGGTCGCTACATCGTCGGCGACCACATCGACTCCTTCACCGCTGGCGAACTGTTCCTCATCGGCCCGGAACTCCCGCACGACTGGATCAGCGACCTGGAGCCGGGCGAGATCGTCGTCGGTCGCGACATCGTCATGCAATTCCACGACGACTGGATCAGCGCATGCGCGCAACTGCTGCCGGAGATCACTGATCTGTCGACCACTCTGGCCAATTCGACACGCGGCATCCAGTTCCTCGGAGAGACGGCCGCCGTGGGAGCAGAACAGCTGATCGCCATCGGCTCTTCGTCCGGCTCCGAGCGTCTGAGCCTGATCTTCGCGCTGTTCGCGACCCTTGCCGGTGCCCCCGAGCACGAGCGGCGCCATCTGGCCAATGAGTGGATCCCGACTCTGCACGATCCCGCGTCCGCCGACGTGGTGAGCCAAACACTGGAGTACGTGTTCAGCAATCTCGCCGGCGACGTGCGCCTCTCTACGGCTGCGCGCATGATCGGCATGTCCGAATCCGCGTTCTCGAGGTACTTCCACCGCGCGAGCGGCCACACTTTCAGCGACATGGTCCGCAGACTGCGCCTCGCGCACGCGTGCAAACTGCTGGACGGCACGACGGATGCGATCGCGAGCATCGCGCAGACGGTGGGCTACCGGAACCTTTCCAACTTCAATCGTCAATTCCTGGCCGAACTGGGCTGCACCCCTCTGCAGTACCGGCGTCGGGTCCGCGAGAGCCCGCGACAAGGCGGCACCGCTCAGAAAGAGACTTCCCCTGCGCGAGCCGACGCCGACGTGCGACGCACCGTGCGAGGCAAGGTGCGGTGACGAGCACGCCATTGATGGTGCAGGGAGTGGTCGTTCGGATTGGGATCCACCGTGTTGGCGTGCTCGATCTCGAGCCGGACGCCACTCAGATCGAGGTCGCGCACCCCGATGATCCGCCCCAGCTCCCTCGCGCGGAGTGAAACGTTCTCGAGCCGGAGCCGGTGGATCGGGGCATCCGGAAGCCCGTCGATGTCGAACGCCCACGACGGACCGTCGTACGACTCGTCTAGGTCGCTCGTCACGTCCACGATGGCGATATCCCTCACCACAGTTGGTCGCACGCCTTCGGGGAGCGGCTCGGACAGCACGCGCCACGACTCCGGGATCTCGCCCGAATGATCTTCGGGCACGGTGATCGTGTTGTAGAGGGGGTACCAGTTGAGCTGGAGGCTGATGGGATACGCCACGTCACGCAACGTGACCCTCTCCACACTCACATCCGTGATGAATCCGCCCCGCGCGCGCGAGGACTTGAATCGGATCCCGTAGTCGGTGCCATCGAATTCGACATCGTGGATGCGGACGTTGCGTACTCCCCCGGACACTTCACTTCCGAGCGCCAGTCCGACGCCTTCACCGAAGACACAGTGCCTGATGTCGATGTCTTCGCACACGCGATCGACGCGCAGCCCGTTGGCGTCGCGCCCGGACTTTATCGAGATGTTGTCGTCCGCGCAGGATATCTCGCACCGCTCGATGACCACGCGCGCGCAGGAGTCGATGTCGATACCGTCCGTGGACGGACCGAGGTTCTCATCGATGCGGACGTCCGCGACCGTGAGATCGTTCGAGTAGAGCAGGTGCACCGTCCAGAACGGCGACCGCTTTATGGATATCCCCTGGATCGTCACCCGGCTCGAACCCTGAACGAGGATCACTCGAGGCCGGCGGCAGTCGTAGTCCGTGGCCCAACGGAGTCCGCGCTCCTCGTACTCGTTCAGGAGGCCGCTCTTGCCGTCAGGCCCCCAGAACTGATCCCACCAGTGCGACCCGCGACCGTCGATGAGCCCTCCGCCCGTCACGGTCACGTTCTCGGCGCCGATCACGTTCAAGATGGCAGCAGGCCAGCTCATCTCCACACCCGCGATCCGAGACGGGGTGTTCGGGTAGGCGTCTTGGTCGAAGGTCGCCGCCAGAACGGCGCTCTCGTCGAGATGGAAGTCCACGCCGCTCGCCAGGAACAGCGATCCCGTGAGGAAGGTCCCTCCGCGAAGGATCACACGACCGCTGTGGACGGCGGCAGCATCGATCGCGCTCTGGATAGCGCGGGTGTCGTCGGATGAGCCATCGGCCACCGCGCCGAAGGTTCGTGGGTCGAAGTCTTTTCGATCTGTCATGTGAGGTCCTCTCGTACGGGAAATGATCGGGCGCGTCCGTCTGCAACGCGTCAGGTGAGTTCCGACGGGTCGACCGATGCCGACGGGCCGGAGACGAGGAGCGACGACGGGAGATCGCCAGACCAAGGCAGATCTGCTCCCTGGCGCTGAACGGTCACGGCGGCGCATTCGGCGGCGAAGGCCGACAGCATCATCAACGTGTCCTGATCTGCCCAACCGCGAGACCGGATGACGTCTTTCGAGAGTCCGTCCGAGATCAGAGCGATGAGGGCATGGATCAGTCCGGCCATGTACGAATCGCCGGCCCCGACCGTGTCCACGACGGGTATGCGCGGCGCGTTCGACTCGATGAGTTCGACCCCGTCTGTGATGAAGGACCCTGACGCGCCTCGGGTGACGGCTACCACGCTGGGGCCGAGCTGCAGGATGCATTCCGCGACGCCTAAGTCAGACAGATCCGGGTACAGCCAGCGAGCATCCTCGTCCGAGAGCTTGACGATGTCGGCGAGCGCGAAGAAGCGCTCCACGCGACTGACATGCTCGGTCCAGTCTTCGACGAGGGACGGCCTGATGTTCGGATCGAACGTCACGACGGATTCGCTGCGACGGTCCTGCACCAGCGCTTCGACGACCTGCCGTCCCGGTGCGAGCGCGACTGCCAGCGAGCCGGTGTGCAGCACGGTGGAATGCGGAGCGACGCCGGAGATGTCCCACCCGATCCTGAAGTCGTAGTCGGCGGAGCCGTCCGATCGCAGATGCGCCGTCGCGGTCGATGTCGGAGCGGTTCCTGCGGTGTCGGGAGCGAGACTCACGCCCGACAGCTCGAGGTGGTCGCGCAGCGCGGCGCCTTGAGCATCGTCGCCGATCGACGTCGCGAGGATCGACGTGTCTCCCAGACGACCGAGGCCGACGGCGACGTTGAGTGGAGAACCGCCCGGATGCTGCGATCGCGCCCCGTCCGCCCTCACGACGATATCCACGAGGGCCTCGCCGACCACGAGGACGGACGGACCAGCACGGTCGAAACGATCGATGCCGCTCATGCTTCCGGCAGCACGATCGCCTTGAGCGACTCGGGATCCCGTCGCGCGAGCGTGAGAGCGTCCTCGGTGTGTGCAATGTCGAACCGATGGGTGATGACCGCCTCGGCATCCACCTCACCCGATGCGAGGAGCGCGAGCGCAGTGGGATAGGTGTTCGCGTACCGGAAGATGCCACTGATCGTGAGTTCCTTCCCTTGCACGAGCGGGACGTCGATCGGGACCGAGTCCGCTCCCATCCCGACGAGCACGACACGACCCGCGGGAGCGAGACGCTTCATCCCGCCGTCGAGAGCGACAGCGGCGCCGGAGCATTCAAGAAGGACGTCGAACGTCGTCTCGGCGGGCTCGCCCGCGCGTTCCGCGGCGAAGCCGAGGGACCTCGCCTTCTCGAGCCGGAAGGAACTGACATCCGTGACGGTGATCTCGACCGCGCCGAACGCACGCGCCACCTGCGCAGCGTAGAGCCCGATCGGGCCGGCCCCGGTAACGAGGACTCGGTCACCGGCGGTGATCCCCGCCTTCCGCGCAGCCCATACCCCCACCGACACCGGCTCCGCCATCGCCGCGGCCTCGAAGCTGAGGTTCTCCGGCGCCGGGTGAGCAAACCTCGCGTCGATCGTGACATAGCCCGCGATCGAACCATCCACCGGAGGCGTGGCGAAGAACACGACGTCGGGACAGAGGTTGTAGCGACCAGCGAGGCACTCCTTGCAGTTTCGACACGGAACACCTGGCTCCAGAGCGACGGTCTGACCGATCCGCGTCGGACTGACGTCGATGCCGACACCGACGATGACGCCCGCCGACTCGTGCCCCACGACCATCGGATGCTCGACGATGTAGGGACCGATTCGACCGTGCTCGTAGTAGTGCACGTCGGAGCCGCAGATCCCAATGGCTCGCACGTTCACGAGCACTTCGCCCGCGCCGGGCTCCGGAATCGGCCGATCTTCGATACGGATGTCATTGGGGGCGTATAGGACGGCGCTGGGGTTGGTCATGTTACTCCGGGTTTTGTTCGTCTGCGGATGACGCGTTGCCGTTCGCACGACCACCCGGCGTGGCCGTCAGGCAGGATCGTGTCAATCTGTGTGTCGTTCCCGGCCCGGTCAGCCCGCGCACGCATGTCAGGTCGAGGATGCGCGGTGGAGGCGACGTCGCTGCGAGCGACCCCTCACGGAGAGGTCGGTCTCGCCGGTCATTGCGTCATGCTCCCTCGCCCAACTCTCGTTCCCGTGTCGGCATCGGTCGTGGAACGATTCGACGGTACGCGGGCGCTCGCGGGCGAACTAGCGCCCGGGGGGTTCACTTCCGGTACTTTCTTGCGCAATGCCCACTCGCGTACCCGCGAGCACGCGGTGCAGCTCGTCGCGCTCCCGCGGCGGCAACGGTGAGTGGGGCGGACGAACCGGGCCGGTTTCCAGTCCGATCGCACGAAGCATCTCTTTCAACACCGACACGTTGTACTTGCCGTGTCCGTCAGCCCGCAGTCGCTCGATCGGCGCCGCCAGCGCGAGCGCGCGATCGAGCGCCGCACGGTCGCGGCTGACCAGGGCGCGATGAACGCCGAGGGCGATGTCGGGGCGTGCGTTCGCGATGCCCGAGGTGAATCCGGTGAGACCCAGCTCCAGGAACTCCGGGGCGCGGGACTCGGCCGAGCCGTTCACCCAGACGCAGTCGGCGCCCGCATCGTCGGCGAGAGCGTGCGTCAGATCGTCGATGCCCGGACGCGCGTACTTCACTCCCGCGATGGAGGGGTGCCGCACGAGGTCCCGCAGCGCGGGGCCAGCGAGTCGACTCGTCCGAAGGTAGAGGACCAGGGGCAGTGCTGTGCGGTCGGCGGCTTGGAGATAGAACTCCAGGAGCCCTTGGCTGTCGCCGAACGGATCCACCGGCTCGTGGAGCATCGCAGCGCGGTATCCCTGCGAGCCTGCGACGTCGATATCTGCCAGGGATTCTGCGAGGCTGCCTGCTACCCCCGCGACGAGCAATGCGTCCTGGGCCGCGTCTGCCGTCGCTTCGATGTACGCGGACCGCTCTGCGCGCGTCAACTGGAACACTTCGGCCGTATTGCCCAGCGCGGTGATGGCATGAATCCCTGCGCGGTCGACGCGTGAGGCGAGGTCCGCGAGAGTGCCAACATCGAGTTGGCCCTCGCGATAAGGGGTGACGAGCACCGCCGTCACTCCGCGGAGGGCGTTCTCGATCGAGCCGGCGTGGTGATTCACGATGTGCGTCCTGTTCTGGCGTGGATGTCTATCTCGGCCGATCTCTGGCGTGATTGCGCGGTGAGGCCTCCGTCGATCGTCAGCACGTGTCCAGTCACATAGGACGCCGCATCCGAAGCCAGGTATGCGACCGCATCCGCGATCTCATCGCCGCGTCCGATACGTCCGAGCGGGATGGGCTCGGCCTCGATCCGCTTCCTACTGTTGGGGATCTGCTCGTATTCTGCGTTGGAAACGGCCCCCGGGGCGACCGCGTTGACTCGGATCGATTGGGGCGCGAGTTCGATCGCCGCCGCGCGCGTGAACGCCTCGATCGCCCCCTTCGACGCATCGTACGCGGCTGCTTCGCGGTGCGCCTTGGAAGCTCCGATGGAGGAGATGTTGACGATGGCCGCGCCGCGAGCCGTCAGTAGAGGCAATGCTCCGCGGGTGCAGAGGAACATGCCGCGCGCATTGACCGCGAACACCCGATCCCAATCCTCGACAGTCAGTTCCGTCAGCGGAACCCGTCCGACGAGGGTGAGAGCGGCATTGTTGACGAGCACGTCGAGGCGGCCGTAATCGACCCTGATTCGAGCAAACATCGCGTCAACGTCGGCCGGGTCGGACACGTCGGCGTCGATGCCCACGGCATCCGCCCTTCCGGCACGCAATTCCTCGGCCACGCTCTGCGCCTCGCCGGGGTGTACCCCGTTCACGATGACCGTCGCTCCGTCCGACGCGAAGCGTCGGCAGATGGCTCGTCCGAGATTGCGACTACCACCGGTCACCAGCACAATCCTGCGCGTTGTCTCCGTCATTTCGCTCGCGCTCCCGTCCGGTCGATGGCGCTGCGGGCGTCCGTCGCGCTCCAGCTCAGTGGTTCGTGGGCCGCTTCGAGCAGCTGCGGATCGATCTGCACACCGAGCCCGGGACCGGACGGAGGCACGAGCGCGGAATCGCGGAATTCGAGCGGCTCGGTCACCACATCGCGGGTGTAGAGCAGAGGTCCGACCGGATCGCCGGCTGCGGTGGCGCCGGGGCTGCATGTGCCGACGTGCGCTGCGGCGGCCGTTCCGATCGCGAGTTCCTGCGTGGTTCCGATCAGACACGGGATGCTGGCGGCCTCCGCGATACCGAGCACGCGCTGCGCACCGGTGATGCCACCGAGCACAAAAAGTCCGACGTTCAACACGTCCACCGCGCCTGAGGTAATGAGAGCGAGGGCAGATCGCTCCCCCGCCGCGTGCTCGCTGACGGGGATGCCGGTCCGATCGCGGACGAAGCGCATGCCGTCCACATCCCCGGCCCTCGAAGGCGCCTCGACGAATTCGAAGCCGAGGTCGCTCGTCTGGTTGATGAAGCGCGCCGCTGCCTGCGCGGAGACGAGATTGGAGAAATCCAGCGACTTGATGGAAATCCTGTCCCCGTACGCACCGACGCATGCTTCGAGAAACCGTCGGTCCAGCGCGAAGTCCCGACCGACGTACACGCGGAACCGCGAGAATCCTCTCTCGAGCATCGTGTCGACGATGTCGAGATTCGCTTCGACGTCGGCCTCGGACTGCTGTCGGAAGATGGGGAATGCGATGGGGAGAGCCTCACGGACTCGCCCTCCGAGCAGCTCTCCGACATTGACGTCCAGCAGTTTCGCCCGCGCATCCCAGAGGGCGATATCGACACCGCCGCGGATCACACTCCCCTTGTCGTACAGGCTTCCCGAGTGCGGGAACGCCTCGCGCATGACCTCATCGATCACGTTCGTTCGTCGGACGTCTCGCCCGACGAGCAGCCCGTTGATCGTTCGCTCGAGATCGGCCACGTTGGGGTGATACATCGGAAGATGCTGGAAATCCGACATCTCCCCCACGCCGACGACACCGTCCAGTCCTGCAGCAATCTCGACGATGACGTGGCCGCAAGAGATTCCCGCGCGGGGCGCGGTCACCGATGTGAGTGTGACCGACGTGATGATGGCACTCATTCCGCGCCTCCCTCTCCCTGGCGTTTCAGCGAGTCCAAGAGCGCCCGGGATGCGGCACCGATGTGATCTCGGGTGAGCGACGCCGCGGCTTCGGCATCACCTCTCTCGACGGCATGCAAAATCTCCCGATGTTCCTCCGCCTCGGCATCGAAGGTCGGATCCAGACGCCAGCCCGCCGTAGCCACGAACGTGCTCAGCGCCTGAAGCTTGTCGAGGAACTCGACCAGCCACTCGTTGGCGCACAGTCGATAGAGCTCTTGATGGAAGCCGCGATTCGCGATTCCGAGCATCGCAGTGTCGCCCGAACCAATGGCGGCATGCGCGATGTCGAGCGCTCTGCGAGCACTCGCCCGTTCGCCCGCACCGACTTTCAGGACACCCAGCCGAACGGCCTCGGGCTCAACTACTAGGCGTGCGTCATGCAGGGACCGGACAATGTTCGCGTCGAGTCTACGGACGGTCACTGACCGGTACGACGACTCCACGAGTCCGCTCGACTCGAGACGCTTGAGCGCCTCACGCACAGGAGTCTTCGATACGCCGAGTTGTTCGGCGAGTTCACGCTCGACCAACGGCGCGCCCTGAGGCAGACGTCCATCGAGGATCGCCTGCTGCAGCGCGGCCTGAACACGATCGCCGTGAGATTCGGCTCGAATCGACGGGAGCCGATCCAGCGGCGCGGCTACGTCAACGAGGAAATTAGGCATACCGCGATCCTAACATCTTGGTATACCAATTTGGATCTTTGGTGGCCCGGAGTCAACGGGCGCTCGCACTGATCCCCTCGCTCGTTCTGCGACGTACTCACGCCAGGGGTGATCTCGCGGCAACCGGTACCCCCTCCTACGGAAGGTGCTCCCGCAGGGTCGATCGCGGTCAGCAAGTTCGGCACGGGAATGGGCATCTAGGGGCCTGAACCCGAGTGATGGCCGTCGCCACCAGGCGGCGCGCTTCAAGGACGCGACGCCCTTCGCGGCGGTCATCACTTGCTCGAACTCTCAACCTGTCCGATGTGGTGCGCGTCATCCGCAGGCCAGTCCCCGGTCACCTTCTTGCGTGAACCGACCAGCGAGGATCTTGGCCAGCCACTGAGAAGGGGCCTCCCCTTGACCGAGCTCGGGCCAGGTGAGGTGGTCGGCCGAGGCACCACGTAGTCAGTCGCTCTGCGCGGCCCGTCGTCGGCCCGGATTGTTTCCTGCGCTCAGTTTTCGCAACGGGTTCGACTGTGCCTTGGATGCACCCTTCGGCCCGAAGGAGCTTGCGTTAGGTGTGTCCGCATCATCCTTCTGGGCGGTGAGTGCTAAGCGAGGCAGTCTCCGCCGGTGGGCCCACTTCTCGGGACTGAGCTATCGCGGCCATCGCCGCGGTAAGTTCCGCGCCAATATCGAACGACGGATCGATCAGCCACTGAGCCTGCAGCCCGTCCCATACTGCGACGATCTGTCTCGCCGCCCGAACGGCATCGATGCCAGGGTCAGCAAGGCCATCTTCCTGACGCGTGCGGATGTCCCTCGCGAGGACTGCAATCGAGCCGGCATTGTGACGCAGAAACCACTCGTGAGCAGGGTGAGAGGGATCGGTGGCCTCAGCTTGCATCGTCACAAAGAGGCGACTGTAGTTAATGTGCGCGACGCCCATCACTGCATGCTCGGCGGCGATCTCGTACAAGCTCACGCCGGTGTCGGTGATACGAGACAAGGGGTGTCGTTCTGCGTGCTGCATCGCGGCTACGAGCAAATCCTCTCTCGTGGGGAAGTGGTACAGAACGGTCGACTCGTTCATCTCCGCGCGACGAGCGACTTCAAGTGAGGTCACCGCCCGATGCCCTCGCTCATTGACGAGGTCGAGTACCGCCTGCGCTATCGCGGCGCGACGGGTCGCGCTCTTCGCGTAGGCGCCTCGTGGGCGGACTTGCTTTGCCACGTTCAGATCCTAGATCCGCTCGCGTCATGAAAGTCCATTCGAACCAGTAACGCGAGCAAGGCTTTCAGTTCGGTCGCCATGTCAAGCGCCTGGCGATCCAGCAGCCACTGGACCTGGAGACCGTCCATCAGAGCGATAGTCGCTACCGAGGCACGCTCGGCTGTGACACCTTCTCGAAGAAGTCCATCATCTCTCAGCTTTTCGAAGGCGCGGCGAATGCTTGAGCGGGCGTACTCATACCGCTTCACGAAGTAGTCGTGAGCAGGGTGTTTAGGTGAAGTGGCCTCGGAGGAAAGAAGGCAGAAGAGGTCGACGACGCCTGGTGTTGTGGCATTCTGCTCGACCACTCGTATCAACCCGCGGAGGATCTCAGGACCGCTTGCATCAAAATCGATGACAAGCTCAGCTTGCTTGTCACGGCGGTCGAGTGCCGCGGCGAGCAGCGCACTCTTGCTCGGAAAGTGATGGAGCAGACCGGCTTCGCTGATTCCGACACGATCCGCCACCCCCCGAAGGGTCCCAGAGCGGTATCCCGACTCGGCATAGACCTCCAGCGCGGCCTCAAGTATCGCTGCCTGAGTGCGCGCTGACTTGGCGTATGCACCCCGAGGGGCGTGCCTCGGCGACTCGTCTGCTGCGTTCGTCATTGTTGCGACCAATCCAACCATCATCCGGATCCAGACCGTTCTGCTCCGGGCGAAAACCGAGCTCGTGCTCGGAGTGTTCTCGCAAAATCTAGTAAATACTCAGAATTCATGTTAGCGTCTGTGTCCACCGGCGGTCCAGAGTGGCATCGCCCCCGAACCTAGAGGACTCGAAGATGATCCGATGGAAGAAGGCCGCGACAGCAGCGGCGCTCGCCGTCACCGCCGCGCTGGCCCTCAGCGCTTGCACCGGAGGGGCAGGTGACAACGAAGGCACTGGAGAAGGCGGAACGCTGACGCTCGGAGCAGTGGGATCGCCGACCACGTTCGATCCCTCGGGCTCGCAGTGGGGTAACGCCGCTCCGTACTACCAGGCGGTGTTTGACACGCTGCTCCTTGCCACCCCCGAGGGCACTATCGAGCCGTGGCTTGCGACCGAGTGGTCGTACAACGACGACAACACCGTGCTCACCCTCACCATCCGTGACAACGTCACATTCACAGACGACTCCAAGCTCACCGCGGACGTTGTCGTGAAGAACCTGCAGCGATTCAAGGAGGGCACCTCTCCGGACGCCGGCTACTTCGCAGGAGTGACGAGCTTCGAGGCGCCCGACGACACGACGGTGGTCATCACGCTCGCGGCACCCGATCCCGCGATGCTCAACTACCTGACGCGTGACCCAGGCCTCGTCGGTGCCGAGGCATCGTTGGACAGCGAAGATGTTGCGACAAACCCGGTCGGTTCGGGCCCGTACATCCTCGACACCGCGGCGACTGTCACCGGGTCGACGTATGCGTACACGCGGAACCCCGGTTACTGGAATCCCGACGTCCAGCACTACGAGAACCTCGTCATCAACGTCCTCGGTGACAACACGGCGCAGGTGAACGCCATCAAGGCCGGCGAGGCGAACGGCGTCAAGGTGACGAACAACGCGATCCCTGAGGTCGAGGCTGCCGGTTGGACCATCAACGCCAACGAGCTGGACTTCGAGGGCGTGCTGCTGCTCGACCGCGACGGAACGATGAACCCCGCGCTCGCCGACGTCAAGGTGCGGCAGGCTATCAACTTCGCGTTCGACCGCCCGGGCCTTCTAAAGGCGCTCTACGGGGAGTACGGCACAGTCACCACGCAGGTCTTCGGAGGAGAGTCGCCCGCGTACGACCCCGAGCTGGACAGCTACTACGACTACGACCCGGAGAAGGCGAAGGAACTCCTCGCCGAAGCCGGCTACGCGGACGGGCTCACCATCTCGATGCCCACGATCGCCGTGTTCCCGCCTGCGACGTACGCGCTTATCGAACAACAACTTGCCGACATCGGGATCACAGTCGAGGCGACCGATGTCCCGGCGGGCAACTTCATCACTGACCTGCTCGCGCCGAAGTACCCGGCTTCGTACATGGCACTTGAACAGAACCCGGATTGGCAATTGATCCAGTTCATGATTACCCCCAATGCCGTCTTCAACCCGTTTCACACGGAGGACGAGACCGTCAACGGCCTCATCCGGGAGATTCAGTACGGCGACGAGGCGACGCAGGCGGACAAAGCGAAGGAACTCAACAAGTACATCGTCGAGCAGGCCTGGTTCGCGCCGTTCTACCGCGTCCAGGGCAGCGTCGCGACGGACGCCAACACGACCGTCAAGATGCTCCCGACCAACGCCTACCCGAACATCTACGACTTCCAGCCGAAGCAGTAGTCGTTCTCGGCCCGCCCGACGCAACGGGCGGGCCGAGCTCTCACCAGAGATCGTCATTCACGGGAGTCGAGCCATGCTCACATTCATCGCGCGCCGCGTCGCCTCAGGGGTGGTACTGGTCGTCGTGATCACGGTGATTGCCTTCACGCTGCTGTACCTCGGCAGCGGCAACATTGCACGCACGCTTCTCGGTCAAAACGCCAGTGAGGAACTGGTAGCGCAGAAGGCGACAGAGCTGGGTCTGGACAGACCACTGTACGTACAGTTCTGGGACTGGCTCACGTCTGCGCTCACGGGTGACCTCGGTCGCTCGTGGTTCAACGGTCAACTAGTCACGGTGCAGCTCTCCAGCCGACTGTCGGTCACCTTGTCCATCGTCATCGGCTCGATTCTGGTCACCGCAATCGTCTCCGTTGTCCTCGGTGTCCTGGCTGCGCGGCGGGGACGAATCGTCGACGGGGTCGTGCAGTTGGTTTCAGTCATCGGCTTCGCCATCCCTGGCTTCCTCATCGCGCTATACCTCGTGCTGATCTTCGCCGTGAACCTCGGCTGGTTCAAAGCCACCGGCTACATTCCGTTCACCACCTCATTCGGTGGATGGGTGGCATCGGTGACGTTGCCCATCATCGCCCTGTCCATCGGCGGCGTCGCAACAATCTCGCAGCAGGTCAGGGGTGCAGTCACGGACGATCTGTCCCGTGACTACGTCCGGACGCTCCGCAGCCGGGGACTGAGCCTTAACCAAGTCATCTACGTGAACGTGCTTCGAAACGCAGGTGGTCCCGCCCTCGCGCTGCTCGCCGTCCAGTTCATCGGCATGATCGGCGGCGCGGTCATCGTCGAGGACATCTTCGCGCTCCCTGGCATCGGCTCGCTCACCGTCCAGGCCACAGCACAAGGAGACATTCCAGTCGTGATGGGCATCGTCGTTGTCAGCGCGATTATCGCCGTCATCGTCAATCTACTCATCGACCTTGCGCAGGCCGCGCTCAATCCGAAGGTGCGACTGTCATGACCGCAGTAGAAGTCCCCACCGACATCCCCACCGCTGGTGCCCGCACCGACCGGCTCTTCAATCGCCTTCTGCGCAGGCCGCTCGCCGTAGCATCGATGGCTTTCCTTGCGCTTGTCATTCTGGTCGCCGTGTTCGGCCCGTACTTCGCGCCCTACGACCCAGCGAAAGCCTCACTCGACCTCGTACTCGCTCCGCCGAGCGCTGAACATCTGCTCGGAGCGGACAGCGCGGGGCGCGATGTGCTCTCTCGACTCCTCAGCGCAACGCGAATCAGTGTGGTCGCTGCGGCCCTCGCAGTGGTGGTCTCGCTGGTGATAGGCGTCGTGTCCGGTCTCCTCGCCGGCTACTACCAGGGCTGGTTCGACAACGTCTCGTCGTGGTTCACGACACTGGTCATGGCGCTACCCGGAATGGTCGTGCTGCTCGCTGCTCGCGCGGTACTCGGCCCGTCGATCTGGTGGGCAATGCTCATCATCGGCGTTCTCTTGGCGCCCGCCTACTTCCGACTCGTCTACTCGATGGTCACCGCAACCCGATCCGAGCTCTACGTCGACGCCGCTCGAGTCTCGGGTCTGGGCGACTTCAGGATCATCGGACGACATGTCCTCTCAGTCGTCCGCGCACCAATCATCATTCAGACCGCAGTGGTGGCGATCATCGCGATTGGGATTCAGGCCGGCCTGGAGTTCCTCGGCCTCGGAGATACGTCGCTCCCCACCTGGGGCGGGATGCTCAACGACGCCTTCGCCAACATCTACAAAACCCCCATCCTCATGCTCTGGCCCTCCCTGGCCATTGGGTTGACCAGCGTTGCACTGGTGCTGCTCGCCAACGCAATGCGCGACGTTCTGGAGCGCACTATCGTCGTCCGCCGGAAGCGCCGCCGCGCAGTCACCACGCGAACGGGATCGGTAGCCGCGATAACGACTTCGACAAGCCTCGGCGATCTGGCCGATGACACAGAGATCGTCCTCGTCGATAGCGACACCATCCGTCACCCCGACAGCCCCAAGCGCGCTGTGGCCGCCGCTGAGGTCGTTCTTCGCGTTGAGAACCTTCGCGTTGGCTACCAGCAGAACGACGGCTCATCGGTGGAAGTCGTCCACGGCGTATCCATGGACATTCGGAAAGGCGAAGTGCACGGGCTGATCGGTGAATCGGGGTCGGGTAAGTCCCAGACGGCGTTCGCAGTACTCGGCCTCCTCCCGAAGGGTGGCAGCGTCACCGGCGGAACAATCGACTACGAGGGCACACGGCTGGATACCGCCTCGGAAGCCGTCTACACCGCGATTCGAGGGCGCCGCATCGGCTACATCCCCCAGGAGCCCATGTCCAACCTCGACCAGTCGTTTACCATCGGCAGTCAGCTGACCCGGCCTCTGCGCCGGACGCTCGGCCTGAGCAAGCGCGAAGCCCGTGAACGGGCGCTTGCACTTCTAGAGCGCGTTGGAATCCCGCAACCGCTGCGCACCTTCAACGCCTATCCCTTCGAGGTGTCCGGCGGTATGGCTCAACGCGTGCTCATCGCGGGTGCCGTCTCGACAGACCCGGACCTCATCATCGCGGACGAGCCGACGACGGCCCTTGACGTCACAGTTCAAGCGGAAGTGCTCGATCTGCTTCGAGACCTGCAAGCTGAGCGCCACATGGCAATGCTGTTGGTCACTCACAACTTCGGAGTCGTGGCTGACCTGTGCGACCAGGTGACCGTGATGCAGAGCGGGCTCTTCGTCGAATCCGGGCCGGTGCGTGCGATCTTCAACGATCCGCAGCATCCCTACACGAAGTCGTTGCTCGACTCCATCCTCGACGAAGGCCCGGCCAGGCCATCGCTTGCCGGAACAACCCAAGGAGAGACGCTGTGACCGGTCCGCTGCTTGACGTAAAGGATCTCGTCGTCGCCTACCCAGGTAAGGGTTTCCGCGCCAAGCCGTTCAGAGCGTTGGCTGGCGTTTCGATAGATATCCAACCAGGGGAGACTCTCGGATTGGTAGGGGAATCAGGCTCGGGGAAGACGACTCTCGGTCGCGCGGTACTCGGGCTCGCACCCGTGACCGAAGGCACAATCTACTACGACGGCCAAGACATCAGCAATCTTGCCCGCCGGGAGCGACGTACACTCAGTTCAGAGATTCAGGTGGTGTTCCAGGATCCATACTCCTCGCTGAACCCGTCTCTCACGATTGAGCAGATCCTCGCCGAGCCACTCCAGGCGCGAGGCATTGCCTCTACGCCCGCGAAAGCGCGCGTGCGTGAGCTGCTGGATCAGGTCGGGTTGCCCGCCGATGCGCGAGGACGACTGGCTCGCGAGTTCTCCGGCGGTCAGCGTCAGCGCATCGCAATCGCTCGTGCTTTGGCGCTGGATCCCAAACTCATCGTCTGTGATGAGCCGGTCTCCGCACTCGATCTGTCAACGCAAGCTCGTGTGCTCGACCTGCTGATCGAGATTCAGAACCGGACCGGAGTCGCGTACCTGTTCATCACCCATGACCTCGCGGTCGTGCGCCACATCAGCCACCGAGTAGCGGTCATGTTCCGCGGCGAAATCGTCGAGAGCGGCGACTGCGACCAGGTCACCTCCCGTCCCCAACATCCCTACACCCAGCGCCTCTTCATGGCCGCCCCCAAGCCCGACCCCGACAAGCAGCAGCAGAGACGCGCTGAAAGGCGCCAGCTTCTCGACGCAGAAAAGGCCGCATGATGTCCACGTCCTCGACGACAGCGCAGACCGGCGCTGTAGACCATCTCCGTCCACTCCTCGGACGGCTCACGCTCGACGAGAAGGTCTCACTGATTCAGGGTGCGGACTTCTGGACAACTGTTGCGCTGCCCTCGATTGGCTTGCGCGCAATGACGTTCTCCGACGGTCCTGCCGGCGTGCGCGGTCCACGCTGGGATGAACGAGAACCGTCCCTGAATCTCCCGTCCGGGTCCGCACTCGCGGCGTCCTGGGACGTCGACCTAGCCTTCCGATACGGCGCAGCGGCGGCATCCGAGGCTCGGCGCAAAGGCGTCGACGTAGTCCTCGGCCCGACCATCAATCTTCACCGGTCACCGCTGGGCGGCCGCCACTTCGAGTGTCTGAGTGAGGACCCGCAACTCACCGGCCAGATGGCGGCCGGGTACGTGCGAGGTATGCAGGCAAACGGCGTCGCGGCGACGCCGAAGCATTACGTCGCGAATGATTCTGAAACGGATCGGTTCACCGTTGACGTGCAGCCCGGAGACCGCGCGCTGCGCGAGCTCTACCTGATTCCATTCGAATGGGCGGTGCGAGCTGGCGCATGGAGCCTGATGAGCGCATACAACGCGGTCGATGGGGTCACCATGACCGAGAACGATCTGTTGGAAACTCCGCTGAACTCGGAGTGGGGCTTCGATGGCGTCGTCGTGTCTGACTGGACAGCGGTCCGGAGCATCGACGCAGTTGCAGCCGCGCAGGATCTCGCAATGCCGGGCCCATCCCCGGTGTGGGCACAGCTCGCGGAAGCCGTCAAGGACGGCCGAGTGCGGGAAGCCGACATCGACCGCAAGGTGCTTCGCTTGCTCCTTCTTGCGGAACGTGTGGGCGCGCTCGATGGATCGCCATCGGCAGCGCCCGCCATCATCGACGGCGTCGCTCTTGCGCGTCAGGCATCCGTCGAAGGCGCCGTGCTCCTCAAGAATGATGGGATCCTCCCGCTGGCGGCCGAGAAGCGGCAGCGGGTCGCGGTCATCGGCCAGAACGCCCGCGAGGCACGAACTCAAGGAGGCGGAAGTGCCACCGTCATCCCAGAGCACGTCGTTTCGCCACTCGACGGCCTTCGCGCCGCATTGGCCGACGCTGAAGTTTCGTTCGAGATCGGTGCCGTCGTTCAGGAAGGTGTCGCGCCGTTATCGCTCGATGAGATGACGAATCCGAGAACGGGCGACCGCGGGCTTTTGGTTGAGTTTGTCGACTCCGACGACAACGTGTTGTTCGCTGAGGATCGTCGCTCGAGTGCGCTCGTCTACTTCGGCGGGGACGCACCCGTTGCCACCGCGCATCACCTCATCATGCGCACGGTATACACCCCAAGTGCGTCAGGCATCAACTTGTTGGGCTTTGCGAGCGGCAACCACGGCCGTCTCTACCTGGACGACCAGCTCGTCGTCGACGACCAACCGGTCATAGAGGGGACCGACCTGGGCGCCTCGTTCCTGAACCCCCCTTCGTTGACCGCGAGGATCGATGCCGTCGAAGGACAGGCCATCGACATTCGTGCCGAGTTCACGATGGTCGGACTCGACTCACCACTGGTCGGAGTGTTTAGCGGCACCCTCGGTCTTGCCCCGGTCGAGACCGATCCCGACATCCTCATCGAACGGGCGGTCGCTGCCGCCACGTCGGCCGACGTGGCAGTGGTCGTCGTAGGCACCAACGCGAAGGTCGAATCCGAGGGATACGACCGGACGGATCTCAACTTGCCGGGTCTTCAGGACGACCTCGTGCGCGCTGTCGCCGCAGCCAACCCGCGGACGGTGGTGGTGGTCAATGCCGGCGCGCCCGTCTCTCTCCCGTGGGTGGATGACGTCGCCGCCGTTCTGCTCGGCTACTTCGGCGGGCAAGAGTTCGGTGCCGCCATCGCCGACATCATCACCGGTGCAGAGGAGCCGGGTGGTCGTCTTCCCACGACCTGGCCGGCCGCCCTGGCCGATGTGCCCGTGGTCGATGTCGTCCCGACCGACGGAGTGCTCACGTATACCGAAGGCATCCACATCGGCTATCGCGCGTGGCTCAAGTCCGATGTACCACCTGCGTTCCCCTTCGGCCACGGCCTTGGGTACACCGAGTGGAACTGGTCTGATGCGACGGCAGACGCTGACAGCTCGGTCGTGCGGGTGACGCTTGCGAACACGGGTCATCGCGCGGGCAAGCAGGTGGTCCAGGTTTACGCAGAACGCGCAGATTCCTCCGTTGACCGACCCGTTCGTTGGCTAGTCGGATTCGCGGTCGCGCGTAGCGAAGCCGGGGAATCGGCCTCTGTCGATATACCCGTTCCGTCGCGTGCACTTGCCTACTGGGACGACCAGTGGGTGGTCGAGCCAGGTGCCTACACGCTTCGCATCGGGCCGTCCGTCGAGGACCTTCCGCTTGAGCTCGAGTGGACGCTCAACGGATGACCTCGCCAATTGACAGGCGGGCAGTCATCGACCGGCATGCCATCCGACTGACGGCTCCTGACCCTCGGAATCCGCTCACCGTCGGGAACGGCAACTTCGCCTACACCGCTGACATCACCGGAATGCAGACCTTTCGAGACGAGCATGACCCAGACCTCGCTGAGGAACAGGGGCGGCTGACCGTCGACACGTGCACGATGTCCACGTGGGGATGGCACAGCATGCCGAACCCTGAAGGATTCGAACTGGCTCACTCGCTCAGCACATACCAAACGGCGCGTGGTGAAGTCTCCTATCCGGACAAGCTCGACATCCCCACAATCCTCGGTCGCACACCGGTGACCGAGGAGACCCGCCCGTCCATGTGGTTGCACGTGAACCCGCAGCGCATTGATCTCGGACGCATCGGACTGCGCCTGTCCGCCATTCCCGGCGGCGACATCGAGACCGCCGCATCCGCTTTGGAGCAAACCACGCAACACCTCGACCTGTGGACCGGCACGTTGACAAGCCGATTCCGATACGCCGGCGAAGAGGTCACCGTCATCACCGCCGCAGACCCCGAGACGGCGACAGTCGGTTTTCGGATCAGTTCCTCGCTGCTCACCGATGGTCGCTTGACCGTTTCCTTCGCCTTCCCTTACGCCAGCGACAGCTTCCACCGAGCTGGCGTCTGGACACACCCTGACCGCCATCTCACCGAGTCGGCTTCACACAGCGAGGGCGCCACGTTCCTCAGAGAACTAGACGACACCTCATACCGAGTGCACGCTCGATGGAACCGCGGGGAGCTCATCAACGTCGCGCCCCACGAGTTCCTACTCCGCACTCGTGAGAACGTCCTTGAGCTGACAGCGGAGTTTGACGACGGTACGGTGACGGCGCACACCACGGAGATCTCCGTCGACTCGACTCTTCGTCGCTCGGCGCAGCATTGGCGTTCCTTCTGGACTAACGGTGCCGCAATCGACCTATCGGGCAGCACCGACCCACGCGCGTTCGAACTGGAGCGACGAATCGTGCTGTCGCAGTACTTGACCGCCGTGAACAGCTCGGGAGATCAGCCGCCCCAGGAGACCGGTCTCGTAACGAACTCCTGGCAGGGAAAGTTCCACCTGGAGATGCACTGGTGGCACGCGGCGCACTTCGCCACCTGGGGGCGTCCAGAGCTGCTGGCCAGAAGTATCGGCTGGTACGAATCCGTCCTCGACGTCGCGCAGGAGACTGCCCGCCGGCAGGGATACATGGGCGCCCGCTGGCCGAAGCAAACAGGTCCCGACGGGAGGGAAAGCCCTACCGACATCGGCTCTTTCCTCGTCTGGCAGCAGCCGCACATCATCTACTTCGCCGAGCTGCTCAGGCGGGCAGGTGTTGACGTCCAGCTGCTGAATCGCCTCGAGCCTCTGGTCGAGGAGACAGCGGTATTCATGTCGTCCTACGCCGAGAAGCGCAGTGACGGATACCACCTCCCTGCGCCGATTATGCCGGCGCAAGAGTTCTACGACCCGACGACAACAGAGGATCCCACCTTCGAGCTCGCCTACTGGTGGTGGGGTCTCGAAATCGCGCAGCAATGGCGGGAGCGCGCGGAACGCTCTAGGAACGCGACGTGGGACCACCAGCTCGCCGGCCTAGTCAACCCGCACGTCCTCGACGGAATCTACACAGCCATCGGGACGCCACCTTTCACGCGAGTGGACGACCACCCATCGATGTTGGCTGCGCTCGGAATGATCCCCGCCACGCCTCTGATACATGCTGCAACGCACCTTGCCACGCTTGGATGGGTGAAGGACAAGTGGGATTGGGATACAGCCTGGGGATGGGACTTCCCCGTTCTCGCTATGGCTGCCACGCGCGCCGGAGACCCACAAGCAGCAATCGATGCGTTGATGCTGGATGCCTCGAAGAACCAGTACCTGATGAACGGCCACAATCCACAGATGGGTAACTTCCTTCCGATCTACCTGCCCGGCAACGGCGGACTGCTCGCCGCAGTGTCATTGATGTGCGCGGGCTGGGACGGGAGTGAGGACACCCCCGGATTTCCGAGCGAAGGCTGGTCCGTTCGTCACGAGGGCCTCCTCCCGTGGCCTTGAACCGTGCCGCGAACGTGCCAAGGAATACCGTCGATAGGAGTAGTCGAGCATGACCTTCACCGCTGAAATGATCTCTCCCGACGTCGAGCGGGACACCGCCCCACTACTCCGGAGGGTCTTCGCGCTCGACTCCGGGCACGGAGAGGTCACCTCCGCCGAACTTCTCGCCACTGCCCTCGGCGTCTGCGAGGTCACCATCAACGGCAAGCCCGCCTCGCCGGACCTGCTCACACCTGGTTGGAGCAGCTACGAGTGGCGCCTTCGCTACGCGCAGTGGAACGTGACCGACCTGCTTGAGCAGGAGAACGTCATCGGCATCCTCGTCGGAAACGGATGGCACACCGGACACCTCGGCTTCGCAGGAGGCAAGGCGCTGTACGGACCCGAGCGCGCCGCGCTCGCCGAACTGCACATCACTTTCGACGACGGACACGTGCAGATCATCGCAACAGATCAGTCCTGGGCGTCCGGGCCGAGTGACGTCCTCGCGGACGACCTGTACAACGGTGAATCAATCGACGCCCGCCGCCGGGACCTCACTTGGACCTCACCGGGTACTTTGCCATCCGGATGGTCGGGCACGCGGGCTATCCCGTTCGACCGGTCCCGCCTCACGCCCTATGTCGGCCCACCTGTGCGCCGCCAGGAAGAGCGTGCGCCCGTCAGCATCTGGACGTCTCCCACCGGGGCGACCCTCGCGGACTTCGGCCAGAACCTTGTCGGATGGATCCGCTTGAGCCTGCGAGGCCGCGCCGGGGACACCATCACCATCCGCCACGCTGAGGTGCTCGAAGACAACGAACTGGGAGTGCGGCCGCTTCGCACCGCGCGCGCAACCGATGAATACACCCTCAGCGGCGAACTCGACGTATTCGAGCCGACGTTCACGTTCCACGGATTCCGGTACGCCGAGGTCACGGGTTGGACTGGAACCCTCGACGAGCTATCCGCGGCCCTCACCGCCGTGGTCATCGGATCGCAACTCGACCGGATCGGAACCTTCGCGTGCTCCGACCCCCTTCTCAACCAGCTGCACTCGAACGTCGTGTGGAGCATGCGCGGCAACTTCGTCGATGTCCCGACGGACTGTCCGCAGCGCGACGAGCGACTCGGCTGGACCGGTGACCTCTCCGCATTCGTCGACACCGCATCATTTCTCTACGACGTCGAGTCCTTCCTCAGCGACTGGCTGCTCGACCTATCCGCTGAACAGAGTCACGCCAATGGCGACGTCGCCCTCGTAGTTCCCGACGTCCTGAAGATCCAGATGAAGGACCTGGGATCCGAAGCCCCGGCGCTCGCGCCGGTGATGGCTCTTTGGAGCGACGCCGCGTGCTGGGTTCCCTGGAGTCTCTGGGAGGCATACGGCGACATCACGATCCTCGAGCAGCAGTACGACTCGATGGCCGCCTACGTCCGGCGAGTCAGCGCCGTGCTCTCCGACCGCGATCTGCTCGAAGCCGGCTTGCAACTTGCCGACTGGCTGGACCCAACCGCCCCGCCGGATGCGCCCTTCGAGGCCAAGGCTGATCCCAAGGTTGTCGCCACCGCGTGCGTCTATCGGTCTGCCACCATTGCGGCCAAGACATCCGTGTTGCTGCAGCGCGATGATGACGCCGCTGAGTTCCTCGAGCTCGCCGCGCGGTTGCGGACAGCTTTCAACGCGCACTTCGTCGATGGCGGCCGAGTCCTGAGTGATGCGCCGGCAGTCTACGCCCTCGCCATCGCTTTCGACCTTCTCGATGAGGATGCTGACCGCGTTGCTGGTGAACGCCTCGCAGAGCTGGTCGCTGAGAGCGGCTACACCATCACCACAGGATTCGCGGGGACACCGTTCATCAGTGGCGCGCTGACAAAGACCGGCCACCTCGACGCGGCATATCGGCTTCTTCTGCAGACCGAGAATCCATCGTGGCTCTATCCGGTCACGATGGGCGCCACGACGATATGGGAACGATGGGACTCGATGCTGCCGGACGGGACTATCAACCCCGGCGAGATGACGAGCTTCAATCACTATGCGTTCGGTTCGATTGCGACCTGGATGCATCGGACCGTCGCCGGGTTGGCCCCGCTTGAGCCGGGCTACTCTCGCATTCTTATCGCACCGCAACCCGGGGGTGGACTCACCTGGGCGTCTGCCGCACTGGAGACACCGCATGGGCGCACGTCCGTTCGCTGGGAGATCAACGGTGACTCGCTCACCGTCGAGGCAGAAGTTCCCAAGGGATCATCGGCCGTCGTGCGGCTACCCAATAGCGACGAACTGCACGTCGGTGGCGGCATGCACGTTTTTCACTCCTGACCGTAAACCGGTGATGCAGCGGAGACTCGATGCATGGCGTAGATCGATAAGGGCCTAGCCTGCGCTCTCCTACGTTGACGCGACGATGCCCAGCGAGCGGGCATTCACGAATGACGAATCGTGCAGGTTGGTGACCGGTGATGCGCACTCCACAGGACCGCGTAGGCGCCGTCACTCCCGTCGAGCGACTGCTCCCGCGACTTCGCTCACTCGCACGTAATCCCGTTCAGTCAGGTGCTCGAACCACACCGTCGTGGCGCCGGGGTCGTTCCCGTTCTCGAGCATGACGATTTGCTCCATGAAGCAGTCCGGCGGCGCGGCGTGGAAATGCTCCTCGCCGGGTCATCAGCGAAGATCGTTTCGCCGGCCCGCACCGCATGGACTTCTCCGCTACGTGTCCCGAACTGAGTATTTGGAGGCTTGAGGGCCACTCGATATTGGGACTCGAGGCCACTGGATATTGCCGGTGGGCGCCGCCCCCGGTTGGACGCGGCGCTCACCGGCGCGGGTCAGGCTGTCATGGCGGTGTGTTCGCGCATGTTGGTGCTGCCGGTCTCGATCCAGAGGGTGTTGTGGACGATGCGGTCCATGATCGCGTCGGCGTGGACTCCGCCGCCGAGGCGCTGGTGCCAGTCCTTCTTCGCGTACTGGGTGCAGAACACCGTCGACGTGGCGTCGTAGCGGCGTTCGAGGAGCTCGAGCAGCATGCCGCGGACGCTGTCATCGGGGCTGTCGAGCAGCCATTCGTCTATCACGAGGAGTATGAAATGCGGCATACTTCCGGAGCCACTTCTCCTCCCCGCCCGGCTTGTCGCGGGCCGCGGCCCAGGTTTCTTCGAGGTCGGGCACGCGGATGTAGTGCGCCCGGTAGCGGTACTGGCAGACCTGCTTCGCGAGCGCGGACCCGAGGTATGACTTCCCGGAGCCTGTGAAGCCTTGGAACACGACGTTCTGCTGCCGGGTGATGAACTGGCAGGTCCCGAGTTGCGCGATCACACCCCGGTCCAGGCCGCGCTGCTCGACCATGTCGACCCGGCGCAGGTCCGCGTTCGGGTAGCGGAGCCCTGCCCGCCGGATGAGGCCTTCGACTTTGGAGTGGGTGAACGTGGCGTGAGCGTCGTCGACGGCGAGCTTGACGCGTTCTTCGGAGCCTGTCAAGAAGCGGGCAAGGCCGGCGCCGTACGAGTTGGTGCCCTCGACGCCGATCAGGCGGACCGTCCCGAACGAGCCGACGAATCCGAGTAGCCGCTCATAGCCGGCCGGAGTTGCGGGGACTTTCAGGTCCCCGAGCCGGGCTCCAGTGGCAGCCGCCAGGACAGCGACATGATGGGTGTCTTTATGTGTGTCGACGCCCGCGACGACGTCGACAGGCGCAGACCCGTCCGCGACCTGAGCGGTGATATCCGCGGTGGTTGTTGTCATGATGGACTCGTGCCTTCCTCACAGTGGGCACGTCGGTCAGGAGCTGGCAGACAGGACGTTGACGGGGCCTCTCTCCAGGCTCGTATGAGGTCATGCTCGCTCCTGGCCGACGATCCTATCGGTCACCTCCCCGTCGGGAGACGTGGACGGATCAGATCAAAGGCAGACCCGGAAGCCGCCAGTCAAGGGCAGAGTCACACGCCCGACGGGGGAGGTGATGCCATCCTCTACGTCAAGTTGTGTGTGTAAGCGGGCAGGGTCTCGGGGTTAGAGGTATCGGTTGATCCGCCCGGGGTAGACGAGTGAGAGCTGCTCGAGTGCTATCATCCAGTTCGTCACGACTTGCCCTTCGACGAGACGCCCCTCGGCCCTTCCGCTTCGAGCCGCGGCGCAGCCCACGTTCCTTCGCCCGATCCGCGGCTCGTTTGTCTTCGATGTTGCAGATCGCGAGCCAGAGCGCCTGGAGCTGGGAGCAGACGAACATCGACTTCTATCAGGTCGTGAGCCTCACCCGGAAGACCGTAGCGATCCAGTCCATCCGGCAACGCTTGGTTCGACAGGTCGGCTGGGCATCCGAGGAGGTCGAGGCCGTCCCCGGCGCCCTCTTCGGCAAGTCGTTCCGGCGAAAGGTCAATGACTTCGGGTACGGCCCATCCATCAGAATCACGTCCTACAAGATCGCCGACGTGTGGGATGGAACGCCCCGTCGGGCGAGCCACCACGCGTAGCGTGGAGCGCAGCCGGCCCTTGACGCCGTCGTGTTATCGATACTAATTTGGATGAATCGTTAAACGTTATCGATAAGAAACACGCAGAACGACTCCAAGGAAGTAGGCCCGTCTGCCATGTCTCGTGCTCTCGCAGCCCCTCGAAAACTGTCGCGTCCGGTGCTCGCCGTCGCCGCCGCGCTCGCTGTCCTCCTGGCGTTGCTCATCGCTCCGCCAGCTCATGCTGCGACCGAGACTGTCACCGTCGGTCACGCGACGACGACCACTACGCGCGGCACCCTGAACCACACCTACTACTCGTCGGGCTGGCTCTCTACCTCCCGCAGCCACTACGCCACGACGGGCGCGTCGTTCGAGATCGTCTTCGTCGGCAACTCCGTCAGCCTGACCGGGCTCACCAACACCGGCCATGGCATCGGCCGCGTCTTCCTCGACGATGTCGAGATCGCAACGGTCAACTACCGCGCTGCCCGCATCACCACTCCGCGCGTCCTGTTCACCCGCGATGGCATTCCTCAGGGCCGGCACACCCTGCGAGTGGAAGTCGAGGGCGGATTCATCGACCACACCTCGGCCGTCTTCACGTCGGAACTGACCGAGGAGCCTCAGATACTCGACGATCTGCCAGCGCTGATCAAGCAGGGCTCAGCGCTCCTCGAGACTGACTTCACGGCGGCTTCCTGGCCCGCCTTCGCGAGTGCGCTGAACAGCGCCGTCCTGCTCAGCACCGGTGGAACGACCGCACAGCGCAACGAGGCCATCGCTGCTCTCCGCGCTGCCTCAAGTGCGCTGGTCGAAGTTGGTGGACTCCGAGACCTGATTGGTGACTACGTCACGCGCACGCCGAGCTCCTACACACCCGACGCGTGGACGGGGTTCGCAAACGCTCTTCAAACCGCACAGAACGTTGCGGCCGACGGCGACGCGACGCGCGCCGAGGTCTTGACCGCGAAGAACAACCTGCAGGACACCGCGGGGGCATTGGTCGTCAGCTCGACCGGCGAGTTCCACTCGATTACGAACAACAGCTTCTGGACCGACACCGATGGCAACCCCATCTACTCTCAGGGCGGCGGCGTGTTCCGATTCGGGGACACGTACTACTGGTACGGCGTCCACTACGTCGAAGCCGAGGCGTATCGAGCGAACCCGTCCCGTGTGTATTCCACGTCTACGTTCAAGTCGATTCCCGTCTACTCGTCGACCGACCTGGTCAACTGGAAGTTCGAGAACGACGTGGCCACGCAGGAGACGCCGCTCACCATCCCGGAGTCGAAGGGTCACTACTTCGCGCAGATGAAGAACCTTGCGGACGCAATCTGGCTCGGCCGTCTCGGCGTCGCCTACAACGAGAACACCGGTAAGTACACGCTCCTCATTCAGAGCGGAACGGATCTCGACCCGTCAGGCGCTCAGCGCGGGTTCGTGCTCTTCCTTCAGGGTGACTCGCCCACCGACGACTTCGACTACGCCAACATCCAGCCGCAGATCGTCAACTCCCCGACGCGGTCCACCGGAGACCAGACTGTCTTCACTGACGACGACGGCACCGACTACCTGATCTTCTCGAACAGTAGCGGTCGGGCGAACGCGTTCGTCAGCAAGATCTCCGATGCCGACTCGCTCACCATCGAGCCCGGCAAGCTCGTCGGCTACGTAGCCGCGGGTCGTGAGGGCAACGCGATGTTCAAGCTCGGCGGCAAGTACTACATGCTGACCAGCGACCTGCACGGGTGGAACTCGTCGGTGAACCACGTCATCGAATCCCTGACCAGCAACATCCAGGGCGCCTACTCGGCCGAATACACCCTGCCGGGAACGGAGAAGGACTACAGCCACGTGTCCCAGACCGGATTCTTCATCACGGTCAAGGGGACCGAGAAGGACACGGTCATCTACGCGGGCGACCGCTGGGCGGACTTCGCCTGGAACGGACTCGGGTACAACCAGTGGGCGCCGATCTCGGCGGATGCGGGAAGTCTCTCATTCAACTCGCTGTCGAACTGGGAGCTCAACGCCGTCACCGGCGAGTGGCGAGTAGGCCCGCAGAACAACTACATCCTCAACCCCGACTTCGCGGCCGACCGCGTGTCAGTGAATCAGCTCACGGGCTGGACGACCAAGGTCGACGACGGGTCGCCGGCCGCGTTCGTGAGCAACCCCAGCCCCGGCGCAGATGCGTCCCGCTTCGCGCTGCGACTCGCCAACGCGGAGGCCTTCTCCGGGTCCGTCTCCCAGGACCTGACCTTGCCCGACGGCGTCTATCGATTCGCAGCGAAGGTGAACACCGCCGCCGGGCTCGAGTATGCCCGCGTCGTCGTGACCGGAGCCGAGGGGCAGTCGTACACGCTCGACATCAACCAGCCCACGACCGGCTGGGCGTCCGTCGAACTCGGGGACATCGCGCTCAGCGGCGGCACCGCCAAGGTGTCTGTCGAAGCCCGCAGCGTCGGAGGGAACCAAGCGGTGCGAATCGACGGGCTGTCACTTGTGCGTCAAGCGGTCGACACTGCAGCTCTTCGGACCGCGTTCGAAGAGAGTGCGAGCGAGGCCAGCGCAGACTATTCGTCGCCCACGTGGGCGCCGTTCGCACAAGCGCGAACGGATGCAGAAGCGACTCTGCAGTCCGCTATTGCGACCCAGGCGGCTGTCGACGCGACGCTCGCGTCACTGACCACCTCGCGGGACGCACTCGTCTCGGCGGTCCAGAGCATCGACGTCAGCACGACGCGGGATGTCTACGCCCTGGGCGAGACGCTGGACGCGGCAACGCTGACCGTCACCGCGACCCGAGCTGATGGTTCGAAGCACGCGCTCGACGCATCGCAATACAACGTCTCCGGGTTCTCGTCAGCGCAGCCCGGCGATAAGGTGGCCACGGTAACGGTCAACGCTGGTCTGACCTCCGCGGACCACCCCGTGGTCAGCGACGCTGTGACGTTGCGTGTCCTTCGAGCGTGGACAGCTACGGCGACGTACGTGGCCAGGGACTGGGTTATCTACAACGGCGCGGCGTGGCTGGCGTCCTGGTGGACACAGGTCCAGACGCCAGGCGACCCCAACGGCCCTTGGCAAGAGTTCCGTCAGGTCGACGGGGTCGCGAGTTGGACCGCCTCGCGCATCTTCGTAGCGGGCGACGCCGTCACGTTCGACGGCAAGCGCTTCGTAGCGAAGTGGTGGACGCGCAACCAGCAGCCGGGAGACCCGAACGGCCCGTGGCAGCCAACGGCCTAGGGCTGCGGCCCGACCCCGCGTCGGTATGTCTCAACGCAAGTGCGCGACTCGGTCCGCGACACCGAACTCGGAGTAGCGCTTCACCCCTGCGATGACCGACCGATACCCGCGCGCTCAGCGTCACACCCAACAGAAGGAGGCACGTTGCACTACGGCGGCGATTACAACCCCGAACAGTGGCCCGAGGAGGTCTGGCCCGAGGACATCCGCCTGATGAAGGAGGCCGGCGTGACAACCGTCACGCTGGGGGTGTTCGCATGGTCCCGCATCCAGCCCGCGGAGGGCGAGTTCGACTGGGGTTGGCTTGACCGAATCATCGAGCTTCTGCATGCAGGTGGCATCCAGATCGACATGGCCACCGCGACCGCGTCCCCGCCCCCGTGGGCAACGAGCGCGTACCCGGAGATGCTGCCCCGCACGGCGGAGGGGGCCATCCTCTGGCCGGGAAGCCGGCAGGCGTACGCGCCGACGTCTCCTGACTACCGGCGGCTCGCAGAGGAGCTCGTCACTGAGCTGGTGAAGCGCTACGTCGACCATCCCGCCATCGTCATGTGGCACGTCAACAATGAGCTCGGCTGCCACCTTCACGCGGACTACTCCGACCACGCCCAAGCCGCATTCCGCATCTGGCTGCATCAGCGCTACCGCCACATCGACGCGCTCAACGAAGCGTGGGGAACGGACTTCTGGTCGCAGCGCTACACGTCGTTTGAACAGATCGTTCCTCCGCGCTCGATGCCGTACAGCCCGAACTCCGCCGGTGTGCTCGACTTCAAGCGCTTCACATCCGACGCGCTCCTCGACTTGTACAAGGCCGAGCGGGACATCATCCGCGCCGCAGGCGCGACCCAGCCCATCACGACCAACTTCATGGGCGCGTTCCCCGCTGCCGACTACTGGAGGTGGGCGCCCGAACTAGACTTCATCTCCGACGACAACTATCCGGACCCGAACGACCCAGAATCGTTCCGCAGATCCGCCTTCACCCGCGACCTCATGCGCTCACTGAAGCCGGGTGTCCCGTGGATCCTAATGGAGCAGGCGAGCAGCGCCATCAACTGGCGGCCGAGCAATGCGCCGAAAGCCCCGGGCCAACTTGCCGCGCTTTCCGCGCAGGCGGTAGCTCGTGGCGCCGACGGCGTCATGTTCTTCCAATGGCGTCAGTCTCGGCGAGGGAGCGAGAAGTTCCTCACCGGCATGTTGCCACACTCCGGCACCGACACTAGGGTCTGGCGTGAAGTCCTTGATCTCGGGCAGACACTTGGCGCTCTACCTGCGCTTGCAGCCAACACCGGGAGGGCGCCTGTTGCCGTCGTTTTCGACTGGGAGAACTGGTGGGCTATCAGCAACCGGGACCATCCCGTCGAACTCGACTATCTCGCGCTCGTCCAACGCTGGTACGACGCGCTGCACCGACAGCACATCCCTGTCGACATCGTTCATCCGTCGCATGACCTGAGCGACTACTCCCTGGTCATCGCGCCCCACCTCTACCTGCTCACCGACGAGTCCGCCCGCAACGTCAGCGACTACGTCGAGCAGGGTGGGCAAATTCTGTTCGCGGCGTTCACCGATGTCGTGGACGAGACAGATGGATTCCGCGCCACCGGCTATCTCCGAAGCCTGGGCGAACTCCTCGGAATCACGCTCGAAGAGTTCGGGGCACTCCTCCCGCCCGCTCAGCAGTCGAGCGGCACATCCGCCGGAGACACCGCAGCAGTCTCGCGTTCATCCGCGGGGCCTGGCGAGAACGCGGCCACGGTCGATTCCCCGGCGGGTCAGCTGCGCGGTGAGTACTTGGCGGAAGTCATTCACGCCGTAGATGCAGTTGTTCTCGGCACGTTCGTAGACGGGCGCAACCGGGGCATGCCTGCATTGACCTCGCGAGACGTGGGCGCCGGGCGCGCGTACTATCTGGCCACCATCCCCGACGACGAGGGCATGGAGCGGCTCATGGGTTGGTTGGCAGCCGAGGCGCGAGTCGTTCCTCTCCTCGCGGGGCTATCCGAGTGGGTGGAGGTCATCGCCCGCGGACAGGTGTTGTTCGCTATCAACCACGGCACCGAGCACGTCACGTTGACCCTCCGCGGCCGTGAGCTTCGATCTGGTCGAGATGTGGACGTAGTCTCACTCGGACAACACGACTGGGTCGCCGTCGATAGCTGGAGCGCACCCCAACAACGATGAGCCAGACGAACTCAACGCCCCCTCACGAACCCAGGTCATGTTCTTCTTCTGCGAGATACCATCGAACAACCTCGTTGAGGGCCGCGAGGACGGCCTCGCGCGCAGTTATCGTCAGGCCGGCGGAAGAGGGTTAACTGATCGTTCTCAGCGACGAGGCCCGCACAATTCTGCGCTCCCCGATCCAGCTTCAGATCTCCCCGAGCTCCTGCCCAAGCCGCAGATACAACGCCGTGACCTCCGCATCGTTCACCCGATACACCGGCCACTCCCCCTTGCGGCGCTCACCTCGCGGCGGGTTCGCGAGGATCAGCCCGGCGTCCTCGAGTTCACCGAGATAGGCCACGAACGTGGTCGGCGGCAGGTCGAGTGCCTCGGCGATCGACTTCCGCGTGACGTTCGGGTGCTGCCGCAAGTATCGGATGGCGGCCGACTTCACATAACTGCCGAAGACCGAGATGGCTTGTTCGGCGCCCTCACCGCCGGCGGGCTTCGCGTACTTGGGCATATCAGGATTGTGCCTCACCGACGCGTATCGACACAAGCAACCTGGATGCTTTATCCGTTTACTTTTGTCGTGAACGGCTGTACCGTTCACTCATGGTCTCGACCGAAGCTCCCGCCGCACCGGTGCTTCATCGCGTGACGGTGTCCCCCAAACGACCTACAGACGCGATGTGCGCGGCCCGGATAAGTTTCTTTTCCAACGCGGCAGTTATCCACAGGATGAGCCCCCTCGCCCCCGACGCTCCCCACCGCATGCCTAGCGTGAGGCTACGGCGTCACGCGAGAACACTCCCGTCCTCGGGCCGCCGAGAGGAGGTGCGGCGATGATGTCCGCACGCAACCCGCGGGTCGCCAGAACTACCTGGGCAGTCATCGGCGGTCTGGTGCTGGTCGCCGGCATCATCGCGATCATCGTCGGTGCGGTCACGTCTCGCGGGCCGGATGCCACGGTCACGCCGCCGGCCAGTTCGGATCCCACGCCTCAGCCCAACCCCACTGCCTCCGCGCCGACGACCGCACCGCCCGGCAACGTGGTCGACGCCTCCGTCGCGGAGCGCGGGTGGGTTCCGGAGCCGATCACCACGGATGCCGAGACATACGTTCAAGCGGTGCTGGCTGCGGCATCCACGTTCGACACAACGCGGAGCTCTCGCGACGAATGGCTCGCCTACCTCGACACCTGGTTCACTCCCGACACCCGCTACGAGAGCGAGGCGGATCGCGCCGAAACCATGAAGGCGTCTCAACTCGAGCTGCGGCAGGGCGTAGTCCCTCCGCAGGAGGTGTGGGACTCTCTCGCGGGGCAGGACGGGCGGGTGGAAGCGGACGTTTCCGGCGACATCGCCCTCGCCGAGGTTCCCGAGGACGCCTCCGCGCAGATGCGCATCGCCACGGGTGACGTCGAGCTGACCTTCACTCAGACCGATGGCACCGGAGCCGAATCCTCCTACACCGAAGACGCGCGCGTGAGCGTGCAGGTGCTGTGCGGGGCAGACTCCGTTCCCAGCCCGAACACATCGCAGCGGGCTGGGGACTGCAAGCTGGTGCGATTCTTCACGGAGCCGTTGGAGAGCTGACATGGGCGCCCCGGCCGTCGCAGTCTCTGCCCTCGCGAACACGAGGACCGGTCGGAAAGCGGTGGCAGGGCTGGTCCTGCTGATCGTCCTCGCGATCGCGGTGGCGGTGACCCCGCTCGTCGCGATCCCGCTGGCGGTCGCCGGGCAAGCGGCATCGACCGCTGTCACCGAGTACAGCCCACCAGACCTCCCCGTGGCGAAGGGCGAATGGGGTTACCCACTGGCCGGCTCTTACTCGACCGGCCGGGGGTTCGGCTATCACCCCGTCAAAGGCTGCGCCTACTGCCCGTCCGACCACCTCGGCTATGACATGGACCAGCCCTGCGGGGTCACTGTATACGCCGCCGGGCCGGGCGAGGTGATCAATGCCGGTTCGATGCCGGGATGGGGAAACACGGTCCGCATCGACCACGGCGGCGGCGTCGTCACCCTATACGGCCACATGGCCTGGGACTCGCTCCGTGTCGACGTAGGCGAGCACGTCGTCGCGGGCACCCCGCTCGGCGCCGAGGGGTCGACCGGAAAGTCCACCGGCTGTCATCTGCACTACGAAGTCCAGTTCGACGGGGTCGCCATCGATCCCGAACCGTTCATGGCCGCCCGCGGCCTCCCTCTGAGGTAAGGAGCACTTCATGTTGAACTTGCACGCGCCAGTGGACGTCGACGTCCCTGACATCGAACCGGACTTCTCTGCACCGTTCTTCGCCGGCCTCCAAGTGATCGCCTCGTACGTGTTGGCCGGCGCGCTGCTGGTGGTGCTGATCATGCTGATCGTCGCCGGCGCCGCGCTCGCCTTCCGGGGGCTGGCGTCCGATCGGGTGCGCACCTGGGCGGGCGAGAACATCATGTGGATCTTCATCGCGGCCGCGGTCCTCGGCGCCGCCAGCGGCTTGTTTCAGTGGTTCGTGAACTTCGACTTCGGCTTCTGATGCGAACCGTGCGCGCCCTCATCATCGGCACCGTCGTCGGCATCCTCGCCGGCGTGGGCGCGCTCACTCCTGCCCTCGCGGCCGAACCGGTCCCCATGGCTGTAGAAGTCTCGGGGGAGTCATGGTCAGGGCCCGCATTCCCGGTCAACTGCCGAGAGTCGGGTGGGCAAGTCACCTGCACGCCCGATGATGCCGCGCAGATCAGCGCGCAGAAGTGCTTCCGCTGGGTGATCTACGGCGATGAGAACACCACGGTGTGCACCACATTCGCTGGGCACGAGAATGCGGTGCGGTCCGCGGGCGGTCGCGAGGCGATCGTGGCGTACGGCTGCAGTCTCGGCGATGTCGTGTGCATGACTTTCGAGAATGCCGGTCGCGGCATGGCACTGGGAGCCACCGCGATGATGTTCACGGTCGCCGAGAACATGCGATTCGACACGACGACCGCGCTCTGGGACGCCGCGACCGGCGAGTGGTCCTTCTGGGCGTGGGCGGTACTGATCGTGCTGTTCGTCTCGATGGTGTGGGCGATCACCTCAGCAGTCGTCTCCGGGGACCGCAGCGAACTGGTCGGCGCCATTGTCCGAAGCTTCATCGCCGTCCCGGCCATTTCGCTGACCTTGTGGCTGATCGGACACGTGCTGAACGCGATCGACGACCTCACCTGGTACATCCTGGGCCGAGACGGCGTGGTCACCCTGTTCGCGACTCTGCAGAAGGTGACCTGGGCCGGCGGCGAGGCAAACTACTTCTTCGCGTTCATCATCCATGGGCTGCTGATGGTCGCCATGCTCCTGCTCATGTTGGTCTTCGCGTTCCGCAACATCGTGCTGGCCGCACTGATCATGGTGGGTCCCATCGCGTGGATGGTGTTCCCCGTCCGCGGCATCGGGCCGCAGTGGGTCGTCCGGTATGTGTCGGCCGTGGTCGTGCTGCTGTTGACCGGTCCGCTCACGATCGGGTTCGTCACCCTCATCATCAACGGCCTCGCGGGAGTGCAGACGATCTGGGATCCGCAGTCGTGGCCGCTTCTGGTCGGTCTCGTGCTCGTTGCCTTCGCGCCGTTCGCGATCTTCGGGTTGTTCAGCTTCGTCGGCGGCGTCGCGGCCGACTCGATCGGATCGGCCGCGGCATCGCACGCCGGCGGCATGGTCTCTCGCGGCGCCCACACCGCCATCTCAATCCCCAGCCGAGTGGGTGCGACCCCCGCCGGGATGGGCGCATCGCAATCCGGTGGGACCGCGCGCGCGACTTCCGCGGCATCAAGGACCGGTGCGGCATCGTCCGTGCGCGGCGCGTCGACGCCCGTCCGCACGAGCACCGCACGCTCTTCGACCTCGACGACGGCCCCGCCGTCATCGTCATCACGTACGCCCGCGGCATCCGCGCCGCCAGCCAGTGCCCCCGCTGCCGCGGGTGGAAGGAATGAGTCATGACCAGCACACCGCTCGAGCACATTCGTCCGGTCCGACTTCCCCGCCGCTCGCGGCAGGGCGTCGTGCTTGGTCTGGACGGATGGCAACTCGGGTTCCTCGCCGCCGCCGGGCTGATCCTGCTGATCGCGGTGAATCGGTTCGGGCCGCTCGGACTGCTGTACTCGGCGCCGCTGTACCTGGGCCTGGGGGCGGCGGCGATCGCGACCATCCATGGGATCTCCGCACCACGAATCGCGGGCATGTGGGTGATGAAACAGCTGCGGCACACCGTCGGCGCCACCACACATCGGTACCGTCCCGAGGGCACGCATCTGGCCGGCACACTGAACCTGCCGGGCGTGCGGGCGTCGATTCAACTGTGGGAGGCGGACGGGATGGCGTGCGTCTACGACCCGCGCAACCGGACGGTGTCGGTGACCGCGGAGCTCGAGGTGCAGGGATTCCTCATGCAAGACACCCCAGAACGATTCGACCTCGCCCAACAATGGTCACAGGTGCTCGCGTCCTTCACACAGCGACCCGGGATCAAACGGGTGACGCTGCAGGAGCGGACGCTCCCGACCACGATCCGCCCCGCCCGCGACCACTACGACACCGTCCGGGCTCGCCACGATCTGAGTGCTGCGTCGCCGGTGGCGAAGAACTACTCGGAGGTGATGGACCGGGCGGAGCAGTTCGCCGTCGCCCACCGCAACTACCTCACCTTCACCCTCGATCTGGTGGCGCTTGGGGCACAGCTGAAGTCGCTCGGCGGCGGAAAGGAGGCCGTTGTCGCGCTTGCTGTCATCGAGGCCGGCAACCTCGCCGACGCTCTGGCCGCAGCCCGCGTGAAAGTGCGGCGATGGCTGGACCCGCGGGAGATCGCCGCCCTCGCCCGGGTGGCGTTCGACCCGGCGTACGCCGCAACCGTGCAGAACCGCACCGGAGCGGATGCCGGTGTGGATGCCGCGGGAATCGGACCAATGTACCTCGAAGAGCCGAAGGGCCGTAACGGTGTCGTCTACACCGACAGCGGCGTCCACACCACAATGTGGGTCCACGAATGGCCCCGCGCCGACGCCCCCGTCGGCTTCGTGTCCCCACTCGTGTTCGCCCGGCAGCCAGGAACAGGGGAAGCCGTCACCCACATCTTCTCGCTCATCCTCACCCCGGTGCCGGTGAACCGGGCACTCAAGCGCATCCGGGACGAGAAGAAGGTGTGGCGGGGAAATGAAAAGTTGCGCGCCAAGCGCAGCGCTGACGGATCTGCCGCGGACGCCGCCGACTGGCGCGCCCTCGAGAAGCAGGAGCAGGAGATCGTGGGGGGACATGGCGAGTTCCGCTACGGCGGATACCTCACTATCACCGCATCCGACGACGAACACCTCGACCTCGCCGTCGCCGGCGCGCGCAATGCCCTCTCCCGCGCGGGCATGGAAGGACAGATCCTCTACTGCCAGCAAGCCGAAGCTCTCCTGGTCAATGCGCTCCCGGTCGGGCTGGGGATGAAGTGATGGCCCGCAGCGCGTTCGTGTTCGAGCCTGGCGACCTGGACCGGAACGGCCGGCGTGCGCTGCGCCGCGAGGTCGCGGCCGCCTCTCGTAATGGCTCACCCACCCCCTCGACCAGGCGGGAGCGGGCGCTGCCCGAGCCGGCCGTCGCGGGAGCGTTCGGGCCGGGCATCGCCGAAGGCGGGTACTGGAATCTCGGGGCCGCGGTGGTGCCGGCCCATCAGGCGACATCGCAGCACATCGCCGGCATCTACCCCTTCGTCGCCGACGCAGGCCTCGGTCACGCCGGCCCCATCGTCGGGGTCGACCTGAATGCCGATGCGCTTTGGCACTTCTCCCCCTGGGACGCCTACGCCGACACGTCCGACCGGGGCACGTTCTCGACCAATGTGCTCGTGCTGGGCGCGTACCGGTCGGGCAAGTCCGCCACCGTGAAGACCCTGGTGACCCGGTCGATCGCGTTCGGACACTGCGCGGTCGTCCCCTCCGATGCGAAAGGGGAATGGGTCGCGGTGGCCGAGGCGATCCCCGGCGGGACCGTGATCCGACTCGGCGGCGGAACCACGGCACGGTTGAACCCTCTGGACCGGGGCCCGCGGCGCACGTCGGCGACCGACGAACAGCACGAGCAGATGGTCAAGCAGCGCCGTATCGCCACCCTGATATCGCTCGTGCAGATGGCTCTCGGCGGCACCCGATTGACCGCGGTCGAGCACGCGGCGATCCACGATGCCCTCCACCGGTGCATCACCGCCACGCGCGACATGCCGACCTTGCGTGGCGTGTATGAACAGCTCGGGATCATCGTGGCGGACCAGGCCGGCGACTTCCGGCTCGCCGAAGCAGCCGTGCAACCCCGGTTCGTGCTGCGCCGGTTCGTCGACGGCGACCTGTCGGGCCTGTTCGAAGACGAATCGACGGTCTCGTTCGATGAGCAGGCGCCGATCGTTGTCGTCGACACGTCAGAGCTGTTCGCGCGCGGCGACCTGGTCGCTCAGCTGACGCAGGTGTGCACGACCGCGTGGATTCAGGCGGTCGTCTCCGACCGTTCCGCACGCCGCACCCGCTACGTCATCCGCGAGGAGGGGTGGCGAGACATGACCTCGCTCGCGTCGCTGCAGATGTACCAGCAGTGGCTGAAACTCAGCCGCCACTACGGGATCAGCAACATCGTCATCCTGCACAAGATGGGCGACCTCGACGCCGTCGGCGAAGCCGACTCGCAAGAACGCAACCTCGCCTACTCGATCGTCGGTGACATCGAGAACAAGTTCATCTTCCGCTCCAACCACCAAGAGCAGCAGGCGCTCGGGCAGCGGCTGAACATGCCCGCCCCACATGTGGAGATGGCGCGGCAGCTGCGCAAGGGCGAGTTCATCGCCTACGTCGGCCAGTACTCCTACCTCGTGGACTGCTTCTCCACCTCCACCCCGTGGGAGTTCGACCTGTTCCAGACCGACGACGCTCTCAGCCCGGGAGCGCCGGATGATCCGTTCACCAGCGGCGAGCTGGACTCACTCTGGCCCGAGGTGACCGAGCCCGCCCAGGGCCGCGCCGCCGCCGATGCGGACTTGGATGGCTGGCTGAACACCATGAAGGAGATGTCATGACCCTCACCGAGCACCCCCGCACCTACGCGACCGTCACCGATGGGGTCGCGATCTTCACTGCACCCGACGGGCGACGCGAACACGTCGCCGGTGGCGACGGCGACATCCGGCAGGCCATCATCCGGCGTGCGACCGATGAAGCTCGCCGTACCGGCGGGCCCGTCGAGCTGGTCACCAGTGGCGACCGCGGCGACCACCACCTCCTCGTCACCGGTGACGGCGCGCTCACCGCCGTCGAGAAGACTGCGCGAGCGGATGCCACGGGCGCTGTACCCGCGGCATCCGAGCTCCCGGCATCCGCCCCCGACACGGCACCCACCGCCGCCACCCGCAGAGGGTCACACGCAGCGGTGCACCCCGTGGAGCAGGAGCGGATCTCGTTCATCAGCGACCCTGGCCCGGCAGTGGCCGCGCAGTCCGGATGGCGAGGCCTGCTCGCAAGACTCGGCGTGCCCGTCGAGCGGTCTGCGTACGAAACGGCGCGGGCTGGGTGGGTCGACGCCGTGTCCCGGCACTGGGCGGGATGCCGCACCATCGCGGTCGTGAACGGCAAGGGCGGCGTCGGGAAGACGATGACGACCGCGATGCTCGCCGCCGTCTACGCCCGCCACGGCGGCGGGAATGTGCTCGCCTGGGACAACAACGACACCCGCGGCACGTTGGGCTGGCGCACCGAGACCGGACTGTACGACACCACCGTCCGCGACCTGCTTCCCCGGACCGACGACCTCCTCGCCCCCACCGCCGGAATCAGCGACATCGCCCGCTATGTGCACCACCAGGGCGCCGACCGGTACGACGTGCTCCGCTCCAACCCGGAGCTGCTCGCCACCGATCAACGCCTCGACGGCGCCCAGTTCGATTTGCTGCGTCAGGTCGGCGCCCGATACTACCGGCTCGTCGTGTTCGACTCCGGCAACGACGAATCCGCAGACCGGTGGATCCGCATGATCGACTCGACCGGGCAGCTGGTGCTTTCTACGCTCGCTGCGCCGGAATCCGCAGAGTCCGCCGCGCTTCTCCTCGAGGCGCTGCGCGGTCGCGACGAACGCTCCGCCGCCCTCGCGGAGAACGCCGTGGTCGTCGTCACCCAGTCCGAGCCCGCCGAAGCCGGCACGGTCCGGACGATCGCGGCCGGGTTCGACGGGCTCGTACGGGCAGTGGAGACGGTGCCGTTCGACCCCGCACTGAAATCCGGGCAGCTCAGGTTCGACAACCTCCGACCCGCCACCAAAGATGCGTGGCTCCGCGTCGCTGCGGCGGCTGCCGACGGGCTCTGAGGAGTGACGGATCATGAACGATGGGCTGTGGGGAAAAGTCATCGCGGTCCTCGTCGCGATCGGACTGGTGCTGAGCTTCGCGCTCAACCTGATCGCCGAGACCCTCACTCACCTCATCTGCGGCGCACGTCCCGAACCCGCCGGCATCTTCTCCGGACTCGTCCTGGCCACCACCGGCGACCCCACCGCCTATGCGGCGCCGGCCGGCTGCGACCTGCCGGTGTGGCAGATCCGGGTGGCCGACCTCGTCCTCGCACTCCTGCTAATCACCCTCGCCGGTCTGGGGTGGATGCTGTGGCAGCGATACCGGCAGTCCGACCAGTGGTTCCTCACCGACCTGCGAGCCCGCCCCGGTTTCGCGCCGGCCTCCGAGATCCGCGCGCACCTGTCGGCTCGGGCCGTGCTGCGCCGCGCCGGCCAGCTGCGCCCGGGGCTGCGGCATCCGGCACCCACCGACGTCGGGTGGCGGGTCGGCAGGTCCCGGGGCATGGACGTGTTCGTCTCGATCGAAGACTCCGTCGCGCTCGAAGGACCGCCCCGGTCGGGCAAGGGGTACCGAGTTCTGATCTCGGCGATCCTCGATTGGTCGGGCCCGCTCATCACCACCTCCACCACCAACGACAACCTCACCGCGACGATGCGGATGCGGCAGCAGCGCGGCGACGTCCACGTCTTCGACCCGCAGGGGCTCGCGGGCGTCCGCGACACGATCCGCATCAGTCCGCTCGCCGGCTGCGAAGACCCGCTGGTCGCGATGCAGCGCGGCGACGCGATCATCACCGGCACCGCCCTCGGGTCGTCCACCACCAACGGAGAGTGGGCCCAGGCATCCGGCGTCGTCCTCGGCCGGCTGCTGCACGCCGCCGCCGTCGGAGGCAGATCGATCGCCGACGTCTACGACTGGGGGTCCAGCCCCACCCTCGCCCGGGCCGCCGTCGACGTGCTCCGCTCCGACGGCGCCCCCGGCTGGGGCGACGCGCTCGAGGCGACCATCAGCGGAGACGAGAAGCTCGTCTCCTCCATCTGGTTCGGCGTGCAGGGCGCGGTCGCACCACTCGCCGTCCCGCAGATCCGCGACACACTCCTCCCCCGCCCCGGCGACCCTATCTTCGACCCGCACACCTTCCTGGAATCGGCCAACACCCTGTACCTCATCGGCTCGTCGTCCGGCGCGTCCGCGATGGGCGGCTTCCTCGGCGCACTGCTCGACGACATCGTCGAAGTCGCGCGCAAGAAGGCCCTCGCCTCCTCCGGGTCGAGGCTTCATCAGCCGCTGGGGTTGATCCTCGACGAGATCGCGAACATGTTCCGCTGGGGCAACCTCCCCCGCACCATGGCCGACGGCGGCGGCAGAGGAATCTGCACGTTCGTGGTCCTCCAAGCCCTCAGCCAGGCAGAGACCGCCTGGTCCCGGGCCGAAGCCGACACCATCTGGGCCGCCGCCACCGCAAAGGTCCTCCTCGGCGGTGCATCGCACGTCGACCATCTCCGCGACATCGAGGCGCTGCTCGGAACCAGAGACACTCGCCGCACCCAGCGGTCCTGGTCGACCCAGCAGACCGGCCATCACACGTCCGAGCAGAACGAACGGTTGCCGCTCATGTCGGTGGACGAGATTCGGCGGATGCCGCCGAATCTCGGCCTTCTCGCCTACCGCAACCGGCGAAGCGTGCTCCTCGACCTCGCCGGGTGGGACGAACGGCGCGACGCTCGCGCGATCCAAACCGGGAAGCGCGCGACCGAGTCCGAGCAGCAGGACGTGTTCCAGAGCGTCGAGCGACCGGCACCGGCATCCGAGCCCGTGGTCGAGCCGGTGGAGGTGGCCGATGAGTAATCGGCGCCGATCCGGCTACCGAAACGCGTATCGCGGCGAGTTCCTCCGCTCGCCCGCCTGGCACGCCCGCCGCGACCGGTGGTTCACGCACCACGCTCGGCTTCGCCGCCCACTTGTCTGCGCCGCGTGCGGTGTTTCCGGTAGCAGGGCCAGCCTCGAGCTCCATCACCTCGACTACCGGGGCGTTGTCCGCCGCGACGGGAGCTGGGTCGCGTTCGAGAAACACGACGATCTCGTTCCGATGCACCCGTACTGTCATGAGCTGTTGCACCGGCTTCTCGACCGCGACGCCGTGCTGGCGAAGGGGCGGTCGCGGCGCGATGCGTCGCAACTGGCTCTCAGCCGACTGCGGGGGAAACTCACCCGGAAGGATGGCCATGTCTGACCAGGGCGAGGTCGAAGCTCTGCTGGCCCGCGAACTCGCCGGGTTCGGATTCGGCGACCGGCACGGTTCGTCAGAGCCCCTCGGCGCGCGCATCATCAACTGGCGCGGCCTCGCAGATGACGATGCCGCCGATGCCTGGGTCCGGTTGCGTGAGTGGGTCGAGTGGATGACCGTCCGCTACAACGTTGCCGTCAGCGTCATACCTCAATGCTGGTGGAAACACGGAGGGCTCGTCGAAGAGCTCTCTGCGCTGCACATCGCCCACCAGGCTGCGTTCGACGACAGCGACACCGGCTTCGGTCCGATCGGCTGGCACGAACGTCTCGCGATCGCACTCCCCCGCATCTCTCGCGCCTACGGGGGCGGGTGCAACAACGGCCACCGGCCGAGCAAGCCGCGCACCTGGGAGTCGGCGACCGACGAGCAGGAATGGGACACGTGGACCAGCCAGGCCCACGGAAACTGAGGCGCAGCTGCGCCTCACACCGGAAAGGAAGGGAACCATGACCACCAGAATCCCCGTCACCCTCGAGGGAAACCTCACGAGTGACCCTGAACACGGCGGCAGCGACAACGGCACCGACTGGGCCCGGTTCGGGATCGCCATCAACGACCGACGACTGAACGAGACCACCGGCACGTGGGAGGACGCCGGCACTGTCTTCCACCGTGTCGTCGTGTTCAACCAGCAGGCACGACACGTCGCGGCGTCGCTCCGCAAGGGCGACAGCGTCGTGGTCGCCGGCGAGCTCCGATTCGGCACCTACACCGACAAGGAGTCCGGTCAGACCCGGGAGACGCGCGATGTGATCGCCGAGAACGTCGGCGCCTCGCTCAAGTTCGCCGACGTTGGGATCGACCGCAGCCCAAAAGCTAACGGCCCCGCTGCAACGGGGCCGCAAGCCGCACCGGCGGAGACCGTCGGCGCAGGGTTCGCTCGCTGACCCATCAACAGGTGCGGGCGAGAGTCATCGTACTCTCGCCCGCACTGCCGTGGAACGGCAAGCATGCCAGGGAGCCGTGCAGCGGTCGTGGTCTATCCCTACACCGCCTTCGAGGAATACCCTGGCGTCATCGATCCGCAATGGAGCGGAGACGAAGGAGACTGGGGATCATCATGGCACTTCGAGACTTTCTGGCGTACCCGAAACCGGACATCGGGATCGCGGCAGATGCACCAAAGCAATTCACCTATCTCGATCCGAAGAACATCACCTACCCCGGTGTCGCGGTGGTCGCCGGCGTCATCCTCAACTTCATCGTCAGCAACGTCACCGGTTCCGGAACACGGCTCTGGGTTTCGCTGCTGATCGCGCTGGCCTTCGGTGGGTTCATCCTCTGGCAGAGCCTGACCGACAAGAACAATGCACAGCCGGTTGCCTCACAGATCTTCGTGTTGGTCGTGAACACCGTCCTGCTGTGGATCGCCATCTTCAGCGTCGCCGCCGTAGAACCGGGAGCACTGACCGGGGCACCTTGACATCGGGCCCATTCAGGCGTACGTATGGTGCACGTGCCAACCATCCGCGTCGGGATAGACGTCGAAGACCAAGCTGTCACCGGCGTCGTCCGTGGCCTGGAAGCGCCAGCCATAGAGACCACCGCGATGACCGGCCTGGACGGACCAGATCGAGTCGCGCAGCCGCGTGGGCGTGTCGGTGACGGTCCATCGTCGGCCCGCATAGAACATGCGCGTCGGCACGTCGCCCTCGACCCACAGCGTCAGGTCATGTTCTATCGGAGTAGCCTTCATGGCTACACAGTCTAGAATTGTTGTTCTATCTTTGAAAGAGCAATCCGAATCTTCATCGGCCGGAGAGAGGGCCAGCTCCGCGTGGGGACCAATCGACGCTACGCCGCCGCGATCGACCGACGGATGGACAACGGCATCCTCCAGCGACTGGCGACCGAGAGCCCCCTGCAATCGCTGACGCGGGCCGAGAGGCGTGCCGATGAACTGCCCGAGACGCGCGACCCGAAGCCCCGGAAGTGCCGGGCGTGGGTACGGTTCGGTCCGCACCCGACTCAAGTGGACGCGGTCGTCGTGGTGTGGAATGACGTCGCCTGCGGCATCCAGTTCACGGTCGGAGACCGAGAGTTGCGCTGCTGGGTGTGGGCGAACGCGGTCACCCCGCTCTGAACGGTCAGCGCGAGAGCCCTCCTGTGCCGGCCATCGCACCAATCGGCACGAGAGCTGCGGCCTCCGAGTTCGTGGTCCCTCGTCCAGTGGGAGCACTGTTGAGCTCATCAATGAGCCCGTCGAGCTGGCCCTGGCGCACTGCGATGCGAGCTCGAAGCTGTTCGTACCGGGGCTCGACTTCCGGCGACGAAGCGGGCTCTCCGCGGCCGTGACCGGCCGAGTTCGCGGTCGCGACGCGTGCGTGCTGCTCCGCGAGGACGCGGGTGCTGTCGCGCACCCAGCCCTCGAGCTCGTCCTGTACCTGCGTCCCGTCGCCTGGGGTGCCGTCGCGGGCGGCCCGACTGAGTTCGTTGCGTGCGGCGCGGCGAGAGTCGTCGATCGTGACTTCGGGGAGCCCGCGGGTCATCTGGCTCGCGACGACGTCGATGGCGGTCTCGCCCGGCCGGACGAGGGCGACCGCCTCGTTTTGGACGCGGCCGCGGGTCATGCCGACGTAGAGCCCGGCGGCGTCCACGCCCGGGCCGACGATCGAGGTGTCGGTCGTCTCCCCTTGGATGCCATGCACCGTGGACGCGTAGGCGAGGTGGACATGGTCGGCGGCATAGTCGGCGCTCACCGTGCGGACGTCGGCGGAGTCGGTGATGCTGGCGAGCTCGATGCGGTCGGGGTGGATGCGGCGCACTGTCCAGAGGGCGCGGTTTTCGACGTCTGCGACGCGATCGTTTCGGCGGGTCTGCACGACGTCGCCCTCGAGAATGCGCTGCTCGTCCATGCCCACGGCGATCCGGCGCATCGCGAGCTGGCCGGCGTCGATGCGTCGTTGCTGGATGGCGTCGTTGACCGCGTCAGCCTCGTCGTTCGTGCTTGTCACGAGTGCGACTCGCGTGCGGCCCGCTGAGGCGCGGAAGTAGGCCTCGACCATCACGTCGCGCGCTTGCCGCTGGTCGGCGACGGTGTGGATGTGGCCTCGCGCGTCGAGTTCAGCCGCGATGGCGATCGCGTCGGTTGCGGATGCCGGTTCCCGCAGTCGCACGGTGAGCGCGGCGTATTCGGGGTCGCGGAACCGGTGGATGTTCGTCAGCTCGACGAGGCTGGCGGAGCGGCGGGCCATGCAGGCCATCGCGCCGGAGTGTCCGACGGGCATGGCTTGCAGGTGGTCGCCGACCATCGCGATGCCGGCACCGGTGTTCGCGGCCAGGATCGCCAGTGCGCGAGCGGTGTGCAGGTCGACCATGCCCGCTTCATCGACCACGATTCGATCACCGGGGCAGAGCGGGTATCGGCGCGGACCGAGGTAGGTGCCACCGTTGTCATCGGACTCGCCGGGCGAAAGACGGGTCCAGTGTTCGGCGCCGGCGGCATCGCGGGTCCACCGCCAGCCGTGGTCTCGGAGCAGCGCGTGCAGGCTCGATGTGGTCCCTCCGATTTCACGCCCCGCGACGGAGGCGGCCTTCTTGGTGGGTGCGACCACAAGCAGGCGGCGTCCCTGCGACTCGAGCGCACGCTTGGCGACACGGAGCATGGTCGTCTTTCCGGTACCGGCAGGACCGGTGATCGTGACAAGGCGATTCGACCCGGCGATCGCTGCCGCGGCATCCGCTTGACCCTCATCCAGAACGACACCCTCGACGACGCGCGCGGCAGCGGCGACATGTGCGCGGTCGAGATCGGCACCCGGCAGGTTGAGTGCATCGAATCGGGCGGCGAGGTCGACCTTCAGCGAGGCGGTCTGCGATGCCATGAATCCCTTGATGTGTGCGGGACGATCGGTCTCGCCATCGAGGAGGTCGATGACCTGGGAGTGCGCTCGATCGATCACGTCATCGATGATCGGCTGCAGCTCATCACGGACGGCGACGACGCCGGACGCTGCCACCGCACGCATCGCACCCGCCCGAATATCGAACGCACTGAACCGGCCACCGTACGCCGCCGACCGCTGGTCGGCGTCCACCAACGCGGCCGCAGCCAGCAGTCCCGGGTCCGGCGTGGCAGGAGTGGTGGGCTGGATCGCTGTGCGGGCGGCGAGCAGTCCGGGATCGATAGCGGCGAGCTCGTCGCGGATCAGCTGCTCCCATGCCGCCTCCTCGAGATCGCGCGGCTTCTGGGGGCGCCCTTTCGCCCAGGCGTGTCGGTCGATCTGCTGCATCACATCACGATCGGGCTGCTGGCCCGGGTGCGCGGTCCGCCAGTCCGCCAGCATCACCGCACGATTTGCTTCGATCTGATTCGACCGCCGCGACAGGGGACGCACCGCGTGGGCGACCTCCGCTACCTCGCCGTCACCGTTGAGGGAGTATCCATGTCGGGCGAGCGCCGCCAGCCACTGCGGATCGGTGCGGGCCGCCAAGTCACCTTCCGCATTGATCACCGTGTGCAGCTTCATCGCCACCCGGGAGTCGACATTCGACCACTTCCCATCAGCACCTTGAACCTTGACACTCAGCCACATATGCCGGTGAATGTGCGGATCGAGAGCGCGGGAACGGCGATGCTGAAGCTCCACGACCTCAAGCCGACCGATCGCCTCCCGGAATCGACCACCTGCGCCGCGGCGCGCGTTGAGCTCGCGCTGCCAGGTCGCGAGAATTCGCGCGCGCAGCCTGTCTTGCAGCGCCTCGAACTCGACGGCCAGCTCGGGATGGATCAGCGCGACAAGGCTGTACGACTTCGGCGCGTTGGTCGTGCCATCCAGAATCAAGTCGGACTGCGGCGATGTCAGGTCCCGGCCGCGGCGCTCACCCGTATCGGGGTCACGCCCGTCGACCCAATGCAGCAGCTGCTCGCGCGTCAACTCATCGATCGAGATCTGGCCCGACTCAACAGAGTACCGCGCGATCGTTCGTCCATCGGAGTCACTGTACGCGGCGAGAACATCGACTCCGCTCGACAAGCGCAGCGCCGCGTCGCAGTTGCCATCCAGAGCGTACGCGATCGCCGCCTTCACTCCGTGCGAGTCGACGCCTCGCTTCCACCGCTCCAAGCCCCCGCGCATGTCTCACACGCTACGCTCATTTGCTATTCGTGTCCCGTGTTTCACAGAAAGTGCCTGCGTGCATCGCTCTTGTTCATCGCTCTTGTTCGATCGTTGGGCGTGGGCAGTCGATCGTCTCGTCTCTTGACCCTGCAGGTTTGATCCTCACCTTCGCCATCGTTCGTATGGCGTACGTGAACGGGCACCTTCAGCGGGCGGGCTATCCGGGCATGCGCCCCACCGCCAGCAGCGCCGACGTGCTGAAGGACGGTGCGCTCGTTCGAGGACCGGCTGGCGGGCGACCGCCGACTAGCAATAGGTCACCCAGACGGGGCCAGCGTCTCGAAGGACTGACGGCACCCGCCTTGGCCTCGCGTGTCGTCGCTGCCCGCCGGCGGTGACCCGCTTTACTGGTCCCACGGCCTGCTGGACCGTGCGCCATCTACGCCACTGCGACAGGCATGAGGACGTTCGATGGGCGGGACCACGCCAGGCTCAAGCCGTCGACTACATGACTGGGAGATCAATGGCTCGGATCGTGCCCTGGGAACCACTGCTCGATCTCTCGCATCGCGCGGAATGGTTCGACGTCTCCGAGGACGATTTCAGCGTGCTTGAAATTCGCGAGGCGAAGGAACACTTCTCCTTCTTCTACGACACGAAGCGCCGCGCGCTGATCAAGCAGTTCCTGCTGGACGAGACTGCGCAGGTAGCACTGCTGTGCGAGGTAAAACTGGTCGCTAAAGACGGACGGTTCTCCCCGCGAGTTCGACTACTTAAGGTCGATCGGGCGAAAGCATCCGTCCCTATCACGGAGGAGATCGAGACGGCCAGTCTGGCAGTGAAGGCCTCGGTCGACACATCAGGTGGACACGAGAACTTCATGAAGCTCATGAGCTACGTGCTGAGCCTCAAGGAAGTCGACGCCGGCGCCGGGACGTTCCAGATGTCGCCCGCGACCGACGTCGAGGTCATCCGTCTGCTCAACGCCCGCGATCGCGGCGAGTTGGTGCCGTTGATCTCCACGCTGTTGGGCTCCTCGTTGAGCGAGAACGAGATCAACTTGATCAGCGACCGCAAGAGCACAATCGAGTACTTCGAGAATCTCCTCACCGACCCCGCATTCTTCGAGAAGGAGCAAATCCGCAAAGGCAAGACCCCAGAAGCGCTTTGGCAGGCGTTCTTCGAAGGCGCGACGTGGATCTTCGGTTATGGACTTAGCCTCGTCGGTCATGACGCGTTTGACTCAGGTCGCCTGGAACAGATCACAACCGGAGCGAATCTATGGTCGGGAGCCGGTAAACGAAGCGATGCCGTCATGCGTTCCCGTGCCGTCATCAGCACACTCCTGTTCTGCGAGATCAAGCGTCACGACACTCCGCTCCTTAAGACCAAGCCGTATCGAACGCCGGACGTATACGTGCCCACGGAGGAACTGGTGGGCGGAGTAGCTCAGCTTCAGAAGACCGTGCGTAAGGCGTATCGCCAGTTCATCAATCAGATTGAGCACCACACCAAGCCTGATGGCACACCAACTGGGTTGGACTTTTCGACGACTCGCGCACGTCAAGTGCTTCTGGTAGGAAACCTTGCCGAGTTTCGATCGGAGCACGGCGTCAACAGTGAACAGATGGAATCGTTCGAGCTATACCGCAAAGCGAATGGAGACGTGGAGATCCTCACGTTCGATGAACTGCTAGCACGCGCGAAGTTCATAGTGAGCGGCTAGCGCCATCGGACCGGTCCTCGACCGACGAAGGAGGAGGAGACGGAGCAAGAGCTCCTGGACACTTGAACCCGCGAGTAGCCGACGCGGAAAGCATCCATGGCCGACCGACTCACCCTAATTGATCCGCGGGCTCCCAGCCGTCCGCGACTCCCCGCCCGCTCGGCCCGCTCGAAATGCGGGCTGCCTCCGGCCGCGCGGACAGGAGCCACGCGAGCGGTGAGCACGCCTAATTCGTTCGCCAAATACGGTCAGGCGGTCATTCGCTCGGGCTGAACCACGCGCGTCATGTTCGGGAATGCGACCTCGAGGTCGTTGGACGTGGCGAGCAGCTCGGTGCCAGTGCGCTTCACCGCCGCCGAGTACTTTATCGAGTATCTGTACAGCGGGTCAGTGCCGTACAAGGAGGCGATGGCTTCGGCGTCGTCGTAGGTGAGCAGCCACGGGTTTTTGAGGGCGTGCACCCGCTCAGCTAGCTGGTTGTGGTCATCGTCTTCGAAGTAGTTCGAGTAGAGCCCTCGTCCCTTCACGAAGTACGGCGGATCGACGAAGAACAGGGTCGGCTCGGTTCGCTCGTCGTGCTGCTGGAGAAATGCGCGCCCGTCCAGGCTCGATATCTCGATCTGCGCCCGGTATTTCCAGATGCGTTCGATTTTCTGCGCGAGCGTTGCCCGGTTGAAGCGGCAGTCGATCAGGTAGTTGCCGGTTTGATCTAGGCCCCCGATCACACCACCCTTGATGACTCCGGAGCGGTTGGTGCGGTTCAGGAAGAGCGCGGCAAATCCCAGCGACACAGGATCGCTGGCGTCGCCGAGGAAGTACGTCTCGCGTTGCTGATGCCACTCCGGGACTGTGATGGGAGTGGTCTCGATCTTGGAGAGGAGCTCATCGTTCGCGTTCAGGATTGACCACCACAGCGAGTAGATCGCAGGGTCAAGGTCGTTGAGGGCGATGCGGTGGGTATGGCGCCCGTACAGCAGCGCCAACGCCAGACCGCCGCCGCCGGCGTATGGCTCGGCGTATCGGTGCCCTCGTAGGTCGTTGCGTTCGATGACGTCGACGACTGCCTTCAGCAGGACGCTCTTTCCGCCGGGATATCGGAGCGGTGAGTGGGTGTTGGGCACGTTGCTGTCTCCTCCAGCTGTGACGCTAGCGGTCAGAAGGGCCCTTGGCCAGCGGAGTCCTCTACGAACGCGAAGATCTTGCGGGTGATCGGTAGCAGTGAGTCCCATTCCGCGACCAATGTCGCCCAGGCGGGTATCGCGGCCCCGTGCGCGGCTGCCCCCAGTCCGGCGGGACTGAGCAGCTGGCCGGGGTTCTGGGCGCTCCGTTGCAGTGCGTTGAGCGCGTTCTTCTCGGCGCGAGTCAGGTCCGGCCAGGCGCCGATCACCTTAACGATGTCGAGGACTTTCACGTGAAGCTTCGACTCGGACTTGCCCACACAGGTCTTGCGCCACATGTCGACGTAAATGCCTTCGAGAAACACGCGTGCCACGACTGACGCCGCTAGCGGGGTGTTCTTCGACACCCGCGAGAGTTCGTAGATCACGTGGCGACGGACGGAATCGGCAGTGGGCGTGGCGAAGGAGTCGCCGTCGACAAGCGTCCAACGACTGGACGGCGCCACCGGCTTTGGCACCTTGTTGTCGCTCCCGGCCGCGGCGTTCTCGGCCGAGGAATGACGTCCCGAGCCGTCGCTTGCGGCGCCGCTGGCACCCGTCGCCCGCGCGCCCTGTTCAGCTTCGAAGCCCCCGACTCCCGCCTCGTCGCTCGGATCTTCGACAAAGCCCTCGGTTCCCGCCGACGCTCCATCGCCGAGCAACGGGTCTTTCAGCTGGTCGTCGACCCATTGTTGGATGTCTCTCGCCGACATGCGGGAGTGAACGGTGGGTTCGTCCGCGAATAGCCCCCAGAGGAAGACACGTAGTCGTTCCTTGTATAGTTCGCCATCGAGATCCGTGATGTAGTTAGGATCGTCCGCGGCCGTGGAAATCTGTAGGTAGCGCTTTCGGAAGGGGACCCGGTCGGAGAACCGGCGCACAGTCGTGACGACCCTCTTGCGGCGCTGCTCGGGCGTGATGAGGTTCAAACTGACGCCGTCGTCGAGGAGCCGCAGCGCGAGCGCGTTCGCGGATACGCCGAAGTGACGGTCCTTCGCCGCTGGCGACCACTGCCGCAGCCCTTTTCCTGCCAGCGCGCCCTGGTGTCGCCGCTCGAGCCACGGGTCGGCCTCCTCGCGGGATTCGAAGACAGCGACGTCGATCTCGATGTCACCTGGATTCCATCCGGCGGCCGCCGCACGTACCCGAGCCCGGTACTTCGCCGGCGCGAGCTCGGGGTCGTTTAGCAGGATGAGCGAGCACAACCGGCGGTTACCCTCGAGCGCGATAAGAATCTCTCCTGACCGGACCGCGCCGAAGCGGTCGAACGGGCTCAGCGAGCGCAGATCGGCGATGTCCTCGAGTAGCGGCAGCACATCCTCGTTCGCCGCCAGGTAGTCGATGACGTCCTGTTGCTGCGACTTCCGTTCATGACGCGGATTCTCCTCGTCGAGACGCAGCTTCCATAGGTCTTCGCCCTTGAGCGTGGTCTTCTCGATCAACTGATCCCCCCAGGATTCGGCCAATTCCCCTGACTCTAGCGGTAGGGAGCGCCGGCGCTCGGTCGATCGGTCGGAACGACTTGCCAGCGAAGTGGGCGAAGCCCGGTCTCCTCGGCCGGAGGAATGATCCCACCGAGCGTGACGAAGAACCGTCGCCACGAAGCGCTTCGCGACGAGCACATCGCCGCCCTCGTCCCTCGACACCGTCCTGTGGCGCAACGCCGTGACCATCGGGTCCGGTAGGGAAGACGGGCCCCAGCAGGAGCGGGGTACTACCTCTCACCAGCATGCCGGTCGGGGACGCTTAGCTTTGCTGCGACGGTTCATTCAAAGGAAGCTCCTCGAACCAGTGGGGGTCCAAGATCCTCATTCGCCGAGCCCAGGGACGGGGGCCGGGTATGAAGCCGTGCGCGGCGAACGTCCCTCTTTCGCACATTGCGCGATTGTGGATCGCGCGTGAGCAGGAGCCGTCCGTGACTTAGCCTGGATCCACTGATCGGGTGTGAGGTGAGGTCGGCGCGTTAAACGGAGAATGCCTGTCTGATCAGGGAAAATAGGACTTGTCTAAGGTTCCATTTCGCCCGAAAAGAGAGGCATCTCGCAGATGCAAGTTTCTCACGTCTCCCGGTCCGCTGCCGCATCATTCGATGACCCGAGTCTCGTGTCGGCCGCGGGGCTGCTCCCGATCGTTGCTCTGGCCCAGAAGGTGGGGCTGCGCGACCTTGCCGATCAGTGGTTGAGCGTCCCGACGGACAAGGGCGCGAATGCCGGGTTGAAGGTGTCGTCGCTGGTGGCGGGGATGGTCGCGGGGGCGGACTCCATCGATGACATGGCGGTGCTGCGCCACGGCGGCATGGGCCGGCTATTCGCCTCGATCTATGCCCCCTCAACATTGGGGTCGTTGCTGCGCTCGTTCACCTTCGGACACGTCCGTCAACTCGATGCGGTCGCGTCCCGGTTGCTGATCAACCTCGCCGGTGAGGCTCCGATTCTCCCGACGCCCACCGATAGCGGGATGGTGTTCGTCGATGTCGATGACACGATCGTCGAGGTCCACGGATCGAAGAAGCAGGGCGCCGGATTCGGATACTCCGGCGTCCGCGGCCTCAACGCGCTCCTCGCCACGGTATCGACCGAGACCACCGCACCGGTGATCATCGGACAGCGTCTGCGCAAAGGCGCGGCCGGGTCACCACGGGGTGCCGCCCGGATCGTCGCCGACGCGCTGAAGACCGTCACCCGACTCCCGGCAATGAACGCGGCGCCGGTGCTACTGCGCGCGGACTCCGCCTACTACGGACACGCGACCGTGACCGCAGCGTTGCGGGCTGGCGCGGACGTGTCGATCACCGCCCGGCAGGATCCCGCAGTGAAACGCGCGATCGGCACCATCGGCGACGACGCCTGGACGAAGATCCAGTACACCGACGCGATCTACGACCACGACACCGACACCTGGACCTCAGATGCGGAAGTCGCCGAAGTCCCCTTTACTGCGTTCACTTCGAAACCGAAGAAGGACCGGGTGCACGGGCGTCTCGTGGTGCGTCGTATCCCCGAGCTGAACAAGAAGAAGCTGTCCCAGCCGACCCTGTTCGACACGCACCGCTTCCACGCGTTCTTCACCACCAGCACCCTCGACACGGTCACCGCCGACCAAGTCCACCGCCGTCACGCGGTCATCGAGCAAGTCAACGCAGACCTGAAGAACTCCGCCCTCGCGCACCTGCCCTCAGGGATCTTCGCCGCCAACGCCGCCTGGCTCGTCCTCGCCGTCATCGCGTTCAACCTCACCCGCACCGCCGCGACCATCACCGGTGCCGCACCTCGCGAACGCGACGACCGCCACGATCCGCCGGAAACTCGTCACCATCCCCGCAAGGATCGCGTCCTCCGCACGCCGCATCCGACTCCATCTCCCCGAAGCCTGGCCCTGGGAAACCGCATGGTCACCACTGTTTGCGCACGCCCTCGCGCCACCGCGACGCTGACACCACTCGTCCATCCCGCCGATCCGGCACGATCAACAACCCAGTGGAACACAGCGGGCAGCGAGGCCCGCGGCTCCGACGCGCCCACCACCACCAGAAGACTCAGAGATCCCGCCGCGCCCCATCACCGAAGGACGTCGGTGGATTGAGGCTTAGGTTGGGCGAATGACCGAAGTCACGCTCACCGGCAAGCTGGTCTGTGCCTCGCCCGCGGAAGCCGAGGTCGTGGAGGACTTGCTTCCTCACCACGTTCTGTCGACCCGCGCCGAGCCCGGGTGCCTCCTCTTCGAGGTCACGCGACGCGGGTCGTCGCTCGTGTGGGATGTCACCGAGCGCTTCGAGAACGCCGACGCCTTCCGCGCGCACCAGGCGCGAGTAGCGGAGAGCGCGTGGGGGTCGGAGACCGCCGCGATCCAGCGGGACTACGCCGTCACCGGTCTCAACCCTGGATAAACGGAACAATGCACGGTCGTGTGTCGCTCGCGGCAGCGCACGCAAGGGGATGGTTTACGTGCGACGTGCCGATGGGGTCGGCTATGGGCGCCGACACGCCGACCCGAGCCTGACCTCGACGCAGCGGGAACTGCTGCCGTCGGAGGACATCGACGACCGGCTTTCCGGTGGCGATGGCTTCCGTCCGGAGATCGTCTGCAACGCGCTGAACACTGGTGGGTCGTCACCAGTTCGCCACTTTTCCCGGTCGCCGTAGTCTTCGAGGTGGGGAACCGCCACGATCCTAGCTCTATGTTGGGAGCAAGAAGGGGAAACCTAGATATACATGCATACAAATCAGGACACCGCGGACGCAATTCCCCCGCAGCCTTTCACTATTCACTCGATCAACGGCTACACCAACGTGTTCATCGACGTGATGGCGGAGACTCTCGGCCTCGGAGACAGCGGGGTCCAGACACTCCTCCGCACCATGCACTCGCAGGTTTCGAGCATCCTCAAAGACAAGGGGGTGAGTTACGCCGATCTGAAGTCCGCGCTCACACCCCAGTCGGGCAAGCATGAGATCGCCTTCATCTTTGACTCGTCACAAGCGACGAGCTGGCAATACGGTGAAGAGTTCTCCAGAGCATGGCTCGCCGCCCTGTCGATTGCGAAAGGACCGAAACGCACTGCAATCTCCGAGGGAGACATCATCGGCCTCCCGGCGCAGTTTGTCTGGCAGCTGCTCGATCAGCAATTGGTGCGCCCAGCTGAACAGGAGGTTCCGTCGCTCTCCCCTGAACAGTACTTCGTTGTCTACTTCACGAACGTCTCGAAGGCGCAGCTGACCGCACTCGATCGTGAGGTGCGGGCGAAGAGTGTCGCCTACCTCGGCTACGTCGACTGCTCCGGATGGACCCCGCTGAAGACGGGGCTGGCGCTGCCGCAGATCGCGCTCCGCCTAGACAAAAAGATCATCACTGCGGAAGACGACGACGGAAACGCAAACCTACGCGGGTACCGCTTCGATGAGTATGGATTCGAAATCGTCGGCGTAGACGAGGACCTCTACGGGACCATGCTCGACTTCCGGATCGACATGGGAATCGAGCAGTGGGGTGCGTCGGATAGCGCGATTGCGCTCAGTGCCCTTTCCGGCGTAATGCGCGACATCGCGAGCATGGCCCTCACGATCGACGAGCGACGATTCGAATACCTCACGAGTGAGGAGCCGGGCTACGGTCACGGCGCGTCGGTGAAGAAGGCGGGGCTCGCTGGCTTTGATCGATTCGCCCTTGCGGACGCGATCAAGAAGGAAATTAGCAAGAGCCTGCTCTTCAATCTCCGCTCTGTCGCCGGGAGCAAGACGGTGGGTGGCAAGCGAATGGCGGCGCCCGAGAATGATGCCCTTATGTTCACGGTGCAGGTTGAGTTTCCGGACCGGACCGGGGCCAAGCAGCGCTATCAGGTGGGCGTAAAGTACGACCCTCGCAAACACGCGGGCGAAGTTGCCACGATGTTCGGCTGACCTCAAACGTCGGTGCGGGCGCGGCCGAGTCTCAAACACTTGCGTTGCGATTGCAAGCGCGCCGTCAGCGCATCGGCTTCAGGCCGCTGCAGCCCCTCCGCACTCGCCCCAGATCGGGTCGACGAGAGCTGAGCGTGCCGTACCTGCGACGCCCATGCCGACGAAGACACGTCGGTTGTCGCCGCGAACCCTTCCGGTGAGGCCCTGAGGGCACGCTGTCGTCCCTCATCCGGACACTGCCCGCAAATGGATGCGGCTGCGGTCCAGTGATGACGCGCTCTTCTGAAGGTCAGCCCCGGGTGGTTGTCGACCCAGGCCGGGGTTCGCGTTCGCGGGCGAGCCGGCGACGCGCGGCGTCGACCGCACGTTGCCGTCGGAGCAGACGGATGACGGTGCGTTCCTCGAGCGAGAGGGCGACTTGGCCGAACAAGCCGAATCTTGGGAGCGCTACGTCGTCCGCGGCCCCTTCGTACGCCGCCGGGAGTATGACGCCCGCGAGGACGAGGAGCCACCAGAGCCACTGGAGTCCCGCGGAGAGGAGGTACGCTTCGCCGTTCACAGTTGTAGCCGTCAGCGCAGTCGTCAACAGAGGCGTACAGGCAAGTACGAGCGCGCCTACCGATGCGAGGAAGGTAAGTGGGATCGCTTGCAGCCGTAGCCCGTCAAATCGCACTAGCGCGAAGCCATGCAGACATAGCGCCCCCGCCACCGCCAGCATCGTGAGCAGGACGCCGGCGACGATCACGCTTGTCGAGAGCTCGTCGATGAGCCAAACGCTAATGATCATGAGGGCCGTGGGAACGAGCAACACCGACATGTACCAGAGCGCCGTCAACGGCAGCGAAAGGCCCACCGGGTAGGGGCGGCCGTACGCTCTCGACTCGCGTGCTCTGTCCAGTCGCTCCTGTCTGGACTCGAGGGCGATCACGCGATCACGCATTTCCTTGGCCCGCAATTCATCCGATAGCGGCAGCATCTCTCGGATCGTGATCGCAACTGCTGCACAGACGACAGCAAGCGCAACCGTGGCGATGACGGCGTCGGTGACAGGATCGACCAAACAAGGCTCGCTGCTGGTCGGCTCACGTCCTGAGCAGAGCGGAGCGGCCAGTGTGGCGAGACTGAGGATCGCCCAGGCGACGGAAAGCGTCCCGACGAGCGTGGCGGTCCCGACGATGAACGTGTTTCCCCACCCGATCGCTTTGAGCACTGACAACCCGACCAAAGTGGTTATCAGCGCCGGCAAGACGATCGTTCCCGACTCGGCAATCGGAACCGCGGCAACGGGGAAGCCGGGCCAAGTCGGTACGTCGCGCTGCAATTGGCCCGTCTCGACGGCCAGGAAGACACACGCTATCGCCAGCATCCCAGCCAAGATTGCGCCCGAGGCGACGATGACGGCGCCGCGCCCCCAAGCCCGACGGATCAGATCTCCTTGGGAGATCTGCCTGGCAGTCGAGATGAGCGATTTATGATCCGCCAGTTCCGTCCCCATGGCAGAACATTAGTGGCGACTGACCGGGGCCGGCGCATGCCTCGACGATGCATCCTCCCAGGGGTCGGCAACGCGACGAGCGGCAGTGATCAGTCTGCGTAATGCACGCCGGTCGCTCCCCTGACGCCCGCCGCCGGATTTGCCGGAGCGGCCGATCGAGGGCTTCAGAGATCCGTACCGCGCGCTGCGGAGCACTGTGTGCGCTTTGGGCGCCCGCGACTGTGCCCACGCCCGTATACCGATCCGCATTAGCCGCGTGCCCGTAGTGTAGAGCCATCGCCGAGACCGTTCTCCTCCATCAGGGACATCAGCGGGTAGTCGCACTCGGTATAGCGCGTCACTCAAGGCTCGGTCGTCACCTCGCTACAATGAAGCGCCGAACCCTCCTTTCGGGTTCGATCTGTGGGAGTGGGGATGTCATGCGCGATGACGGCGTATGCAGCGAGGCTGCGACTTGGTGAAGTTCTTCGCAGCGCTGACCGGCGTTGGGGCACTCTTGAGCAACCCGGCCCTGTTGCTTGGGCTATTCCTGATGGTCATTGCTGCGATGTCTTGGGCAGGCACCACCATCGGACGCGAGAGCGGGTGGACAACCGTGTTTTCAGTTGGAGCAGTGCTCTTGCTCTGGCTAACACCGCCGACCATGTTCGTCGCCAGCTTGGCCCATACGGAACGCGAATACCAGCGAGCTCGACGCGACGAGGTTCGCCGTACCCTTCGCCGAGGCCGGTTCCCGAGTGCGTTCGGCGCCGCTCTCGTCGGCCTCCTTGCCCCGGCCCTAGTCCTGATGATCCTGCTGGGATTCATCGCCAATGCCGCGTGTGAGCGAGGGGACATGTCAGCGTCGCTCGCCTTTGCGTGGAGTCCGCTCGGCACATTCGCGCGCATCCTCGCGCCGTCCTTCGGTATGAGCAACGCGATCACCTGTTGAGTGGGGTTCCCTCTGCTACCGGCAATCCGTGGTCGCTGACGACCCTGGAGGATTCGGCCTGATCGACGCCGACGTGCTGCTGTTGGTCGCCCGTCACCAAAGCCGCTTCGGCGCGCATCTGTGCTCGTGCTGGCGGCGGTGTGCGCTGTCACTCTTGCGGCTGGCCCGATCATGGGCGCCGTCGACCGTTCGCGCTCCCCGGACCGCCTGACGATCGGGCACGCGCGCGCCCGCGGGGCGCGCTCCCGGCAACGTCGAGCAGGCCGGGAGCATGTAGGCGATAGGCCAGTGGATGTGGAGCTCTTGACTTGCGTGCAACCGGCGGAACACCGACGACATCGTGCTCACCCATTATCGGCTCCGCAAACTCGAGGCTCGCTCGCTCGGGCTGACGTCGGGTGAGTCGGGGGAGCTTGAGGGAATCACCGCCGCCGGATCGGCACAGCCGCGTGAGGCGAAGTATGGGCTGCTGCAAGGCGTGCTCGACAAGATCAACGCCCTGTTCACCGGCACCGACGTCGACGAGACCAACGGCGTCAGCGCGGCCGAGACGATCCTGCGTCACGTCGTCGACAACCCGAAGATTCAAGCCGAGGCGATGGCGAACACTCCCATCGATTTTCAGACCTCGCCCACCGTCGCCGCCGAACTCGAAGACGTGATGTACGCCTCTGCGGCCGGGCACAGCAATGCGATGAAGGCGCTGCTGCAGAAGAGCGACTTCACCGCCATCGTGCGTGTGCTCGTCGCCATGGGCCTGTACGAGAAGACCCGAAGCGAAGCAGAGCGTACTGCGACGGCGGGATGATCAGCGGCGCGGCTCCACCCGGAGCGCTCTAGACTGAGCTTCGGAGGGGCTTTGCCGACCACACCAGCCTGGCGTGCCGATGATGCGGCCGCCTACGAGTCTTTGCGCGCAACCGCAAGCACGATCGTCGCGCGCCTCATTGAGGCTGGCGACGTGCAGAAGGCGACCGCTGTGCGGCGGCTCATCCTCTCGGTCGACGGATTTGACCGTGCCGCCGTAGATGCCGCAATGTCCACGCTCACTGAGACGCACGGGACCGAGCAGTGACTACGCCTCCGACCACGAATGAGGTGTTCGAGAACCTCGTCGTGCCCGTCGTGTTCGGCGAGGCCGGGCCGTCTGACGAGCCGACACTCACCCTGATGCTCGGCGCCCTGAGCTCTGGCCGGTCACGAGCCACGGCACGCGTTCGCGCGCAGGATACTCCGGATGCCGCTGTCGTGAACGCGGCCGACCTGCGCAGCTTCTATCCTGACTCGTCGAGGCCAACGCCGGACGACATTGTGAGCGCTGCGGCGGAGTGGCTGCAGCGGTCGCTGGCCCATGCGCGTGAGCAGCGCCGCTCACTGATCGTGGAGGGCAACTTCCGCTCCCCCGCTCTCGTCGCCGGTATCGCACGATTGTTTCAGGATGCCGGGTTCCGAACGCGTCTGGTCGCGGTGGCCGATCGCGACGCGGAGACCCAGATGTCCGCAATCTCGTTGCGCCTCGAACAGGCGCGGGCTGGTTTGCACGTTGATCCACACACCGATGCCGTCGACCTCGTCGAGTGGATGCGAGCTGTCGGCGCTGAGGGCACGATCGATCGCACGACGATCCTCCATCGCGACGGGCGGGTGGTGTTCGATGACGCCGCGGACGAGCCTGGCCACGACGATGCGGTGGCCGCGTTCGAGGCAGCACGGCGCGAGCCGTTGGGGACGCTGCGGTCGACTCTCTGGCTGAGCGAACTCCGTCATGCGTCCCAGTTCGCCAGGACCCTACGTGATGTACCTCACGATGCCACCGTCGCGCTCATCGATCTCCATGAGGCGGCTCTGGACGAGGTCGTGCCCGAATTGCCGATCCCTGTCGATTCGGATGCCCGGCGTATCCAGGAGGAGCGCCTGCAGGCTTCGCTCACCGAACTCCGGGAGTTGGTGAGTGCCGAAGTTCGGAAGTCCCGCACTCCCGAAGTCCAGGAGGACCTGACTGGCCCGGTCGTGCCTCCGGTGCCAGATCGAAGAGGTCCCAGCCTGTAGCAGGCTGATCAAATTAGTGGGATCAACGTCCGATTCGAGTGGACGCGCCTGATCCCGGGGCGGTGACGCTCGCGGCATCCGACTCGCGACGCTGGGGCTCTGACGCGAGAGGTCGCGAACGACCGGATGCGAAGGCAATGAGCCGCTTCAGGGTCGCGGGGTCACCCGAAGGGACGAGCTGCGCGGCGGCGTACTTGAAGCCCTCGATCTTGAGTCGTCTCACTGTCTCGACGGCATGGTCGTACGGTTTCTTACCGGCAACCTCCCGTCCGATCGAGTCCATGCGCACTTCCTCGCTGATACGGCCACGGTGTTCATTCATGTAGCCCCGCATGAGTGCGGGTAATGCCACCGGCCACGCCTCACGCTCGCTCGCGGCGACGAGCTCGGTGCGCACCCGCTCGACCTCGTCCGCGGTTGGAGGCGACTTCTTCAACGCGGCGCGCGCTCGGAGTACCTCGCTGCGCGACGGCATGACGAACGTCTTCTCCCGCTGCAGATCACGCTTCTGCTGGGCCGTGCGGCGAGCGGCGAAGAACTCGTCTGCCGCGGTGGTGTTGGCGCGCATCTCGTTTGCATAGACCCGGTGGATATTGCGGGGCGGCAACCCCAGCTTCTTGAGCCGGGAACGGAGCTGGCTCGCCACGCGGCCACGCTCCCGTTGCTCTTCGAGGTTCGCTTCGTACCAGCGCCGGTAGGAGTCGGGGTCTCGCTCGCGGCGGGCCCGGGCAGCGTCGTTGTTCGCCGCGCGGACGTCGTCGGCGTTGCGGTCGCGCCAGCGCTGGCTGGCACGGCGGGCCTGTTCGGCCGCGCGGTCGGGGTGCCGTTCGCGATACCGGCGCTGATACTCCTGCACCTTCTCGGGGTGCTGCCGGCGGAAGGCGCGAGAGCGGGCACGCTCTTGGTCGCGATGTTCGGCGTACCAGGTGCGAGCACGGGCGTTCTTCCGCTGGCGCACGCGCTTCCGCCTATTCGTGCGGCGCATCGAGAGCCGGTTCAGTTCCCGGGAACGCTCAGGATTGGCTGCCTTCCACGCACGGCTTGCGGCCCGTGCTTCGTCGCGGTGTGCGGCGTAGTACGCCGCACGCTGGACGCGTTTGGCTTCGGCTGCTCCGACCTGCTCGCGCAGGGATCGCGCCTCTTCGCGGTCTCTCTCCGAGATAGCCACGGCTGCCGCCTATACGCGGGCCGCGGCGTAGATCGCGTGCGCGAGCGCTTCGCGATTGCCGGTCGGGTCAAGGATGACCCGGCCGATGAGCTCCTGTAGCTCCGCCCGCTGCACGCTGTCGAGGTCGGGGGCCTCGGCGAGTACCCATTCGACATCGCCGGCGAGGGTGTAGTCGGGGTCGTCGGCGTGGACCTCGGGGTAGTACAGGACGGCGAGCTTGCCGGTCCGGTACATGATCTGGTCGGCGATGGTGCGGTTCATGACATTCCTCCTGGTTTCAGCGCTCGAGTGCGCTGCTGTGGTCGGGCAGGGCGAATCGGTCAAGCAGCGACTCGGCGGTGGCGAATTGGTCTCGGACGCGCCGGGGCGGCCCGAGCGGGAAGCGCCTGTCGGCAGTGGCTGCGGTGCGGATGCCGCGGGGAAGGTATTCGGCGCGCACAAGGCAGGTGGGATCGGCGATGACCCAGTGGCAGCGGTTACCCCACCAGACGGTGAGACTGAGCTCGGCCTCGTCGGTGGATTCCGCGAACACGCCCGCGATGCGTCCGTCGTCCAGCTGCGCCGTGTGCCATTCGTAGGTGCGACCGACGACGCCACGGGCCGCGAGGGTGGCGTCGATCATCTGTCGTCGCCAGCGGCACTCGAGGTCCGTGGCGGTATCGCCTTCGATGGGGACGGCGGCGCGAATGCGCTCGGCCGCCTCGGCCAGCGACTCCCCCGCAACCGGGGATGTGAACTGTTTCATGCCTCCTCCTGTGGTGGGGCGATCCGGTCGATCAGATCGCGGTCGAAGCCCGACCAGTGGTCCTGGTCGCTGACGACGACAACGGGTGCTTCGGCGTAGCCGAGGTCTTCGGTCACGTACTCGCGGGCGGCCGCGTTCGTGGGGATTGAGAGGTCGATCTCGAGGTACTGGATGCCGCGCTCATCGAGCCGCCGCATCGTCCACACACAGCGCGGACAGCCCCGGCCGGTCGTGTAAACCGTCACGGCACTCATCGCGGGACTCCGAATGTCGGAGGCGTGACGGGCGGCGCCTCTGCGGCATCCGAGATCTGCCGGTCTCGCGAGGTCCGGGACTCCACGGATGCCGAAGTCCGGGACTCCCGGGATGCCGGAGGCCGAGACTTCGCAGGTGCCGGATTTGTGGAGTTCGGTGGTCCCGGAGTCACGGACTTCCGGAGTTCGGATTCGCTCGCGCCGCGGAGTCGGTCCTCGTGCGCGAGGAGCAGGTCGATCGCGACGCGGATGAGGGTGTTCTCGGTGATGCGCTCGGCCTTGTGCCGGCGGCGCCGCATCAGGTCACGGGCAAGCGCGGTCAAGGCGGCTTGTTGCTCTTCTCTGATGAGCGCTTCCTTGCGGACCAACGTCGCATACAGCGGCACCTCGGACACCGGCCTGGCCGTCTCTGCGGCTTCGACGCGTTCCCGGGCGTGGGCGAGTTTCCCGACGAGGTCGAGTTTCCCGACGAGGTCGACCTTCGGCATCCTCACCACACCCCCGCGCCAGCGCCGGTCACCTGGTCGGCGACCTCGTACCCGAGCCGGGTGACATCGGAGATCAGCCCGGTGGTGGATCGGTTGTCGCGCATGTTGGTGACGAGCTGGCCCATCACCGGAGCATCGGCATGTGCCTTGTACAGTCGCAGGTGCTCCGCGAACCGCGGCAGCCCGATTCCGACGTCGAGCAGCTCGTGCCAGCGTTCGATCTGACCAGGCACCCGCGGGTCGACCTTGTTCAGCAGTACCGCGTACCGCACCTGCCGGGGCTCGATCAGGCGGTGAATGGTCCGCAGCGTTGGTTCCACGGCGAGTGGCTCGGGCGCCACCGGGACGATGACGTAGTCCGCGGCGTCGAGCACCGACGCGAGAATGCGCGTGTCTTCGAGGCTACCGGGAGTGTCGACGATCACGAAGTCGTAGTCCACCCCGAGCTTGTCGAGCCGGTTCAGGATGCCGGGCCGCTGCCAGCCGGCGAAGTCGAACGGCACCTGGTCGCCGGCGTTCTCGGCCCACCACACCGTGGACTGCTGCGGGTCGACGTCCAACATGAGCACTTGGAACCGGCGGGACAGGGAGGCCGCGAGCTGCATGGCGACGGTCGTCTTGCCGACGCCGCCCTTCTGATTGGCCACCGCGATGGTGTGCATGCTCTTCTCCCTCGTGAGTCCGGATCTTCCGATCTGCGTGACAGAATTGGTGATTGACACAAGTAGACGCCTTAGTCGTACACTTAGTCAAGATCGGATTTCGCGATTCGCAGGAGCGGTATAGCAAACTGAGGGGGTGAAGGTCGACGTGAAGACAATCGACGGCAAGAAGATGACGCAGCGCGCGGCAACCGAGCCCGTCGGTTCCGCCCTGCGCATCGCGCCCGGTTTCGTGGCCACCGCGACAGACGACACCACCGGCATCGAGACAACGCTCGAAGCGCACTACGACGCAGACGCCAGCAGGTACATCGTCACGACCATCGTCAGCCGCGGCATCCGCCCCGGCTTCGACGAAGTCGCACTCCGCCACACCGCACCACAGGCGATCCTGCAGATCGCGATCCCGCACTGCATCGCAGTCCACCTCGCGAACGAGGGCAAGCACGCCTGGGTCACCATCGCTGAGCTCTCCCAGTCTGAGGGACGCATCATCCCGCAGTGGATGGCAGCCGAAGTCGTCAAGCGCGGCTCGAAGAATGAGCGCATGGAAGTCATCCAGATCCTCTACGGCGCCTCTGCCCTCGCCGGACTCCCCCCGACCAAAACCGTCCAACTCGAGCTCAACGTGCCGCACCGCACCGCCTCGGACTGGATCGGCAAAGCCCGCACCGCCGGACTCCTCAAAGGAATGAGCTACACGCCCGGCCGCCAGGCGGATGACTGACGTCATCACGGCACCGAGCATCATCACGGCGCCGACCGTCGTCGCCGTCGATCACGTGACCGCTGCCGCGGTCGTGGGGATCAGTCCGTCGCGTCTGCGCCACCACGTGCGCCTCGGCGACGTCACGCCACACTTCTCGGGGTCGAAGCCGCTGTACTCGATCACGGAGCTGCAGCGGTTCGTCGATGCGCTGCCAACCCGTCCCGAGCGGTTGACCGCCATTTAGGCCGTACACCAGGGTCGCGTCTCCAGTGGGCGCCCCCGGTCAAGATAGGCCCTCTCGCGCATAACTGAGGCGTCGCGAGTCCGGTCGCACCACTATCGGGATCTCGCGCCGATCGGGATCACGCACCGGCAACGTGCGACAACCTGACCACGCCGCGCTCACCGGTATGCTGGGAAGCGCGAGCCGTCGGCTCGCACAAAAAACAGAATAGGTATGTGTGCACCAATGTGTGCACTAACCCAGGCCAAGACCCTGACTTCCCAGTGTTTTCAAGGCCTCGGGGCTGTAGTTCAATGGTAGAACTTCTGCTTCCCAAGCAGATAGCGCGGGTTCGATTCCCGTCAGCCCCTCCACTTACCGCCCCCGCCGGTCACCAACGAGACCGCTGCGCACTCTTGCGCCCGTTGGCGCCACACTCCCGCTACGGTAAATGAGAGTTCTCTCATTTGCTTGAAGAGGACGCCCCCTCGCAGGTTCCGCCTGCCCTCTCGATTGTGCTGCCGATGACTGCGCCTGCTCGCTCGTCCCACCCGTCCGTGCGCTCGCGAATCGCTCGCGTCGTCACTGTGCTCGCCGTCACCGCGAGCGCGGTGCTCGTCCCGCTTCCGGCAGCCGCCGCCGCGCCGATCGTCTTCGATGACTTCGCGGGCAACGTGCTGGGGTCGCGAGCGTTCACCGTCTACAACTCCGGCACTTCCGCTGCCCCGACCTTCAGCCAGTCGAATGGCACGGCATCGATCGGCCTGAGCGGGGAGGGGAACTCAGCCCCTTGGGCCAATCTCGAGTACACCTTCCCCGTCACAGATCTGACCTCCGACGGCACGAACACGCAGTTCATGGTCGGACTCCACAGCGTCTCGCGCGGCCCCGCGGCCCCCGAGTGGGAGACCGCCGTGAGCGTGTCCATCTCGGTGACCGACGCCTCAAACAACACGGGCGTCTACAACACGGGTATCGGCAACGTGGGGGCGTTCGACCTCGTGCTGAACTTCGCATGCACCAGTGCTCAGACCGCGTGCTTCAAGCCCCAGGTCGACTTCACCCGGGTCACCGGAGTCACGGTGGCCTTCGGCTACCCGAAGAGCCATGACGAGGCGAACTCTACGACCGTCGTGGTGGACGAGATCCGCACGACACCCACCGGCGGTGTGCAGCCGGCGGCGCCGACACCCGCCATCACACTCCAGACCCCGACCCACGAGGGCGCTGTCTGGACACTCGGCACGACCACGCTCACGTATCAGGTGCAATTCCTGTCCAGCGGCTCCCCTCCGATCCTGACCGATCCACTGACGGTCGGTGACCTCGCGTTGAATGTGAGCGGCGCCGGTACAGGTGGTCTGACCGGCATCACCAGCTTGGGCGCGACATACCTCGTGACGGCCGCGATCACCGGCACGCCTACCGTCGAGCTGGCAGTCGCCCCTGGCGCCGTGCGCGACACGTGGGACCAGCAGAGCATCGCGGCGACGTCGGCACCCGTCAGCGTGCGGCAGGGTTCGCTGCCGGTGATCTCGACCACCCCGATCACCCTCCTCACCGGTACTACGGCCACCGCCACTCTCGGCACCCCCGGCGCGCCCACGGCCACTTACACCGCAACCGGAGTCCCCGCGGGACTGTCGGTGTCGCCTGCCGGAACCCTGACAGGCACACCGACCACGCCCGGCGCGACGACCATGCAGGTGACCGCCGTCAACTCGCTGGGCTCGACCACAGAGTCGGTCCCGGTGACCGTCCAGAACGTGGCCTTCACCAGTCCCGACCGTGCCACGTTCGCGGCGGGCAGCCCGGTGTCGTTCGACGTCACGTGGGAGGCACCGGAGCAGACCGAGGTCAGTCTTCCCGAGAACCTTCCCGATGGACTGCAGGTCACCCAGAACGCCGACCGCCTGACGATCCACGGCACGCCCACGGCCGGTGGCGAGTTCGCCTCCGACATCACACTCACACCGGCACTCGGCGACCCGGTCACCCAGAACCTCACACTCGTCGTCACCGAATCACCACGATTCACGAGCGCAGCCGCGTTCGTCGCGCACACGGACGTCGCTTTCTCAGCGGTCATCACGGCCGTGGGATGGCCGCGACCCACAGTCAGTCTCACGGCGGGCTCGCTGCCGGCGGGGCTGACCGCGACGGCGCAGCCTGATGGCAGTCTCGCGATCGCCGGCACACCCACTGCGGCGAGTGCACCGATCTCGCTGAGCTTGACGGCCGAAAACGACATGGCGACGACGACACGCGATGTCACATTCGAAGTGCAGAGCGCGCCGACCATCTCCGTGGCCGGCTCGCAGCTGGTGGAGGTCGGCGACAGCGTGACGATCCCGATCCACGTCACCGGGATGCCGGAGCCGACGGTGACCGCGTCGGAATTGCCCGACTGGGTGCGACTCACGGGCACGCCCGGAGGCGCGTGGGCCCTCGTCGCCGAACCGACGGGAACCCCCATGGCCGCCACGGTGCAACTCACGGCCACCAACGACGCGGGAGCCGCCGATGCGAGCATCGTCATCACCCCATTCGTCGCACCCCTGATCACCGGACCGGCGCAGCTCACACTCGTGAAGGGCGACGACGCGGATGCCGCCTTCACCGCGGTCGGTCATCCCGCGCTGACGTGGGGAGTCACCGGTGACGTGCCCGGACTCTCGCTCACTGCGGTCGACGACACCATGACCATCACCGGCGTGCCCACGACGGCGGGGACGTACGCGCTCTCGTTCACCGCCGCGGTGCTCGGATCGCTCGTCACCCACGACGTGACCGTCATCGTCGACGAACGACCAGGTCTCAGCGTGCCTGCGCCCCTCGAGGACGCGGTCGGCACCGACATCGACCAGACCTTCACCGCATCCGGCTCGCCCGCACCCGCTCTCACAGCCGAAGGACTCGCGCCCGGGCTGACGTTCACCGACAATGGCGACGGCACTGCCACCGTCCTCGGCACCCTGACCGCAACCGGCGCCACGACCATCACCATCACGGCGACGAACCGAGCGGGTTCCACTTCTGACACCTGGTCCATAGAGGCCACTGCGTTGCCGGCGTTCACATCCGCGAGCGACGCGGCATTCAGCCGCGGCGGCAACGGCGCCTTCACTGTGACGACCGCCGGGTACCCGGATGCCGCGATCATCGCGACCGGTCTCCCGGCCGGACTCACCCTCACCGACAACGGCGACGGCACCGCGACCATCTCGGGCACGCCCACGGCGTCTGGCGTCGCGACGGTGCAGCTCACGGCGACCAACCGGATCGGCGACGCGAGCGGCACCCTGACGATCACGGTGACCAGCAGTCCGGCATTCACCTCGGCTCCGTCCGCAACTCTGCGGCTGGGTGAAGCCGACACCTTCACCGTGACCACCACCGGGTACCCGGATGCCGCGATCATCGCGACCGGTCTCCCGGCCGGACTCACCCTCACCGACAACGGCGACGGCACCGCGACCATAAGCGGTGTTCCGATCTCATCGGGGATGCGCGTTGCGACGCTGACGGCGGCCAACACGTCCGCGACGGTGACCCAGGCACTGGCGATCACGATCACCGAGCGGCCGGCGATCACGACCGCCGCTCTTGCGCCCTTCACCGAGGGCGTCATCGGCGAGATCGAGATCGCGGCATCCGGATACCCGGTTCCGGTTCTCGAGATCCGCGGCGCCGTCCCGGCAGGGCTCACTTTCACCGACAACGGTGACGGCACCGCCACCATCACCGGTGCCGCAACCGAGCACGGCGAGTGGATCCTGCCGGTCATGGCGAGCAGCAGTGCCGGTACGGCCACCGTCGACTTCGCGCTCACGGTCCGGCAACTCCCGGCCTTCACGTCAGCACCGAGCGCTCGCGTCCGCCTCGGCGAGCCCGGAACCGCCCTGGTGACGACAACCGGCTACCCGGATGCCGTGATCACCGCGACCGGTCTGCCCGCCGGGCTGAACCTCACCGACAACGGTGACGGTACGGCGACCATCGTCGGCACACCACGACACGCCGAAACCGCGACCGTGACGCTCAGGGCGACCAATGCAGCGGGAGACGCGACACAGGCGCTCACCCTCGTTGTGGTCGAGGCGCCGATCATCACATCGGCACCGTCAGCTGCGTTCGAGATCGGCGTCCCCGGAGCGTTCACCGTATCCGGGACTGGCTACCCACTGCCGGCGTACGCTCTGCTCGGCCGTCTGCCCGCGGGGTTGTCCTTCACTGACAACGGTGACGGCACCGCCACCATCGCGGGTATCGTCCTCGGGAGCGTGGCAGCCGGAGACTACCAAGTCACCGTTCGGGCGCTCCTGCCGGCGTTGCCCGCGCCCTCGATGCGCGCGATGTTCGTCACGGCGCCCACGATGGTGACGACCGCGGCATCCGACGTCAGCGAACAGATCTTGACGATCTCAGTACGCGCGGCAGCGGTACCGCCCGTGGGCCCGGTCGACCCCGAGAACCCCGTAGACCCCGTGGGCCCGGTCGACCCCGAGAACCCCGTCGACCCCGTGCACCCCGTGGCTCCGACGGATCCGACTGGGCTCCCCGCCGCGACGGGTGGCGGGCAACCCGCTGAGGGTGGCACCCTACCCCGGACGGGCGGCACGCTCGACACGACCGGCCCGATCGGCGCACTGCTGTTACTGCTCGGTGGCGGAGCGCTGCTGTGGTCGCGCAGGACCCGGCGGGCTTGACCACGCGGGCGCGGCGACGCGTGAGGAGCCACTGAGGGCCGCCCTCAGGCTGCGGATCGTCGTCTGCATGGCCTCCGCATCACGCCTCCCACCGCGTGACGCCGAAGTCAGTGCCTCGTGACGCCGATCGCCTCCCCACGCGGCGCCGGCTCTCCGGCCATCCCGCGACCACTCAACCCGGTCACACGCGAAGACCGAACGGGTTCCCCCGACCTCGTCGGACGCGCAGACGCCAGTGCGGCCGGGCGTGCGCCCGCAGACCTCGAGCCCTCAGGAGCAGATGGCGGCGTCGTCGATCTCGGCGACGAGACTCTCGGCGGTCCACGGAAGGCCTGCTTCCGGAGCCGCACCGTCGGCGCCGGGCACCTTCGAGGCGATCGCCGCGAGCTGCCACGCGAGCGCCCGGACGACCACGCTGGATCCGCGGGAGTTGTTCAGGACCACGGCGACGGTCATCCCGGTCTCACGGTCGGCGAAGGCCGCGGTGAGGTAGCCGGGGTAGGACCCGTAGTGCCCGATGAGCGAACCGGCCTGGAAGGTTCCGCCCTTGGCGGTGAACCATGACGGGTCGTTCGCGGTGACCTGATAGGGGTCGGCGTAGCGCTCTGCCGTGTCGTAGGGACGCGCGCCGGTCGCGAGCGCCTGCGTGTACCGCCCGAGTTCGGTGATGTTGGTCGTCACGCCGCCGGCGGTGAAGCCGAGTGTGGCCGACAGCGACGTGACGTCGGCCAGCGCAGAGCAGTCGAGCTTGCCCTCGGTGTTGCTCGAACGCAGTGCGGCCAGGGGCTTCGAGCCGGCCGGCGTTGCGGCCAGACCGGTCGCCTTCAGCCCGAGCGGTTCGGCCACGTAGCGCTCGTAGAGTTCCTTCACCGACTCGCCGCCGGCGCGCTCGACCGCGAGGCCGAGCAGCACGTAGCCGGTGTCGGAGTCGCGGTAGGCCGAACCCGGATCGCCGGTGAGCGGCGAGGACATGCCGTAGGCCACGAGCTCCTTGGCCGCCCACGAGCGCGCGGGGTTCGCAACCAGCCGGTCGATCAGCTTGCCGGTGTAGGCGCCCAGTCCGCTCGACGAATCGCAGAGCTGGCCGAGGGTGATGTCCTCGAGGCCGGGCAGGCCGGGCACCCACTCGGTGACGCTGTCGCCGAGCTCGAGCGCGCCTTCCGCGCTCAGCGCGTAAAGCACGTCGCACGTCATCGCGCGCGTCACGTAGCCGGCGCCGAACGTCATGTTCGTGTCCACGGCGGCGCCGTCGGGCTTCGTGGTGCCGAGGCCGGTCACCCAGGTTCCCGCCCACGGGACCCAGACCCCGACGATCGCTCCCGGCGAACCACTGGCCGCCATCGCGTACTCGACCGCAGCCTGGAGCTGCGCGGTGGTGTCCTCGGGAAGCGAACCCTCGGCTTGCGCGGGCAGCTCGACCGCCGACGTCGGATCCGGAGCGCACGCCGCAAGCGTCAGAGCAAGTGCCGCGGCACCCACGAGGGCGACGGCGCGCCGAACGCGGTGCATGCGCGGCATGTTCAACCCCCCGAAAGTTCTCCCACTGATTAGAACACATCCGGCGCGAGACGCTGGGATCCGTACCATGAGGACATGCCCCACGCTTTCGACGATGACGCACTTACCGGCGTCCTCGGCCACATGAACTCCGACCATCTGGACGACAACCTGCTCATCGCGCGCGCCTTCTCGTCGCTGCCTGACGTCATCCGCGCGGAGATGACGACGTTCGACGGTGACGCCGGCCAGTGGCATGTCTTCTGCGCGGACGGCAGCGAAGACGTCCTCCGGGTGCCCTGGCCGGGCGGCCCCATCACCGAGCGGCGCGAGGTGCGCCGCGAGATCGTCGCGCTCTACGACGCGTCGTGTGCCCGGCTCGGGATCGAACCGCGCCCGCACTGAGACCAGACGCCCACGAAAATACTTCCAACCTTCAGTTTAGGTGAGCCTTAGTTTCAGTTACACTGACGCTATGGCTGACCCGATCCCCTTCTCCACCTCCCTGCGCGAGCGTTCGCACAGCGCCCACTCCGGTAGCGAGGGCGCGGGCTTCATGTCCGACCTGATGCGCGGCAGCGGCACGCGCGAGGACTACACGGCGCTGGTCGCACAGCACTGGTTCATCTACGCGGCACTCGAGGCGGCCGCCGAACGGATGAAGGCCGACCCGGTGGCATCCGTCTTCATCACCGACAAGCTCACGCGCCTGCCCGCCCTCGAAGCCGACCTCGAATTCCTCATCGGACACGGATGGCGCGACGAGATCGAGCCGCTGCCGACGACGCAGCGCTACGTGGAGCGCATCGCGCAGGTCGGCGCGACCTGGCCCGGCGGCTTCGTCGCGCACCACTACACCCGCTACCTCGGCGACCTGTCCGGCGGTCAGTTCATCGGCAAGGTCATGGCGCGCCAGTTCGGGTTCGAGACGAACGGCATCGGGTTCTACATCTTCGGCGAGATCGCCGACCCGAAGGCGTTCAAGGACGTCTACCGCGAGCAGCTGGATGCTGCGCCGTGGGATGCCGCGGAGCACGAGCGCGTCATCGACGAGGTCCTGGTGGCCTACCAGTTCAACACCGACCTGTTCGAAGACCTCGCGACCGCGAAGGCCGGCGCCGCCGAGCGCGTCGCCTGAACTACCCGCGCCCGGCCGCCCGCACGCCGGCCATGAACCGGCGCACGTCAGGGTCGACCAGGATGTCGGCGGGCCGCAGCGGCCGCGACAGGTACAGCCCGTCGAGCGAGGTCAGCCGCGACAGCGCGACGTAGGTCTGGCCGGGCGCGAATGCTCCCGAGCCGAGGTCGACGATCGCCCGATCGTAGGTCTTGCCCTGCGACTTGTGGATCGTCACGGCCCAGGCGAGGCGCAGCGGGAACTGCGTGAACTCCGCGACGATGTCGCGGCTGAGCTTGCGGGATGCCGGATCGTAGGCGTACCGGAACCTCTCCCACACCGTCGGCTCGACGTCGTGCTCTTCGCCGTCGAGCTCGACGCGCACCGTCTCGCCCGCGATGCGGACGACGGTGCCGATCGACCCGTTCACCCACCGGGGGCCGTCGCCGCCGTAGCCGCTGTCGTTGCGCAGGAACATGACCTGCGCGCCGACCTTCAGCTGCAGCTCGGCGTCGGCGGGGTACGACGCGTCGCCGCGCCCGAAGTCGCCGCTGATCTCGGCGCGCGCCGTCTGCACCGGGCCCGGCAGCGCATCGAGGTGCCGCTGATTGATCCGGTTCACGATGTCGTTGCGCGTGGCGAGGGTGATGATCGGCGGCTCGCCGTCCACCGGCGGCGGGGGCGTCCGGGCGCCGGTCGCGTTGAGCCGCTCGGCGATGTCGGTGGTGACGATGCCGTGACGCACCGCGTTGAGCATGGCCTTGAACTCGGGATCGGACTGCCGGTGGATGTCGCGCAGCTCACGGATGTGCAGCGGCGCGCCGACCCGGCCGAGGTCGAGCAGACCGCCCATGCCGATGGCGCCGTCGGGCGGGCCCGCCCAGATGTGCGCGTCGAAGAACCAGAACGACCGGTAGTGGTCCTGCAGGTACTTGCGCTCGTCGCCGCGCGGGGGCACGGGCGCCAGCTGGTAGGGGTCGCCGAACATCACGACCTGCACTCCGCCGAACGGCTCGGACCGGCGGCGGCGCGCCTGCCGCAGCGACCTGTCGATCCCGTCCATCAGATCGGCGTTCACCATCGAGATCTCGTCGATGACGAGCGTGTCGATGGCGTTGAGGATCTTGCGCGTCGCGTCGGACTGGTCGATCTCGCTGTCGGCGATGAGTCCGATCGGCAGGCGGAACAGCGAGTGGATCGTCTGCCCGTCGACGTTGAGCGCCGCCACGCCCGTCGGCGCGCACACCGCGATCTGCTTGTCGGTGTTCCATGCGAGGTGCTGCAGCAGCGTGGACTTGCCGGTGCCGGCGCGCCCCGTGATGAACACGTGCTCGCGGGTGTCCTCGATGAGGCGGAACAGCTCATCCTGCTCGGGTGACAGGGTCGGCGTGCTCACCGTATCCATGCTATCTATCAGGTGGGTTTTCTAGACTGCGTCTGTGGATGGGGTCGACAGCATGACGCGAGTGGATGCCGCGCCCGCACCGGCGGCGCCTGTTCCCGCTCCTCGACGCCGGCGTTCGCTCGGCCTTGACCTCACCGTGCTGGGCCTGGTCGGCGTCCTGCTCGTGGCGGCTCTGGGTGCCGGCGGAGCGGTCGTCTACCGCAACCTGTACAGCCCGGCCGCGTTCGTCGAGCGCTATCTCGACCTCCTCGGCGAGGGTGCCGCCGCCGACGCGCTGACCGTGCCCGGCGTGCAGATCGACTCGCTGGACCTGTCATCCGCGGGGCTGCCGACGACGGCATCCGACGCACTGCTGCGCCGCGCCGCCCTGGCACCGCTGACCGACGTCGAGGTGACCTCATCCGAGGAGCGCGACGGCGTGACCCACGTGACGGTCGAGTACTCGGCGGGACCGCACCGCGGCACCAGCACCTTCCAGGTCGAGCAGGACGGCTGGGTGGGCGTGTCCCCCTCGTGGCGGTTCGCGCAGAGCCCGCTCGCGGTCATCAACCTGACGGTGCGCGGTGCCATGCAGTTCAGCGTCAACGGATTCGACATCGACAAGCGACAGGTCTCGGTCGACCGGCTCGATGCCGATCCGCTCGCGCCGGTGCCGATGCTCGTCTTCTCCCCCGGCCTGTACTCGGTGTCCGTCCAGACCCCGATCTCGGCCAGCGCGGGGGTGGCTGTCCTGTCGGATACGCCCGCCGCCGACATCCCCGTCAACCTGCAGACGGAGCCGACGGCGGAGTTCATCGACGTCGTGCAGGAGAAGGTCGAGGGCTTCCTCGATGCGTGCACCGAGCAGGACGTGCTGCAGCCGACAGGCTGCCCGTTCGGCTGGGTCGTGTACAACCGCATCGTCGACCTGCCGAAGTGGTCGATGACCACCCAGCCCGAGATCTCGGTCGTCCCCGACGGCGCGGACTGGGCCATCGAGCGCACCAAGGCCGTCGCCCACATCGAGGTCGACATCCAGGACATCGGCACCGGCGCCATCACCCACTGGGATGAGGACGTGCCGTTCTTCATCACCGGCGAGATCGACGTGCTGCCCGACGGCACGGCGTCGATCCAGGTGTCGGCCGCGGACTGAGCTCACGCCTCGACGCGACGCCGTTCCGGCGACGTGCCGCAATTCGCCCCCGGTCCTGAGCACTACGCGCCGCGGCGCGCATCGCGCTCGGCGAGCGCCTGCAGCTCGGCGTTGTACGCCTCGAGCTCGGCATCGCCGGTGCGGTCGGCCTGACGGTCCCACCGCCGCTGCGCGCGGTCGTCCGAGCGGCTCCACTGGATCGCGACGGTGATCGCGAGGATGAGCGTCGGGATCTCGCCGATCGACCACGCCACGCCGCCGCCGATGTACTGGTCCTCCAGCGGCGTCGCGCCCCACGTGCGCCCCATCGAGCCGAACCACTCCGCGACGAACAGGCCCTCGCTCATCATGATCGAGATACCGAAGAACGCGTGCATGGCCATGACGGCGATGAGGGTCAGCAGCCGGAACGGGTAGGGGAAGCGCAGCGGCACCGGGTCGATGCCCACGAGCGACTGCACGAACAGGTAGCCCGAGATGAGGAAATGCGCCACCATCCACTCGTGCCCCAGGTGGTCGTAGAGCGACCAGCGGAACAGGTCCGTGTAGTAGAAGGCCCACAGCGACACGATGAAGATCCCCGCCGCGACCAGCGGGTGGGTGATCACCTTCGAGAACGGGGTGTGCACGGCCCACAGGATCCATTCCCGTCCCCCGCGCGTACCGTCGTCACGGCGGTGGATCGCACGCGCAGCCAGGCTCACCGGCGCACCCATCACCAGGCACATCGGAATCGCCATGCTCAGCAGCATGTGCCCGGTCATGTGCATGCTGAACAGGAAGTCCTGGTACGCGTTGATCGGACCGCACGTGACCCAGAACAGCAGCGCGAGGCCGAGCAGCCACAGGATGGTGCGGTAGACCGGCCACCTGTCGCCGCGGCGGTGCAGCCGCCACGCCCCGGCGAGGTAGAAGAACACCCCGAACCCGACGGCGAAGGCCCACACCACGTCGATGTCCCACTGCGTGAACCAGCGCTCGATGGTGAGCTCGAGCGGCAGGGGAGATCCAGTCAGTCGCACCGCGGGCGACGGGTCGGTCGGCAGTGTGGTGTCCACGGGCGGGGGCGTGCGGGCCAGCGCGACCGCCGCGCCGCTGGCGATGCCCATGAACGCCATCTCCAGCCCGATGAGGCTCCAGAAGCGGCGCGACGCGGCATCCTCCCGAATCTTCCCGATGAGCCGGCGCCGGTACCAGGCACCGAGTACGCCCAGCGCCAGCAGGGCTGCGACCTTGACCATGAGCAGGGCGCCGTACGGCGAGAGCAGGTTCTCCCATGCGACGACGCCGACGACCGCGCGCGCGACGCCCGACAGTGCGACCACGACGAAGGCGGCCAGGGCGAGGCTCGAATACCGGCCGAGGACGTCGGCGAGCTGGCCGCGGCTCTGCTGCGGCCGGATCATGACCAGCAGCAGCAGCCCGCCGAGCCAGACGGCGGCGCCGACGATGTGGAAGAAGAGTGCGGCCACGGCGATGTTGTGCCCCGCCTCGTCGCCGGAGTGCCCGAGCGTCGCGATCGGCAGGAGCGCGGCGACCGCGACGACGGTCACGAGTGCGGTGGTGGTCCAGCCGCGCACCGCGAAGGTGAGGACGGTCAGCACGGCGCCGGCGATCGTCGTGATCGACCAGGCGACGCCGGCGGGCGTGTCGACGAGGAAGCGGCCGAGCTGCTGGCCGAACTGGGCGTCGGCGCTGGGCGTCGCGTTGAAGATGTTGATGAACGTGAAGAATGCGGTGACCGCGCTCGCGATCGTGAAGATCGCGGCGGAGACCGATGCCATGTCGAGCGCCGTGTCGAAGGGCCGGTCGCCGGTGCGCAGCGCGAACAGGGCCAGCACGAGCGACCCGATCATGCCCGCCGCCGACAGGTTCACCACGAGCGTGGTCAGCGGCAGCCCCCACCGGATCACGGGGCCGGGGTCGGCGAGCACGAGCGGCGCGGCGCCGCCCCCGTAGGCCAGGCCGAGCACGAGGGCGAGCAACGCGGCCGCGATCAGGATCGCGGGGCCTGCGATCCGGAAGGCGCGGGAATTCACCACTCCAGCCTAGATCGCGTATCGGCACCGGGTGACGGCCGGCGATGGCCCGGCGAACGGCCGGCTACGCGGGCAGGCGGGCCCAGGCCATCGACGGCTCCGGCGTGCGGGTGACGCGCTCGGAGCCGAAGCGGCGATCGAGCACGAAGCGCGTCCCGGCCGGGTCGTTGTGGGTCACCGGGTACGAGTCGATGAACTCGGCCTCCCGTGTGTGTCCCGCGCACCGTCGCCGGTCCTCACGATCGACGTCTGAGCGCGCAGGCGCGGGCGGGAACGCCGAAGGGGGATGCCGCGTGGCATCCCCCTTCGAACGACAGGATTACTTGACGGCAGCCTTGAGCTTCGAGCCTGCGGTCACCTTGACGCGCTTGCCCGCGGGGATCTTGATCTCGGCGCCGGTCTGCGGGTTGCGGCCGGTGCGGGCCGCGGTGTCGACCTGCTCGAACGCGATCCAGCCGGGGATCGAGACCTTCTCGCCCTTGGCGACGTTCTCGGAGACGGTCGCGAACAGCGCGTCGAGCACGCCCGAGACGGTCGACTGGCTCTGGCCCGTCGCGCTGGCGATGCTGGCAACGAGCTCGGTCTTGGTGATGGCCATGGGGTTGTCCTCCAGACGGCAGCGTGTGCCGCCTCAGTTACTACGGACCGGACGACTCGCGCCGCCTGGTTGGTCGGTTGGACCGGTCCCGAATATACCCACGATCCGCGTGATTCCGCGGATTTCGGCCGCCCTGACGTGATGTTGCCCGGCGTGTCGCGGGCCAAACGGGACCAGAGTGACGAATGTGACTGCGTCCCGGCTCCTGACGCTGCCTCGCGTCCCCCTTCCCGCGAGAGAACAACTGGGCGCCGAGAGAACGCGTGCCACCCGTTCTCTCGTCCGCGAGTTGTTCTCTCGTCCGCGAGTTGTTCTCTCGCCGGGGGGGTGGATGCCGGGATGCCGGGATGCCGGGATGCCGGGGCGCCGCGGGCGGGAGCCGGTGGGGCCGGGGGCCGGGCGCCGGGGGACAGCGAAGGCCCGGACCTCGTGAGAGATCCGGGCCTTCGGTGCTGTGCTGCAGGTATTACCAGCTGGACTTGGTCACGCCGGGCAGCTCGCCACGGTGTGCCATGTCGCGGAAGCGGACACGCGAGATGCCGAACTTCGACAGGTGGCCGCGGGGGCGGCCGTCGATGGCGTCGCGGTTGCGCAGGCGCACCGGCGACGCGTTGCGCGGCAGCTTCTGCAGACCGAGGCGGGCGGCTTCGCGCTGCTCGTCGGTCGAGTTGGGGTCCACGAGGGCCTTCTTCAGCTCGGCACGCTTCTCGGCGTAGCGGGCGACGATGACCTCGCGCTGGTTGTTGCGCGCGATCTTGCTCTTCTTCGCCATGAGATCAGCGCTCCTCTCGGAATTCGACGTGCTTGCGGACGACCGGGTCGTACTTCTTCAGCACGATGCGGTCGGGGTTGTTGCGGCGGTTCTTGCGCGTCACGTAGGTGTACCCCGTGCCGGCGGTCGAGCGCAGCTTGATGATCGGACGGACGTCCTGAGCCTTCTTCGCCATTAGAGCTTCACACCCTTCGCGATGAGGTCCTTCACGACCGACTCGATGCCGCGGGCGTCAATGACCTTGATGCCCTTGGCCGAGACGTTCAGCGTGATCTTGCGACCAAGCGAAGGAACGAAATAGGTCTTCTTCTGCACGTTCGGGTCGAAGCGGCGCTTCGTCCGGCGGTGCGAGTGCGAGATGTTGTGACCGAAGCCGGGAACTGCTCCAGTCACCTGGCACACTGCTGCCATAGTGATTCTCCTTAGTACCGTGACACCGGACGGTGCCACCCAAGATCCCTTGTCTGCACCCCCGCTTCAGGCACGGCTTGAGGCCGGACTCTGAGGAAGGGATGCGAACTGCGTGCATGGAGTGCGCGCAGACAAGGAGTCAGTTTAGCACGCGCGGCGTGTCGGCCTTGACTTCCGTGAGCGGTCGGCTTCGAGAATCGGGGCGAGAAACCTACGCCAGAGTGGCCGCGGCCTCAGCGGCGCCGCGTCCCCACCGGAACGGCGACACGGTCGGGTCGCCGGGCACCCAGAACCGCCACGGGTACGCCGCCGTGCCGGCGATGCCGGCCACTCCCACCCGCGGCCCGGCGGCCACTTCGGCGAGCGGCTCTTGCCGCAGCCACAGCCGGGCCACCGCACCCTCGCGCGGCTCCCCGGTGATCGCATCGATCCCGTCGTGGCGCGGATGCCGGAGTCCGATCGCGTCGCCCAGCCGGCCCGGCCCGCGGGCCAGCTCCCGCGCCGTGCGCGCAGCCGCGCGGCGCGCGAATGCGGCATCCTGCCCCTCCACGACCTCGCCGCCGCGCAGCAGCACACCGCCGGCCTCGCCCTCTGGACCGCAGACGACGTTCACGCACGAGTGGATGCCGTGGCTCAGATACACGTACAGGTGCCCGGGCTCGCCCCACATCGTGGCGTTGCGGGCCGTGCGGCCCATGCGCGCGTGCGAACCCGGGTCCAGGGTCGGGCCGGTCCCCCGCCCGTGATAGGCCTCGACCTCGGTGATCCGCACGGCGACGACGTCGCTGTCGATCTCGACCCGCAGCACGCCGCCCAGCAGCAGCGGGGCCACCTCGAGCGGCAGCGCGCCGAGGCCCGCCCGTGTCGCCGCGACCAGCCCGGTCATGTCAGCGCCCGCCCCGCCCGCAGCGCCCGCCCCGCCCGCAGCGCCCGCCCCGCACGAGGCGCCCGCCCCGCCCGCGTCGACCGTCTCACCGCTCATACCGGCGGTCCGTTCTGGCACCATGAGATGTCGAAGCCGGTCAGGGCGACCACGTCGGTCCCGTCCTCGAGCGCCACGATCCGCGTCTCCAGCCGTTCGGGCAGCGGCAGGAGGTACCCGTCATAGGGGTTGTCGACCGCGTCCGGCGCGACCAGCAGGGCCGCGTACCGGCCGCTCGGCGACACGCAGGTCTGCAGCAGGGTGTCTTCGGCCGCCAGTGAGGCGACCACGCGCGCGGCGCCACCGGCATCCACCACCGCCACATCGGTCGACAGCAGGTCGAACCCGTCCACCTGCGCCAGCACCCGCAGCGTCGCACCGCTCTCCCCCGGCAGCGGTGTCACCGAGCTGACCTGCCCGGCGGTGGGGTCGGTCGCCGCGAGCGGCTCCTCTTCGCCGGTCGCGAGGTCGATGACCACGGGCCCCTCGATGCGTTCGACCACCGCCTGCGACGATCCGCGCGCGATGCCGTCGATGCCGATCGCGGTGCCCAGAGCGACCGCTTCGGTGCCCGACACGAGGTTCAGGGCGCCGTCGAAGGTGAGCATGAGGATGCTGTCGGTGCCGGGGACGAACCGCCAGTCGACGACCCGCGGGTCCCCGCCGTCCAGCACCACCGGTGTCGGCGGCGCATCGGCGTCGGCCGGCCGCTGCGACGCCGTGTACAGGGCGCTCTCCTGCCCGCCGTCGGCACCGAGGTCGGCGTCGGTGAAGGTGTAGCCGACGACATCGCCGCGGTCGGCGCTCTGCAGATTGCCGACCAGGCCGTCGCCGGGCAGCGGCAGCTCGCGCTCGTCGCCGCCTTCGAGGTCGGTCACGACAAGGTGCGACCCGCCCGCGTCGATCGTCGAGACGACCAGGTGCGTGCGCGTGGCGCGGAAGTCCTCGATGTGCGCGTGCGTGAACACCGACTGCCCGTCGCCGGCGAGGTCGCTGCGGAAGATCGTGTCCCCGTCCTCGCCGCGCTGCAGCAGCTGGAACTGGAGTGCCGGCGTGGTGAAGGTCTCCTCGAGAGTGGATGCCGGTCCCCCGCCGACCCCGGTCACCTCGTCGATGCGGATCGTGTACTCGGTGTCGTCCCACAGCGGCAGGGCGAACCGCACGCCGACGCTGCGTCCCGACGTGTCGACCGTGAACTCGGTCGCAGGCTCCACCGTGACCTGCTCGGGGCTGACCTCTTCCAGTGACTGGGTCGTCGTGAAGATGACGCGGGATCCGGATGCCGAGATCGCCGCCTCCGGATCCACCTGCACTCCGGTGGTGCGCGGCCCCTGGGCGAGCGTGAGCGTGGCCCCGCCCAGCGCGATCGCCGCGATCACTCCGACCACGACGGCGAACGTGACGATGAAGCTGCGGCCGCGCCGGCGGTGCGCGCGCTCGCGTCGGGTCTCGCTGCGGGTCGACACGTCAGTACTCGTACGGATCGGCGGGCTCGTCGATCGCCTCGACCTCGGCGTCCGCGATCTGGAGGTGGCCGTCGACATCGCGGATGGTGCCGCTCACGGTGACCCACTGGCCCGTCTCGGGCACGTCGGCCGCGGCCACCGGGATGGCCGCAGGCTGCGCGTCGATCACGCAGTGCGTGACGACCAGGCGCGTGAGATCGAAACCGTCGTCGCCCGGTGTGACGAAGCCGGTGAGGACGATCTCGTCGCCGTCGAACGCCTCTGGGTTCGTGGCCGTGGCGAACACGCTCGCCCACTCCCCCACGCCGAAGGACGCGGTGTCTCCGGTGACGGCCAGGTCGATCGTGTCGGCGCCCTGGAACAGCGGCGGCGTGCCCGTGTCGCGCGCCATGGCGATCTCGGCCGAGAGCGTCGCCGGGGGCACGAGCAGGATCGCGCCGACGATGCCGGTCGCGATCACCCCGCCGGTCACGGTGGCGACGGTTCCCGCCAGGCCCGGCCCCACGTGCACGGTCTGCGCCGGAGCGTGGGGGCCGCCGGCGACCGGCGCGTCGCCGTGATCGTGATCCCCATGAGCATCGCCGTGGTCGTGCCCGTGGTCCTCCTCGGCGCCCAGCGGCAGCGCGAAGCTCGCCACCGCGCCGATCAGCAGCACGACGGCCATCGAAACCGCGAACCATGACGACTCGGGGTTGATGTAGAGCCCGAGCTGCCCGCGCACGGCAAGCGCCAGGGTGACGGCGGCGATGGCCGCGGCCAGGCCCACCCCGAGCAGGCGCATCCCGAGCATCCGGGCGACAGAACCCTCACGCAACGAGGTTCACCACCGTTCCGATCGCGGCCGCCGACAGCACCACGATGATCACGAGCCCCACGAGCACCTTCGTGCGGAACGTGGTCCGCAGCAGCGCGAGCATCTTCACGTCGACGAGGGGCCCGACCAGCAGGAACGCGACGATCGACCCGGGCGTGAACGTCGAGGCGAACGACAGCGCGAAGAACGCGTCGACATTGGAGCAGATCGACACGACCATCGCCAGCGCGATCATCGCCACGATCGACAGGGCGGGGTTCGAGCCGATCGCCAGCAGGGCGTCACGCGGCACGAGCACCTGGACCGCACCGGCGAGTCCCGACCCGATCACGAGCGCCGGCATGACGGCGCGCAGTTCGACGACGAACTGGGCCAGGCTGCGGCGGCCGCGCCCGCCGGCATCCACCCCCTCTTCGGCGATCTCGCACGCCGCGCGGAACCGGTCGGTCACCAGCGCATCGGGATCGGGATGCCGGCTGTAAAGCCACCCGATCAGGTTCGCTATTGCGTAGCCGCCGAGCAGGCGGGCGATCAGGATGCCGTCGTCGAACCCGAACGCCTGGTGCGTCGTGATGATCACGATCGGGTTCACGATCGGCGCCGCCATCAGGAAGGTCAGGGTCTCGGGCACCGAGAAGCCGCGCATCATGAGCCCGCGCGCGAACGGCACATTGCCGCATTCGCACACCGGCACGAGCATGCCCAGCAGCGAGAGGACGGCGCGGCGGCCCCACGCGTTGCGCGGCATCCACCGCTCGATGACGCCCGGCGGGATCCACACCTGCACGACGATCGACAGCACGACGCCCAGCACCACGAACGGCAGCGATTCGATCAGCACGCTGATCGACAGCGTCAGCGCGTCCTGTGCCCGTGTCGGAAGAGTGGATGCCGGGGAGATCAGCGCCAGCGCCACGAATGCGGCGACCACGAGGACGCCGATGCCCAGAGCCACGACGGCGCGCCCCGCAGCGCCGGTGCGGTCGGGCGTGCCCCCGGGCGCCGACCGGCGGGTGCGCGTGTCAGTGCGGGACACGGTTCCTCGCGGTGCAGGCCGCACACAGCCCGAAGATGTCCACGACATGCTCGGCCTGGGTGAAGCCGTGCGTGGCGGCGGTGCGCTGCGCCCAGGTCTCCACATCGTGCGCCTGGATCTCGACCGTCGTCCCGCAGGACCGGCAGATCAGGTGGTGGTGGTGGCCCTCGCTCGCGCAGGCGCGGTAGATCGCCTCGCCCTCGGGGCTCTGCAGCTGATCGGCTTCGCCGTTGGCCGCGAGCGCCGCGAGCGCCCGGTAGACGGTCGCCAGGCCGATGCCGGTGTTGTCTTCGCGCAGCGACGCGTGCAGGTCCTGCGCGCTCACGAAACCCTGCGCATCGCCGAGTGCGCTGCGCACGCGGTCGCGCTGCCAGGTGTTGCGCTGAGCCATGGCCGGAGTCTACCGAGGCGTCGTGAGAGCCGGCTGGGCGGTCCGGCCCGCGCGCACCACGCGGTCTCGGCGCGCGCCCACGATCCGGCAGATGAGGTAGATGACGAACGAGAGCGTCGTGATGTAGGGACTGACCGGCAGGGTCCCCATGACGGCGAGCAGGATGCCGCCGACAGCGGCCACGAACCCGAACAGCGCCGACAGCGCGGGCACCGCAATCGGCCCCGACGCGACCCGCATCGCCGCGGCGGCCGGCGTCACCAGCAGGGCCATCACCAGCAGCGCGCCGATGATGTGCACGGCCACGGCGACCGCGAGGCCCAGCAGCAGCATGAATCCCAGCGAGACGGTCGTGGTCGGCACGCCGCGGGCGGCTGCGGCCTGCGGGTCGAGCGAGTCGAAGCGCAGCGGGCGCCAGATGAGCACGAGGGCGATCAGCACGAACGCCGAGATGCCGATCAGCCAGCCCAGCTCGCCCGACTGGACCGAGACGATCTGCCCGGTGAGCAGGCTGAAGCGGTTGGCGCTGCGCCCGTCGTAGAGCGAGAGGAACAGGATGCCGAGACCGAGCCCGAACGACATCAGCACCCCGACGATCGAGTTGCGCTCGCGCGCACGCGCGCCCAGCCAGCCGATGAGCGCGGCCGCGGCGAGCGAGCCGAGGATCGACCCGGTGACGACGTCGGCGCCGACCAGGAGGGCCGCCGCCGCACCGGCGAAGGACAGCTCGCTGATGCCGTGCACGGCGAAGGCCATGTCGCGCTGGATCACGAACACGCCGATGAGGCCGCCGACGAGGCCCAGCACGGCGCCGGCCCACACCGAGTTGCTCACCAGCGCCAGGACCTCGCCGTAGTACGGCAGGCCGCCGAACATCGCGTCCCACACATCCGCCCAGTTCACAGATGCTCCCCGTGGTCGTGATGGTGGTGGGACTCCTCGGCGTCCGGTGCCCCCACGACGACCAGCCGGTCGCCGGCACGCAGCACGAACACCGGCGCGCCGTAGAGGTCGGTGAGCACCGGCGAGGTCAGCACGTCCTTGGGCTTGCCGAGGGTGAACTTGCCGTTCGCGAGGTAGAGGATGCGGTCGACCTTGCCCAGCACGGGGTTGATGTCGTGGGTGACCAGCAGCACGGCCGCGCCGGAGCGGCGGTGCTCGTCGATGAGGCGGACGACCGCCTGCTGGTTGGCCAGGTCGAGGCTCGTGAGCGGCTCGTCGCACAGCAGCAGGCGGGGGTCGTCGGCGAGCGCCTGCCCGACGCGCAGCCGCTGCTGCTCGCCGCCGGAGAGCAGGCCGACCGGACGATCGGCGAAACCGGTGGCCCCGACGGACTCGATGAGGGCGCCGACGCGGGCGCGTTCGGCACGTCCGCGGAAGGGCAGCCCGAACCGGTGCCCGTCGACACCGAGCGAGACCAGGTCGCGGCCCCGCATGGCGGTGTCGCGCGGCAGCGGGCGCGCCTGCGGGAGGTACCCGATGCGCCGGTTGCCGCGGCGGTGCACCGGCTCGCCCAGTGCCGTGATCTCGCCTTCGCTGAGGGGAACGAGGCCGAGGATCGCCTGCAGCAGCGTCGTCTTGCCCGAGCCGCTCGGGCCGAGCACGGCGATCAGCTCGCCGGGGGCGACGTCGAGGTCGAGGCCGCTCCACAGCTCGCGGTCGTCGCGCCGCAGCGCCGCACCGCGGATCTGCAGCGGCGGCGCGGTGCTCGACGGCGGTGCGGTCGGCGGCGCGGTGCTCGACGAGGCGGTGCTCGGCGGCGACGTGCCTGCGGGGTCGGACGAGCTCACCGGGAAAGCGTACCCGCGAGGTCGGCGACGTTCTGCCCCATCCAGGTCAGATACGTCTCACCCTCGGGCACCAGTTCGGTGAACTCGAGCACAGGGATCTCCTGCGCGGTGGCTGCGTCGATCACCTGCGAGGTCTCGGCACCGCCGGTCTGCGCGTTCGCGATGAGCACGGCGATGTCTCCCGACTCGATGGTGCGCAAGGCTTCCAGCAGGCTCACCGGCGGGACGTCCTGCCCCTCCTCGACGGCCTCGCTGAACGCCTCCGGAGTCGCGTTCACAAGACCGGCAGCCTCGGTCAGGTACAGCGGCACGGGCTCGGTGACGAAGATCTGCGTGCCCTGGTGGCCTGCGGCGATGTCGTCGAGTGCGGCCTCGATCTCGTCGATGCCGGCGGTGAACTCCGCCGCGTTCGCCTCGTAGGTGCTCGCATTGCCGGGGTCGAGCGCGCCGAGCTCGTGCGCGATGTCTTCGGCCAGGTGCGCCATCGTGTGCGGGTCGTACCAGACGTGCTCGTTGAAGCCCTCGATGTGATCGTGGCCGTCGTGGTCCTCCGCGTCGTCGTGCTCGTGGTCGTCGCCTTCGGCGTGATCATGATCGGGCTCGGCGTCATGTCCCGCATTGTCCGGGTAGTCGTGCGAGAACGTCACCGCGCTGAGCACCACGGCATCCGTCCCACTCGCGTCGATGAGGTCATCCATGAACGCGTCGTACCCGCCGCCGTTCGCGACGATGAGGTCAGCGCGCGAGACCGTCAGCTGGTCGCGCGCCGACGCCTCGTACGAGTGCGGATCCTGCGACAGCGACGTGATGACCGCCGTCACGTCGACGAGGTCTCCCCCGATGGCCTCCGCGATCGACCCGTACACGTTGGTGGATGCCACGACCTGCACCGCGTCGTCCGTTCCCGCATCGGGTGCCGTGGACGCGCAGCCCGCGAGGGCGAGGGCGGATGTTGCAACGAGCACGAGCGGAGCGAGGGTTCGGCGGTTCATACCCACCACTATAACCGCTATTGATAATCGTTCTCACCACGCGGGTGGCCCTGTCCACCGGCGAGGCCAGGCCACGTCGAGGTCAGTCCAGCAGCAGCGCGGGCTCCTCGAGGATCGCGGCGATGTCGGCGATGAACCGGCTCATGCCGTCGCCGTCGATGACGCGGTGGTCGAACGAGCCCGACACGGTCGTCACGTAGCGCGGACGCACCTCGCCGTCGACCACCCACGGCTTCTGCCGGATCGTGCCCATCGCGACGATGCCCGATTCGCCGGGGTTGATGATCGGGGTACCGGCATCCATCCCGAACACGCCGATGTTCGTGATCGTGATCGTGCCGCCCTGCTGGTCGGCCGGGGTCGTCTTGCCTTCGCGTGCGGTGAGGGTCAGCTTCTCGAGCGCCCGCGCCAGCTCGCGCATGTTGAGGTCCTGCGCGTCCTTGATGTTCGGCACCAGCAGTCCCCGGGGCGTCGCGGCGGCGATGCCGAGGTTGACGTAGTTGCGCACGCGGATCTCGGCTGAGCCATCCTCCTTGTCGATCCACGCGGCGTTGACCATGGGCGTGCGGCGCACGGCCCACACCAGCGCCCGGGCGAAGATCAGCAGCGGCGACACCTTGATGTCGGCGAAGTCCGGCGAGGCCTTGAGCCGCTTGACGAGCTCCATCGTGCGGGTCGCATCGACGTCGGTCCACACCGACACGTGCGGCGCCGTGTACGCCGAGCGCACCATCGCCGACGAGGTCGCCTTGCGCACTCCCTTGACCGGGATCGCCTCTTCGCGGCTCTCATCGAGCACGGGGGTGGATGCCGGCGCCTCCGGCGCGACGGAGATCGTCCGCTCCCGCTCGGCGGGCAGATCGGGGGTCGCGATGTTGCGGAACACCGACGCCTGCGAGGCGTGCGCCATGACGTCGTCCCGGGTGACCTCGCCGGCGGGACCGCTGGGGGTGACCTGGGTCAGGTCGACATCGAGGTCGCGGGCGAGCTTGCGCACCGGCGGCTTGGCGACCACCCCGACCGACGCCCGCACCGCCTCGGTGCGGCTCTCGGGCCGCTTGCGGCGCGACGTGGCGGCGCCACCGGTGCCGTAGCCCACGAGCACTGCGCCACCGGCATCCGGATCAGCAGGCTGCTCGCCGTGCTCCGACTGGCCGGCGGTCACATCGGCCGCGGCGGCACCGCCGCTGATCGTGATGATCGCGGCGCCGACCTCGACGGTGTCTCCCTCGGCGGCGAGCAGTTCGCCGACGGTCCCGTCGAACGGCGACGGAAGCTCGACGAGCGACTTCGCCGTCTCGATCTCGACCAGCACGTCGTCGACCGCCACGGTGTCGCCGGGGGCGACCCGCCACTGGACGATCTCAGCCTCGGTCAGTCCTTCACCGACGTCCGGAAGAAGAAAGGTCTGCGTGCTCATGGTGCTCCTTATGGTCCCCCGGCCCCGTGGACGGCCCCACCCCATCCGCGAGAGAACAACTCAGCGCCGAGAGTACAGGTCTCACCCGTTCTCTCGGCGGCCAGTTGTTCTCTCGCGGGGGGAAGGGTCGCGGGGGCGGGCATGTCAGTAGGCGAGGGCGCGGTCGACGGCCTCGAGAATCCGGTCGGCGTCGGGCAGAAACTGACCCTCGAGCTTCGCGGGCGGGAACGGCACGTCGAACCCCGAGACGCGCAGCACAGGCGACTCGAGCGCGAAGAACGCCTTCTCCATGACGGTGGCCGCGATCTCCGAGCCGACCGAGGCGAACCCCGGCGCCTCCTGCGCGTAGACCATGCGGCCGGTCCGGCGCACCGAGTCGAGGATCGGGCCGTAGTCCACCGGTGACAGCGATCGCACGTCGATGACCTCGCACGAGGTGCCCTCGGCCTCGGCCAGAGCGGCGGCCTGCAGCAGCGTCGTGACCATCGCGCCGTGCCCGACGAGGGTCACATCGGTGCCCTGTCGCACCCGGCGCGACGCGTGCAGCGGCATGGCGCGCTCGGCCGTGTCGACTTCGCCCTTGAGCCAGTACTTGGCCTTCGGCTCGAGGAAGATCACCGGGTCGGGCGAGGCGATCGCATCCTGGATCATCCAGTACGCGTCGTTCGGCGACGCGGGCGAGACAACCCGGAGCCCCGGCGTGTGCGCGAAGTAGGCCTCGGGGCTCTCCTGATGGTGCTCGACGGCGCCGATGTGCCCGCCGTACGGAATGCGGATGACGACCGGCATCTGCAGTGCACCCTCGTGCCGGTTCGTGAACTTCGCCAGCTGCGTGGTGATCTGGTCGAACGCGGGGAACACGAATCCGTCGAACTGGATCTCCACCACGGGTCGGAAGCCGGCCATCGCGAGTCCGATCGCGGTGCCGACCAGGCCCGACTCCGCCAGGGGCGAGTCGATGACGCGCTGCTCGCCGAACCGCGCCTGCAGCCCCTCGGTCACGCGGAACACCCCGCCCAGGCGCCCGATGTCCTCGCCCATGAGCAGGACGTGATCGTCGGCGTCCATCGCCGCGGCGAGCCCGGCGCTGAGCGCCTTCGCGAACGGCAGCACTTCCGCGCTCATGCCTGGCCTCCCTCGAACGACGCCTCGTAGTCGGCGAGCCACTGTCGCTGCTCTTCGACGAGTGGATGCCGGTCGCTGTACACATGCGCGAACATCGTGTCCACGGGAATGCCGCCGAGCGCATTGGTGCGCACGCGCACATCATCCGCGTAGTCGCGCGCCTCGGCATCCACCCCCTCGAAGAACGTCTCGGACGCGCCCCGGCCCTCGAGGTAGGTGCGCATGCGCGCGATGGGATCGCGCCGTGCCCACGATTCCTCCTCGTCGGAGGTGCGATACTTCGTCGGGTCGTCGCTGGTGGTGTGCGCGCCCATCCGGTAGGTCATCGCCTCGATCGCGCGGGGGCCGGAGCCTGCGCGCGCCTCGTCGAGGGCGAGCTTGCTGACCGCGTAGCTGGCCAGCACGTCGTTGCCGTCCACCCGCAGCGACGGCATGCCGTATCCGGCGGCCCGCTGGTACAGCGGGGCCCGTGACTGGGTGGCCACCGGCACCGAGATCGCCCACTGGTTGTTCTGCAGGAAGAAGACCTGCGGCGTCTGGTAGCTCGCGGCGAACACCATGGCCTCGTGCACATCGCCCTGGCTGGAGGCGCCGTCGCCGTAGTAGACCATGACGGCCGCGTCCTGCTCGGGGTCTCCGGTGCCGCAGCGCTTGTCGAACACGAGACCCATGCCGTACCCGGCGGCGTGCAGAGTGTGCGAACCGAGCACCAGCGTGTACACGTGGGTGTTGCCGTTGCGCGCATCCGTCGGATCCCAGCCGCCGTGCGTGAGTCCGCGCATGAGCCGGATGATGTCGACCGGATCGACGCCGCGGATCGTGGCGACGACGTGCTCGCGGTACGACGGGAAGATGTGGTCCTGAGCGCGCGCGGCGCGGATCGAGCCGACCTGAGCGGCCTCCTGCCCGTACGACGGCGGCCACAGCGCGAGCTGCCCCTGGCGCTGCAGGTTCGTGGCCTGGCGGTCGAACGCCCGCGAGATCACCATGTCGCGGTAGAAGGTCTCGAGATCGGTGTCGCTGAGTGCCTCGATGAGCGGGACGTAACGCTCGGCTTGTGGCGTCGGGGCGAACGTGCCCTCCGCCGTCAGAACGCGCACGATGTCAGGGTCGTCGAGCGGGGTCATGGATTCACGCTATCGCGACGCCTATGCACCGGTCTGCATGAGATCGACAATGGATGCCGGAAATCACTGGCTCCGGACGCCAAGGCCGGCCGCGGTCGTCACCACCCGATCGATCGACTCCTCCTCGCCCACCGTGATGCGCACGCCGTCGCCGGCGAAGGCGCGCACGATGAGCCCGGCCGCCGCGAAGGCCTCGGCGACCTCGAGGGCCCGATCGCCGGCGGGGAGCCACACGAAGTTGCCCTGCGCGTCGGGCACATCCCAGCCCGTCTCGCGCAGCCGCGCGACCAGCAGGTCACGACGCTCGGCGATCACACGCACCCGCTCGAGCAGCTCGGGCTCGGCGTCGAGGCTGGCCAGGGCAGCGTCTTCGGCGGCGGCGGTGACCGACAGCGGGATGCCCGTCGACCGGGCGGCATCGAGGATCCGGGGGTGCCCGACGGCGTACCCGACCCGCAGCCCCGCCAGGCCGTAGGCCTTCGAGAACGTGCGCAGCACGACGACGTTCGGGTGACCGGACGCGAGCACCTTCTTGCCGTCGACCGCGTCGGTCGCGGTGATGAACTCGGCGTAGGCCTCGTCGAGCACGACCAGGACGTCGGCGGGCACGGCCGCAAGCAGCGTGTCGAACTCGGCCTGGGTCACGATCGGGCCGGTCGGGTTGTTGGGGCTGCAGACCAGCACCATGCGGGTGCGGTCGGTGAGCGCGGATGCCATCGCCGCGATGTCGTGGTGTCCGTTCGCAGTGCCGGGGACCATCACGGCGGTGGCTCCGGCGACGACGGCGAGGCCCGGATAGGCCTCGAACGACCGCCACGCGAAGACGATCTCGTCGCCGGGACCCGAGGTGGCCTGCGCGAGCTGGTACAGGATCGACACCGATCCGGCGCCGACGTGCACGCTGTCGGTGCCGACGCCGTAGCGTTCGGCGACGCGTGCCCGCAACCGCCCGGCGGAGGCGTCGGGGTAGCGGTTGACGGCGGTCGCGCCCTGCACCGCGGCGAGCACGCTGGGCAGCGGGTCGAAGGGGTTCTCGTTGCTCGACAGCTTGAAGGCGTCGGGCCCTGCCTGCGTGCCCTGCTTGTACGCGGGCAGCGCCGCGATCTCGGGCCGGATGCGCACGGGGATGTCGGTCACGCTTCGAGTCTACGGAGCGTGTGCCGACCGGACACGGGTTGGGGAGATTCCAATCTGGTGGCAGGACCATTCTGGTATGGCCATGACCGTGCGACTTCCGGAAGAACGCGACTGGCCGGCTCGAGGCGGCTGGAGGCCGTAGCCGGCCGTGGACCTCAGCGGGCCCAGACGATCTCGCCGTTGCGCGGCATCCAGCCATCGGGCCGGGGCTCGCCGTGCGGTCCGGTGCGGAACGCGAGCGGAACGCCGCGGGCCGTCGCCCACGCCATGGTGTCGGTGACCTGCAGGTGGACGTGCGGCTCGGTGCTGTTGCCCGAGTTGTCGCACGCGCCCACGCGGTCGCCCGCCCTCACCCGATCTCCCACGCGAACGGCCACCGACCCTCCGCGCAGGTGCGCGAGCAAGACGAACGGGCCACCGGCGCCGAGCGCGATGACGACATGGTTGCCGGCGATCGCGCCGACTCCCGCCTGGGCGCGCGCGCCCTGCGTGGCGAGATAGCGGAGCCCCGCGAACACCGAGCGACGCGCGACGTGGTCGGGCTCCCCGTCGTGCACAGCGACGACCTCGCCGTCTGCGGGTGCGAGGACATCGGCGCCGAAGCCGATGAACCGTTCGGGCGGCTCGCTCGCCAGCCACGCGCGCCAGCCGCGTCGTGCCGAGCGGCCGTGCTCGTCCACCGGGACGAGGTCGATCGCATAGGTCGTGCCGAACAGGTGCGTGCCGTGGCTCGGCACCCGGTCGGCGGGACTGTTGCGCGCCTGCGACCGGCCCCGCAGCGGCAGCGCGATCAGCACGCGAACCTTCGACACGTCGGACACGCGTCAACTCTAGGAACGACACCCTTGACCGTGCCAGACTGGCGACACTATGCGCTTCCTGATCCGCGTCATCATCAACGCGTTCGCCATCTGGGTGGTGACCCTCATCGATCCCCTGCAGGTCGATGTGATCCCGTTCCCTCCGGGCGAGACCCTGCAGATGGTGCTCACGCTGCTCGCCGTGGCCGCCGTGTTCGCGATCGTCAACACGATCATCGGCACGGTCATCAAGATCGTCGCGTTCCCGCTCTACATCCTCACGCTCGGCCTCATCTCGCTCATCATCAACGGGTTCCTCCTGTGGCTGACCGCCTGGCTCACCCACTGGTGGCAGTGGGGCCTGCGGGTCGAGGACTTCTGGCTCGGCGTCGTCGCGGCCCTCGTGATCACGCTCATCAACTGGATCCTGGGCATCTTCCTGCGTCCGCAGCTGAAGAAGAAGCGCTAAGCCCCACCACCGCCCGCGCGACGTGCGGTCCCGCGCTCGGCGCCGTAGACGGTGGTGCTGACAGAGGTCGCCGTGGCCAGCGGCGCGAGGCTCTCGCGCACGGCATCCATTCTCGGATCGGTCGAGGAGTCGAGCAGCTCGGCGGTCTCGGTGTAGGCCTCCATCTGATGCACGTCGAATGTGACGTCGCCGATCGTGCCGACCGGATCCGCGACACGCTCGGCGACGAAGCTGCCCGGTGCGCCGCTGGCGCCTTCGAACCCGCCGGCGGACAGGGCCGACACGAGGTCATCGGTATGCCGCACCGCCACCTGCAGCGTGTCCGCGCCGACATCGGCCTGCACGGGCGAGCCGAACGTGATGATGGTTTCGACCCTGAACTCATGCTCGAGGGCGACGCGCGAGGCGATCATGCCGCCCTGGGAGTGCCCGGCCAGGTGCACGGTGTCGCCCGGCCCGGCTCCCGACGCGCGCAGCGCCTCCACGGTCGCCTCGTACGATGCGGAGCGCACCCCGTCGTACAGCTCGAGATTCGAGGTCATGTCGAACGGCTCGTCGTCGCCCCCGAACCGGGTCCCTGCGATGTAGGCGACGAACTGCCGGGACCGGTCGGGCATCGTGTAGCGCTCGACTCTGACGCGACCGAGCGTGTCGTCAGGCAGGCGGCGGGCGACGTCGGCGACGGTCGCGGGCGCTGTCGTGGCTTCCCGCAGTCGATGCGGGCTCAGCGACACGGGCCGCGTGGGTCCGCGCAGCCGCGCGTCGTTCGGGACGGCCCCGCGGTCCAGGCCGCGGACGCCCACGAGCAGCAGCGGGACGACCGCGGAGACCGCCCAGCCGAACGGCCCGAACGGCAGGCCGGCCTGGACCGACTGCCACGTCAGCTCCCGGTGGCTGTCCGCACGCCATCCTCGCGTGAGCTGCCAGGCCACCACCTGCTCGGGTAGGGAGAGTGTCCCGCTCAGCGCCGCGAGCCGCCCGGTCAGGCTGCGCGCACTCAGGTCGTCGCCGATGGCGGCGGCGGCATCTCGCTGGATTTCGAGTTCGACCATTTCATAGATGGTCGCCAGGGTCCGCAGATCGGCCGCGATCGAGCGGGTGCGTTCGATGGCCTCGGCGACCAGGGCGAGCGGCAGGTTCGCCCACGCCCCCTCGTCGGTGATGCCGGCGGAGATGTCGTGCAGCCTCCGTTGGACCACCTCGCACTCGGCAGCCAGCGACATCAGCCGTCCGGCCGTGTGACGCAGGTGATGCGTGTTGACGGCGATGACGCTTCCGCTGCGGATCTCGAGGTCGCTCATCGCCACAGGTCCACGGGAAGCGACCGCAGGCGCTGCTGCTCCCAGTCGAGGTCCTGGTCTGCCAGGTCGAACCCGTCCGCGATGCGGTCGAATCGTTCGATCAGATCTGTCATGGCGTCGCGGTACCGGTCCACCGATCGCGACTGCCAATCCGTCGCCGCGGCGAGCGCCCGCGCCCTGGCGCGCAGGACGTCGACTTCCCCCGAAAGCGCGCGTAGACGCTCACGCGCGACGCCCAGGCGGTGAGCCGCCTCGATCCACGGCGGAGATGTTGTGCTGATGGTCGTCATGCACCGATCCTGACCATCCGCAACGCCCGCGAAGCGCGTGGCAGGAGCATCCGTGGACAGTTCGGAATCCCGGCATCCTGTGCAGGAGGCGATGGATTCGCCATGATGGAACTCGTGCCCGATGTGCGAGACCCCTACCGCGTGATCTTCGTGTGCACCGGAAACATCTGCCGTTCCCCGATGGCCGAGGTCGTCTTCCGCTGGTTCGCCGCGCAGGCCGGGTTGGGCGACCGGGTCGTCTCCTCCAGCGCGGCGACCGGCGACTGGCATGTCGGCGAGCGCGCCGACGGACGCACCCTCGACGCCCTCCGCCGCCGCGGGTACGACGGTTCGCACCACCGCGCCCGGCAGTTCACGCACGCGGACTTCGACCGCAACGACCTCGTCGTCGCCCTCGACCGCTCGCACGAGCGCATTCTCGCGAGCTGGGCGCGCACGCCCGACGATGCCGACAAACTCGCCCTCATGCTGTCGATCGCGCCGCGCGACGACGGGCAGCTCGACGTGCCCGACCCCTACTACGGGCACCCCGGAATGTTCGACGAGGTGCTCGGTATGATCGAAGGTGCGAGCCGGGCGCTCTTCCGGCAGCTCGAACCCGCCATCCGATCGACGTCCTGAGCGCCCTCCCCTCACCGATCGGAGCCTCGTGACCTCTCTTCCCGCCCAGCCCCTCAGCCCGCTCGACGGCCGCTACCAAGCCGCAGTCGGCGATCTCGCCGACTACCTGTCTGAAGCGGGCCTCAACCGCGCCCGCGTCGAGGTCGAGGTCGAGTGGATCATCGCGCTCACCGACCGCTCGCTGTTCGAGTCGAGCCCGCTGGGCGAGACAGACAGGGAGCACCTCCGCGCCCTCTACCGCGACTTCGGCCAGGCCGAGATCGACTGGCTCGCCGAGAAGGAAGCCGTGACACGCCACGACGTCAAGGCGGTCGAGTACCTCGTGCGCGACCGGCTGTCGTCGCTGGGGCTGGATGCCGTCGCCGAACTCACCCACTTCGCCTGCACGAGCGAGGATGTGAACTCCGCGTCGTACGCCCTGACTGTCAAGCGGGCTGTGGAGAACGTCTGGCTGCCGAAGCTGCGCGCCGTGATCGGCGCGATCTCGGCACTGGCCGAGGAGCATCGGGATGCCGCGATGCTCTCCCGCACGCACGGACAGCCGGCCACGCCGTCGACCATGGGCAAGGAGCTCGCGGTGTTCGCGTGGCGCCTCGAGCGGGTCGCGAAGCAGATCGAGGCAGGGGAGTACCTCGCGAAGTTCTCCGGCGCCACCGGCACCTGGTCGGCACACCTGTCGGCCGCGCCCGACGTGGATTGGCCGGCGCTGTCGCGCGCGTTCATCGAAGGGCTGGGCATCGACTTCAACGTGCTGACGACGCAGATCGAGTCGCACGACTGGCAGGTCGAGCTGTACGACCGGGCGCGTCACGCCGGCGGCATCCTGCACAACCTCGCCACCGACATCTGGACCTACATCGCGATGGGCTTCTTCGCGCAGATCCCCGTCGCCGGGGCAACCGGGTCCTCGACGATGCCGCACAAGATCAACCCGATCCGGTTCGAGAACGCCGAGGCGAACTTCGAGATCTCGGGCGGGCTGTTCCAGACACTGGCATCCACTCTCGTGACCAGCCGCATGCAGCGTGACCTGACCGACTCCACGACGCAGCGCAACATCGGCGTCGCGTTCGGTCACTCACTGCTTGCGCTGGACAACCTGCAGCGCGGGCTGAAGGAGATCTCGCTCTCTCGCGACGTGCTGCTGGCCGACCTCGACGCGAACTGGGAGGTGCTGGCCGAGGCGATCCAGACCGTGGTGCGCGCGGAGATCACCGCCGGGCGCTCTGAGATCACCGACCCGTACGCACTGCTCAAGGACCTCACGCGCGGTCGCCGCGTCGGTGGACCCGAGCTGGCCGAGTTCGTGCAGGGGCTCGACATCGGCGACGACGCGAAGCGGCGCCTGCTGGCACTGACCCCCGCGAGCTACACGGGTCTGGCCGACCGCCTCGTCGACGAACTCCGCTGACGGAGCCGTTCTCTCCGCGCCCCTTCTCACGGAATCGGGGTCGCCCGTGGCCGCCTCCACGCCGCGCACACGGCAACACGCGACCACAATCGTGCAGGCGGCCGCGTGTCACCAAGGCAGGACACGAATCAGGGTCACCTCTGGTCGCCTCCACGCCCGGCACACGACAACACGCGACCACAATCGTGCAGGCGGCCGCGTTCCACCAAGGCACGACACGAATCAGGGTCACCTCTGGCCGCCTCCACGCCCGGCACACCGCAACACGCGACCACAATCGTGCGCGTGGCGACCGTGGTCAAGGGCGCGTGAGGCAAGTGGATGTCGGATCACCCGGCCCGAGGCAGTCACCGGCCCGAGGCAGTCACCCGGCGGCGGGGCCGCCCTTGTCGTCTGCGTCCCCGGCATCCCGAGCCCCATTCGAGCCGCCGGCAGCACCGGCACCACCAGAGGTGTCTTCGTCGGGCAGCAGCACGGGACGGTCGACGGGCTTCTCCAGCTGCGCCGGGTCGACGGCCAGGATCAGCAGCGCCATGATGACCAGCGTCGCGATGAACGAGATCCCGGCGACGACGAGCGCGACGATGATGACGTGCTCGCGCTGGGCGCCGGTGAGGTCCTGGAAGAATCCCATCGAGATCAGGGCGATGACACCGCCGAACACGGCGGCCGCGAACGCGAAGCCGAGCAGCTGCACCGGTTTCATCAGGTCGCGGCGGGTGGGGCGGGGTTCGGTCATACGGTCTCTCCTGCAGAGGTGTTCGCGCCGGGCGCCTCGGTGAGGGCCTCGCGCCGCGGCGAGAAGCCGGCGATGCCGAGGAACACCGCGACGATGGCGCAGTAGCCGCCGAACAGTCCGACACCGATGGTGATGCCGGTGAGCGTGAAGGCCCGACCGGCCTCGGCGATGAAGTATTCGAGGCTGTAGGCCGGGTTGACCAGCAGCAGTCCGATGCCGAGCACGATGGTCAGGATGCCGATGAGCACGCCGTCGCGCGCGGCGGGGTCGCCGGTGCGCCGCCCCCGGATGCCGCCGATGAGCTCGACGACCCCGGTGACGAAGGCCCAGGCGATCACGAGCACGAAGTACAGGGTGTCCGTCCGCAGCGGCGGGAGGCCTCCGGCCATGCCGACGCCGATGGTCACGATGCCGAGGATCATCGGCACGCTGCGGGAGCCGGCGGGGTAGACGAGCCAGCAGGACAGCAGGAAGACCAGGCCCGTGGCAATGGCGAAGCCGCTGAACACCGACAGCCCGACGGGGGCCGAGTGATCGCCCGAGAACGTGATCATGATCGCCGCGAGCGCCGCGAACAGGGCGCGCGCAAGCTGAAGGTGACGCACTTCGAAAGTGCGGGCGGCGGTGGCGGTCACGGCAGAAACCCATCAGGGCAGGCGGATCAGAACCTCTCCAGTCTAGGTCGTCGCGCAGGACTGGCCGCCGGGCGCGCTACCCCGCGCCACCGCAGCCCACTAAGGTGACGCACATGACGACCGCCGCCGCAGTGATCGCGTGTGTCCTTCTTCTCGCCCTGGCGGTGCTGCAGGTGCTCGTCGCCGCCGGGCTGCCGTACGGCCGGTTCGTCTGGGGCGGACAGCACAAGGTCCTGCCGACGAAGCTGCGCGTCGTCAGCGCGATCTCGGTCGTGCTCTACCTGGGCTTCGCGGCGCTGCTGCTGAGTCGCGCCGGCATCCTTCCCGGCGGCGAATCGGGCTTCGTCGTCGTCATGACCTGGATCCTCTTCGCGTACTTCGTGGTCGGCATCGTGATGAACCTCATCTCACGCAGCCCCGCGGAGCGCTGGACGATGGCGCCCGCGTGCGCGGCGCTGGCGGTGTGCACGCTCATCATCGCGCTCGGCCCGACGACCGAGCCGGTGCCCACCACCCCGGCCCCGACGAGCACTGCGCCGACGCCCGAGCCGACCCCGACCGAGACCACCGAGCCTGCTCCCGAGACCCCGGCCGACATCGCCACCGGGCTCGACGCACCGTGGTCGATGGTCGTGGTGGGCACCTCCGTGCTGATCAGCGAGCGCGACAGCGCGCGCATCCTCGAGCTGACCGAGGCCGGCGACGTGCGCGAGATCACGACCGTCGACGGTGTCGTTCCCGACGGGGAGGGTGGGCTCCTCGGTCTCGCCTTCGACGGCGACAGCGGGATCTACGCGGCCTTCACGGCCGCCGACGACAACCGCGTGGTCCGCTTCGAGCTGACCGGTGAGCCCGGTTCGCTCGCCCTCGACGATCCGGCCGTGATCATCGACTCTCTGCCCAAAGCCGGCATCCACAACGGCGGAAGGATCGCGTTCGGTCCCGACGGTGCCCTGTACCTGGGGGCGGGGGATGCCGGTGACGCGAACGGCGCGCAGGATCCCGAGTCGCTGTCGGGCAAGATCCTCCGGGTGAACCCGGATGGGTCGATCCCCGCCGACAACCCCACCGCCGGCTCTCCGGTGTACAGCCTCGGCCACCGCAACGTGCAGGGGCTCGCGTGGACCGACGACGGCACGATGCTCGCGAGCGAGTTCGGTCAGGACGCGTGGGATGAGCTGAACGAGATCGTCGCCGGCGGCAACTACGGCTGGCCGGTCGTGGAGGGCACCGGCGGTGAGGATGAGGGGTTCATCGATCCGGTGCAGGTGTGGGAGCCGGGCGCGGCCAGTCCGAGCGGCATCGCGGTGATCGGCGACTCGCTGTACATCGCGAACCTGCGCGGTCAGGTGCTGCGCGAGGTCCCGCTGAACGATCTGAGCACGTCGAGCGAGCACCTGGCCGGCGAGTACGGGCGGCTGCGCGACGTCATCGCCGGCCCGGACGGTGCGGCGTGGGTGCTCACCAACAACACCGATGGGCGCGGCGACCCCTCAGACGGCGACGACCGCATCGTCGGCATCCCGCTGGGGTGACGATGCGGCCGTCGGGTGGAGTGCGTCAGCTGACCGCTTTCTTGACGAGTGCGCGGATCTTCTTCTCGACGGCATCGGTCACCTCGACCACGGCGTGGGAGACCGACCACATCGGGCCGTCGTCCAGGTTCGCCGTCTCATCGAAGGAGACGGTGCCGTAGCGGGTCTTGAACTTCGAGGCCGGCTGGTAGAACACGATGACCTTGCCGTCACGCGCATACGCGGGAAAGCCGTAGAAGGTCTTCGGGTTCAGGTCGGGGGCCTCCTCGCTGACGACCTTGTTCAGCAGCACGGCGACGTCCCTGTCCACGCCGTCGAGCCCGTCGATCGCAGCGACGCAGGCCTCGAGCTCCTTGGCCAGCTTCGCGGCGCCCTTGAGCCCCTTCGATGCCCGTAGTTCTTCGGCGCGCTGTTTCATTGCGGCGCGCTCTTCGGCGCTGAACCCGCTGCCCTTGTCGGCCATTTCAGTTCTCCTTCTTCTGTTGGATGCGGATGAGGTTGCCGGCCGGGTCGCGGAACGCCGCGTCTCTGACGCCGTAGTCCTGCTCGATGGGCTCCTGCACGATGTCGGCCCCGGCAGCCTCGACCTGCGCGAAAGTCGCGTCGAGGTCGTCGGTGGCGAGGTTGACGCCGAAGTAGCTGCCCTTGGCGATGAGTTCGAGCAGGGTCTGCTTCTCGTCGTCCGAGATGTCGTAGCCGACCCCCGGCGGGTGCAGCACGATGGCGGTGTCGGGCTGCCCGGCGGGGCCCACGGTGATCCACCGCATGTCTTCGTAGCCGACGTCGAGCCGCACCTCGAAGCCGAGCACGTCGCGGTAGAAGGTCAGTGATGCCTCTGGATCGGTGTGCGGGAGAAAGCTGGAGTGAATGGTGATGTCCATGACGATCACGGTACGAGCGCTGCGGCTACCGGCGCTTCTCGATTCCTGATCGGTTTGGTCAGATGCTTGGCGATGCACGGCAGCATGCCGGGCCGGAACGGCGCGCCCTGTTCGCGATACACACTGGGCGCGACACCCACGAGTTGCGAGAACCGCGAGCTGAACGTGCCCAGTGAGGAGAATCCCACGGCGAAGCAGACCTCTGTGACGGTCTGATCGCCCCGGCGCAGCAGGGTCATCGCCCGTTCGATACGCCGCGTCATGAGGTACGAGTACGGCGGCTCACCGTAGGCGAGCACGAACTGCCGGCTCAGGTGCCCGGCAGACATGTGCACGTCGCGCGCGAGCGACTCGACGTCGAGCGGCTGCGCGTACTCGCGGTCCATCTTGTCGCGGACGCGGCGCAGCAGGGCGAGCGTCTGCAGGTCGGGGATGCCCATCGCTTCGATGATTCCATCGACGGGCTCTCCCCGCCAGCGGTCACGCGCGCCCGATGGTGGACGTCGGCCGCGCTATGCGTCACGATGGACCAGGAATTCGCACGGAGGAGGACTCATGTCGTTTCAGGCATATCTCGACGCCATCGAGAAGAAGACCGGACTCACGCCCCGCCAGCTCGTCGACCTCGCACGCGAGCGCGGCTTCGACGAGAGCACGAAGGCCACGCCGATCGTGGAGTGGCTCGCAGCCGACTACGGCCTCGGACGCGGGCACGCGATGGCGCTCGTGCACGTGATCACGAAGGGCCCGCAGATCAGCGCGAAGCACGTCGGCAGCGGCGGCACTCACGCCGACCCGAGCGACACGCTGTGGCTCGACGGTGCGGCGACGAACCCCGCGGGCTGATCAGCTCGTGAGGATCGCGAGCCGCTGGGTGGCGCGGGTCATCGCCACGTAGCGATCGACAGCGCCGGTGATGCCGTCGCCGAACCGATCGGGGTCGATGAGCACCACGAGGTCGAACTCGAGACCCTTCGCCGTCTCGGGAGTGAGCATTCGCACGCGGTCCGTGCCGGCCGCCCACTCCACGGGGCGGCCTTCGGGCGAGATCACGCATGCGATGCCCTCCTCATGTGCGGCGAGCCACTGCGCGACGATGCCGCCGAGCTCGGCCACCGAGCCATGATGCACACCGACACCGCTGCTGCGCACGGATGTCGGCACATTCGCGTCGGGTATCGCCGCGCGGATCACGGGTTCGGCCTCGGCCATGACTTCTTCGGGGGTGCGGTAGTTCACCGTCAGGGATGCCATATGCACATCTCGGAATCCGATCCGCTCGAGGCGCTCGGTCCAGGACTCGCTGAAGCCGTGGCGGGCCTGGGCGCGATCGCCGACGATGGTGAAGCTTCGAGACGGGCAGCGGCGCAGCAGCATCTGCCACTCGGCATCCGTCAGCTCCTGCGCCTCGTCGACGATCACGTGGGCGAACGGACCCGCCAGGGCATCGGGGTCGAGCGCGGGCAGCAGCGCTTCGTCGACAAGACTGTGCTGTGCGTCGGCGCCTCGCAGCATCCGCACCTCGCCCAGCTCGGAGTCGTCGGCCGCGATGATCTCGTCGACGACGCGGTCCATCTGCTCGCGCTGCTCGGCGAGCGTCACCTCGCGGCGGCGCCGCACCCGGTTCTGCTCGGGGTCGCCGACGCGCAGCCGCGCGGCATCCAGCAGGGGCAGATCAGAAGTGGTCCAGGCCCGGCCGTCCTCGCGCTGCAGTGTCGTCACCTCGTCGGCGGTGAGCCACGGTGCGCACCTGCGCAGGTACGCCGGCACCGTGAACAGGTCTGCGACGACCACCTCGGGGCTCAGCAGCGGCCATGCTTTCGCGAAGGCCCTTCCCAACGTCTCGTTGCGCGCCAGCTGGCGGCGCAACTGGGTCGGCGAGACATCGAGCTCCCCGTGCCCGGCGAGCAGGATGTCGAGCAGTTCCTCCCACACCTGATCGCGCGCGTCGTTGTGCGTCGCGCCGGCCTCCGCCGCCGAGAACGCGTCCGCCCAGTCCTCGGGGGTGAGCCACGCCTCGGCCCAGGGCGTCTCGACCAGCAGCGCCTGCGCGGGCGGCTCCTCGTACAGCGCGACAGCCGGTTCGACAGCCGCTTCGAGCGCGGCCGAAGCCTTCAGCGCGGCGACGCGCGAATCGTGCTCGACACCGGCATCCGCCCCCTGCGGCAGCAGCTCGCGCAGAGTGCAGATCTGCACGCCCTCTTCGCCGAGGCTCGGCAGCACGTCATCGACATAGGCCAGATAGGGCTGGTGCGGCCCGACGAACAGCACGCCACCGCGACCGGCCTGCAGTCGCGGGTCGGCATACAGCAGGTACGCGGCACGGTGCAGGGCGACGACGGTCTTGCCGGTGCCGGGACCGCCGTCGACGACGAGCGCGCCGCGTGAGCCGGCGCGGATGATCGCGTCCTGGTCGGACTGGATGGTGCTCAAGACGTCACGCATGCGAGGCGAACGGGACGAGCCGAGACTGGCGATGAACGCCGATTCGTCATCGAGCGCGGCACCGGATGCCAGGGCATCGGCGGTGAACGCCTCATCCCAGTAGTCGCTGACGCGGCGGTTCGTCCACCGGTAGCGGCGCCGGCTCACCAGGCCCATGGGCTGCGCGTGCGTCGCGGCGAAGAACGGCTCGGCCGCGGGCGCGCGCCAGTCGACCAGCAGCTGGCGGCCGTCGTCGCCGGTCAGACCGAATCGGCCGATGTAGACCGGCTCATCGGTGTCGGCATAGACCATGCGTCCGAGGCACATGTCGAGACCGAACCGGCGCAGCAGCCGCAGCCGGGAGCTCAGCCGGTGGACTTCGAGGTCGCGCTCGAGCGCCTGCTGGCCAGGATGGGCCGGCTTGCGGCGCTCCCCCTCGAGCTGTGTCTGCAGCTGCGCGGTCGTGCGGGCCAGGCTCTCGCCGATCGCCGCGAAGTGCTCCTCGTCCGCGCCGATCAACGCCGGATCGTTCTTCGCAGTCAGTCGCTCCGGCAGGTGGAATGCACTTGTGGTGCCCAGTGACGGCATCCGTCTCCCCTCGGTCCGCATCGACGGTTTTCCGATGCGATCTGCGATTCTGCCCTATCAGGGGGCCCTTGCCGCAAGACCCCCCTCATGCGGGATAATGGAAAGGGAAGGCAGTCACCTCACCCCGACGACCGGGACACCCAGCCACTCGGCGAGGTCGTCGATCTCGGCGCGGACCATCTCCATCTCGTCCGGCTCGAACGGCTCGAACTCGTGGATCGCGTTCACGCGCAGCACGTCGGCCTTGCGGTCGACCTCGGCGTCGAGCATCCCGACGAACCGGTCACCCAGCAGGATCGGATGCGCAAAATACCCGTAGACGCGCTGCGCCTTCGGTTTGAACTGCTCGAGGACGTACTTGTACTCGAAGACCTCCTCGAGTCGTGGCCGGTCGAACAGCATCGAGTCGTACGGGTTGATGAACGCCACGCGTCCGCCGGCGTCGTCGTCGAGCGCCGCCAGCGCCTCGGGGTCGACGCGGAACTTCCACTTGCTGCCCTCGACGGTGGCCGGCTCACCCGCAGAACCGACCGCGTTCCAGTACCGGTGAGCCCTGGCGATGCCCGCCGCCTGCAGCTTGCGCTCGGCCAGCAGCCGCGCGGCGTCATCGGGGTCGTACTCGGGCAGATCGGCAGGGTAGACCCGCTCGGCGAGATCCCACCGGCGGTGCCGGCCCTCACGGCCGACCACGGCGGCCAGGCCCTGGCGGCAGAGGAAGTCGAGCATGATCGGCACCTGGTTCGTGCCCGTCCAGCCGTCGGGGGCACGGTCGACCTGCGCGGTGTTCGGGATATCGGTGGTCAGCGTCGGCCCGTCGGCGCGCAGCCGGTCGAGGATCTCGCGCTTGAACCGGTCGTTCGCCTCAAGCCACTGCCGGTTGCTCTCCCGCGTGGGCCACACGCGCATGGTCGGCCGCATGAACGGCAGCAGGCTGGTCGGGCGGAAGGCGCCGTCGAACTCGAACAGCAGCCGGTCGTCTTCGGCCGCCTTGCGCAGCTGGCCGGGTTCGTACGACCAGCCGATGCGCGTCCAGGCCATCGTGTGCTCGCACGGCGCGATCGTGGCCGTCGGGTCGATCTTGATATAAGTGAGCTGCTCGGCCACCTCGATGACGTCGCCCGGCCGATCGGCGTCGAGCAATTGCGCGCGCACGATGATGCGGCGTGCCTGCTCGCGGGTCAGGTGGTGCGGCTCGGCCATCGGCTCGAGGCTACGCCGCGGCGAACCACAGGGGAAGGCTCACTCGGCCAGGAACGCCAGCGCCGCCTCGCGGAACGCCCTCGACCCCGGCGCGTTGAAGTGGTGCCGCCCGGGGATCTCGACGAACCGGCCCTGCGCGCACGCGGTGGCGAGGGCCTTCGAGCCCTCGATGATCGCGTCTTCGGAGCCGGTCGCGAACAGCACCGGCTGCTCGGGCGCGTGCGACGGATCGGGATCGATCATGCGCGAGGCCCGCATGCCCTCGGCGATCGCGAGCAGCGCGCGCAGGTCATTGCCCGCGACGCGATCGGACAGCGCGATGTAGTTCTGCGTCACTCGATCGGTCACCGGCGTGCCGTCGGCGACGTACGCGCGCACCTGATCGAGATCGAGCCGGGCGAGAGGGATGCCGTCGGGCACGCCGCCCAGGACGACCCGGTCGATGCGCGCGGCGAAGTCCTGCGCGACCTCCCAGCCCACGCGTGCCCCGAGCGAGTAGCCGACGTAGAACGCCTGGTCGACGAGGTAGGTGTCGAGGACGACCTCGATGTCGGCGGCGAGGGCCCGCGGCCGGTACGCGGCCGGGTCGTGCGGCTTGTCGCTGAGTCCGTGGCCGCGCTGGTCGACGGCAAGCACCCGGTACCCGGAGCGGGTGAGGTCGCGCACCCACCCGGTGTTGACCCAGTTGTCACGGGCGCTGGAGGCAAAGCCGTGTACGAGGACGACGGTCGGGTCGGCCAGATCGCCCCAGGTGTAGGTCGCCATGCGATACCCGTCGCCGACCATGACGTACTGCGGGTCGGGCATCTCGGTCAGCAGCTGCAGGGCGGTGGTCACCCTCCGATTCAACACCCGATCCGCCGGTGCCGGGCAGAGTGGGCCGCGTCGGCCCAGGAAGGCGATTCGGCCCAGGAAGGCCACTGTCCCCGGCATCCCGCCTTCCTCCGGCGATCTGCCTTCCTCCGGCATCCCGCTTCCTCCGGGTCACCCTCGGGTTCAACACCCGATCCGCCGCTGCCGGGCAGGGTGGACCGCGTCGGCCCAGGAAGGCGAATCGGCCCAGGAAGGCCACTCTCCGCGGCATCCCGCCTTCCTCCGACGATCTGCCTTCCTCCGGCGATACCAGGGCGAGCGGATGCCGAGGTCGCGGGGCTCAGCGCGAGACGCGGTCGCGCGGCGCGCGGCGGCGGGCGAAGACGCGCACGAGGTTGCCGCGCTGGGCGCCCGACGGCGACTGCGGAAGGGCGATGGGCTGCGTGACGATGGCATCCACGATCATCGAGCCGTCGGTGGGGCCGACGACCGGGATCGGGGTGGTCGGCGTCAACGTCTCAGGCTGGATCGGCAAGCGTGCCAGCGCGCGGTGCGCATGCACGTACGCGGGGATGAGCACGACGGCCGCGCCCACCCACGCGAGCGGGTTGCTCAGGGCGACGCCGACGAATCCGAACAGCGCACCGAAGATCACGGCCGCGCCGACGCGCATGGCCAGCTCGACCACGCCCGTCACGGTCGGGATCAGAGTGTGCCCGAGGCCCTGCAGCGCACCGCGCAGCACGAACAGCACCCCCAGAGCGCTATAGCTCACACCGTTGACGATCAGCATGAGGTGGGCAAGCTCCACGACCTCCTCCGACCCGTCGCCGACGAACAGGCGCACCATGGCCGACCCGAACAGCACCAGCAGGGCACCGAGCACGACGGCCGCGATGATCGACATCCACACTGCCTGCACGACACCGCGACGGATGCGGTCGGGGCGACGGGCACCGAGGTTCTGCGCCGCGTACATCGAGACGGCGAGCCCGAGCGACTGGAGCAGGGCGACGGCGAGTCCGTCGACTCGGGATGCCGTGGTGTAGGCCGCGACGGCCTCGGCACCGAGGCTGTTCAAGGCGACCTGCACGGCGAGCGCGCCGATCGCGATGATCGACGCCTGGAAGCCCATCGGCAGGCCGAGCCGCAGATGCTCGGCCAGGTCGGCGCGGGTGACCTTGAAGTCCGCGCGGCCGACGTGCAGCACCGGCACCCGGCGGCGGACGTACTCGAGGCACAGCAGCACCGACACCGCCTGCGAGACGACGGTGGCCAGCGCGGCGCCGCCGACGCCCCAGTCGAGCGGGCCGACCATGAGGATCACGAGCGCGACGTTGAGCAGGCACGCGAGGGTGAGGAACACCAACGGCGTCCGCGAGTCGCCGATCGCGCGGATGATCGCGGCGAGGAAGTTGAACGACATCATCGCGGCGGCGCCGAGGAAGCTGACCTGCGCGAACACCGTGGCCTCGGCGACGAGCTCGGGCGGGGTCTGCAGCAGCACGAGTGCGGGCTCGGCCAGCAGCGGCGCGGCGATGGTGAGCAGCACGCTCGTGATCGCGGTCAGGATCGCGCCCGACGCGACCGACCGGCGCACCGCGGCGTAGTCGCGGGCGCCGAAGGCCTGTGCGGTGGGGATCGCGAACCCGGAGGTGAGTCCCCATGCGAACCCGAGCAGCAGGAACAGCAGGCTGCCGGTCGCGCCGACGGCGGCGAGCGCGTCGACGCCCAGGTGGCGACCCACCACGATCGCGTCGGCGAACTGGTACAGCTGCTGAACGACGTTGCCGATCAGCAGGGGGACGGAGAACAGGAGGATGACGCGCCAGGGACGGCCGGTCGTCAGGGTGGTGGACATGCGGGAGAGCTCTCGAGCGAAACGTGCGGGCAGGAGGAAGAGAAGGGATGCCGGTGGCAACCCTTCATGGTATCGAATCGTTTCGGGGAGTTCGCTCGGAAGCGCCGGGATCAGATCGATTCCGGGCGCAGGTCGAGCCGGCGCAGCAGCTGTGCGTTGAGGGCGACGACGACGGTGGACAGCGACATGAGCACCGCACCCACCGACATCGGCAGCACGAAGCCGATCGGGGCGAGGACCCCGGCCGCGAGCGGCACCGAGATCAGGTTGTAGCCCGCTGCCCACCACAGGTTCTGGACCATCTTGCGATACGTCGCCTTCGACAGCGTGATCAGCGATAGCACCGCGCGGGGGTCGTCGCCCGCGAGGATCACCCCGGCCGAGGCGACCGCGACGTCGGTGCCCGCGCCGATGGCGATGCCGACGTCGGACTGGGCGAGCGCCGGGGCGTCGTTGACCCCGTCGCCGACCATCGCTACCCGGCGACCCTCGGCCTGCAGCTCCTGCACGGTAGCGGCCTTGTTCTCGGGCCGGACGCCGGCGAAGTACCGGTCGATGCCGAGTTCACGCGCGACCGATGCCGCGACCGCTTCGGCGTCGCCGGTGATCATCGCGACGCCGATGCCGAGCCGGCGCAGCGCGGCCACGGCATCCCTCGACTCAGGACGGATCTCGTCGGCGAGCCGCAGGGCTCCGGCGACACGGCCGTCGACCAGCACGTGCAGGATGATGGCGCCGCCGCCGCGCCACTGCTCGGCGATCGCGAGCTCGCGGGCGTCTTCCTGCTCGAGCAGGTAGGGACCGCCGACGTGCACGACCCGGCCGTCGACGACGGCACGGACGCCGGTCGCAGGCTCCGAGCTGAATTCCGTCGTCGCGGGCACGGTGAGATCCCGCGCACGTGCTGCCTCGACGATCGCCCGGGCGAGCGGATGCTCGGAGTCGGCCTCCGCGGCCGCTGCGAGCGCCAGCAGCTCGCCCTCGCCGAAGCCGTCGGTCGTCGCCACCTCGAGGACGGCGGGAGTGCCCTTGGTGAGCGTGCCGGTCTTGTCGAACAGCACCGTGTCGACGGAGCGCATGGCCTCCAGCGCGAGCCGGTCCTTGATGAGCAGGCCGGCACGGGCGGCGCGCTCGGTCGCGATCGACACGACCAGCGGAATGGCCAGGCCCAGCGCGTGCGGGCACGCGATCACGAGCACGGTGATGGTGCGGACTACCGCGTCATCGGGCGAGCCGAGCAGCGTCCAGACGATGGCCGTGATCAGGGCGGCACCGAGCGCGAACCAGAACAGCCAGCCCGCCGCGCGGTCGGCGAGCCGCTGCGCGCGCGACGACGAGTTCTGCGCATCGCTGACGAGGCGCTGGATGCCGGCGAGCGCGGTGTCATCGCCGACGGCGGCGATCTCGATGCGGATGCCGGAGTCGGTGGCGATGGTCCCCGCCACGACCGCGTCGCCGACCTCGCGGCGCACCGGGTTCGACTCGCCGGTGATCATCGACTCGTCGACGCTGGCGCCGCCGGTGATGATGCGCCCGTCGGCGGGGACCCGGCCGCCGGGGCGGACCACGACGACGTCACCGACCCGCAGCTCGGCGGGCGCGACGGTGACGGTCGCATCGCCCTCGACCCGCTCGGCCTCGTCCGGCAGCAGCGCCGCGAGCGAGTCGAGCGCGGAGGTCGTCTGCGCGAGCGATCGCATCTCGATCCAGTGACCGAGCAGCATGATCACGATCAGGAGGGCGAGCTCCCACCAGAAGTCGAGTTCATGATGCAGGATGCCGAGGCTCGCACCCCAGGACGCGAGGAACGCCACGGTGATCGCCAGCCCGATCAACAGCATCATGCCCGGTGCGCGGTCGCGCAGTTCGGCGACGGCTCCGGTCAGGAAGGGCCGGCCGCCCCAGACGTACATGACGGTGCCGAGCAGGGGTGAGACCCACGCGGCCCACGCGGCGTCGGGCAGTGGATAGCCGAGAATGTGCGCGAACATCGGTGAGAACGCGACGACGGGCACAGCCAGCCCGAGCATGATCCAGAAGAGGCGGCGGAACTGACCCACGTGGTCGCCGTGCCCTGCGTGGTCGCCGTGACCCGCGGGTGCGTCGTGACCGGCGTGGTCGGTGTGACCGGGGTGCTCGCCGTGACCCGCGGGTGCGTCGTGACCGGCGTGGTCGTCACGCGCCGCATGCGCGTCGTGACCCGCGTCCCCGTCACGCGCCGCGTGCGCATCGCGCGCCGCGCGCCCACCGTGCTCGTGCATCACCGGAACCGCCGCAGCCGCAGGCTGTTGGTGACCACGAACACCGACGAGAACGCCATCGCGGCCGCGGCGATCATCGGGTTGAGCAGCCCGAGCATCGCGATCGGCAGCGCCGCGACGTTGTACGCGAAGGCCCAGAACAGGTTGCCCTTGATCGTGCCGAGCGTGCGGCGGGCCAGCCGGATCGCATCGACGACGATCAAGAGGTCGCCCGACACGACGGTGATGTCGCTGGCGGCGATCGCCGCGTCGGTGCCCCCACCCATCGCGAGCCCCAGGTCGGCGGCCGCGAGTGCCGCCGCGTCGTTGACGCCGTCGCCGACCATCGCGACCACGCGTCCCTCCGCCTGCAGCGCGCGAATCGCGTCGAGCTTGCCCGCCGGCGTGACGCCCGCGTGCACCTCGTCGATGCCGACCTCGGCGGCGACCCGCGCCGCCGCCCCGTCGTTGTCGCCGGTGAGCAGCACCGGACGAAGTCCGAGGTCGCGCAGCTTCTCGATCGCCGCGGCGCTGGTCGGCTTCACGGTGTCGGCCACGGCGATCGCGCCGAGGTAGACGCCGTCGCGCCCGACCGCGACGACGGTGGCACCGCCGGCGGCGAGAGATGCGGCATCCACTCTCTCGGCATCGGTGGGGCGGATGCTCCACTCCTCGGCCAGCCATGCCGGGCGCCCCGCGACGACCAGGGCGCCGTCGACGATGCCCTGCACCCCGAACCCGGCGTGCGAGGAGAACGTGTCGACCGAGACCGCGGCATGCACTGCGTCGACGATGGCGCGCGCGACGGGGTGCTCCGAGCCGGACTCGACGGCCGCGGCGGTGCGCAGCAGGTCGTCGGGGTGGATGCCGGTGGCCGGCCGCACCTCGCCGACGGCCATGCGCCCGGTGGTGACGGTGCCGGTCTTGTCGAGGACGATCGTGTCGACGCGGCGGGTCTGCTCGAGCACCTGCGGTCCGCGGATGAGGATGCCCAGCTGCGAGCCGCGCCCGGTGCCGACCAGCAGTGCGGTGGGGGTGGCGAGACCGAGCGCGCATGGGCACGCGATGATCAGGGTCGTGATGGCGGCCGTGAACGCGGCTTCGGCCGAGCCGTCGACGAGCAGCCACAGCACGAACGCGATGACGGCGAGCACCATGACGATCGGCACGAAGACGCTCGAGACGCGGTCGGCGAGACGCTGCACCTTCGCCTTGCCCGTCTGCGCCTCGGTCATGAGACGGCGCATGCGGGCGAGTTCGGTGTCGGCGCCGACGCGCGTGATCTCGATCGTCAGCAAACCACTCACGTTGACCGTGGCGCCGACGACGCGCGAGCCTTCGGTCACCTCGACCGGCATGGACTCGCCGGTGAGCATCCCGGCATCCACTGCCGACGCGCCGTCGATGACGAGACCGTCCGACGGGATCTTCTCACCGGGACGCACCCGGACGAGGTCGCCGACGGCGAGCTCGCCGACGGGCACCTGATGCTCGACACCGTCGACGAGGCGGGTGGCGTTCTTCGCGCCGAGCTGCAGCAGAGCGCGCAGTGCCTCTGCGGACGACGCCTTGGCGCGCGCCTCGGCGTAGCGGCCGATGAGCAGGAACACCGTCACGATCGCCGCGACCTCGAAGTACACCTCTGCGGTGCCGGAGAACATGGCGTAGACGGACCAGCCGAAGGCGGCGAGGATGCCGACGCTCACGAGCGTGTCCATCGTGGCCGCGCCGTGGCGCGCATTGATCGCCGCGGCACGGTGGAACGGCCATGCGCCCCACAGTGCAATGGGGGTCGTGACGGCGAGAGCCACCCACTCCCAGCCGGGGAAGTGCAGCGGCATGATCATCGAGATGACGGCCACCGGCACGGCGAGCGCCGCGCTGATGACCAGCCGGCGACGCAGCACACCGAGCTCGGGCGCTGCCTGCTCGGGTTCTTCGGGGGTCGGGGGCGGGGGGACTGCGGCGTGGTAGCCCGCCGCCTCGACGGTGGCGATGAGCGTGGCGGTGTCGATCTCGGCGGCCTCGACGCTCGCCTTCTCAGTGGCGTAATTGACCGTGGCGGCCACGCCGGGCAGCTTGTTGAGCTTGCGCTCGATCCGGGTGGCGCACGAGGCGCAGGTCATCCCGGAGATGTCGAGTTCGACGCTGGGCGCGCTCATGCCTGCTCGGCGAGCGCGTACCCGGCCTCCTCCACGGCCGCGCGCACGCTCGCCGGGTCGAGGGCGGCCTCGCTGCGGATGGTCACCCGCGAGGCGGCACCGGGTTTGAGGTCGACCGAGACGTCACTGACGCCGGCGAGCTCGGTGAGCTCTTCGGTGACGCTGCGCACGCAGTGCTGGCAGGTCATGCCGGTGACGACGATCTCGGAGTCGATGGTGCTCATGGGTTGCCTTTCGTGGGGGTCAGGAGCGGACGAGGCGTGCGATGGCTTCGTTCGCTTCGCGGATCTTGGCGTCGGCGACGGGACCGCCTTCGGCGGTGGCCTCGGCGACGCAGTGGCTGAGGTGGTCGCTCAGCAGCGAGAGGGCGACGGTTTCGAGGGCCTTGGTGGCCGCCGACACCTGAGTGAGGATGTCGATGCAGTACTTGTCCTCTTCGACCATGCGGGCGATGCCGCGCACCTGCCCCTCGGCACGACGCAGCCGCTTGAGCAGGTCGTCCTTGTTGTCGCTGTATCCGTGCATACCGGATACGATACCCCCCTAGGGTATCCGTCGCAAGCGTTCGGTCGTCGCCGGTGCGACCGAGGCGGTAGCGTTTCTCGCATGTCCGTTGGTCTGCTCGCCGTCGTCGACGACATCCTCAGCGCCGCGATGAAAGCCTCGGCCAAGACCGCCGGAGTGGTCATCGACGATGCCGCCGTCACCCCGCAGTACGTTCAGGGCCTCACCCCCGCCCGTGAGCTGCCGGTCGTCGGCAAGATCGCGCTCGGATCCCTGGCGAACAAATTCCTCATCATCATCCCCATCGCACTGGTGCTGACGGCGTTCGCACCCGGGGTGCTGCCGTTCCTGCTGATCGTCGGCGGTGCCTACCTGTGCTTCGAGGGTGCCGAGAAAGTGCTCGAATGGTTCGGATTCCACCACGGTCACGGCGACGAGGAGGCGCGCGACGAGAAGCGTCTCGTGCTCGGCGCCGTGCGCACCGACCTCATCCTCTCCACCGAGATCATGCTGATCTCCCTGGCCGCCCTCGACGGCGGGATGGGTATCTGGATGACCCTCGCGGTGCTCGCCGTGATCGCGCTCGTGATGACCGGCGTGGTCTACGGCGCCGTCGCGCTGCTGGTGAAGATCGACGACATCGGCCTGAAGATGGCGAAGAATCCTGACAAGCGGGTCCGGCACACCGGCACACGCATCGTCCGGTCGATGCCCGCCGTCTTCCGGGTCATCAGCATCGTCGGCACCGTCGCGATGCTGTGGGTCGGCGGCCACCTCGTGCTGCAGAACCTCGGCGAGGTCGGCTGGGCGCTCCCCGTCGACATGCTGCACGGCATCGAGCATCTCCTCGAGCCGCTCGGAGTCGTCGTGGTGTGGATCGGCGAGACCCTGGCATCCGCCATCTGCGGACTGGCACTCGGACTCGTGATCGTCGGGGTCGTCCTCGGGATCGGAAAGCTCTTCGGCAAGGAGCCGAGCTTCCAGGAGGGCGGTGCGTCACCGCACGGCGCAGCCGGCGGTTAGCCCTCGCCGCGGCACAGTACGCGTTGTCGCCGCCCGTGGCAACCCCCTCGGGTTGTCGCGCGGACCCGCATAACGTCACGGGTACGGAGGCACTCTGCATCACCGCATGAGAGCTCGTACCGCATGACGAAGGGAGCACCCATGGGCATGGGAGACGACATCAAGCACAACGCCGAAGACCTGAAGGGCAAGGCCAAGGAAGCCGTCGGCGACGCGACGAACAACGAGTCGCTCGAAGCCGAGGGCCAGGCCGATCAGGTCTCCGCAAAGGTCAAGAAGGTCGGCGACGACGTCAAGGACGTCTTCACCGACAAGTAGGGCACTGCCCCCACGATGCCCCCGCTCATCTCGAGTGGGGGCATCGTCCTGTCCGGGGCATGAGTCAGCGCGAGTGCACGTCGGCGAGCGCAGCCTCGATCTGCGGGTGGCTGAACACGAACCCTGTGTCGTTCAGGATGCCGGGGACGACCCATCGGCTCTTGAGCACGAGCTCGGGTTCGGTGCGGAGAACCCACATCGCCGGTTCGAGCATCCATCGCCATGCGGGCAGGCCGATGGGCATCCGCACCGTGCGGCGCAGGGTCCGCATGAGAGTGCGATTGTCGGTGGGGTTGGGGCTCGCGAGGTTGACCGGACCAGAGATGTCTTCGCGGTCACGGAGGAAGCGGATCGCTTCGGTCACGTCGTCGATGTGGATCCAGCTGAACTTCTGGCGACCGCGGGTGCGGTGCCATGGCATCCGTCCGTCTCCGGTGGGGCTCACGCCGATGCCGCGGTAGCGCCGGTGCGGGAACCACCAGCTGTCGATCTGCGGTCCGCCGAGCCCGATGCGAGCCAGCCGGAAGAGCATGCCCGTGGCCGGTCCGTCGCCGAGCACGATCGCCATGCGCAGCGCGACCCGGCGGGTGTGCGGCAGGTCACCGGCGAAGAACTCCTGCTCCCACGCCCGGGCGACGTCGACCGAGAACCCCTCCCCGAGCGCGCCCTCGGCCTCGGTGTTCGCGCGCTGCTCCTCGTGCCGGTAGATCGTCGCCGTCGATGCATTCATCCACACACGCGGCGGATGCTTGGCTGCGATCGCCTCGCGCAGCGCGCGGGTGGTGTCGATACGTGAGCGGAGGATCTCGTCGCGGTTGCGGTCGGTGTATCGGCAGTTGACCGACGTGCCGGCGAGGTTCACGACGAGATCGGCGCCCTCGACGGCGCGGGCAGGTCCGGCGGGGTCGTTCCAGCCGTATCGTTCCGCACGACCGATGCGGCGTATCTCGTATCCGTCGTCCTCGAGTGCCGAGGCCAGCGCAGTGCCGACGAAGCCGCTGGCGCCGGCGATGACCGCGATACGGGCCTGGGTCATCGGCATCCTCGGGGGTGGTCGGCGTGATGATGCCCACGATATCGGTGCGCGAGCTCATCGACGCACTCTGACAGCGTGAAGCGGGGCCGCACGCACGTCAGTAGTAGACGGCGAGTGCCCCGTTCGGGCCGTCGATGACGTGCACGGGGGTCTCGAAGACCCGGGTCAGCACGTCGTCGGTCATGATCTCGGCCGGCGTGCCGAACTCGACGACGCTGCCGTCCTTCACCGCGCAGATGTGATCGGCGTAGTGTCCCGCGAAGTTGATGTCGTGCAGCACGATGACGATGGTCCGGCCCAGCTCTTCGGCCGCGCGGCGCAGGTGCTTCATCATCTGCACCGAGTGCTTCATGTCGAGGTTGTTCAGGGGTTCGTCCAGCAGCACGAACTCGGTGTCCTGGGCGAGCACCATCGCCACATACGCACGCTGGCGCTGACCGCCGGACAGCTGGTCGAGGTACCGGTCGCCCAACGCCGTCAGGTCGAGGAACTCGATGGCCCGCGAGACGATCTCCTCGTCTGCCCGCGTCAGCCGGCCCTTCGAGTAGGGGAAGCGGCCGAAGCCGACCAGCTGCCGCACGGTCAGGCGCGTGATGAAGTGGTTCTCCTGCCGCAGGATCGAGACGATCTTGGCGAGATCCTTCGACTTCGTGGTCGTCACGTCGAATCCGGCGATCTCGATCGTGCCGGCATCCACCCCCATGAGGCGACCGATCATCGTGAGCAGCGTCGACTTGCCCGCCCCGTTGGGGCCGACGAGAGCCGTGATGCCGCCGGCGGGGATCTGCAGGTCGACGGGGCCGATGACGACCTCGCTCGTGTAGTCCTTGCGCACATCGGTGAGCGTGATCACAGGCGTCCCTTTCTCAGGATGACGTAGAGGAAGACCGAGCCGCCGACCAGTTCGATGATGATCGAGACCACGCCTTGCGCGTAGAAGACGTTCTTCATGACGAAGTACGCGCCCGCCAGCACCACGAACCCGGTGAGCACGGCGATCGGGAATATATGCCGATGGTCGTATGTGTCCGCGAGCTGGTAGGCCAGCGTCGCGACGAGGAAGCCGAGGAAGACCATCGGGCCGACCAGCGAGGTCGACACCGCCATGAGGATCGAGACCAGGAACAGCACGCGCATGATCTGGCGGCGGTGGTTGATGCCGAGGCTCATCGTGGCATCCCTCCCCAGCGACAGCACATTGAGTCGCCGGGCGTCGGCCCACAGCAGGGTTGCGGCCACCACGCACAGCGGGATCGCGACGGGGAAGTAGTCGGGGTCCGCGTTCGAGACGTTGCCGAACAGCCGTGCCGCGAGTACGTCGAACTCGCTGGGGGTGAGCAGCCGCTGCATGAAGGCGGAGACCGATCCCAGGCCCGCGCCGATCACGATGCCGACCAGCAGCATGATCTGCAGGTTGCCGTACTTGCCCGACAGCAGCCAGCCGTACAGCAGCAGCGAGAACCCCACCATCAGCGCCACCTGCATGACGAACTGCGGCAGTCCCTGCAGCGAGACCAGTCCCGCGACGCCGAGGAAGTACACGGTCGAGGTCTGCACCGCGACATAGAGCGACTCGAACCCCATGATCGACGGGGTGATGATGCGGTTGTTCGTCGCCGTCTGGAAACTGACGGTCGCCAGTGCCTGGCACACGGCCACGATCGCGAGCACGGTGAGGTTGGTCACGCGCAGCTGGGCGATGCGCCAGAACCCCTCGGTGCCGAACGGCATGGGGTTGTCCCAGGCGAGCAGACCTGTCCCGAAGACCACCGCAAGCAGGATCAGCACGCTCAGCACGATCCAGTACCGTCGCCGCGCGCGCGGCGAGGCGAACGGGCCGGCATGGGTGGTGGATGCCAGGGACGCCGGGCCCATGTTCCCGAGCGCCCTAAGCACGACGACGCTGCCGGAGAAGGAGGAAGATGAACACGACCGCGCCCAGGATGCCGAGGATCAGCGACACCGGCACCTCGAACGGCGCGATGATCGTGCGTCCGATCAGGTCGCACACGGTCACGATCGCGATGCCGAGCAGGCACACCCAGGGCAGGTTGCTGCGCAGGTCGTCACCGCGCACCATCGAGACGATGTTGGGCACGATCAGACCGAGGAAGGGGAGGTTGCCGACCACGACGGTGACCACGCCCACCGCGATCGCGATGAGCATGGTGCCGAGCAGGATGACGCGGTTGTAGTCGACACCGACGTTGGTGGCGACCTCTTCGCCGAGACCCGCGACCGTGAAGCGGTCGGCGATCACGAAGACCGCGGCCCCGACGAGGGCGACGATCCAGAGCACTTCGTACTGCCCGCGCATCACCGAGGTGAAGCTGCCCGCGAACCAGACGCCGAGGGTCTGCAGCGCATCGAACTGCAGGGCGATGAAGGTCGAGATCGAGCCGACCACCGCGCCGAGCATGATTCCGACGATCGGGACGATGAGCGAGGATCGCAGCGACACGCGTCGCAGGAACAGGAAGAACACCATCGTGCCGACGAATGCGGCCACGATCGCGCCGATCATCTTGGGCATGATCCCCGCGTTCGGCGCCAGGATCATCACCGCGAGAAGTCCCAGGCCGGCCCATTCGGTGGTGCCGGTGGTGGTCGGTTCGACGAAGCGGTTCTGGGTCAGCAGCTGCATGACCAGCCCGCACATGGCCATCGCCGCGCCCGCCAGCATGAGCGCGATCGTGCGCGGGATGCGGGTGATGGCGAACATCTCGCCGCCATCGGCCGCGCCGAAGATGTCGTAGACGCCGGTGAACAGCGACAGCGCCAGCAGGGCTGCGACGACCGCGATGCCGATTATCAGCTTCGGGTCGAAGAGCCTGCCGGCGCGTCGCCGTTCAGGAGTGGTGGTGGTCATGCCGTGTGGCTTACGCGGCCGCCTCGAGGGCGTCGGCGAAGTCATTGAGGAACTCGGTGTAGGTCTGGATGCCCTCGTTCGTGTACGTGTCCGCGGGCATGTACACGATGTTGCCCTCGCTGACCGCGGTGACGCCGGCCAGCGCCTCGGAGCCTTCGAGGATCTCGGCACCGGGCACGTACGCGGGGTCGTCCGCGGCCACGGCGGCGTCCCGGTCCATGACGAGGAGCCATGTCGGGTCGGATGCCGCGATGGCCTCGACCGAGATGTCATCGCCCTGGTGGTCGTCGGTCGCGTCGGTCACCTCGAGTGCCGGGGTGAGATCGAGAAAGTCGAACACCGGGCCGAGGGTGCGGCCGACAGTGGGGGCGATGTAGCCGATCTCGCCGCCGGACGTGGTGACGGCCATGACGGAGTCGGCCGCGTCGTACGCCGCCTGGGCCCGCTCGATCGCCGCGTCGAGCGCCTCGTTGAGCTCCTGTGCTTCGGCCTGCTTGCCGAAGACTTCGCCGAGCACGGTCGTCTGGCGCTTCAGCTCCTCGTCGAAGGGCTCGCCCTCACGGGGGTCGAGCTCGAGGATCACGGCATCGGGCGCGAGCGACGCGAAGTCGTCGTGGTACTGCGCGAAGCGCTGGCCGTTGACGATGAGCTGCGGGGCCACTGCGACGACGGCCTCGAGGTCGGGCTCATTGTGCAAACCGAGATCGATGATCGAGTCGTCGGTCGTGTACGCGATCGTGTCGGGCATCAGCGCGACCGCTGCCGCGGTCAGCTCGATGCCCCAGTCCGACAGCGTCTGGAAGGTGCGGTTGTCGGTGGCGACGACGGACGTCAGCGGCAGATCGATCGTGTGGGTCCCGTTGTTGTCGGTCACCTCGATCGAGGTGACCTCAGCCGCGGGTTCGCCTGCGTCGGCGGCGGGCGCAGTGGTGGCGCATCCGGCGAGCAGGACGGCGCCGAGCGCCAGGGCGCCGGTCTTGAGAGCGATGGACGAGCGTGACGATCTGTTCAGTGTTGCGTGCACGAGGGTTGCCTTCTCCAAGAAAGATCGCGCCCCGGGACGGCACAAGCGTGCCGAACCTGAACGCGACGTTGATGTTAGGTAAGGGTTACCTTAGTACCGACCCGGATGCTGCGTCCAACCTGGCCCATAAGTTGCCTTGGCACCCGCGTGGACCGACCCGCCTCGTCGCCGGCTGTGCAGGAGGCGAGGCCCGCGTCAGCCGAGACGGATGTCGGCGGGGGTGCGCAGCGGGATCCAATCCGGGGTGTCGCGGGCGCCGGGAGCACTGAGGATGTCGGCGGCGACCAGTGGACCCAGATCGACCGCGGCGAGCTCCTCGATCTCGGCGAGCGCGACCTGGAAGGTGCGGAAAGCCCCCAGCGGAGGCACCGCGCGAGCGGCGACGACCGGGGCGACGAGCTCCGATTGGTCGAGGACGAACCCGGTGGCGGTGACTCCGGCATCCGGATCCACCCAGGCGGCCACCTTCCAGAATCGAAGCGGGATATGGATGCCGCGGTACGGCGGGTCAGCCGCCGCCAGCACCGGCGCAGTGAACACCGAGAGCCGCAGATCCTGGATCTCGGCGTACTCGAGCACGTGGTCTTCGAGCCCGAGCCACAGGTCTTTGGACTGGTTGAAGCCCGCGACCTGGGGGGCAGCGTTCGTGTAGACGAATGTCGCCACCGTCGCCGCCCGAGCCTCGTCCCGCTCACCCCAGCCGGGATCGCGCCGGCGCACGAGGTGACCGCGATCGAGGTCGTTGCGTTCATACACGTCAGGCCCTGCCTGCTGATCGCGTTCGATGCGACGCTCGAGGCGCCACGAGCCGCTGCGCGCGATGTCGAGCAGGGTCGCGCCATCGATGTTCACGCCGGTGACCACGGCGAGCCGCCGGTCGAGGTCCTGCATGACCGAGAACCGCGGATAGCCGAGCAGGGCGGTGCTGCGAGGTGCCGTCGGCGACGGGAGCGGCACGTCGACGCCCAGGAAGTCCGCGTCATAACCGGCCGGCGGCGGCCCGGCATCCATCGACATCTCTGCGGCAGGCGGTGCGCTCAGCGCCTCCTCCACTCAGCTCACATCGTCGAGCCGGAAGCCGACCTTCAGCGTGACTTGGAAGTGATGGATCGCGTTGTCTTCGAGGTGGCCGCGGACGGACACCACCTCGAACCAGTCGATGCCGTGCAGCGTCTGGGCGGCCCGGTCGAGCCCGCTGCGGATCGCTGCATCGACGCCGTCGGGAGATGTGCCGACGATCTCGGTGACCCGATACGTGTTGTCTGGCATGAGTTCCTCCTCGCCGCGGCGTTCGCCACGTGGGCTCACCCTAACCGCGCGGTGTCCGCCTGGCCATACCCCTGGCGTGCGGCACACGATCACCCTCCGGGTGCGATTTTCTGCCGTCGGTCCGTCGCTATGCTCAGCGCAGTTGCGCACGTGCGGCACGCCGCAGAGCGGAGGGTCTGATGACTGAGGGGGAAGCCGTGGCATCCACCCGGCACGACGCGGCGTCACAGACCGCACAGACGCCGCCTCGGCTCAGCGTGGAGTCACTGGCCATCTACGCCGCCTTGGCTTCGGGCGTGATCGGGGCGATCACCGGGATCATCGTCGGCCTGGTGCTGCCCCCGCTGCCGCTGTCGGGAACCTCGTCGTTCGGCAGCGTCGCCGCCGTCGCGGCCGGCGTGGTCGCGGCGGTCGCGGGTGGCGTCGGCTATTGGCGCGCCCGCGGGATGCCGGGGCAGGAATGGCGGCAGAGCCTGTCGACGGTGAGGTTCACGGTCAACACCGTGTCTGTGGTGCTCGTGCACGTCGTCCTCGCCATGCTCAGCACGATCGCGGTGTTCCTGATCCTCAGCCTCGGGTTCATCGGTCTCGAGATCAACCTGCTGTTCTGGGCGGCCGTGCTCATGGCGGTCGTCCTCGGGCTGAGCGCCTACCTGACCTTCCTGTCGGTGTCACGGATCACCACCCAGCGGATGTCGTCGCTGCTCATGTCGTTCGTCGTCATCGGCACGTTGACGTCCATGGTCACCACGACCGATCCGCTGTGGTGGGAGACCCATTTCAGTCACCTCGGCACCTTCTGGAGCCTGTCGAGCCTCATGTTCAACGGCACCCTGGTCATCGGCGGCCTGCTCGTCACGACCTTCGCCGTCTATCTCGCCAACGACATGCGCGCACTGACAGACCGCGGCATCCTGACGCGCGAGTCGAGCCCGCAGACCATCTCCACGATGTTCGTCATCATGGGCGCCATGCTCGCCGGCGTCGGGCTGGTCCCCGTCAACATCAGTCTGCTGATCCACAATCTCTGCGCGAGCGGCATGGCCCTCATGTACATCGGCATGCTCGTGGCAGGGCCACGGATACTTCGAGGCATGCCCCGCGTCTACTTCGTCGCGTCGTGGGTCTTCCTCGGCGCGGTGCTGGGCTCCACGGTGCTGTTCGTGACCCGGTTCTTCACCCTGACGGCCTTCGAGATCGTCGTGTTCGCGCTGATCTTCGGATGGATCTCGGTCTTCATCCGCTTCCTCGGGGTCGCCGGGCAGCGCGACTGACCGACCGCTGCCCGCGGACGCCCCCCGGTCGGCCCCACTCGCGGCTATGGGACGTTGAAGTACGGTGCCGGTATGAGGTCCATCGTCTACTCGTCGCACGGCGACTCGTCCGTCCTGTCTCTCGTCGATCGTGAGATGCCCGTCCCCGGCCCCGGCGAGGTGCGGGTGCGCATCGCGGTGTCGGGGGTGAACCCCACCGACTGGAAGTCACGGGCCGCGACGGCGCGACTCGATCAGTTCGCCGAGATCGTCCCGAACCAGGATGGGTCAGGGGTGGTGGATGCCGTGGGCGCAGACGTCACGGAGCTCGCGGTCGGCGATCGTGTGTGGCTGTATCTGTCGCAGCACGGGCGCCCGACCGGGACTGCTCAGGAGTACACCGTCGTCCCCGCGGTGCGCGCGGTGCGGCTTCCCCCCGAGGTCGATCTCACGACCGGTGCGACGCTGGGCGTGCCCGCGATCACGGCGCACCGAGCGCTGACGGTGCATGAGCACGGGCCGTCGCGGCTGGCTCCCGGTACGCTGACGGGCCGCACCGTGCTGGTCGCCGGCGGCGCGGGGGCCGTAGGACGCGCGGCGATCCAGCTGGCCCGGTGGGCCGGAGCCACGGTCCTGACGACGGTGTCGTCGGCTGAGAAGGCGACACTGGCCCGAGCGGCAGGGGCGCACACCGTCATCGACTACCGCACCGAGGACGTGATCGCCCGGGTGCACGAGGTCGCCCCGGACGGCGTCGACCACATCATCGAGGTCTCGATCGCCGCCAATGCAGGTCTGGATGCCGAGGTCGCGGCGAACTCGGCGAGCATCGCGTACTACGCCGACGAGGGCGGCACCAGCTTCACGATGCCGACGCGCCCGTCCTTCGCGAAGAACCTGCGTATCCAGGGCGTGCTGCTTTACACGGTGGCACCCGACGCCTGGGCGGCGGCGGCCGAGGACATCACCGCGGCGCTGAGCTCCGGCATCCTGCGCACCGGGGAGGACGTCGGGCTGCCGCTCACGTGGTTCTCGCTCGATCAGGCAGCTGCGGCACACGTTGCCGTGGAGGGCGGCACCATCGGAAAGGTGCTCATTCGCGTCGCCGACCTGTGACGTCTTCGGTCTCATCGAGCGCGTGAACCTCGATCAGACCGAGGTGGAGATCACGTCGAAGCGGGGCTCCGCGGTGCTCACGAGTCGGCGGGCGCGCCCGTGTCGCGGAGCGAGTCCATCGCCGTCCGCAGCGCCGTGATCCCCCGTTGTTCATCGTCGGCGATCGTGGTCACGAGGGCCGCCAGCTGCACGAGGTCGAGGGTTCCGCGGCGCGCGCCGGTGACGATCTCGTGCCACCGCTGCGCCGAGCGGTCGAAGGCATCGGCCGCATCGAGGTGACCGCTGTCACGCAGTAGGCGGGCGAACAGCGGCCGGCCCGCGGTGGGCGCGGTGTACTCGGTGTCGATGCACTGCACGAGTCGCGTCTGCCAGACAGTGGGATCGGCGAACGCCTTCGCCCATCCGTCCCCGCCGGTGTCGGTCACGCGCTCCGCCCATCGGCGCAGTCCGCGCAGCCCGAAGTTCACGTCGAAGGCGTTGCCGAGGACCGGCTCGGACATTCCCGCGATCGTGGCCCGCAGCCCGCTCGCGATCGCCGGGCGGAGGTCAGCGGGCAGGCGTGCACCGTGATCGATCACGAGAATCGGATGCCTTCGCCGCGTCGCGGTGTATGCCGCGAGGAGCGCGTCCGGTGCGATGCGGGCATGCGCACCGGTGCCGTCGAAGATCCGGATGTGCTCTCCGTCGGGGAGGGCGAGCACGACGCACTCCTCCCGCTCGGTGAGCGGATCGCTCGTCAGCCAGGGGACGGCGCCGCAGGCCACAGGGACGACCAGCGGTCGCTCCTCGCCGAGCAGTCGGCCGAGCTCACGCTTCCCCACTGTCGCCGTGTGGTCGACGCCGAGCCGCTCGAGGATCGCCGGCGCCCACGGCGCCGGATGATGCTGACAGACGAGTGTCAGCAGCGGCTGCGGGGAGTCCTGGTACCGGAACAGGGCATACATGAACCCGATCCCGCCGCCGACGCCGTAGGCCGCCACTGGATCGAGGGTCATCCCCGACGCATTCAGCAGTGCGACGACGATCGCCGACGCAGGATGTGCGTCGCTGCGATGTGCCGGGTTGCCCGCCTCGAGTTGCGCCGCCGCCTGCGCGTAGGTCTGTCCGGTGCGGCCCATCTGCGCACGGACCCGTCTCTTGAACGCCTTTCGCTCGGTCATCGGGCGCCGCCTTCGATCGCGCGTGCGATGTCGGCGAGATCGGCGCGCATCGCGTTACGGCTGGCGTTGCTCCCTGCTCCGGAGAAGATCCCGAGCATCACCCGGGCCAGCCAGTTCCGCGGGATCCCGCGGAACGTGCAGGTCAGCCGCGAGGCATCCGCCCCGAGTGGTTCGACTGTCCAGGTCGTCACGTAGTCGAAGCCGTGCCCACCGCCTTCGGTCGCATACTTCGATCCCGGCTCGACTGCCGTGACAGCAAGTCGCTCCGACCCCGTGTGGCCGCGGATGACGCGCGTCTGCGTCCACGAGAGCCCGACGCGCATCGAAGGATCATCCCCCTCGATCGCGAGTGCGGTCATGCCGGAGAGTATCTGCGGGAGCGCTCGCACGTCAGTGACGACCGCCCAGACCGCTGCCGGCGGAGCGTCGATGTCGAGTGACTCGTTGATTTCGTCGTTCATCGTCTGTCCATTCCGATGCGCGGCGGAATCGACCCACGCCTATCCCACCGGCATCCGCTGAACGTCGAACGAAGCGAATCCGTCTCCGCGATGACCGAGCCACCTCTGCCGTCGTTCGGCATCGGACGTGGGCCGATGCCGGGCACGCGGGCGGAGCGTCCGCGCCCGGCAAGTTTAGCGCGCGAGCGGTCCGTCAGCGTGGGCGGTTCGGGTGCGCGGGTCGGCGCGGATGAACCGCGGCACCAGCGCGACCATCACGACCATGGCCACCAGCTCCACGAGCGTCTGCGTGACGACGACAAGCGGGGTGAGCGAGAAGGATGCCGGCAGGGCAAGGGCCAGGGGAAGGACGACGAGCGAGTTGCGGGTGACACCGCTGAACGTCACGGCGCGGCGCGCCGGCACGTCGAGGTGCGCGACCCGGCCGATCACCGCGCCGAGCACCGCGGCGATCGGCACGAACACGACGTAGAGGGGGACGACGGCGAGCAGCCGGCCGAGCGAACCGGTGACCGCGAAGATCTGCGACGCGACGACCACGGCGAGTGTGATCATCATCAGCGGCACCATCGCCGCCGACGCGCCGCGCGCTATCGCACGGCCGGCGCGCGATCGTTTCGCGAGCAGCTGGGTGAGCGCCGCCAGCATGAGCGGCAGCACGATCAGCAGCAGGAACGCTGCGACGAACGGCTGCGGATCGATCGCGCCGACGACATCGCTGCCGGCCATGAGCCAGAGGTAGAACGGCAGCAGCAGGATCTGCAGCAGCATCAGCAGCAGGGTCGCGGCCAGGAGCCGGTCACGAGCGCCGCCGGCGAGCCCCGAGAACACGATGACGTAGTCCACGCAGGGCGTGAGCAGCACGAGCAGCACGCCGACGAGCAGCGCCTCGTCGTGCGCGACGAACCGGCTCAGCCCGAACACGATGACGGGTACGAGCACGAAGTTCAGTGCGACCACTGCAGCGAGGAAGCGCCAGTCGCCCAGGGCGCGCCCGATCGCGGCGAACGGCACACCGAGGAAGGTGGCGTACAGCAGCAGCCCCAGGACGGGGGCTATCGCCGGTTCCAGCGGGCCGGCCACACCCGGCGCCGCCAGCCCGACAATCGCACCGACGACGAGCGCGGCGAGATAGAGCACGACTTGATGACGCTCCCACCATTCCACCGCGATCCGCATGCCTCCCAGCATGCCGTGATTCGACACCGCGGCGAGCCCGCGTTAGCGTGCGCGCACATCGGACCCCACGGGCAGAGCTTCCAGCGCCTCTGAGCGAGGTCAGGCCGGGACGCGGAGGACTTTCTCCATCTTCTTGCCCCGGGCGAGCTCGTCGACGAGCTTGTCGAGGTACCGGAGCTTCTGCATCAGCGGATCTTCGATCTCTTCGACGCGGATGCCGCAGACCACACCGGAGATGAGTGACACGTTCGGGTTGAGGTGCGCTTGCGCGAAGAAGTCCTGAAACGTCGTGCCGTCGGCGAGGTGCCGGCGCAGCGTCGCCTCGTCGAACCCGGTGAGCCACTCGAAGACCTCGACCAGCTCATCCTCGGTCCGTCCCTTCTTCTCGAGTTTGGCCACGTACATCGGGTAGACCGACGCGACGCTCTTGGTGAAGATCCGGTGCATGCTTCCAGGGTACGGCGGCCTCGCGATCACGTCTCGGGCTGTGCAGGCTTCGCACCATCCGGCCACGACACGATGCACACCCGGTTGCCGGCCGGGTCGGAGAGGATCCAGCTCGACGGCGCGTCGGAGTCGTCCACGATGCGGCCACCTGCGGCGAGCGCGGCCGCGATGCGTGCTTCAGCGTGCTCTCGCGCAACCGACACGTCGAGGTGCATCGCGTGTCGCAGCGGCTTCGCCTCGTCGAGCTCCTGCATCCACACCACTGAGCCGTACCCGAGCGGATCGACGGCGTTGTCGTCGGCGGCAGCGCTGTAGCCGAGCACGGCCCGCCAGAACGGCAGCGCGATCGCCCCGGGCTTCGCCGCGATCGCAAGCTGCACCTCGTCCACCGCCGCGCGGTCTGCCACCGCGCGTTGGTCACGAGCAACCGCCGAGATCGCCCGTGCGAGATCGATGTGGTGCTCTTCCAGGCTCCACATGTCTCGAGTCAGACGCACACTCAGCGTTCCTGCCGTGAGCGTCAGCACCGCGGCATCCGTCCCCGGCACCCGCGTGACCGCCTCGGCGAGGTGCGCCGCCTCAACGAGCGACCCCGTTCGGAAGACGGCCGTCGCGCCGCCGTGCAGCACCACCCAGTCATCGACGTCCTGTGCTGCGAGAAACGCGCGCCAGCCCTGCTCGCTCATGTTCGCCTCCTTGAGGGAGGGTAGTGAATCGCTCGACATCACGGTAGGGGTCCGTACAGTCGAAGATGTGATGCTCCGCCGCGGACTCGTCGTATCGGCCGCTCTCGGTGCCGGCGTGCTGCTCGGGGGCGAGTGGGAGCACTGGCGCGCGAGCCGGCGGCTGCTGGGCGCCCATCCCGGCGCGGGCGACCGCCGCGCGATCGTGGTGCTCGGGTACGGCAACCGCGGCGCCCGCGCGAACTGGGTGAATCGATACCGTGTGCGCGCTGCGCTGCGTGCCCTCACCGCTACAGCCGACGACGTGCTGGTGATGTGCGGCGGCAGCGTCGAAGGCCCCGTGCCCGAGGCGGACATCCTCGCGCGGCACGCCCGCGAGCTCGGCTACGCCGGGCCGATGCTGCTCGACCGCGAGAGCCGGACGACCGAGGAGAACATCCGCAACGCGATCCCCCTCATCGAGGACGCCGACCGGATCGTCATCGCCTCCGGCGCCGTCCACGCCGAGAAGGCCCGGGCGCACCTCTGGCAGCAGCGTCCCGACCTCGCCGAGCGGCTCGTGCGCGGTCACGAGTACCGGTTCGGCGAGGTGACGCTGATGAAGCCGATCGAAGCGGTCATCGGCAGGCGTCGGATGCACCGCGCGGCGGCGAGGAATGCGCCGACCGGCTGAGTGGATGCCACGACACCGCGCGCTCGCCGGGCCCGCCGCTCCCGGGGTTACTCGAGTTCGACGCCCTTGCGGAAGCGCGCCACGATCGGACCGGCCGCGAACGCGGCGACGAACAGAGTGATGATGCCCCACGAGAACGGGCCGTACCCGTCTTCGCTCACCAGCACGGGCAGGTTGATGAAGACGAGCACCGCGAAGATCGCCAGGCCGATCAGCCCGAGGCCCGGGGCGATGAGGGTCTTCCAGGGGCCGAGCGTGTTCGGCGTGCGACGGAAGATGACGAGCACGGCCACGCTCGTGATCGTCAGCAGCAGCACGATGCCGACCGACGAGATGCCGCCGAGCCAGGTGTAGAACTGCCCGATCGGGTCGAGGCCGAGCAGCACCGCGACGACGATCAGCACGGCGACGGTGATCGATGCCGTGAGCGAAGCCCGTGCTGGCGATCCCTGCGTGTGGTGCGCGACGCCCAGCGGCTGCGGAAGCACGCCGCGACCGGCGAGCGTGAAGATGTAGCGCGACGCGATGCTGTGGAACGACAGGATGCACGCGAACAGGCTCGTCACGAACAGCACCTGGATGATGTGGGCGCCGGCCGTGCCGAGGAACTGCTCCGTGGTGGTCGCCAGGATGGTGCCGGCGTTGTCGGTGGCGTTCTGCACGATGGTGCTCTCGCCGTTGGCCGAGATCAGCACCCAGCTCGACAGCGTGTAGAACGCGCCGATCAGGATGAGCGCGATGTACGTGGCGCGGGGGATGGTGCGCTCGGGATCGCGCGCCTCATCGCGGAACACAGCGGTCGCTTCGAACCCGATGAAGCTCAGGATGGCGAAGAGGATCGCGAACCCGGGCGCTCCCGAGACGATCTGCGCGGGGGTGATGATGCCGGTGGAGAAGCCCTCGGGGCCACCGCCCGAGAAGATCACCGCGGCGTCCAGCGCCAGCACGATGAGCACTTCCGCGATCAGCAGCACCGCGAGCACCCGGCCCGACAGCTCGATCTTGAAGTAGCCGAGCACGCTCACGACCACGAAGGCGACCGCGGCGTACACCCACCACGGGATGTCGGGCAGGCCGTAGCTCTTGAGCAGCTCGTTCGCCCCGGGTCCGAACAGGCCGAAGACCCCGGCCTCGAGCGCGAGGTACGAGAGCAGTGCGGCGAACGCGGCTCCGAGGCCGGCGCCGCGGCCGAGGCCTCGGTCGACGTACGCGAAGAACGCTCCGGCCGACTTCACGAACGGCGTGGCATTGGTGAAGCCGACGGCGAACAGCAGCAGCACCGCCGTCACGACGATGAACGTGAACGGGAAGCCGGCGCCGTTGCCGAACGCGATGCCCAGCGGCACCGGGCCGCCGATCACACCCAGCGGAGATGCAGCCGCGACGACGATGAACACGATGCTCGCGACGCCGAGGGAGCCGCGCAGGCGGCGCCGATCGGGGCGGGCGGAGTCGCCGATGAGAACGTCGACACCGCCGTCCGGTGCCGGGTTCGCGGTGATGGTGGTGTCGGCCATGGCGGCCTCCTTCGGGTGAGGGTTCAGTGCTGAGGGGTCATGCGGAAGCGGAGCGCGGTACGCCGATCGCCCATTCATAGGGCGGCTCGGCACCATTGACGATGGCGTCGCCGATGATCCGCGCCTTGAACGCGGCGGGGTTGTGACTTGCGACCGTCCGGGCGTTGCGCCAATGCCGATCGAGGGCGAGCGACGTGCTGGTGGCGCTCGCCCCGAGCGCATCGAACAGCCGAGTGGCCGCGTCGAGGGCGAGCGGCGCGACCGTGAGCTGCGCCTGAGCGGATGCCAGTTCGGCGGCGCGCTTGGCCGCATCGCGCGTCGCCGCGTCTCCGCCTCGCGCGTCGTACGCCGTCTGCAGAGCGGATGCCGCGTGCAGCACGGTCGCCTCGGCCGCGAAGGCGTCGGCCTCGATACGTCCGACGATCTCGAGGATCTGCGGGTCGTCCCGGGTCTGGGCGGCGTTTCCGTGGCTGAACGTGCGGGCCCGGTTGGCGACCTGGTCGGCCGCGTCGCGGGCCGCGGCTCGGGCGATGCCGGCCTGCACCGCCACGAGCACCAGCTGATACAGCGAGGTCTGATACGCGAACCGCTCGCCGAAAGGATGCACGTGCTCGATTCGCACGGGGGCGCCATCGAACACGGCGGTACCGCTACCGGTGAGTCGCTGCCCGAACCCGGTCCAGTCATCGGTCACGGTGACCGCGTCGGTCGCGGTCGACACCAGCGCCGCCACCTCGGTGCCGTCGGGGGTGACGGCGGTCGCGTCGATCCACTCGGCGAAGATCGAGCCGGTCGTGTAGTACTTGCTGCCGCTGATCGCATACCCGTCTGCCGTCTCGGTGAGCCGGGTCGCGGTGTCGCCGAGCGCCACGTTGCCGATCTCGGTGACCGCGTTGCCGACGAGCTCGCCCGCGGCGAATCGGCGCAGCCAGTCGTCGCGCTCGGGCGACGGGGCCGCGTTCAGACGGTCCTCGACGAACGCGATGTGACCGCGCAGCGCCTGTGGCACGTGAGGATCGACGGCTGCCAGTTCCACCAGCAGCGCGAATAGCTCGGGCAGAGTGGCGCCGTCACCACCGAGCTCCTCGGGGACCCGCACGCCGGTGAAGCCCGCGCGTTTGAGCGCGGCGATGGCTTCGAACGGCAGCTGCCGTTCGAGCTCGCGCTGCAGGGCACCGGCGGCGATCGACGCGAAGACGTCGGCGTACTTGGACGACAGCGCGCTCATGTGTACAGGCTCACCGGCTGGACGGTGCCGCGCAGGAAGTGCGCGCCGACCTCGATCCGCTTGTAGTCCACCGGGTCGTGCAGGCTGTGTGTGCGGATGTTGCGCCAGTGCAGGTCGAGCCCGGTAGCGCTCTTGGTCGAACTGGCGCCGGTGAGTTCGAAGACACGGCCGGCCACATCCAGGCCGACTTCGGTGGCGACGACCTTCAGTCGCGCGACCGCAAGTTCGATGGCAGCGCGGTCGTCGGCGGTGGTGGCGTGCCCGAGCGCGACCACTTCGTCGTACTGGCGACCCAGCCTGTCGGCGAGCGCCTCCACCGCCGTGGTGCGCGACACCAGCTCGCCGAACACACGATGGGTGATCGGGTCGTCCGCGTAGCGGTCGACACCGGAGAGGAACCAGGAGTTGGGCCGGGCGCGCGTCAGCTCCGCCGCCTGCGCCAACGCACCCTCGGCGATGCCGAGGTAGATGTTCCCGAACAGCAGCTGCACGCCCGGCGTCACCACGGACGAGAACGGCTCCTCGGTGTCGACCCCGATAACATCGGCATCCGTCACCAGGACGTCGGTGTACTCCACGCCCCCGCTCGCGGAGGCGCGATAGCCGATGTTGTCCCAGTCGCCGAGGTGGGCGATGCCGCCACGGTGGGCGTCGAGAGCGAGCACGAGGAACTGCCCGTCACGTGCGCCGCCTTCGGCCACCGCCCCCGCCACGATCACATCGGCCACCGCCGCGCCCGTTGCGAACGCCTTGCGGCCGTTCAGCAGGTACCGGTCGGTGTCGAAGACGAGCGAGAGATCGGGGCTGACCGGGTTGAACGAGTCGGCCCACACCGCTCTCAGGCTCGCGCTGCGGCGCAGCACGTCGCGCGTCACCTCGGCATCGGTCCCGTAGAAGATCGCACATGCCTGGTTCAGCCAGCTGTACCCGAGGATCTGCGCGACCGACGCGTCCACTCGCGCGATGATGCGCGCCACGGTGAAGGCGGTCTCCCAGTGCGCCCCGTGCCCGCCGAGTTCGACCGGGACGAGCAGGTTCGCCAGCCCGGCGTCGCGCAGCAGCTGCACCGGTGCGACCGGCAGCGCGTTCGCGCGGTCGCGCTCTACGACGTCGGCGGCGAGCGCGTCGGCAACCTCTTGTGCCACGGCGCTCCACCGCCCGAGCTCGTCGGGCGTGGCGGCGCCGTGCCACCAGGTTGTCGGCTGTGACGAGCCCAGGGCAGGCGAGGGGGATTCGGCGATGGTCATGATCAAGGATGATGGCGCATCATGGCCTGCGCGATCTGCGGGTGTGACCTTTCGTAACGCCGCGTGACGCCCGATGTCGGTCCGTTTCCGGTCCGGTCGACGCAGCACCAGGATGGGCCTTCGAGAAAGGTGGCATCCGTTATGAGCACTCGCCCCATCCGGTTCAATGCGTTCGACATGAGCTGCGTCGGTCACATCTCGAGTGGCCTCTGGCGGCACCCCGATGACCAGGCGCAGCGCTACACCGACATTGCGTACTGGACTGAGCTGGCGAAGTTGCTCGAACGCGGCCGGTTCGACGGCGTGTTCATCGCCGACGTGCTCGGGACCTACGACGTGTACGCGGGGACGGCCGACGCGGCCATCACCCACGGATCCCAGGTGCCGGTGACCGACCCGCTGCTGGTCGTCTCCGCGATGGCCGCTGTGACGGAGCATCTCGGCTTCGGCGTGACCGCAGGTACCGCCTACGAGCACCCCTATCCCTTCGCTCGGCGGATGTCGACGCTCGACCACCTCACGAAGGGCAGGGTCGGTTGGAATGTCGTGACCGGCTACCTGCCCTCGGCCGCCCGCAACATGGGCCATGACGACCAGGTGGAGCACGACCAGCGCTACGACATCGCCGACGAGTACCTCGAGGTGCTGTACAAGCTGTGGGAGGGGTCGTGGGAGGACGACGCGGTGCTGCGCGATCGCGAGACCGGTGTGTTCACCGATCCGGCGAAGGTGCACCCCATTGAGCATGACGGCGCCCACTTCCGGGTTCCCGGCATCCACCTCGTCGAACCTTCGCCGCAGCGATCGCCCGTGATCTACCAGGCCGGCGCATCTGCGCGCGGCATCGCCTTCGCGGCCGAGAACGCCGAGGCGATCTTCGTCGCGGCTCCGTCGAAGCGGACCGTCGCCACCCAGGTGCGGCAGATCCGTGACGCCCTCGAGGCCGCCGGCCGCGACCGCTATGCGGCGCGCATCTACACGATGGCGACGGTCATCGTCGACGAGACGCCCGAGAAGGCACGCGCCAAAGAGGCGGAGTACCTGTCGTACGCCAGCGACGAAGCAGCACTCGTGCTTATGTCGGGGTGGATGGGCGCTGACCTGTCGACCTACGGTCTCGACGACCCGATCGGCGACGTCAAGAGCAACGCGATCCAGTCGCTGGTCACCTCGCTCAAGGAAGAAGCGGATGCCGGTGACGAGTGGACCATCCGCACCCTTGCCGAGCGCGGCAAGATCGGCGGGTTCGGCACGCGGATCGTCGGGTCCGCCGCGGAAGTCGCCGACCAGCTCGAGGCCTGGGTCGCCGAGACCGACGTCGACGGCTTCAACCTCAGCTACGCCATCACCCCGGGCACCTTCGAGGACATCGTCGAGTTCGTCGTGCCGGAACTGCAGCGCCGCGGGCGCTACCAGACCGACTACTCGCCCGGCACCCTGCGCCAGAAGCTCCACGGCCGCGGCGACCGGCTGCCTGACGAGCATCGGGGGTCGAGCTATAAGGTGGACGCCCGGGTGTCAGTGGGGAACTGACACCGATCCTCATCCACGATTTCCGCGCAGCGACGTTCGAGCTACGCGCTGTCGCCTGCGGGGGTCCATGACGAGCTTGATCGCCTCGGGTGGGTACTTGTACTTCACGAGCAGCCGCGTGATCGACGCCGCAGATTCTGCTCGACGCCATCCGGGTCGACGTAACTCAGCGGGTACCCGCTCACGAGGTACTGATGGATGCGGTGGTTTTCGGTGATCGCATCTTGCGACGTCGGCGACGCGATCTCGGCGACCGCCTGCTCCCGCCAGCGGCTGCCACCCGGGCGGCTCGCCATCAGGTCAAGGGCGTCGCTCTCTCAGGCGGACTCGGAGAGGGCGGTCATCGTGGTCCTTCCGTCGACTCCTGGCCGAAAGCTTTTTCGCTGGAGACAGCCGACCACACCTCTGTGGCCACCCACCTCTCGCGACCTCCCCGTCCCCAGCGTCCCGCCGACCGCAGCCAGCCGCGTGCCTCGGCGCGCCGGAGTGCCGCGGACGCGGCCGGGCGACTGACACCGGCATGACGCATGACGGCCGCGACTGTGACGACCGGGTTTCGGAAGATCAGATCCACGACCGACGTGAGCGCGGAACGATCGTTGATGGTCTCTCGCCGGTAGCGTTCCCGGACCGCGACCAGGGCACGGATACGTGCGGCGGAGTGATTCGCCTGTTGCTCCACTCCTTCGCAGAAGAATTGCAGCCATTCCTCCATCTCGCCGCGTTCGCGGACTGCCTGTAGACGGTCGTAGTACTCGTCGCGATTGCGCTCGAAGTATCCCGAGATCGGCAGAATCGGCGCGCTCAGCACACCATCGGAGATGAGGAGGAAGCCGATCAGCAACCGGCCGATGCGACCGTTGCCGTCGAGGAACGGATGGATCGTCTCAAACTGGTAGTGCATCAGGGCGGCGCGCAACGCCGGCGGCATCGTCGACGGCTCATTCACGAAGCGCTCCCAATCCGCGAGGAGCTCTCCGATTCTGTCGTGATGCGGCGGGATGAAGCGCGCGGTCTCAGGTCGGGCGTTCGGCGATCCGATCCAGACCGGTGACCTCCGCAGCTCGCCCGGGAACTTCTCCTCGCCGCGCACATTGGCGAGCAGGGTGGCGTGCAGGGCGCAGAAGAACCGCTGCGTCAGCGGCCAGGCATTCATCAGATCGGTGCCTTGAGCGGCGGCGTCGAGGTAGTTGCTTACCTCGCGGAGATTCTCATCTTCGATCGGCTCATCGACGCTCGCGGCGCTGAGCACATCGCTGAGGGACGCCCGAGTCCCCTCGATGCGCGAGCTCGAGAGCGCTTCCTGCATCATCGACGGCCCCAGTAAGAGTTCGGGGTCATCGATCAGCATCGCGAGGCCCGAGAGCCGACCGAGTGCCAAGTCTGCTCTCGAGACGGCCGCCATCGACTCAGCGGTCAGCGCAAACTCACGAGGGATCGACACAGGGAGGAAGTACGGGTGAGTCCACGCGCCTGTCGGATTCTTGGTGATCTCGCCGAAGCGTTCATTGATGTAGAGCTCGGTGCGCATGACTCTCCTTTCTTATTCCCGTAGAAGATGAAAGCCAAGACGCGAGAAGCTTACTTCTTCACTGCAATCTGCCAAGGCTCATGCCTTCGAGATCCGCTGCTCGGCCGTCTTGCGGATGACGGCCCTGCTCGACCACGTGCGGCGCGCCGGGGTACCCCGTGGCGCCCATGATCTGATCATCGCTGCCCACGCGCGACAGACCGGGCGGCGCGTCGTATCGCTCGACGTCAAGGCTCGTTTCGGCGACCTGCCCGGCGTCGGCGTCGCCGGGCAGGGATGACCAAACGACCCGCAAGCCATCGTGTGACCTGGCCGGCACGAGTCGAGGCGCTCGGCCCGCCGGCCAACACTCGCTGCGGTGTGATGGCGAGCAGGTCGATCTCTGACCCACGTCGGCGGCGGCACCCATCACGAAGCCACACCGCATCGCGTACCTTGTCGGCGCGGGGCTGCTGAGGCAACGCTACCCGAGCAGCGCCACGCCGAACCCGGCCACAACGGCCCGCAGTTCATCGAGGTAGCGCTGTGCCTGCTGGGTGAGCGGGATCGCCGAATGGCCGATCCAGCCGATCTCGATGCGTTCGTCGACGTCAAGCGGAATGGCGACGATCTCGGGATCGAGGTCGTCGCTGATGATGCCCGTCGAGATCGTGTAGCCGTCGAGCCCGATCATGAGGTTGAAGATGGTGGCACGGTCGGAGACCCGGATCTCCCGCTTGCTCGACAAGGTGGAGAGAATCTCCTCGGCGAAGTAGAACGAATTGTTCGCCCCCTGGTCGAAGGTCAGGCGCGGCACGTCGGCGAGATCGGCGAGGGCGACGCGATCCCGCGCGGCGAGCGGATTCTTCCGGGATATGAAGATGTGCGGCTCGGCGAGGAAGAGCGGGTGGAACGCAAGACCGGAGTCCCGGAGCAGTTTGTCGATGACGTTCCGGTTGAAATCGTTCCGATAGAGGATACCGAGCTCGCTGCGGAGGGTCCGGACGTCCTCGATGATGTCCCAGGTGCGAGTCTCACGCAACGAGAACTCGTATTCGGCCGCCCCGCTGCTCCTCACCATCCGGACGAACGCATCGACCACGAACGAGTAGTGCTGCGCCGAAACCCCGAGCAGGCGGCGCGAGGGTGGCCGCCCGAGGTAGCGCTGCTCGAGGAGCGCTGCCTGCTCGGTGACCTGCCTGGCATATCCAAGGAACTCTGCGCCTTCGTCGGTGAGGGTCACCCCGCGGGCAGAGCGGACGAGCAGGGCGCGGCCCACGCGGGTCTCGAGGTCTTTCATCGCCGCCGACATGGTCGGCTGGGAAACGTAGAGCAAGTCGGCCGCGGCGCTGATCGACCCCTCCGCAGCGACCTCGATGAAGTAGTGGAGCTGCTGCAAGGTGAAACTGCCTGACGCCCGAGCCATAGCTACAGACTATAGGGATGCATAGTCACAATGAGTTTGTCGATGGGTGCGATGTGGCCGCACGATGGCTGTACCGATTTCCGCAAGGCCGAGCCCGGCCGATCAGCCACCGGATTGGCCACTCATGGCGAACGACTTCACGTTCAGCATCACCACCACCCGCTTCGACGAGGACTACTCGCCGTCGGACAGTTCGCGGATCACCACGAACTTCGCCAATCTGGCCCGAGGCGAACACCGCCAGCAGAACCTCCGCAACGCCCTGGCGATGATCGACCACCGCTTCAACGATCTCGCGCACCGGGACAACCCGAACCGGGACCGCTACACGGTCGAACTCGAGATCGTCTCCGTGGCGCTGCAGTTCACTACGCAAGGCGCTGATCAGGGCTTCCCGCTGCTCGAGATCCTCGATGTCCAGATCGTCGATCGACACACCGGCGAACGCCGCCACGGGATCGTGGGCAACAACTTCTCGTCCTACATCCGCGATTATGACTTCAGCGTGCTGCTGCCGGCGGCAGGTGAAGGTGCGGCCGGGTTCACCGTCCCCGCCGACTTCGGCGAACTCCACGGCAGGCTGTTCCAGCACTTCCTCGACTCGGCCGCGTACCGCGAACGCTTCCCGCTGCCGCCCGTGATCTGCATCAGCGTGTCGACGAGCAAGACGTACCGTCGGACCGAGTACCGGCATCCGGTTCTCGGGGTCGAATATGAGCAGGAAGACTACTCGCTGACCGACGCGTACTTCGGACGCATGGGCATGCAGGTCCGATACTTCATGCCGGTCGGCAGCGCCGCTCCGCTCGCGTTCTACTTCCGCGGCGATCTGATCGGTGACTACACCGACCTGCAGCTCATCGGCACCATCAGCACGATGGAGACGTTCCAGAAGATCTACCGACCCGAGATCTACAACGCACACTCGCCCGCTGCGAGCATCTACCGACCGAGCCTGGAGCAGCAGGACTACTCGCGGACGCAGATCGACTACGACCGCGTCGAGCGCAATCAGCTCGCGAAGAAGCAGGGAAAGTACACGGAGGAACACTTCATGAAGCCCCACGGGAGAGCACTCGAGCAGTGGGCGGCCGACTACCTCGCTCCCGTCCGATGACGACCGGAGAGTCGTCGATCATGCCTACGCTCCTGCCCACCGCCATCGTCGGCAGCCTGCCGAAGCCGTCGTGGCTCGCCGAACCGGAGACCCTCTGGTCTCCGTGGAAGCTGGAGGGTGATGCGCTGGTCGAGGGCAAGCGCGATGCGCTGCGCAGCGCAGTCCACGAGCAGCGCCGGCGCGGCATCGACATCATCAGCGACGGCGAGCAGACCCGCCAGCACTTCGTCACGACGTTCATCGAGCACCTCACAGGGGTCGACTTCGAGCAGCGTGAGACAGTTCGAATCCGCGATCGATACGACGCGAGCGTCCCGACCGTCGTCGGCGCTGTGAGCCGCGAGAAGCCGGTGTTCGTCGACGACGCGAGATTTCTGCGCCAGCAGACCGATCGACCGATCAAGTGGGCGCTCCCTGGCCCGATGACAATGATCGACACGCTCTACGACCGCCACTACCGCAGCCGCGAGAAGCTGGCGTGGGAGTTCGCGACGATCCTCAATCAGGAAGCGAGAGAACTCGAGGCGGCAGGGGTCGACATCATCCAATTCGACGAGCCCGCATTCAACGTGTTCCACGATGAGGTGCGGGACTGGGGTGTCGCGACGCTAGAGAGGGCGACCGAGGGACTGCACGCGGAAACCGCCGTGCACATCTGCTACGGCTACGGCATCAAGGCGAACACCGACTGGAAGGCGACCCTCGGATCCCAGTGGCGGCAGTACGAGCACTCGTTCCCCCTGTTGCAGCGGTCAACCATCGACATCGTCTCGCTGGAGTGCCTCCACTCCCATGTGCCGATGGAGCTCATCGAGCTCATCCGCGGCAAGAAGGTCATGCTCGGGGCCATCGACGTGGCGAGCGATTCGATCGAAACTCCGGAGGAGGTCGCCGATACCCTGCGGAACGCGCTCAGGTTCGTCGACGCGGACAAGCTCATCCCGAGCACGAACTGCGGAATGGCCCCGTTGTCTCGGGACGTTGCACTTCAGAAGCTGAGCGCGCTCAGTGCGGGCGCAGCCATCGTCCGCGAGGAGGTCGACGATACGGTGAGTATGGCTTCACAGCCGATACTCGGCACCGGATAATTGCGGGATGCCAGCTGTCCTGATCGAAGTCCGCCGTCGGTACACCCAGGCAGAAGAAGCCGAAATCATGGCGGCGGTTCACCGAGCACTCGTCGCCGCCTTCCGAATCCCTCAGGAGGATCGGAACGTTCGGCTCATCGTTCACGAGCCGCATCGCTTTTCGTGTTCCGCTGATCTCTCGCACCCCGAATATCGAACGATCGTCACGATCGATTGCTTCGCGGGTCGATCAGCCGATGCGAAGAGGCGTCTCTACGCCGGGATCGCCGACGAGCTCGAAGGCCTGGGCATTCCGCGCGATCATGTGTCGACGATCGTGCACGAAATCCAGCTGGAGAACTGGGGCGTCGGCGGCGGACACGCGGCCAGCGACGTCGATCTCGGATTCACCGTAGACGTGTGAACTGAACCTCAGTCGGTCCGCACGATGGCAGGGAGCGTGGCCTCGAAGCCGTCGGTCACAGTCAAGTGCAGGAACCACTTGAAGATGTCCACGGGGCCGCCGTGGGAGTCGGGGCCTCGAACGAGAGATGTCCACCCGGATGCGGCCAGATTTCGGCTCGATTTGTCCACGGCGCCGACCGCGAGGATTCGGACGGTGGGTCGGCAGCGTTATCGTCGCCGGTATGACCCAGGTTCTTGCTGACGGCTACCGACGATTTGCCGAACTGGAAGCCACCGGGGTCTCGGAGATCTACTTCGACTGGGCGTCAGGAATCGCCGATGACCCGACCGTGTTGGAATTGATCGCCGCCCTACCTGGGATCAAGGGACAGCCGAACCTCGTGTTCGCCGCCGCCCGATTCGTCGGTGCGCCTGTCGGCTCCTACGCCGAGTTCCGCGACTGGATCGTCGAACACTGGGAGTCCGTGGTCCCCGTGATCCTGGCCCGCTCCACCCAGACCAACGAGGCCGCGCGCTGCGCCGTGCTCCTCCCAGTCCTCGAGCGGCTGGACGGGCCGCTGTCCCTCATCGAGGCCGGGGCTGCCGGCGGACTGGTCCTCTATCCCGATCGCTACAGCTATCGCTACGTCGTGGACGGCACGACGGAGCGCCTTACCCTCGACCCCTCGACCGGGCCGAGCCCGGTCGAGCTGCCCTGCACGATCGACGCGACCAGCGTGCCCACACGTCTCCCCGAGGTCGCATGGCGCGCGGGCGTCGACCTGAACCCGATCGACGTGGCGGACCCGGACCAACTCGCCTGGCTCGAGACGCTCGTGTGGCCGGAACACCGGGAGCGACGTGAGCGCCTCCACCGCGCGGCAGCACTCGTGGCCGCTGACCCGCCTCATCTCATCGCTTCGAGCGACTGCGGTAGGGCGGCTTCGCCGCGCTGATCTCGTCGTCAGAGACTCGCGGACCTCAGGGCGGCCATCAGTCCCACCGGCACTGCGTCACCGTAGCGAACCTGACCCGCAGCGATTCCGGCGGCGCGAGCATCCTGTAACGGTCAGTTTTTCAATTTGCTGCTCGTCGTTCCCATTCGTGAGGATCCCCACCCGTTCGCCACGACTACGCAGATTGGTGAGAACCTCCACTACCCCGGAAATGCGCGCCACGCGCGGCGGTAGTAGACCAGATACCCGTCGAAGACCTCATCGAGACCATCGTCGTCTCGGGGAGTCTCGGCGCCGAGGATTCCAAGGAAGGCCCGCAGCCGAAGCCGTCGTTGCTCAGCGAACAGGATCCGACCCGCCAGCCGGCATCAGAGTTCAGGGTCGCCCGCACGCGGATGCCCGCCATTCGGTTTCACCGAAGCACGCCGTTCCCGGCGAGCTGCGTAAGCACGGCCGCGAGCTGCAGAAGAGCGGGGAAGGCGACGGCGATCGCGATCACGCTTTCAGCCTACGGCTGGAGTGCCCCGCCCTCCCCAGATGTCGTCGACCGCTCATAGGTCCTCAAGGAACGTCGACGACATGGAAGACAGCGTCGGTGTGTTCCTGGAGCGCCTCGATCTGCTCGGGGCCGGCGGCGGCATCAACGATGATGTCGTCGAAGTCCGACAACGGGGCGACCTGATAGAGCCCCTGCCCCGTGAAGCGCGTTGCGTCGAGGAGGAGCACCCTGCGATCGGCGATGCCGAGCAGGACGCGTTTAGTCATTCCTGCCTCGTAGTCGGGGTGATAGAGCTGGCCGCCTCGGACCGCGGTGGAGGTGGGATCCCCTTGACACGCCCTCCATTGGGAACCCCGGCGCTCAGCTCTGCTCACTTGTCCCGGACCAGACGCCGGCAGGGCGCGTTGGGCGACGAGGTGGACGGGCGGCGCTGAACGCATCGAGATCGCATTCGAAGGCCGCATCAACTGATGTCGCCAGACCAGATCCACCGCTTCTAGGACAGACCCAACTCTTCGTATTCGCTGTCGGATCCCGATCGACGTTGCGCGGAATGCGGCTGATTCCACGCTAGTTTGCGTAGTTTTCGGTCCGCGCGACCGCGCTACTTTGCGAATTCCTACACAGTGGCCATCGGGTGGATGGTGAGCGCCTGTTGCAGTGTGCCGATCGGGCCGTGGCTGTCGTGCAGGGTGAAAAGGAGTACCGGCTCCTTTCCGTCATAGCGTCGTTCGTGTCCCGTCGCCGTTCTCAACAAACGAAGCTAGCCACGCGCGCGGGTCCTCGGCAGAAGTCAACGCAGTTCCGCTGACTATCCAGTTCGCGCTGTGCGCACGGGCGGCTTGACCTCTGCGGTGGTTGACGCTCCCGTCGATGCCTCGGAGGGGGTGGCCGACCACTCCATCGAGAAGCGATAGTCGGTCCTCGAGAAAGCTCGTCCCGGCATTGCCGGGCGCGACGGTCATCACCAGGACTGCGATGTCGTGGGGGAGGTCGGCTGGCAGAGCGCTGCCGGGCGAGATCGCGACCCCTCCCCGCGCGCCGGATAGAGCGATCCGCTCGATCGATTCACGCCAGTGCGGACTTTCTATGTGGACGACGACGAGTTCGCAGAACGCTGTCCACGCATCCAGCTCGCTGCGTGGGTCTGCGAGCATCAGGTGCGCTTCCGAGCGGACGCCCGTTGCCTGGGCGATGTCGTGGGCGAAGTCGGCGGTGAAACCCCCTGCAGGCCCCATGGTGCCGTCAGCGCGGTCCCAGTGCCACACCTGCAGACCGGCCTCGGCGAGGCGAACGGCTTCGCTCCGAACGTGTTTGGGCGGGACGGACCATAGCGATCCTCCGATCCTCAAAGTCACGCGGCGTCCCCAGATCGCGGCGATGCGGCGGCGAGTGCCTCGATCGCGAGGGCGTGGTCGGTCACGAGTCCTGTGATCAGCCCGGCACGGGTTACGGCGGCAACCGCTCCCGCTTTCCGAGCGCCGGCAGCGACGGCGAGGACGCGGGGAATCGCCCGGAGCTGCGCGGTGGACACAGCGATTGTCCGGTCCACGAAGTCGTCCGCGATCTCGACGCCATCCGCCGCCAGCAGCGTCGCAGATACTTCTGCTACTACCCCTCTTGCCACGAGAGCCTCACGCTCACCCGGCGGTAAAAACTCATAGAGCTGCGAGTCCGGCGGGTTCCACGAACCGACCGATACGAGCGCGGTCGTCACGTCCGCGAACATCGCGAACGCCCGCGCGATATCCGGCTGTTGGCGGAGGGAGCGCGCAGTCTCGGCGGTCTCCACGACGAGCGGCGCGAAGATCGGATGCGCAGACCCCCCGGAGTTCTGGGCGATGAGGCGGACGAGCTCGACAGGCGACTGGCCAACATCAGATCCAGCTGCCCCGGTCAGCTGGACGATCGACATTCGCGGCAGGCGGGGAAGCGCCGCCGTCAGCGCGCTGAGAGTACGACCCCACGCCATCCCAAGCACCTCGCCGTCGCGGAGCGTCGAGCTGACGAATTCTGCGCCGGCCGCGGCGACTCGTTTGCGAACCTGTTCCGTGTCGCCGTTGGCGTGTACGACGACGACTTCAGCAAGTCCGAGGTGCTGCGCGAGTTGCTGGGAGAGGTCCCAGTCGACAGCGCCATCGTCGTTGAGAGTTATCGTGACCAGCCCTTGCGCGCGCGCCAGATCCAGCATCCTTGCCACCTTGAACCGTGAGATTTGAAGCTCCGCGGCGATCTGGATCTTGCTCTGATCCTCGAGGTAGAAGCGGCGTGCGACGGAGAGCAACTGGCTGCGCTCTTCCACGGTCAGCTCATCGGATTGGTTCGACCGTCCACGCGCCAAGAGAGGGCTTCCCTTCCTGAGAGGTTGCGGTTTCGTCTTCATGACTCTACTATTGCACATATGGGCGCAATTGCCGCTCAAATGAGCGAACTAGTTTTGACCGATACGCCGGGAACCGGCTGCAGGGAGACAGAGGACGATGCGTCGACGCATACCAAATGAGATGGGCATCGCGGCTGTGCTGGTCTTGGTCGTGATCGCGTTCAGCCTCCTCTCACCGAACTTCCGCACTCTGGAAAACGCTCAAGTCCTGCTACTCAACGGTGCAGTGATCGCATTCCTAGCACTCGGACAGACGTTCGTGCTCCTCACGGGTGGCATCGATCTCTCCACCGGCTCAAACGTCGCGCTGACTGGCATGATTGCCGCTCTTTCCATGCAGGCGGGCTTGCCGTGGTGGGCGGCCGTGCTTATCGCCATTGCCACCGGGTTGTTCGTTGGGTCCATCAATGGCGCGCTGATCTACTACCTGAAACTGCCTCCCTTCATCGTGACCTTCGCGACGTTCGGCGTCGCCGCGAGCATTCCGCTCATCCTCACCGGCGGCGGGTCGGTGAACGTCGCCGACCCGTTCTTCGCCATCATCGGTCGAGGTTCGATCTACGGCATCCCGATGCCAGTCATCCTCGTCGCTGTCGCGGCGATCATCTTCGGCTTCCTGCTGCGATTCACCGCAACCGGCGTGCATATTTACGCCGTCGGCGGAAACGCTGAGACGAGCCGCTTGGCGGGTGTCAACAGCGGCCTCATCATCCTCCTCGTCTACGCACTCAGCGGTCTGTGCGCCGCGATGGGCGGGCTCATCGTGACGAGCCGGCTCATGGTCGGATACCCCAGCGCCGGATCCGGCAACGAACTCTTCTACTCCATCGCTGCGGCAGTCGTCGGCGGTGTCAGCCTGTTCGGCGGCATCGGATCAATCAGCGGCGCACTGCTCGGAGCCGTCCTCATTGCGACCGTCTCCAACGGCATGAACGTCGTAGGCGTGCAGAGCTACTGGCAGCCGCTCGTCATCGGCCTCATCATCCTCGGCGGCGTCATCATCGACACCCACCGACGTCAACTCTCCTTCGCCGCCCTCCTCGGCCGGTTCCGGCGTTCACCGGGGCAGGACTCGACCCCCGGCAGCGGGACGACCGCTACGGCCTTGGCGGCTCCCTCGACCGGATCGACGGTGCCCGCAGACGCCACAGCTGGGCCTACACCGTCCACCCACTAACCAGACCCGGCGGGAAGGGCCGACTCGCCACAAAAACCACCAGGCTCACCACACAGCACCACCGCAAACAAGGAGCAATCATGCGACGACGCATCACACTGACAGCCGCGGCAGCGGGCATCCTCCTGCTGCTCACCGGCTGTTCCGGCGCCATTGACACCGGCGCAGGCACAGCACCCACCGCATCTGATGGGTCGATCCCGCGACCCGCCGCGTGCGACGAGGACACCCCGTACATCGCGGTTGCCCTCCCCAACCTCACCAACCCCTACTACATCGCCATGAAACAGGGCTTCGAGGAACAGGGCGAAGAGCAGGGCTTCGAGGTCGAGGTCCAGGTCGCGGACGACGACGACGCCGCACAGCTATCCCAGGTGCAGTCGATGCTGCAGAAAAAGCCGTGCGCCCTAGCCCTCAACGCCGTGAAGTCAGAGCCCGCCGCGGCAATCGTCAAAGCCGCGAACGACGCGGGTGTTCCCGTGTTCACGGTCAACGTGATCGTCTCACCGGAGTCTCTGGAGGCGCAAGGCGCTTCGATCGTGCAGTACCTCGGCGCAGACAACGCCGCAGGCGGCACGCAGATGGCCGAACAGGTGCTCACGGACATGGGGGCCGACGCGGCACTCAACATCGGTTTCGTCACCGAGCCCGACGAGGTTCCGACGGTCCAGCGCGATGAGGGCTTCGAAGCCGGCATTGCGTCCAATGCGAACGCGAAGGTGGTCGCAAAGGTCGACGGCAACGTGAAGCCGGATGACAGCCTGGCCGCGACGACCGAAATGCTCAGCGGAAACCCCGACATCAATGTCATCTTCGCCAGCACCGGCCCGGGCACTTATGGCGCCCTGCAGGGTCTTGAAGGGCACCCCGACGTGCAGCTCTACGGTTTCTGCGCCTCGGAAGAGCCGCTCACCGGCCAGTACATGGGCTGTGTCGCTCAGGAGCCCGAATCGTACGGACAGCAGGTTATCGACCAGATCCGCGGCTGGGTCGACGGTGACACCCCTGAGCCCGAGATCCTGCTCCCGCTGAAGATGTTCGTCTCCGGCGAGACCCCCGCACCGGGCGAGGTCGGCTGACATGGCGGCGATGGATGCGGCCACCGGTGCCGCGATGGATGGAGCGGCCGGATCAGGCCTCGAAGTCCGGGATGTCGTCATGAGCTACTCGGGCGTGACGGTGCTGAAGGGCGTGTCCATCGCCGTCCGACCCGGTGAGGTGATCGGCCTGGTCGGCCACAACGGCGCCGGCAAATCGACCCTCATGCGTGTCATCTCCGGAGCGATCAAACCGGTCTCCGGTGCGGTCCTCCTCGACGGGGAGCCGAAAACTCTCGGCTCCCCGATCGACGCCCTCGATGCCGGTATCGCGACGGTGTACCAGGAGCTATCGCTTCTGCCGAACCTCACCGTTTCGCAAAACGCATTCCTCGGACACGAGCGGTCCCGGGGGGGCCTTCTCAGCAAGGACCAGATGCGCGAGCGGACTCGGGCGCTCACCACCGAGTTCGGTCTGGACGTCGACCCCGACGCCAAGGTCGGCAGCTATCCGGTCGCCACTCGGCAGCTGCTGGAGATCGCGATCGCTACCCACCGAAACGCCCGCTTCCTGCTGCTCGACGAGCCGACGACGAGCCTCGAGGGCGCTCAAGTCGACAGATTCCTCGAGATCGTGAAGTCGCTGTCTTCTCGCGGCATCGGCATCATCCTCGTCGACCACAAGCTCGAGGAGCTGTACGCCGTGGCGTCCCGAGTCGTTGCCCTGGTCGACGGAGAAGTCCGGATCGATGCCAACGTGAGCGAAGTCTCCCGGCAGGATGTCATCACGGCGATCGCCGGAGAAGATGCCCTTGAGCTCATCGGACGTCAGGCACGTGTCCCTCAACAAGCGGTTGAGTCGACCCGCCCGGTCACTGTGGCCGTCGAAAGACTACGTACCGGCGCGCTCTCTGACGTGACCCTGCGCGCCCACGAAGGGCGAGTTCTTGGCATCTACGGGCTCGTCGGCTCGGGTCGCACGGAGCTGCTTCGAACGCTCGTGGGGCTGGACCCGATCAAGAGCGGAACGGTCACACTGTTCGAGAAGCCATTCGCCCCGCGTGGACCGCACGACGCGATGAAAGCAGGCGTCGTCTACGTGACCGAAGAGCGCAAGGTCGACGGCATCGTTCCGCAACTCGACTCGTCCATCAACGCGCTTCTGCCCGTGCTGCGCCGCGCCTACCGGTGGGGGAGGCTCGACCGCTCGCGGCTCAAAGGAATAGCCGCCGAATACATGGACCAGCTCAAGGTCAAAGGCAATCGCTCAGGACCGATCGAGCGACTCTCCGGCGGCAATCAGCAAAAGGTCTTGTTGGCCCGCGCATTGGCCCAGAACCCGAAAGTGCTCCTCCTGGATGAGCCCACCAAAGGCGTCGACCTCGGCGTGAAAGCCGACATCCATCACATGGTCCGTCGCCTTGCCCACGACAACGGGCTGACCGTCATCGTCGTCTCCAGCGAAGAGGAGGAGATCTGCGAGGTCTCCGACGACGTGCTCGTGATGAGCAACGGAACAGCCGACGGAACGCTCCTCAACCCTGACTCCCTGACACCGGCCTCGCTGCGTCACGCGGCGTGGGACGCTGCATAACCGAAAGGACCTCACATGTCCACGAATTCGACCCTTCTCGATGCTGCCCGGCTGGTCGTGCGCAACGAGGGCGCCGCAGTACTGGCAGTCGCGGACCAGATCGATGAGACCTTCATCGAGGTCGTCGACCTGCTCGAGAACTGCCGCGGAAAGGTCTTCGTGACCGGTTCGGGTACCTCCGGTGCTGTCGCGCGGCGCATGGCACACCTGCTCGCCGTCTGCGGAACACCATCCGTGTTCATTCACCCCATGGACGCGCTGCACGGCACGATGGGCGCCCTCGCCCCCGGCGATGTGCTCATCTCGATCTCCCGGGGCGGCGAGTCGAGCGAGATCAACGACTTCTCCACCCGGGCGCAGCGCCGCTCCGTCAAGGTGGTCGCGATCACGGCCGCGCCCTCGTCCAGCCTCGGCCGGCTGGCGGACCTCACGGTGACTCTTGCCACGGAAGGGGACGGCGACCCGGGCGGGGTCATTGCGATGGGAAGCACACTCGTGACCGCGGTGTGGGGCGACGCTCTCGCCAACATCCTGATGCGCCGCCGCGGCTACGGATGGGACCAGGTCCTCGAAACGCACCCCGCAGGGGCGGTGGGACTTATCACGGACCTTCCCGACCCGCTCGATCGCATCGACTCGCCCTCCCCGGCCTGATACCGCGCAGGATGAGCAGATGAGCATCGTTGCCGGCGTGGACAGCTCCACGCAGTCCTGCACGGTCGAACTCCGCGACGCCGACACCGGCATGCTTCGCGGTACGGGTCGCGCGCCGCATCCTGTCACGTTCCCCCCGGTGAGCCAACAGCACCCGGACGACTGGTGGAGAGCGTTCGAGAGCGCGTTCGGTCGTGCCGTCGAGGATGCCGGTGTGTCGGCACGAGAGATCGGGGCGATCAGCGTCGCGGCGCAGTGCCACGGATTGGTTCTGCTCGGCAGTAACGGACGGCCGTTGCGCCGCGCGAAGCTGTGGAACGACACCGAGTCCGCTCCGCAGGCGAAGCAGATGGTAGAAGAGTTGGGCAGCGGCGCGTGGGCTGATGCCATCGGGTCCGTCCCCACGGCGGCGTTCACGATCACCAAGCTGGCCTGGATCGCCGAAAACGAGCCGTACTTGCTCGACATGGTGAGCAAAATCCTCGTGCCGCACGATTACCTCACGTACCGTCTGGCCGGTCGTGCGGTCACGGACCGATCGGATGCATCGGGTACTGGGTATTACGCCGCACATCAGGGGCGGTGGCGGGTGGATCTGCTCGACCAATTCGTCGCCCGTGGCCTCGACTGGGCCTCCTTCCTCCCTGAGGTCCTCGGACCGAACGAGCTCGCAGGCCGGATCCTCCCCGACGTCGCCGCGTCCTTCGGTCTGCGATCCGACGTCATCGTCGGACCCGGAGCCGGCGATCAGCACGCTGGAGCCCTCGGCGTGGGCGTCCGGGAAGGAGATGTTGTCTACAGCCTCGGCACATCCGGGGTGGTCTTCACCGAATCATCGTCGCCCGTCTTCGATCATCGCGGCGACGTAGATGGAGTCGCCGACGCTGCCGGCGGATACCTGCCGCTCGCCTGCACACTCAACTCGACCAAGGTGACCGACTCCGTCGCAAGATGGCTCGGGGTGTCCCTCGACGAGCTTGCCGCACTCGCGCTCGAGGCGCCGGACAGTGACGATCGGCCGGTGTTCCTCGCGTACCTCGATGGCGAGCGGACCCCGAACCGCCCGGACGCCACCGGTCTACTTGGCGGCCTGACGACCGCGACGACCCGCGCACAGATCGCCCGCGCAGCATTCGAAGGAGTCCTGTTCGGCATCGTCAGCGGGCACGACGCGATCCGGTCAGCGGGCGCACCAGCCGACGGCTCCGTAACCGCCGTCGGCGGGGGATCAAAGTCCCCGGCGTACCGCCAATTCCTCGCCGACATCCTGCAGACCCCGGTGCTCACGAAGGACCTCTCGGAGGCGACCGCCCGCGGCGCCTGCATCCAGGCCGCCGCCGTACTCGCAGTGGGGGACGTCGCCGAAGTGCGCGACGCGTGGGCGCCTGCCACCACCACGTCAACCCCGCCACGCGAGGACCGCTACGGGGTGACGCGCGCGCGATACCGCGCACTTGTCGACGGGCCAGGCCTGGCGCGACAGCAGTCCGAATCCCAAACTCGAGTGTCGGAGGAAGCGCTGTGAAGCTGTATGCGGACAGCGCGGATATCGACACCGTGATCGCCCTGCTCGAAGATCACATCATCACCGGCGTCACCACGAACCCCACCATCCTTCAGAAGGACGGGCATCGCCCACGCAACATCCCGGATCTGCATCGACGATTCACGGACGCTGGCGCGGAGGAAATCTTCTTCCAAGCGACGGGCGCAACCCGGGCAGAGATGCAGGGGAACGCGGCGGAGATTCGTGGGCTTGGTGACCGCGTCATCGTGAAGATTCCGGCAACGGCGATCGGGTTCCGTGTTGCCGCAGAATGCGCCCGTGCAGGAGCACCCGTGCTGCTCACCGCGGTCTACACCATCGCCCAGGCTGTGGCAGCGGCGTCCATCGGCGCGCGCTACATCGCCCCCTACTTCGGACGCCTCGATGACTCGGGCCTGGACGCGCTCGACGTGGTGGGCAGCATGCACCGTGCGATAGCCGGATCCGGAACGAACGTGCTCGTGGCAAGCGTGCGCACTCCCACAGTCGCTGCAAATCTTGCTCTCGCAGGGATCGGGCACATCACGGCTCATCCATCCGTCATCGAGGCGATGCTCGTCGACCCGGCAAGCGACGCGGCTGCCGTCGACTTCGAAGCGGCGGCCCGGGTGTAGCCATGATCGATGAGATGCCGCAGCTCAGGGTCGGCGTGATCGGAACAGGACCTATCACCCAACGGTTCGCCGACGCTGTGCGCGCAGTGAATGGAATCCAACTGTCGGCCGTGTACTCGAGGGACGCAGAAAGGGGAGCTATCGCGGCGGACCGGTTGGGTGCGTCGGGATCTGTCACGAGCCTCGCCGCGCTCCTCGAGTCAGACCTCGTGGACGCGGTGTACATCGCGACGCCGAACGCGATCCACGCAGACCAAGTGCGAAGCGCGCTCGAAGCCGGTAAACACGTGCTCGTCGAAAAGCCGGCGGTTCAGACCGCGGCACGGTGGCGGCAGCTTGTCGAGCTTGCGGAGGAGCGCAACGTCGTGCTGATCGAGGCGATGCGCACCGCCTACGACCCAGGCACCCTTCTTCTCAGAGAGCTCCTGCCGCAGGTGGGGCCGATTCGTCAGGTCCTTCTCCGGCACATCTCGCGTTCCGCCCGGTACGACCTCGTCCTGGAAGGGCACCAGGTCAACATCTTCGATCCGGAGATGGGCGGCGGCGCCCTGCGTGATCTCGGCGTTTACTGCGTGCACACCATGACAAGCCTGTTCGGAATGCCACGGCGGATCAGCGCAGCATCCGTAGTCGTCAACTCGGGCGCTGACGGAGCGGGAGCTGCACTGGCCACCTACGACGAGTTTGTGGTGTCGCTCGAATACTCGAAGATCACGACCTCGCGGGCGCCGAGTCAGATCAGCGGCGAGGCGGGCACGCTCTCAATTGACCACATCGCAAGTCCGCGGCTGATCGAGTTTGAGCGCCATGGCGGCGGAGTCGCTCGACATGTGGTGTCCGAGGCGCAGCACACCCTGATTGGTGAAGTCGAGAGATTCGTCCGACTCGTCGTGGACGGCGGCGACGCCACGGTCGAACAGCGCGCGACCGGAACCTCGCTTGACGTGATGGAGGCCGTCGAATGGTCAGAAAAATCCGGACGCACATTCGACTTCCGTGATCGGGAGTCGTCAGCGTGCTAGCGGTGTCTTCGAGCGCCGAAGTAGCGCACGGCGCTGCGATCCGGAGCCTGAAGCGGCACATGCGCTCGGTGAGATACTCAATGGCGTGGTGACCCCCGTTGCGCGTGACAAGGAACTCTCGAAGGCTCTCTTCGGCAGTTCTCATATGCACGCCGTCATCGTCGCCATCTCGGACATCGACTCCGACGACTTTTCGGCCCCACAGATCATGGAGTTGACCGGTCTGGCCGCGAGCAGCGTGCACACGCTCATCACTCGGCTACTCCGTGCGGGTCTCATCGCGAAGTCCGGTGGCTTGCCTGGGGAGCGCACCATTCTCTATCGGCGCGAGGAAACGAACGCGCTCGAAGCACTTGCTCGGCTGGGCGTTCGCGTCGCGACCTGATCCTCTGCGCGGCAAAGCGAAAATGGTCGGTGGGATTATGCAAGGTTCACCAGGATCCGACCGCCCTGCGCTACTTTTCGTAATCGCAAACTAGACCGGTCGGTATCGCGGTTTACGAAAGAATCATCGGGATCCGCCACTCGTGCAAACGGCAATAGATCCGCCAAGCGCGATCTTCAGCCTCCCGCAAGGACCCAACGGCATCGGGATCCGGTTGTCTTCGGCGCCCGATGTTGCCCCAGATTCTCAGACCGCTCTCCTCGTCACTTTCATGCACTACTTTTCGTATTCGCAAAGTAGACCGGTGGGTATCGCGTTTTGCGAAAAGATCATCGGGATCCGACACGCTACTGTAGGGATCGCTCAGACATGTCCGTTGCCTGGCGGAGATCCGCGGTCTCCAGGAGAGAAATGTCCGCCGGCCGCGTGGCACTGTGCCGCGAGAAATGTCTATCACGTCGGTGTGGCGGATTGGCGCCGGTGGCGTTCGACATTTCGACCGAAGGTTCCAACGAAGATTGCCACCGCAAAAGCGACCGCGACCATGCTGTTCAATGTACTAAGGTCAGCGGTTGGCGATTCGTCGAGAATCGTTATTATGTCCAATAGACAGAACTCGATGTGCGAAACTCGCAAATAGTGAACTTCCTGGCAACTCCCCCAGTCCAGGTCGCAGCCCCCTTTCATCTGCGATTCCTTAACGTCTTGGTCGTGCAGCTGCGGTGGTGGACCGGCTATCGGACATGTCGGGTCACGGGAAGGAGGGGGTTCACCGGTCCGCGCTCTTGAGCGCTGGACGCGGAAGCGGCGCCGTCAGTCTGCACCGCCCAGTTCCGTGCGATCTCCCGACGAGGCCCACGGTCATTTCGACCACGCGTACCTTGGAATCGTGCGACTGACTTCTCTGCGCAACCCCGGCGTGCGGGCCGCACTCGTGGCCGCACTGCTTTTCGGCGCGGGCACACCGATCGCGAAGCTGCTGCTGGCTGATGTAGGCCCGTGGATGCTCGCCGGGCTCCTCTACCTGGGGTCGGGGATCGGGCTCGGCGTGTACCGTTTGATTCGCCGACCGGCCCGGGTTCATCTCGAGCGACGCGAGCTGCTGCCCCTGGCTGGGGCTGTGTTCTTTGGCGGTGTGCTCGGCCCGGTTCTGCTGATGTTCGGTCTGGTCGGGATGCCGGCGTCCGGGGCATCGCTTCTCCTGAACGCGGAAGGCGTCGCGACGGCGCTGCTGGCGTGGTTCGTGTTCAAGGAGAACTTCGATCGGCGGATCGCACTCGGCATGGCCGCGATCGTCGCGGGTGCCGTCGTGCTCTCCTGGCCCGGCCAGGCGGACTTCACCGGGATCCTCCCCACCCTCGCGATTCTCGGCGCATGCCTGGCCTGGGGGCTCGACAACAACCTGACCCGCAAGGTGGCGCTGCACGACGCGACGTGGCTCGCCGCCGTGAAGGGTCTGGTCGCGGGACCGGTGAATCTCGCCCTCGCGTTCCTCCTGGGCGCTTCCCTCCCTCCGCTGCTCAACATCGGCGCCGCGATGATGACCGGGCTGTTCGCGTACGGCATCAGCCTGGTGCTGTTCATCGTCGCCCTCCGTCACATCGGCACCGCCCGCGCGGGTGCGTACTACTCGATCGCCCCCTTCTTCGGCGCCATCCTGGCGATTGCTCTGGGCGACCCGATCACCATCCCGCTGATCATCGCGGGAGTGCTCATGGCCATCGGGGTGTGGCTGCACCTGACCGAGCGGCACGAGCATCCGCACACGCACGAGCCGCTCGAACACGACCACTGGCACACCCACACCGACGCGCACCACGACCATGAACACGAGATGCCAGTGGCCGCTGGCACCCGCCACCGGCATCCCCACGTTCACGCAGAGTTGACCCATGCGCACGAGCACTACCCCGATAGCCACCACCGGCACTCCCACCGGACCGAATAGGGGGCGCTGCCGGCGCTCAGACCTTTCGAGCAACTGGAGGTGACTGTCGCTCTCAACGAGACGAGCGACCACTCATCCTCGCGTTTGTCATCCTGAAGCCGCAGGGGCAGGACAGCAAATCGGGCATGGCAGCGTACTTGCGTGGCGTCGGTCAGGCGCAGCAGGAGGTGGGCAGTTCGTTGCGGAAGAGGTTCGCGGTGAGTCGGATGCCCTCGGCCATGGTGAGGTAGGGGGCCCAGGTGTCGGCGAGTTGGGTCACCGTGAATCCAGCGTTGATCGCGTAGGTGGCCGCGAGCATCATCTCGCCGGCACTGTCGGCGAGGGCGTGGATGCCGAGGACTCTGCCGGTGTCCGCTTCGGCGACGATCTTGATGCCGCCTCTGGTGTCATGGTTCACGATGGCTCGTGGTACGTCCGACAGGCGCAGGTACCGGCAGGCGCATCGGTGTCCGGCGGCGACCGCTTCTGCTTCGGTGAGGCCGGCGGAGGCGAGTTGCGGTGAGGTGAACAGCACCGAGGGCAGACCGGTGTAGTCGACGTGCTCGTGGTGGCCGAGGGCGTTGCGTGCTGCGATCTTGCCGGTCATGGCTGCGACGTAGACGTACTGGGGCACGTCGGTGACGTCGCCGGCGGCGAACACGGTGGGGTTGGAGGTGCGCTGTTCGTCGTCGACGACGATGAAGCCGTCCTCGTCGGTCGCGACGCCGGCAGCGGCCAGGTTCAGCCGGTCCGTTCGCGGGGTGCGTCCGGTGGCGATCAGAACCCGTTGCCCGGTTGCCTCCTTGCCGGTGCGTGTGACCACCCGCACCGCTTCGCCCTCATGGCTGATGCGTTCCGCGCGATCGTTGATCACGGTGATCCCGTCGGCGAGGAGGGCCTTGCGGAGTTCGGAGGAAAGTTCGGGTTCGGCGTGCGGGGCGAGCCTGCCGACGATGGTGACGCTCACGCCCAGGCGCGCGAAGAGCTGAGCCTGCTCGAGTCCGACAAAGCCGCCGCCGATCACGACGAGTGATGTCGGCAGGGCGGTCAGCTCCATCGCGGTGGTGGAGGTGAGGTAGTCGACGTGCTCGATACCGGGAATGGTGGGGATCTGTGGCTCGGCGCCGGTGGCGATGAGATAGGACGTGGCGCGCACCGGCTGTCCGGCGACGAGCAGCGTGGTGGGGCTGGTGAACGTGGCCGTGCCGGGGATGATGTCGAACCCGTAGGCGGCGGCGATGTCGGCGTACTTGGTCTGTCGGAGCATGTCGACCAGGTCGTCCTTCTGTCGGACGAGCGCACCGAGGTCGACGGGTCCTGCGGTCGTGGCCGCGCCGCGGAACGGGTTGGTGCGGGCGTCGTGTCGGGCGTGGGCGGCGGCCAGGAGCGTCTTCGATGGCACGCAGCCCACGTTCACGCAGGTGCCACCGAGGGTGCCGCCTTCGATCGCGACGACGCTTGCGCCTTCGAGCCGGGCGTGGATCGCGGCGGACATCGCCGCACCACCGGTGCCGATGACGGCGAGGTCGAACTCGGTGAGATGCGTCATGGTGTCTCCTTCTCGGTGGAGCGGCGATGTGTCGGGTCCACGTGCGACAGAATGGACCTTCAAGCACACTTGAAGGTCAAGTTCGAAGAGAGGATCGGGTCATGCGGATTGGGGAGCTCGCGGAGCGGGCGAAGACCAGGCCATCGACGCTGCGCTATTACGAGGAACGTGGCCTGCTCCAGCCACCCGGCCGAACACCAGCGGGCTACCGCAGCTACGGCGAGGAATCGGTGCGGCGGCTCCAGTTCATCGACCGTGCCCGTGCGGCTGGATTCACGCTTACCCAGACCGCGGCGATCCTTCAGATTCGCGATGCCGGTCACTCGCCCTGTACCCACGTCCGTGACCTTCTCGACAGGCGACTAACCGAGGTCGACGAACAGATCGAACAGCTTCGCCTGCTCCGGGCCAACATCGTCGAACTCCGGGAAGGCGCCGACGACGTACGTGCCCAGATCTGTACTCCCGATGACGTCTGCAGCTTCCTCTGACGACCCGTATGGCCACCGCAGAAAATCGAACCGGCAAGCACAGCTGCTCCTGCTGCGGGCGAAGCCTGCCACGCCGCCGCCTGCACGCCTTGCACGACTCAGCGTTCATCTGCCGGCGATGCGCGTTGTGGATCGCGTTCCGGATCCGCGGCGACTCCGACTAACTCCTCCCCACCTGCTCGCTCGGAGCGTCCCGTTCCCAGGCGACGCTCGGGGCGAAGCGCCGGGATAAGCGCTGGGCGGTGGAACCTCGAGCCGCTCGACGGCTCCTCATCGGTGCGTTCTGGAATACCCACTCGAATGGGGATGCCGCGGACGCGGAGGGGGCTTGGATTCGCCCAAGCCCCCTCCGGTGTGTCAGCAGCACTGGTCGTCACACAGCTCAGGCGGGCAAGCCTGCGGGTCACAACAGTCCATCAGACACCTCCTTCCACGCGTCGGATCGGTCCTCCTCGAGGTGATCGAGAACGTCGACTAGCGACTCGATATCTCCGCGCCATGCTTCGATTCCTTCGCGGATCGCCAGGGCCGCGATCACGAGGGCGGCGATCGAGTCCGCCCACACCCAGCCGAACAGGCTGTTGAGCAGCAGCCCGATCAGCACCGTGCCGGAAAGGTAGACGCACAGCATCAGTTGCTTCGCATCCGCCTGCACACTGCGGGAGCCGAGTTCGCGACCGGTGCGGTATTCGAGCCACGCCAACACGGGCATCACGACCAGGCTGAGCACGGCGATGCCGATCCCGACGGGACTGTGGTGGACCGGCTCGACGCCGGTCAGCGCGAGAACCGCATCAACAGTGATGTACGCGGCCAACGCGAAAAACGCGATGCCGATCGCGCGAAGAGTGGGCTTCTCCCACCGCTCGGGGTCTTTCCGAGTGAACTGCCAGGCCACCGCGGCGGCCGAGAGCACCTCCACGGCCGAATCCAGTCCGAACCCGATCAGGGCGGCAGAGGATGCTGCCGCGCCCGCCCAGATGGCGACGATGCCTTCGAGCACGTTGTAGGTGATCGTGAAACCGACGATCCACCGCACCCGACGATGCAGCGTCGCCCGGCGCGTTTCCGTCACCGACGCGCTCACGGCGCGACCTGATCGCAACAGCCGGGAACCGGGCATGCCGGATCCACACAGGGGGCGTTCTCGTCGACGGCCAGTGTCACATCGAGCAGGGCGGTGAGGGCGTGGGAGAGATGTGGGTCGGCGATCTCGTACCGCGTCTGCCGGCCCTCCGGCTGGGCGACCACGATCCCGCAGTCGCGTAGGCATGCCAGGTGGTTCGACACGTTGGACCGGGTGAGGTCCAGCTGCCGGGACAGTACCGCTGGGTAGCTGGGACCGTCCACCAGCGTCATCAGGATCCGTGAACGGGTCGGGTCGGCCATGGCGCGACCCAGACGGTTCATCACATCGAGACGAGAGGCAATAGTCAGCACACACTGACTATACAGTTGCGGCTGACCTATGCGCCAGCAGACGAACCAACAGGTGCGCGGATCAGTCGCGGCACCAGTGCCACCATGACCACCATCGCCAGCAGCTCGACGAGGGTCTGGGTGACGACGACCAGCGGGGTGAGGGCGAAGGATGCCGGCAAGGAGAGAGCGAGCGGCAGCACCACGAGCGAGTTCCGTGTGACCGCACCGAAAACGATGGCGCGTCGTCCCGGCACATCCAATCGGGCTCGGCGCCCGGCGAACGCGCCCAGTGGTGCGACGACGAGCACGAACGCGATGAAGATCGGTACGACGGTCAGCAGTTGGCCCAGGGCTCCGCTGACCTGAAACACCTGGGAGCCGACAACCACCGCCAGGGTCAGCATCATCAGCGGGACCACCAATGCGAGCATTCCCCGCTCGACTGCCCGGCCCGCACGAAACCGCTTGGCGAGAAGTTGAGTGAGCGTCGCCAGTGCCAGCGGGAGCAGGATTAGCAGCAGGAACGCCTCCACGAACGGACGCACATCCCACGCCGCGGCGACTTCCGGGCCGGCCATCAACCACAGGTAGGGCGGCAGCAGCAGGATCTGCAGGATCATCAGCAGCGGGGTTGCGGCGAGCAGCCGGTCGCGCGCCCCACCGGCAAGACCGGCGAAGACGACCACGTAGTCCACACACGGGGTCAGCAGCACCAGCAACACCCCAACCAGGAGCGCCTGATCGCCGGCGACGAAACGGCTCAGCCCGAACACCACGACGGGAACGAGGACGAAGTTCACCACCAACAGCGCGCCGAGGAATCGACCGTCCCGGAACGCACCACCGATCCTGGCGAAGGGCACCCCCAGAAACGTCGCGTAAAGCAGCACCCCCAGCACAGGGGTGATCGCCAACTCCAGCGCAGGACCGAGGCGTGGGGCGAGCAGCCCGGTGGCCGCGCCAACCATGATCGCCACCAGATAGAGAACGACCTGATGTCGCTCCCACCACGCGATAGCGGCCCGCATACCCCCAGCATGTCGCCGCGGCCGCCGACTTCCCAATCGGACTATCCAGTTCGAGGTCGATGGCGTCCCATTCGCGGTGCACGCTCTCGTTGGTGGCGTGCCCTGCGTGGTCGGCGGCGACCTGGACGCGCTGGGCGGCTTCCCACAGGGTTGCGAGAGTGGCACGCGGAGCGAGCCGCACATCGGGTGCGGTGGTGATCTGCGGCTCGCTCATGGTGGTCAGTCCTCGGAGGTCTTCTGCAGGGTGTCGACGATGGTGATCGTCTCGGCGGTGGTGATCGTGACGTGTGGGCCAGCGTGTAACCAGACCGCCCGTACTGGTTCAGGTCGTCCTCCCGTCGCATGAGCAACCGGCCGGTGTCCTGCTGCCCGTTCTCCTCGTTGGTGACGGTCGTGCGGACCGTGACGAAATCGCTCTTGGTCATCTCTTCTTCTCCCTCAACGTTTTCCCGGCGTCGGGCCGGACACGTAGTGGCGGTGCCAGCGGGGGCGGCGTAGTGCCCGGAGGGAGCGGTTGCTAAGCGGAGCCCGGAGCGCAGCGGAGGGTGGAGTCTGCAAATAGCGATGGGAGGGAACGGAGCCGATAGAGCTGGCTTAAGGCTCGGAGTTTCCCGCTCGACCTCGGGATAGTCAAAGGCAGTGCCGCGGAGGCTCGTTCAGATGGCCGCAAGCCGGCTGCCCCTCCCCCGCGGCCACGATGCGGGGCTGCTCTGAAATCACTGTGACCCGATGGACAGCGCCTCCGTGTCGCGGCTACAGGTGCGTGAAGGGCGCTCACGAGGGGCGTGGACCGTGCGAGGGGTATCCGCCGTCAGACACGGCTGGGGTCCGGTCCTTGCTCGTGCGGGAACACGAGACGGCAGGGCCAACCGCATTGTTGATCCGAGCCCAACATATTGGGCCACTGCGGAACCAGGCACGGGGATTACCCCCGAACCCGCCAGCTCAAAGAGGGCGCCCTCGTTGCCTGACGTAGGTAGGACGGCTACAGCATACGCCCGACGCCGGGATGAACATCGGCGGCCGACCGCGCCATATCACCGACGGCGACGTGTATCCGTATGCCCAACATGTGAGCGCCTGTCGCGTGGAACGGCGCTGCGATCGAGGTGCAGGACGCACTTGATCGGCTGCCGGACGAAGACGCCGAACTCGTCAGACTCACATATTGGTACAGCCTTCCCCTCCCACGAGGCGGCGGCTGTCCTGGGTATCAGCGCTCGGAGTTCGGCGAATACCCTAGAGGGGTAAGCTCAGGCTCGGAGCAGAATAGATGACTGTCAGAATGTCGATGCGTGCACGCTGGGTGAAGCAACTCGGCGGGTGGTCGCTTCCGGCGTTGCTCGCCGCATTGCTCATTACGGGACTTCTCGGCATGCACGCGCTGTCGTCGACGCACGGCGAAGCCGCGATCGGTTCGGTGACTATTGCTGACCACGGTCAGGTCGCGTCGTCGTCGGATGTTGAACCGGACGGCTCATGCTCGACGTGTGAGGCAGACGGTGGTCACGACGCGCTACTGATGGCCTGTGTCCTGGCCCTTCTCGGCACCCTGCTGCTGGCTGCGGTTTCAAACCCAGGTCTGCTGCGCCCTCGCGGTCCAACGGTCGTTGCCTTGTCAGTTCGACCAACCTCTTCGCGCCGGCCCAAGCGTCCGTCCCTCATAGAGCTGTCGATCAGTCGCACGTGATGTGCGCTCGCCTGGCCTCATGTGCCGGGACTTGCGTTGCGCCCGCGTCGCGGGCGCGTTCACCTTATTCGACTGAGAAGGACAGATTGATATGAAGAAGTTTCGTATGGCCGCGTTCGCGGCCGCTCCGATCGCTCTCGCGCTGGTGCTCGCCGGCTGCTCTGGCACCGGGAACGACTCCGGAACCCCGGGGACGACCCAGGGTGGCGGGTCCTCGGCGTCGCCGTCCGTGACGGTGCAGGGCGATTTCAACATGGCGGACTCGATGTTCGCGATGATGATGATCCCGCATCACGAGCAGGCGATCGAGATGAGCGACGTGATCCTCACCAAGAACGACATCGACCAACGGGTGCTGGAACTTGCGCAACAGGTCAAGGACGCGCAGGGGCCGGAGATCGAGCTGATGCAGAGCTGGCTGGATGCGTGGGGGGTGCCATCGTCCGGGAACATGGGCGGCATGGACCACGGTGACGGGATGATGTCGCAAGAGGACATGGGCGCGTTGGATGCCGCCGACGGGCCGGAGGCGGCGCGCCTGTTTCTGGAGCAGATGATCATGCACCACGAGGGTGCGATTGAGATGGCGCAAGCTGAGCTCGAGGATGGCACCAACCCTGACGCGCTGGCCCTCGCGCAGACGATCATTGACGCGCAGAACGCCGAGATCGCCACGATGCAGGATCTGCTCACCCGGATCTGACGCACCAGGTGAGGGGCGCCGCGGCATACGGCGCCCCTCACCCCGACTGGACTGGAAGGGGTGCGCATGCGCATTCGACACCGCGCGGCAACGGCCATCGCCGCAATCATCACCGTTCCTCTCGCTGTCGCCGGATGCGCTGCCGCGCCGCCGTCGACCGGAGCCGAACATGCCAGTCTTCCCGCCCATGTGCATGGGATCGTGATCGACCGGGCGACCGGCGATCTGTTGCTGGGCGCCCACGACGGGATCTACACGGCCTCAGCCACGGGCGATGGCTTCTCGCGTGTCGGGAAGGTCGGGTTTGACGCGATGGGACTGACGTCGACTGGCGATGCGCTCATCGCGTCGGGGCATCCGGGGCCGAACGCTCCGGAGGAATGGGGGGAACCGAACCTGGGGATCATCCGCAGCACGGATGGCGGCCGCACCTGGGATCCGGTGGCGTTCACGGGCGAAAAGGACTTCCACGCTCTCGCCGCCGCCACCGACGGCACCACCTACGGGATCGCGGTCGACAGTGCCGATTTGCTGCGCAGCAATGACGCAGGCGCTACCTGGGAGCTGACCGGCGCATCACCGCGGGCACTGGCGCTCACGGTGGACGTCGACGGTCGAGTCATCGCCGGCACGCCGGACGGGCTGAAATGGAGCGCAGACCGGGGCGAGTCGTTTGCAGCGTGGGACGGTGCCCCTGCGATGTACACGCTCGCCGCTTCGCCGAACGGTGGGTTGCTGGTCGGAGTCGACGCGAACGAGCAGATCTGGACGACCACCGCGGGCGCCACGCGGTGGCGCCCGATCGGATCCGTACACGGTGCCGCGCAAGCGATCGCTGTCACCGACGCCGGGGACGTGATCGTCGTCGACGACAGCGGCCTCACGACTCTTCCGTCGATTGGCTCCTGAGATCGGAATACCCCTCGTGGGTATGAAGTTGTACACTCATGGTACCCCCATCGGGTATCTCGGACACGAAAGGTGAGATCAATGGCTACGACGGAGTTTCAGGTGACGGGCATGACCTGCGGGCATTGCGAGAAGTCGGTGCACGGTGAAGTATCCAAGCTCTCCGGCGTGGAGGGTGTGGACGTGAGTGCGCGGACCGGCAAGCTCATCGTGTCGTCTTCCGCGCCGGTCGACGCGGCCGCGGTGGTCGCGGCGGTCGATGAGGCCGGCTACCAGGCGGTACCGGCCTGATGCACACCGCCGCTCGCCTGGCCCTGTTCGGGGTTGGGCTGGTGGCGGTCTTCGGCGTCGCCGGGATAGGAGCGCGCGCCCTTGTCCCCTCTGACACGGTCGCCGCCTGGACGCAATCCGCAAAGGAGCCCATGATACAAGACCACGCCACCAGTCCCACCGCTCACAGCGTGGGAGGACTGTCCGTCGAGCAGTCCGGGTACCTGCTGGACACCGTCACGGCACCGGCTGCCGTCGGGGCGCGCGGCGTGTTGTCGTTCCGGGTTCTAAACCCGGACGGCGCACCGCTCACGGAATACGCGGTCGACCATGAGAAGGATCTGCATCTGATCGTGGTCCGCTCCGATGGGACCCAGTTCCGGCACGTCCACCCGACTCGCGACCGGGACGGCACCTGGTCGACACCGTGGACGTGGGAAGCTGCCGGCAGCTACCGGGTGTACGCCGACTTCCGCACCTCCGATGGGGGCGAGCCGGTCGACGTGACCCTCACCCGCACCGTCGAGGTCCCCGGCCCGTACACACCGGCTGTTGTCGCTGTCAAGTCTTCGACGACGGTCGATGGGTACGAGGCTGCGGTCACCGGCGCGCTGCAGGCTGGCGTCGCGTCGAAACTCACGATCTCGGTGACCAAGGATGGATCCCCGGTGACGGCGCTGCAGCCGTACCTCGGGGCGTTCGGTCATCTGGTGGCTTTGCGGGTCGGTGACCTCGCCTACCTGCACGTCCATCCCGAAGGTGACACCCCCGCGGCCGGGCAGACCGCGGGACCAGAGGTCGTCTTCATCGCCGAAGCGCCGACGGCGGGCAGATATCTGCTGTTCTTCGACTTCCAGGCCGACGGGCAGGTCCGCACTGCGGCGCTCACGGTCGACGCGGCCGCAGTTGGATCTGCCGATTCCGGTACGGGTGCGGGCCACGGCGCCGACCACTGAGGACGTTCGGGATGGCTGAGGAGCACGAGATGACGACAATGGACACCGGGCAGGCGCGAATCGAGTTGGCGATCGGCGGGATGACCTGCGCGTCCTGCGCGATGCGGATCGAGAAGAAGCTGAACAAGCTCGACGGGGTGACCGCCACGGTGAACTACGCCACCGAGAAGGCCCAGGTCACCGCCCCGGCCACCCTCGACCCGGCCACGCTGATCACCGAGGTGGAGAACACCGGCTACACCGCCGTCCTCCCCACCCCACCCACCGACGACACTTCCACCGAAGACGAGCCGGGCGAGGATTCGGAACTGCGCAGCCTGCGGCACCGGCTGATCGGCTCGGTTGTGCTGTCGGTGCCGGTGATCCTGCTCGCGATGATCCCCGCCCTGCAGTTCCCGTACTGGCAGTGGCTGTCTCTTGTCCTCGCCGCCCCGGTGGTGGTGTGGGGGGCGTGGCCGTTCCACCGTGCCGCGTGGATGAACCTGCGCCACGGTGCGGCGACGATGGACACCCTGATCAGCGTCGGCACCTCCGCGGCGTTGCTGTGGTCGGTATACGCCCTGTTCTTCGGCACCGCCGGAACCCCGGGGATGACGCACCCGTTCACCCTGACGATCGCGCCCAGCGACGGCGCCGGGAACATCTACCTCGAGGTCGCCGCCGGGGTGACCATGTTCGTCCTGGCCGGCCGGTACTTCGAGAAGCGCGCGAAACGACAGGCCGGCGCCGCGTTGCGGGCGCTGCTCCAGCTCGGCGCGAAAGACGTCGCCGTGCTCCGCGACGGGATCGAGACCCGCATCCCGACCGCGGAGCTCCGCGTCGGTGACGAGTTCATCGTCCGCCCTGGAGAGAAGATCGCCACCGACGGCGTCATCACCTCCGGCTCCTCCGCGGTGGACCAGTCGATGCTCACCGGCGAATCCGTCCCGGTCGAGGTCTCGGAGGGTGACACCGTCACCGGCGCCACCGTCAACGCCGGCGGGCGGCTGATCGTCCGCGCCACCCGGATCGGATCTGACACCCAGCTCGCGCAGATGGCGCAGCTGGTCGAAGACGCCCAGTCCGGGAAAGCGGAGGTGCAGCGGCTCGCGGACCGGATCTCCGGGGTGTTCGTCCCGATCGTGATCGGGATCGCGGTCGCCACCCTCGGCGCATGGATCGGGGCCGGGTTCCCCCTCAGCGCCGCGTTCACTGCCGCGGTCGCGGTGCTCATCATCGCCTGCCCGTGCGCCCTCGGGCTCGCGACCCCGACCGCGCTGCTGGTCGGCACCGGCCGCGGCGCCCAGATGGGCATCCTGATCAAGGGACCGGAGATCCTCGAATCCACCCGCCGAGTCGACACCATCGTGCTGGACAAGACCGGCACCGTCACCACCGGGAAGATGACCGTCCTCGACGTGATCCCCGCCACAGGCGAAACCCGCGAGGACGTGCTGCGGCTGGCGGGCGCGGTGGAGGACGCCTCCGAGCACCCCATCGCTCAGGCCATCGCCAAGGCCGCAACCCAGCAGACCGGGCCGCTGTCTGCGGTGGAGTCGTTCCAGAACATCGAAGGACGAGGCGTCACCGGCATCGTCGACGGACACGCGGTACTCGTCGGCCGCACCAGCCTCCTCGAGGACTGGGCCATCCACCCCGGCGACACCTTCATCGCCGCGAAGACCGCCGCGGAAGCCCATGGGCAGACCGCCGTGCTGGTCGGCTGGGACGGCGCCGCGCGCGGTGTGCTGGTTGTCGCCGATCAGGTCAAACCGACCAGCGCCCACGCGATCACCCAGTTTCGGCAGCTGGGACTCACCCCGATCCTGCTCACCGGCGACAACGCCACCGTCGCCGCCCACATCGCCGCCCAGGTCGGCATCGACCAGGTGATCGCCGATGTCCTCCCCGCTGACAAGGTCGACGTGGTCACCGGCCTGCAAGCCGACGGGAAGGTGGTGGCGATGGTCGGCGACGGGGTCAACGACGCCGCAGCCCTCGCCCAGGCGGACCTGGGCATGGCGATGGGCACCGGCACCGACGTCGCGATCGAAGCCTCCGACATCACCCTGGTGCGCGGCGACCTGCGCGCCGCCGCTGACGCCATCCGCCTCGCACGCCGCACCCTCGGCACCATCAAGGGAAACCTGTTCTGGGCGTTCGCCTACAACACCGCCGCGATCCCGCTGGCCGCGTTCGGGCTGCTGAACCCGATGCTCGCCGGCGCCGCGATGGCGTTCTCCAGCGTGTTCGTGGTCGGCAACAGCCTCCGCCTGCGCCGCTTCCACTCCTACACCACCCCGACGGGCCGACACCGCGCCGCCCCCGACCGCGCGTTGCAGAGCGCCTGAGGTAAGGAACTTCGATGACCGACCCGCACGCGCACGAGCACACGGCTGACCTCGCGGACACCGACCCGCACGCCGGCCACACTGAGGCAACCCGCGGGCACCAGCACCACGCCACCGACACCGTCACCTCGCCTGACGACCCCGCCACTCACGACCACGCTCACGCGCATCCGATGCATACCGCCGACTCCGGCGCGGATGAGCACGCAGGCCACGGCGGGCATGGGGACCACGGCGGTCACGCGGGGCATGGCGCCGACCACGTCGCCCAGTTCCGCAAGCTGTTCTGGATCAACCTGATCCTCGCGGTTCCGGTCGTCGGGTTCTCCAGCATGTTCGCCATGCTGTTTGGATACGAGATCCCGGACTTTCCCGGCGCGAACCTCATCGCCCCGGTGCTCGGCACGGTCATGTACGTCTGGGGCGGGTGGCCGTTCCTGACCGGCGCGATCAGCGAATTGCGTGCCCGCAAGCCGGGGATGATGATGCTGATCGGGCTCGCGATCACGGTCGCGTTCATCGCTTCGTGGGGTGCGAGCCTGGGTCTGCTGGACCACGAGTTGGAGTTCTGGTGGGAGCTGGCGCTGCTGATCGTGATCATGCTGCTGGGGCACTGGGTGGAAATGCGCTCCCTCGCGCAGACCACCTCAGCGCTGGACTCTCTGGCGGCGCTGCTACCTGATGAGGCGGAACGGGTCGAGGGGGACCTGATCGTCAAGGTCGCCCCCGACCAGTTGCGGGTCGGGGATGTTGTGGTGGTTCGGCCTGGCGGCAACGTGCCTGCTGACGGTCGCGTCGTCGATGGCCGCGCGGACATGGACGAGTCCATGGTCACCGGGGAGTCCCGACCGGTCGCCCGTAGCGTGGGCGACCCGGTCACCGCTGGGACCGTCGCCACCGATTCAGGTCTCCGGGTGGAGGTCACCGCGATCGGCGATGACACCACCCTCGCGGGGATCCAGCGGCTGGTCGCTGACGCCCAGAATTCCACCTCCCGGGCGCAACGCATCGCCGACCGCGCCGCCGGCTGGCTGTTCTGGTTCGCGCTGGCCGCCGCCGCGATCACCGCGATGGTGTGGACGCTCGTCGGCAATCCCGATGCTGCGGTCATCCGCGCCATCACCGTCCTGGTCATCGCCTGCCCTCATGCCCTCGGACTGGCCATCCCGCTCGTGGTCTCCATCGCCACCGAACGCGCCGCCCGCGGTGGTGTGCTGATCAAGGACCGGCTCGCGCTCGAGAGCATGCGCAACATCGACGCCGTCCTGTTCGACAAGACGGGCACCCTCACCAAGGGCGAACCGACCGTCACCGGCATCGAAACCATCGGTCCTCTCGACGAGGACGCCGTGCTCGGCCTGGCGGCCGCGGCAGAAGCCGACAGTGAGCACCCGCTGGCCAAGGCCATCGTCCGTGCCGCGACCGAACGCGGCCTCACCGTCCCCCCCGCCACCAACTTCTCATCCTCCCCCGCGGTGGGTGTGACCGCGACGGTCGAAGGACAGGAGGTCCGCGTCGGTGGGCCGTACCTGCTCGATGAGATGGGCGCTGGGGAGGTGGAAGCCGCCGGGCGATGGCGCACGGACGGCGCGATCATCCTGCACGTCGTTCAAGATGGCGTCGTCATCGGCGGGCTCGCGCTTGCCGATGAGATCCGTCCGGAGTCGCGTGAGGCTGTCGACGCGCTCCACAAGCTCGGCGTGCAGGTCGTCATGATCACCGGCGACGCCGAAGCCGTTGCCAACGCGGTCGGAACCGACCTCGGCATCGACCGGGTCCTCGCCGGGGTGCGTCCTGAAGATAAAGCCGCCAAAGTCGCCGAGCTGCAGCGAGAGGGGATCAAGGTCGCGATGGTCGGCGACGGTGTCAACGACGCCCCCGCCCTCGCGCAAGCGGATGTCGGCATCGCCATCGGTGCCGGCACGGATGTCGCGATCGCTTCCGCGGGCGTCATCCTGGCAAGCTCCGACCCCCGCTCCGTGCTGTCGGTGATCGAGCTGTCCCGGGCCAGCTACCGGAAGATGAAGCAGAACCTGTGGTGGGCCGGCGGTTACAACCTCATCTCGGTCCCGCTTGCCGCGGGGGTACTCGCCCCCGTCGGATTCGTGCTGCCGATGTCGGTCGGTGCGATCCTGATGTCACTGTCCACCATCGTCGTCGCGCTCAACGCCCAACTGCTGCGCCGTCTCGACCTGAGCCCGGAGAACAGCACCCGGACAATCCTGAACCGCTGAACCAGAAGGTAACGACATGACCACCACAGCCCCCCACAGCGGCGAGCACACCCACGGTTACATCACCGACAAGGACAAGTACCTCAACCGGATGAAACGGATCGAGGGACAGGCTCGCGGCATTCACAAGATGATCGATGACGAGAAGTACTGCATCGACATCCTCACCCAGATCAGCGCCCTCACAAGCGCCCTGCAGGTCGTCGCGGTGGGCCTGCTCGATGATCACCTGAAACACTGCGTCGTCGACGCCGCCCGCGCTGGCGGCGCCGAAGGCGACGCCAAGATCCAGGAAGCCAGCGACGCTATCAAGCGGCTGGTCCGCTCCTGACACCGCGGTAGCATGCGAAAAGAACGGATCGGAGATCGCTCATGATGTGGGATTACGGATACGGCGCCTGGTGGATGTGGATCCCGGGGCTGCTGCTGACGCTTCTGATTGTTGCCGGAATCGTGGTTCTGATTGTGTTTGCTGTGCGCTCGTCCGGCCGAGCGGACACGGCAGCGTCGGGTGAGCCGGATTCGGCCGGGCGCATCCTCGACGAACGGCTCGCCCGAGGCGACATCACGATCGAGCAGTACCGAGAACTGCGCTCCACGCTGAACCAGGGCCGGCGCGGTTAGCAGCAACCGGCCGTCGATCACAGGTCCGACCCTGTGATCGCGAGCACGCGCAGCCGCTGCGGCGTCAGCTGAGCCCGGAGTACGCGTGCAGACCCTTGAAGAACACGTTCACGATCGAGAAGTTGAACAGCACCGTCAGGAATCCGACGATCGCTAGCCATGCTGACCGGGTGCCTCGCCAACCGCGAGTAGCACGAGCGTGCAGATAACCCGCGTAAACGACCCAGATGATGAAGGTCCATACCTCTTTGGTGTCGAACCCCCAATACCGCCCCCATGACTCCTGCGCCCAGATCGCACCGGCGATGAGCGTGAACGTCCAGAACGCGAATCCGATCACCACGAAGCGGTACGCGAGCGTCTCCAGTGTCTCGGCGCCGGGGATCATCAGAAGTATCCGCAACGTCCGTGGTCTCTTCTCCGCCTTCGCCCGACGCGCTGTCGCCCTCTCCCGGCGAGCCTGCAGCAGTTGCAGCACGGAGATCGCGAAAGCGAGTGCGAAGAACGCCGTCGCCAGCGACGCCACGAAGACATGGATCACCAGCCAGACAGACTTCAGCGGGTCCATCAGCGGTACGACCTCGACGTAGTATCCGAGGGTCGACCCACCCAGAAGCACCACCACCAGGCCGACCATGAACGTTCCCAGGAACCTGAGGTCATAACGGATCAGCACCGCCAGGTAGACGGCGGTGATGAGCAACGTGCCGGTCAACGCGAATTCGTACATGTTGGACCACGGCACTCGCTCTGCAGCGACTCCCCGCAGCACGGTCGCTCCGAGATGAAACACAAACGCCAGCCACGTCAGCGATGTGCCGATGCGCGCCCACATCGGCCGCGCACGCTTGGGTGAGTCCGAAGAAGCGGATGCCGCTGCCTCTTCGAGTCCGAGGATACCCGTCGCCGCCGATGCGGCAGCGGCGCCGACCAGTGCCGGCTCACGTACTGTCGCTCGTGCAGCAACGGGCTGCGGGCTGGATCGGAAGGCGATATCGAAGCTGTACGCGACGAACGCCAAGGCGTAGATGAGGATCGCCGTCCACACCAGCAGCACCGACACCGAATCCAAAGAAAGGGTTTCCGGAAACATCTTCACTCCTTTTCGTTCACCGGCTCAGTGCGTACTCGCAACGCAGTCAGGTGACGGTCGACCACGAGAGCCAAGGCCTTGCCGAGGGTCGGGTCCTCACCTCGCGCGAGAGCCGCGTACTCGAAGTTCACGTGCTTTCCCGACGGGGTTGCTTTGACCCACACCCGCCGTCGGGGCACGAACAGGGCGGTGAGCAGACCGGCCAGGGCGAGCAGTGAGAAGGCAAGTACCCAGATACCAGAAGGGTCTCGCTGGATCTGAAGCGATGCGAAGCGTTTCACCGAATCGCCGACATCGCCGGTGGCGGACTCGTTCTCAAACGTGATGGTGCCCCAGCCGTTCGGCAGGTCCGCCGTCTCCCCCGGACGCAACTCGATCGAGTCCACGCCCGTGTCACCGCCGGTCAGCTGCGTCATCTCCCCGACTTCCAGCGTGTACACCGACCGGGGAGTCCCATCATCGATACCAAGGCTTCCCACGAACACGTTGAAGGTGACGACGGGATAGATCAGGTCAGGGAACACAGAAGTGTACGCACCGGAGGTCAGTTCCTGCTGCGTGGGATACAGGAATCCGATCAGCCCGATCTGCTCGGGCAACCCGTCAGCGACCTTCACCACCCCCAGCGAGGTCATCGTCGCGTCCTGCGGCAGGAACGGCTGGGACTCGCGGTACACAGTCTCACCATCCGGGTTACGGATGGTGATGGTGGGCGCGTACCCGTTGCCGAGAAGGAAGATGTTGTCGTCACCGATTCGGAGTGGATGATTCACCCGCACCTGTTGCTGCTGGTTGGTGCCGTCGGGAGCCCGGACGCTGAGGTCGGCGACGAAGTCCCCGGCTTGGCCCGCGCCCGGTTCACCGGCAGCCTGGTAGCGGACCTGAAAGTCGTCGAGCGTGACCGCATACGGGGTCAGGTCGGAACCGTCGACGAAGCGGCCCGGGTTGAAAGAGGAATAATCTCCCAAGGCGTTGAGAAAGGTCGTGCCCTCCACAATCACCCGTTGTCCGGTGTAACCGAACCCGCCGCCCACCCCAACGGCGACCAGCACCCCTACCAGAGACGCGTGGAAAACGAGGTTGCCGGTCTCACGAAGGTAGCCCCGCTCCGCCGAGACCGAATATGTGCGACCCGTGTCGTAGCGCGCGACTCGGTACCCGTTCCGGCGCAGCTGCTTGGCCGCAGCGCCGATCGCTTCACCGGCCGCCTGCTCTGCGCGGCCCGCATCGTCAATGGTGAGTTGCCGCGAATCGTGATGAGCCAGCCGCGAGAGGCGCACTGGAGTGCGTGGAGGAGTGCCACGCAGCGCCTTGGCATGATGCAACGTGCGCGGGATGATGCACCCGATCAGTGAGGTGAACAGCAGCAGGTAGATGGCCGAAAACCACGGTGACGTGTAGACGTCGAACAGTCCCAGTGCGTCCACCGTGGGGAATGCGTCCGGGTTGTCGGTGCGCCATTGGATGACACCGTTGGGGTCGGCGCTGCGCTGCGGGAAGAGTGACCCTGGGACGGCCGCGATAGCCAGAAGCAGCAGCAGGACCAGGGCCGTGCGCATGCTGGCCAGTTGCCGCCATGCCCACCGCAACCAGCCGATCGGACCCAACGACGGTTGGGTGATCTGCGGGAACACGTCGACCGCGTCGGCGTGGTCACCCGGACGCAACGGAGCAGTATCGCGGTCGTGGAGGTCAGATGGGGAGCGGGACACTGAGGAACACCCCCTGCAGTTGCGACATCAAGGCGGTCCACAGCCCGGTCACCATCAGCAGCCCCAGCAGGATCAGCATGGCGCCGCCGAAGGTGTGCACTGCCCTGATGTGGCGACGCACGAACGCCACCGAGCGTGTCGCCCATCCGAAACCGAGGGCGAGTAAAACGAACGGGATGCCCAGTCCCAGTGAGTAGGCCAAGCCAAGGACCGCGGCACGGGCCGGGTCGCCCAGGTTCCAGGAAACCGCGAAGATCGCTGCGAGCGTGGGGCCGATGCATGGGGTCCAGCCGATCCCCAGCGCGATGCCCAGCAGCGGCGCACCGAGAACCCCCATACGTTGACGAAGCTGCGGCCGGACGGTGTGCTGCGTGAACCGGAAGAAACCGAGGAACGCCAGTCCGAGCGCAATGACGAACACGCCCATGATGCGGGCGAGAACGTCCGCATACTCGAGGAAGAAGGAGCCGAAGAAGCTGCCGATAACGTTCACGGTGATGAACACGGCCGTGAAGCCGGCGATGAACAGCAACACCCCTGGCAGCAGACGAGAGCGAGTCACGACCGCGTCCTCGACCGCGACGGCCGTGCCCCGGGGCCCGTTCTCGGGTCGATGAGGGGAAGCCGGATCCACGGTTGCGGAGATCCGTTCCTGCTGTGGCGTGACGGCACCTCCCAGGTAGCCGAGGTAGCCGGGCACGAGCGGGAGGATGCAGGGCGAGGCGAACGAGACCAGGCCTGCGAGCACGGCCAGGGGAACGGCGATCCACAGCGCCCCGTCGGCGATCAGTGCGCCGATGTTCACGTTGTCTCCTGCAACGCGTCTGCCACCAGGGCCGACAGGATCGACGCGGACTGTAGCTCGCCGATGATGCGGGCAGCAACCCGGCCCTGCCGATCCAGCACGAGGGTTGTCGGTGTCGCCTGGATGGGGGTCACCGCTGCGAACGCCTGCGAGACGCTCTTGTCCACGATGTCGATAACACTCGGGTAGCTCACGCCGTTGTCCGCGGCGAACGATTCGGCGGTGGAGGGTTGGTCGTAGATGTTCACGCCGAGGAATGCGACATCGTTGCCCTGGTGCGTCTGCCACACCTCTTCCAGCAGCGGGGCCTCCACAATGCACGGGCCGCACGCCGCGTACCAGAAGTTCACTACGAGCACCTGATCGACGAAATCGTCGCTGGATACGGCGTCGCCGCGTTCGGTCACGCCCGCGAAACGGACCGGTTCCCGGCGCTCCGCCGGGGGAATCTCGTGGACGCGGAGGTCACCCGAAACGAACTCCTGTGTGCCAGCGGACCCTGCCTGCGCGGCCTCCAGGCCGCCACCGGCCGAGCAGGAACTCAGGGTCAGCGCCAACACAGCGGCGCCAATCAGGACACCCAGCCTGCCTTTTGGCCAAGCCGGCCGCCGCGTGGCGGATTGTTTGCTCGCACCGAGACGGACCAGATCTTGCCGTGTCATGTCAGCGAAACCCCGCGCCCAGGCCCAGCGCGGTGTCGGTCCGTGAGATGGACTCGTTCGCGTCGGGCACTTGCCCTGTCAACGCGCGGATAGCGTCGATGTTGTCGGGGATGACGATCGCCTGGTTGTCGACCATGTACGCGTAGAACAGTTCATCGCCCTGCACCGTCAACATGTCCTCCCACACGGCAACCTCATACAAGCTGTCGCGAGGCCGGCCCAGATCTCCCATGAGCTCTTTGACAACGTTCGTTGCGGTGAGGCCATCCGCGGTGTTGATCAACGCGATGCGGTTGGAAGCGCGGAAGGCTGCGACGACCTCTTGTTTAGCCGCCGGTCGGGTGAGTTGGACGCTCCAGTAATGCAGGTGGGCGATGGTGGTGGGTACCTTGACCGCCATGGTGACCACGTCGAGGTCTGGGTCCACGCTTCGCGCATCCGGACCTTGGTGGCTTGGGATGCGGGGTTCGGGGACGATGGTGTTCATGATGCCGCCGCGTTCGCTTTCCCAGGGGTCGGTGGCGCGGCGCAGCAGAGTACCGCGAGCACGCCGCAGCAGCCCGGCGGTTTTCAGCGCGGTGAGCGTGCGCACAATCGAGGTGGTGTTGCAGGACACCACACGGGTCGCATCCCGACCGACGGCGCCCGCGTAGGAGGATTCGGCGACGAACGAGTGCCCGGTGACCGCATGCTTCTCACCGCCTTGGACCAGGAACTTCACCCCCCGAGTGCGGTAGGTCTTCACGTTTTCGGCGGCGACGTGCTTGGGAGTGCAGTCCACGACCACATCCACCTGGTCAAGTAGGTCGTCGAGCAATCCGGCAGGGGCTAGACCCGTCTCTTTCATGACCGCCAGCCGGTCGGGGGCCGTGGCATAGACGGCAATGCCTTTTTCGATAGCGGGCCAGATCCGCCAGTCCGCGGCGATGTCTGCCACACCGACCAGCTGCATGTCTTCCTGTTGCCGTACTGCGTCGGCGACCCGCTTGCCGATCACGCCGTAGCCATTGATGGCGACTCGGATTGTGCTCATCGCTCTGCCTTTCTCTCGGTAACGGTTGGGGAGGGTGCGGTGACTGTGCTGTCACCAGCCAGTTCGTGCCGTATCGCACCCATGCGCACTCCGACGGGGACGGCGGTGGTGGGTGCGGCGCGAACGACCAGCTGGGTGTGCGTCACGGTGACGGCGAGGCAATGTCCGCGGTGTTGGATGGTGAAGCTCACTCCGGTGAGGTGCTCGGGGAGGGACGGGGAGAAGCTGAGGTCGCCGCCGTTCAAGGTCAAACCCGCGAAGGAGCGCACCACGATGTCCGCCGTGCCAGCCATCGCACCCAGATGAACCCCGTGCCGCGTGGTGCCGCCTTGCGTATCGTCCAGATCCGCCACCAGTGCTTCCCGGAACAGGTCCCAGGAATGCGCGGGATCGAATGCCGCCCAGACCGACGCGTGCACGACCCGACTGAGCGTGGACCCGTGGGAGGTGCGGCCACTGTAGTACTGCAGGGTCCGCCGCAGGTCGTCACGGGTGAGGTGGTACCCCATTTCCGCGAGCTGTTCCCGCAGGCCGTCTGCGCCCAGCAGATACAGCAACATCAGCACGTCCGCTTGCTTGGACAGCTTGTAACGGTTGGTGGCGTCCCCCTCGGACTCCAAAATCAGATCCAACCGGCCGATGTTGCCGTACCGGTGCCGATAACCGGCCCAATCGAACTCAGCCAGACGGTCGTACCCGGCGAACTGGCTGATGATCCCGTCCTCATGGAACGGGACGGACAAGTCGCGGCGCAGTTGCTCCCAGCGTTGCAGGTCCTCGGTGGTGATCTGGAGACGGTCGGCGACGTCGTCCCAGTAGTGACCGTCCAGATGCTCGCGCGCCCCGGCCAGCCGTGCGAAGAGCCAGGCCGTCAGAACATTCGTGTACGCGTTGTCGCGCAGCCCCTCTCCCGGCGCTTCGGGGTATCCGTCGTGATATTCGTCAGGTCCCATCACGCCGTCAATGTGGAACCGCTCGTCCGCCGGGTCCCAGGTCGCACGTGACGCGAAGTACCGGCCGACTTCGACCATCAGGTCAGCACCGCGGGTGGCGAGCCAGGGAAGATCGCCGGTTTCTTGAAAGTACTGCCACGCCTCGAATGCGATCGCCAGCCCGACATGACGTTGCCGCAATGAGTTATCGGGCATCCACCGGCGGGAACGTTCGTTGTAGAGCTGTTGCGGGGTTTCCTCCCGCCCATCGCTGCCGCTCTGCCACGGGAACTGCGCCCCGACCCCACCATCCGCTCGCGCCGCCTCCCGTGCCGCGTCCAACCGATACCACCGGTAATCCAGCAACCCGCGTGTGATCTCGGGGAGACGTTGACCCAGGACAGGGAGGACGAACATCTCATCCCAGAAGATGTGTCCGCGGTAGCCTTCACCGTTCAGGCCACGCGCGGGTACTCCCGCGTCGACACGACTGGTGTGGGGGGAGATGGCCTGCAGCAGATGGAACAGGTGAAGGTTCAGCATCAGTTGGGCATCGGGTTGCCCGTGCAATCGCACTTCGAACAACTGCCACAACCTCTGCCACGCCGCCTGGTGGCGTTCCAGGAGGGTGTCGAAGTTCTCGGTGTGGCGGCGCAGAACAGCCATCGCACCGTCCCGGGCGGATGCGATCGCCGGGTCCTGGGAGGTCACCAACGCCGCGATCTTCACCATGCGGATGGGGGTACCGTCGGTGACCAGCAGGTCGAATTCCTCCGTTGCGCTGGAGGTGCCTACGTGTCGTTGGCGGGCGAGGACGTCATCGGCGCCATCGACCTCGGTGCGGATGGCAAGGGCGATCCGGGTCCCGCTCTGGGTGGTGTCCACTTCGCACACGAGCACGTCGTCGACAACGGTGAAGTCTGGTGGTGTGAGATGGGTGGTAACCGGCGTTCCGGTGTTCGCGTTGCGGATCGCTGCGTCCACGCCGGCGCGAACGCGCACGCGGCCACTCCAGCCCCGCGGGGTCAGCGTGGTCTCCATGGCGACCAGATGCGGGTCCTCCATCGACGCGAACGTGCGCTGAACGATGTCAAGGTCACCGGAACGATCTTTCAGGCTGACAAGGCGGGTCAGCACTCCCCGGCGCAGGTCCAATCGTCGTTGTTCGTCGGCGTGGCGGGCCTGTTGCTCCGACCACCAGGGGCTGTCGCCGAATTGGACATCGAAGGGCAACCAGCTCGGCAGGTTCACCATGTGCTCTTCGTCGACCTGGTGGCCTTCCACGTCTACTCGCGTCCGGTTGAACACGCCCGCAACATACGTGCCGGGATAGTGCACGCCGTCGTCCCGTCGCTCCGGGTGCGCCGATCGGAACCCGAGATACCCGTTTCCCAGTGCTGTCAGAACTTCACGGTGGCCTTCATGCATGGGATCGAACCCGTCGTATCCGAGCACCCACGGGCCGGAGCGAGAGACACCGAGATCGAGTTCGGCAAGGTCACCGACCACCACCATGGCCCCGGCATCCTCCAGGTGCTGTCGAGAAGCCCTGCCACGGACACCGACCACGAGACCGAATCCCGCCGAGCGGGCGGCTCCGGCGGTGTCGGCCGACGCGGTGATGACGACGACCTCGCGGGGCAACACCTCTAATTCCTCCGCGGCCTTCAGCAGCATCGTCGCCGACGCTTCGTCCCCGGCTCGGTCACGGATGACTACGTCGAAGAGAGCGGGATTGTGTTCCGCATTCGCATCGGGACCATGGCGGTCCCCGCTGATGATGAGCGCGGTTCTGAATCCCGCCGCGCGCAGTCTCGCCACCAACGTCATTGCGCTCTCGGTGGCGGCTCTGGGCCAGACGCCTTCGTGTTCGAGCTCGACGGGCGGGTCGAGCGTTTCGTGGAGAAACAGCGCAGCGGAATAGCCCGAGACCGGTGGGTCAGCGAATACGTACTCGCTGATGCGTTCTACCCGTTCGTCGCTGGTCACGCTGATTCACCGCCGGGAAGCTCAGCGTTCGTTGCCGCCTGGTGCGATTGTGGGATGTCGGTCTGCGCAGGCAGCAGGCGCTTCAGGAGGAGGGCGTTGACGGCGACGATGACGCTGGAGCCGGACATGCTGATCGCCGCGATCGCGGGGGTGAGCATGATCCCGAAGGCTGGATAGAACACGCCGGCCGCGATCGGCAGGGCGATCGCGTTGTACCCGATCGCCCAGGCGAGGTTCTGTCGCATCTTGCGGAGTGTGCCTTTGCCGATGCGCAGGGCCACAGCCACATCCATGGGATCGGAGCGCATCAGCACCACGTCGGCAGTCTCGATCGCCACATCGGTGCCCGCGCCGATCGCGACTCCGAGGTCGGCCTGGGCGAGCGCGGGAGCGTCGTTGACACCGTCACCGACCATCGCCACCGTCTTGCCAGCCTTCTGCAGCTCGGCAATCCGTGCGCTCTTGTCTTCGGGGAGGACATCGGCGATGACCGTGTCGATGCCCAGCAGCGCGGCGATCCGCCGGGCGGTCGGCTCGTTGTCACCAGTAAGCATCGCCACTTCGACGCCGTTCTCGTGCAACGCGTCGATGGCCGCTTTCGCGGTGACGCGGGGGGCGTCGGCTAACGCGATGACCGCGGCGATCGACCCGTCGACGGCGACCAGGATCGCGGTGCGCCCCGATGATGCCAGTTCCTGCTGGGTCGCTTGGAGCGGTCCGATGTCGATGCCTTCCTGGGCCATCAGGCGGGTGTTGCCCAGCACGATCCGGTGCCCGTCGACAGTGGCGACCGCCCCCTGGCCGGTGATGTTGCGAAATGCCGTCGCCGTGCGATGAGGGATGTCGCGGGCATCCGCGTATGCGACGATGGCGCGGGCCAGCGGATGCTCCGATTCACGTTCGGCGGCGGCCGCCAGCGATAGCAGCTCGATGTCGTCAGTGCCGATGGGTATGTAATCGGTGACTTCTGGTTCACCCTGCGTGAGGGTGCCGGTCTTGTCGAAGACGACGGTGTCGATCCGTGCGGCGGTTTCGATCCCGGTGGCGTTCTTGAACAGCACACCCCGTTTCGCACCCAGCCCGGTGCCGACCATGATCGCGGTGGGGGTGGCCAGGCCCAGCGCGTCGGGGCAAGTGATCACCACCACCGTGATGGCAAACAGCAGCGCGGTCGGCACCGTTGCACCGACGAGCAGCCACACCAGGAAGGTGGCCGTACCGCCGATGAGCGCAACGAGGACGAGCCAGAACGCGGCCCGGTCGGCGAGGCGCTGGCCGGGGGCTTTGGAATTCTGCGCCTCCTGCACCAGCTGGACGATCTGCGCCAGCGCGGTATCGGCGCCAACCTTGGTGGCGCGCACCCGCAACGTGCCATCCGTGTTCACCGTCGCCCCGATCACCTCCGAGCCGGTGGTCTTGGTGATCGGCATGCTTTCGCCGGTGACCATCGACTCGTCCACCTCCGACTCGCCATCGATGACGACACCGTCGGTGGGGATCTTCCCACCGGGACGGACCAGCATGACGTCGCCGGGGAGGACCTCCAAGGTGGCTACCTCCAGCTCACGACCATCTCGGATCACCACCGCCCGCGGCGGAGCCAGCTCCAGCAGGGTCCGGATCGCGTCGTTCGCTCCGCCCCGGGCACGCATCTCCACCCAATGCCCCAGGAGCACAAACGTCGCCAGCATGCTAGCGGCCTCGTAGAACACCTCCCCGCCCCCGGTGATGGTGACGACCACGCTGTACAGCCACCCGGCACCCACCCCGACAGCGACCAGCACCATCATGTCCAAAGTCCGTGCCCGCAACGCCCGCCAGGCGCCGTCGAAGAATACCCACGCGGAGTAGAAGACCACTGGCAGCGACAGGATCAGCGAGAACACGTCATCGCGCAACCCGAACGGGGCTGGCACGGTGAAGCCGAACACATCCCGTCCGATGGGAGACCACAGCACGATCGCCACTGACAGCACCGCGGCGACAATGAACCGGTTGCGCATGTCCCGGATCATCGACTCCATCGACGCGTCCGCTCGATGACCGCCATGCCCCATCACATCCTGCGGTGTAGGCGTGGTTGGCGCGGTGCGGCCCTCGTGTCCGCCATCGTGCGTGGCGTGCTCGGCGTGTTCGGTGTACTCCCGATCAGTCACCTGTTGATCGTGACCGGTGGGGTCGTGAAGCGGGTCGCAGATGTGGTCGGGTACCGACCGCCCGGCGCAGTGGTATCCGCAGTCGAGCACCTCCTGTCGCAATCGCGGAACGGAGGTGACCGCCGGGTCGTAGGTGACGTTCGCGGTTTGCGAGACCGGGTTCGCCTCGACGGAGATCACTCCTGGCTGACGAGACAGGTGCGCCTCGGGCACGTTCTTGGACGACGCTCGGATCATTCCGCCCACCTCGAGGACGGCGGTCTGCGTGTTCTCGCTCATGATGGTCCTTGTGCTGTCGCTGGCCCGCTACGGGGCGGGGGTGGTGTCGGGGGCGAGCCATCGCCAGTCGGCGACGTCGGGGATGTCGATCCCGTGCCGGCGTGTGTAGTCCCGCGCGCGCAGGCGCGCGTCCTGCAGTTCCTGGCGAAGCGTGGAGTGACGGGTTGCCAGGCCGGGGACCCGGTCGATGACATCGATCGCGAGCCGGTACCGGTCCAGGTCGTTGAGCATGACCATGTCGAACGGGGTGGTGGTGGTGCCCTTCTCCATGAATCCGTGCACGTGCAGGTTCTGGTGCCCCGCCCGCTTGTATGTCAGTCGGTGGATCGCCCAGGGGTAGCCGTGGTAGGCGAAGATGACCGGTTTGTCGGGGGTGAAGATGGCGTCGAACTCGCGATCGGGAAGACCGTGCGGGTGTTGGTCTTCGGATTGCAGCCGGCCAAGGTCCACCACGTTGACGACTCGCACGGCGAGGTCCGGAACGTGCTCGCGCAGAAGGGATGCCGCGGCGAGTACTTCCAACGTGGGGACGTCCCCGGCGGCGGCGAGTACCACGTCCGGTTCGGTTCCCGGATCCCCGGTTCCGGCCCACGGGAGGATACCCAACCCCCGCGCGCAGTGCTCGATGGCCTCGTCGATGGTGAGCCATTGCGGCGCGGGCTGCTTGCCGCTGACCACGACGTTGATATGTCCCACCGACCGCAGACAGTGGTCGTACGTGGCTAAGAGCGTATTCGCATCGAAGGGGAGGTAGACGCGGACAACATCGGGGCTCTTGTTCAGCGCCACGTCGATGAATCCGGGATCCTGGTGGCTGAACCCGTTGTGGTCCTGCCGCCAGACGTGGCTGGATAGCAGGTAGTTGAAGCTGGGGACGGGGGCGCGCCAGGGGATGTGCAGCGACGCTTCCAGCCACTTGGCGTGTTGGTTGAACATGGAGTCGACGATGTGGGTGAACGCCTCGTAGCTGTTGAACAGACCGTGCCTGCCGGTGAGGACATACCCTTCCAGCCAGCCTTGGCATAGGTGTTCGCTGAGGATCTCGATCACCCTGCCGGTGGACGCCAGGTGCTCGTCACCGACCTCCACCTCGGCATTCCACTGTTTGTCGGTCGCTTCGTACACGGGGGGCGCCAGCCGGTTGGAGGCTGTTTCGTCGGGACCGAAGATGCGGAAGTTGTCCGGATTGCGGCGGATCACCTCCGCCAACCAGTCCCCGAGGGTGCGGGTTGCTTCCGCGTTCGTGGCGCCGCGCTGCGCGGCAACGACTGGATGCGCATGCTCGCGGAACTCCCCCAACCGCAGTGGTTTACGCAACTGCCCACCATTGGCGACCGGGTTCGCACTCATCCGCCGCTGCCCTACTGGGGCCAGCGCGGTCGTGACTTCAAGCGGTGCCCCACCGTCATCGAACAAGTCGTCTGGCCGGTAGGAGCGCAACCAGTCTTCGAGGAGGCGCAGGTGCTCGGGGTTGTCGCGCACCCCGGCAAGCGGAACCTGATGCGACCGCCAGGTCCCCTCCACCGGGAGTCCGTCGACCACGGCGGGGCCGGTCCACCCTTTCGGGCTTCTGAGCACGATCGCCGGCCACGCCGGACGCTCGACAAGCTCGCCGGTCGCGGCCGACGCCTTGATGTCGGCGATCCTGTCCAGCGCGTCATCCAGTACCCCTGCAAACCGGGCGTGCGACTCGAGCGGATCTTCGCCGTCGAACCCGACCGTGACCAGGAACGGTTCGTGCCCGTACCCGCGCAGCAACGCGATCAGCTCTTCGTCGGGTATCCGCGCGAGCACGGTCGGGTTGGCGATCTTGTACCCGTTCAGATGCAGGATGGGCAGCACCACCCCGTCCTGACTGGGATTGAGGAACTTGTTCCCGTGCCACGCCGCGGCCAGCGGTCCGGTTTCGGCTTCACCGTCGCCGATCACGCACGCCACAAGCAGGTCGGGGTTGTCGAATGCGGCGCCGTAGGCGTGCACCAACGAGTAGCCCAGCTCGCCGCCTTCGTTGATCGACCCGGGTGTTTCGGGTGACGCGTGAGAGGGGATGCCGCCGGGAAACGAGAACTGCCGGAAAAGGGCGCTCAATCCCGCCTCAGTACGGTCGATGTCGGGATAAATCTCGGAGTAGGTGCCGTCCAGGTAAGCGTTGGCGACCATGCCGGGACCACCGTGACCGGGGCCGGTGATGTACAGCGCGTTCAGATCACGCTCCAGGATGGTCCTGTTCAGGTGTGCGTAGAGGAAGTTGAGCCCCGGCGTGGTGCCCCAATGGCCGAGCAAACGCGGTTTGATGTCCCCCGGTGCAAGTGGACGCCGCAGCAACGGGTTGTCCAGGAGGTAGATCTGACCCACGCTCAGGTAGTTCGCTGCCCGCCACCACGCGTGGATGTCTTCAAGAGTGGAGGGCGAGGGCTCGCTACCTGCGTGTCGCCAGGCGGTCGGATTCGTAGTCATCGGTGTTCCTCCGGTTATCGGATAGGTCGTACGACACTGGTTTGGGTGCCGTCGATGCGGACGATGCCGCGATCGTCGACGATCAGGATCGTGCCGTCCTGATCGGCTCCGAGGGCTTGCACCATTCCCTCGGCCGTGACGACTTTCTCCCACCGTGCTTCGGGTGACATGCGCCACAGCGTCCCCGCGGTGTCCACACCGACCAGCCCGCCTTCGGGGAGTGCTTCAAGGAGGTACAGGAGCGGCGCACCGTCGACAACGGTGAAGGTCGCGCCGGCGTTCGCGCTGACTTGCAGGCCGGCTTCGGTGGCCGCGTACAACCGCCCGTCGTGACCGACAGCCAGATCTGCTGCAGGCAGGTTGATACCTTCAGTCCATGTCGTCCCGCCATCGGTGCCTGTGAGGAGGACCGGCGAACTGGACCCGATGCCATACAGGACGTTGTCCGGCCCGGCAGTGAGTACGTGGAAGTCCTCGATTCCAGATAACGCGACCGGTTCCCAGCTCTCGCCCCGGTCGTCACTGCGAATGATGCCCAGATTGGGTGAGCCCCACTCCGAAGGCGTGTCGGGGCCCGGGTGCCCCGACGCGAAGAGCGTCTGTCCCGACGGGGTGAAGCCCATCACATCGAAAGCGTGATCGCCGATCGGTCCGGTCGTTTCGCCATCCTCGTCGACGAGGTATAGGCCGTTGTGGGTTGCGACGAACCACTGCCCGCTGGCCGGGCCTCCGGCCAGCCCGTGCACGTGTCCGAACTGGTCCGCAAGCGGCGGGTCCGGCGCGACGGCAGAAGGCGCGCAGCCGACTGCGACCGTACCGACGACCGCGAGGCTCACAACGATCCCAGCGAGGCGTTGTTTCATGACATCTCCAAGCGTGATTTCGATTCTCTGTTCCCAGCAGCCACAACCACGGGGAAGCAGTTTGAGAAAGGGTTTGGCCGGACTGCCACGCAATCCGATCGTGGGCGGAAGGAAGGGTGCCGACCCAATACGGTTCCCGCAATCGGACCGGGATACCGGTCGGCACAGCCTGGCGGTCAGCTCAGGGATCCGCTGACCGGTCGATCAACGGCTGAGCAACCAATAGCCGCCGGGCTCAGGCGCCTAATGAGCGAAGCGGGCGTGCCCTCGATAGCTCGGGACGGGCCAGCTTAGTGAGCAGATCAGGTTCGGCTGATCGACAGTGCCGTGAGCGATGGCGGCCGTGCGAATGCCATCGCACCCGACAAGAGCGAAAGGAAGGCGGTAGAAATCCGCGGCGACCTCACGATGGATAGCGCGGTGGTTGGCCCGACGAGCAGCACGACGGCCAACAGAGCCAGAACACAGAATGCCATCACTCCGGAGTGATCAGGCAACGGTGCGGGCGCGCCACTGCGGCAGTCGGTCTCGCAGACCGCGGCGGCGCCGGTCGCTTCTGTCGTAACTTGAGAGTGGTCTGCCTGCAACGTTGCTGATGAAATCGACTGGCTCGTCGAGTGCGCTGCAGGAGGGGCGAAGGTGTGCATGGCCAGCAGGCCAACGATGATCGCCAGCGCAGCCGCGCACGACATCAGCAACCGGGCGAGCATGAACCGCGATAGTTGGAGCGAGCGGATGGTCAGCAACTCACTCCTCCCGGTAACTCCTGTCGGTGTCAGCTCACCGACAGGACTCTAGACCGCAGTGAGTCCATATTAGACCATCGATCGATACCCTCCACCGGTATAGACTCACGACCGACTGACTCGAAGCAGAGGGGTGAACTAGAGAGTCGCTTACAGAACCTTCCGAGCGTTCGCAACCCCCTTCCAGGGCCGGCTCGTCTGGCCTACCGTCCAACTGGGCGGTGATCGATCGGAGGGAAGAACCAACCATGGTCACTCGAGAAATGTTAGACACCTACCCGCAGGACCTCGGCGGCGTCGACCGGGACAAGCTCGTCGCGTGCATCGAAGCTTGCGTCGAATGCTCCCAGGCCTGCACCGCGTGTGCCGACGCGTGTCTGAGCGAAGACATGGTCGCCGAACTCACCAAGTGCATCCGCACTAACCTGGACTGCGCAGACCTCTGCGAAGCAACCGGACGAATTCTGTCTCGCCACACCGGCTACGACGCCAACCTCACCCGGGCGACCCTCGAAGCCTGCCGCACCGCATGCGCGAGCTGCGCCGACGAATGCGAACGACACGCCGACATGCACGAACACTGCCGCATCTGCGCCGAAGCCTGCCGCCGCTGCGAGAAGGCCTGCGCCGAGCTGCTCAACACCCTCTGACTGCACCCCACACCGGCCGGCCCTAAACTGCCGCTGCTGAGCATCGTGCGCCCACACCGCGACGGAAGATGCCGGTCACTCGCCCTGTACCCACGTCCGTGACCTTCTCGACAGGCGACTATCCGAGGTCGACGAGCAGATTGAACAGCTTCGCCTGCTCCGGGCCAACATCGTCGAACTCCGGGAAGGCGCCGACGACGTACGTGCCCAGGACTGTACTCCCGACAACGTCTGCAGCTTCCTCCGATGACACGTATGGCCACCGCAGAAGATCGCACCCGCCAGCACACCGGCACCCGGAGCACTCCGGAGCGCTCCGACTCCTGCACCACGCTTCAGCATGTCGCTTTGGGGTATACCCGTACGCAACACGTGCCAAGCCTGTGTCTGGGCGTCGCAATAGGGTCCATTCCGTAAGACTGCAACAGAACCGACCGGAGCTCTAGACACGACGCAACGCATCAAGACCGTTGGCAGACAATCTCCGCGCCAGTCAGAACCTCGCCCGCCAGCTCTACACCATCGGCGACGCCGACCGGGTCTTCGCGGACAAGTGAGCGGCCGGAACAGCGACAGCCGCGAAGATCTCGCCGAACGCATCGAATACATCCCGCGCACGCGACACCGTCCGCGTCGCCTCGATAGATCGGCTCGGCATCTTCGCCGAGAAACTCCACCGGTTCGGAGTGCCGACCGTCGACCGCGGCTCACAGAGCCCGAAATGTCCATATGGACATCGCGTGGACATTTCATCCGCGAAATGGACATTTCAAAAAAGTACCTACAGCTACCCGAAGTCCTGCGCCATGTCGGTGAAGCGTGAGAAGTGACCCTGGAACGCAACGGTGATCGTGTCGGTCGGGCCGTTGCGGTGCTTGGCCACGATCAGGTCGGCCTCGCCGGCGCGTGGGCTGTCCTTCTCGTAGGCGGCCTCGCGGTGCAGCAGTACCACCATGTCGGCGTCCTGCTCGATCGAGCCCGACTCGCGAAGGTCGCTGAGCGCGGGCTTCTTGTCCTGGCGCTGCTCTGCGCCGCGGTTCAGCTGCGACAGCGCCACCACGGGCACGCCGAGCTCCTTCGCGAGGAGCTTGAGCGCGCGAGAGAACTCTGAGACTTCTTGCTGGCGCGATTCGACGCGCTTGCCGCTGGTCATCAGCTGCAGGTAGTCGATAACCACCATCTTCAAGCCGACGCGCTGCTTGAGGCGACGGCACTTCGCCCGGATCTCGACGAGTGTCATGTTCGGGCTGTCGTCGATGTAGAGGGGCGCGTCGTTGATGCGCCCGCGGGTCGCGGCGATCGTCGTCCAGTCGCGCGAGTCGAGCGTGCCCTTGCGCATGCTCTGCAGCGGCACGGCGCCCTCGGCGCTCATCAGACGCATCGCGATCTCGCTCTTGCCCATTTCGAGCGAGAAGAAGATCGTCGGCATGTCGTGCTTGATCGCGGCGCTGCGGGCGAAGTCGAGAGCCAGGGTACTTTTGCCCATCGCGGGCCGCGCCGCGATGATGATCATCTGACCCGGGTGCATACCGTTGGTGAGCTGATCGAGCCCGGAGAAGCCGGTGGGGATGCCGGTCATCTGGCCGTCGCGACCGCGTGCGGCCTCGATCTCTTCGATCGCCGCACCCACCGCGATCTCGAGCGGAACGTAGTCCTCGGCCTGTTCCGCGCCGGTGACGGAGTAGATCTCGGCCTGCGCATTGTTGACGAGATCGAGCGCCTCGCCCTGGCCGTTGTAGCCCATCTGCACGATGCGCGTGCCGGCCTCGACGAGGCGGCGAAGCAGCGCCCGCTCGCTGACGATCGACGCGTAGTAGCCGGCGTTCGCCGCGGTCGGGACGATCGAGGTCAGCGAGTGCAGGTAGTCGGCACCGCCGGCGCGCTGCAGCTCGCCGGTTTTGATGAGCTCGTCGGTGACGGCGACGACGTCGGTCGGCTCGCCGTGCGAGTAGAGCGTGAGGATCGCTTCGAAGATCAGCTCGTGCTTGGGCACGTAGAAGTCGGTGCCGCGAAGCGACTCGATGACATCGGCAACGGCATCCTTCGACAGGAGCATGCCGCCCAGTGCGCTCTGCTCGGCCAGCAGATCGTGCGGCGGCGTGCGCTCGTGCTCACGGGGTGCGCCCAGTCGGTCGTTCGAGATGTCCGCGATCGACATTCATGCCCCCTTCTCGGGCCCGCGCGACGGGCCATCGGCCACGTTATGCATGGGCCCCGACACCTGCAAACCTGCCTGTGGATAACTCTGTGGAGAGATTGCGTGAAACGCCGCCACGCCTGTGCACAACGGCTGTGGAAAACGCCCGGGAGTTATCTGATCCGACAGATTGTTTATGTATTTGATCTGGTGTTTTATGATTCACAGCCTGTGGACGAGCATTGTGGTTGAAGTGTGGGTTGAGGGTTGGCCGGTATGTGGAGCACCTGGGGACAAACCCGCAAATTGTCAAGTCCGGGTCATGGGGAGTTCTGACCGACTTCGTCGGGCCTGATGAGACCGGAAATCATGCCGGGCGAGCTTTCGCACCGCCGCGACCGGGACCTCGTCTTCGGTGTCGCGGTCACCGAGGCCCTCGTTGATCGTCAGCAGCGCCCGCACGATGCCGGCGACCGGTGATACCCGGACCGCAAACGCAGGAATGCCGCAGACCCGGAGGTCTGCGGCATTCCGATGCGTCACGCGCCTTACTTGGCGGCGACCACCTGCAGGGTGATCACAGCGGTGAGGTCGTCACGCAGGCGAACGGTCGCCTCGTGGTCGCCCACGGCCTTGATCGGCGCGGTGATGTGGATCTTGCGCTTGTCGAGGTCGCCCAGGCCTGCGGCCTTGACGGCGTCGGCCACGTCGGTGGGCTTGACCGAACCGAACAGGCGGCCTTCCTTGCCGGCCTTGACCGTCAGCTTGACCTTGCCTGCCTCGAGCGCATTCTTGAGCGCCACAGCCTCTTCGTGGTCGTGGATCGCGCGGGAGTCACGGGCGGCGCGGATCGACGCCACCTGCTTCTCGCCACCGCGGGTCCAGGCCACAGCGAAGCCCTGGGGGATGAGGTAGTTGCGGGCGTACCCGTTCTTGACCTCGATGACGTCACCGGCGCTTCCGAGCCCGGCAACCTCGTTCGTGAGAATCAGCTTTGCCATGTGAGTGCCCCTTAGCGGCCAGCGCCGGCGTAAGGCAGGAGCGCCATTTCGCGCGCGTTCTTGATCGCCTTGGCGATCAGACGCTGCTCCTGCACCGAGACACCGGTGATACGACGGGCGCGGATCTTCCCGCGCTCCGAGATGAACTTGCGAAGAGTGGCGACGTCCTTGTAGTCGATGACGCCGACGCGGATCGCCTTCGCGGGAGCGGCGTTCTTCGCGCCCTTCCGCGGCTTGCGGCGATCGCCGGTAGCCTTTCCAGCCATAGTTTTTCCTTAGATAGGGGTGGATGCCGCGGCATCCACTGGTCTTGTGAGGTGATCGCCGAGGATCAGAAGGGCGTGTCGTCGCCGTAGCTCGTACCGGGGGCGCTCCATGCGTCCGGGGCAGCAGAGCCGGGGGTCGACCACGGCTCGTCCTGCTGCACCTGCTGGGGGCGCGCCTGCTGACCGCCGCCACCGCCACCGCCGGAAGCGGCGCGGGTGACCTGGGCGGTCGCGTAGCGGAGCGAGGGGCCGATCTCGTCGACCTCGAGCTCGATCGAGGTGCGGTTGTTGCCCTCGCGGTCCTGGTAGGAACGCTGCTTCAGACGACCGGTCGCGATGACACGGGAGCCCTTGGTCAGCGAGCCGGCCACGTGCTCGGCGAACTCACGCCATACCGACGCGCGGAGGAACAGCGCGTCGCCGTCCTTCCACTCGTTCGCCTGGCGGTCGAAAGTGCGCGGCGTCGAAGCGATCGTGAAGTTCGCGACGGGAAGACCGTTCTGCGTGTAGCGCAGCTCGGGGTCCGCCGTGAGGTTGCCCACGACCGTGATGATGGTTTCGCCGGCCATGAGCGTTACGCCTTCGCGGCCTTGCGGGCAGCCTTGGCCTCAGCGCGCTCCTTCTCGGCGGCGACCTGAGCGATCGCCTCCTCGGCACGGAGGACCTTGGTGCGCATGATCTGCTCGTTCAGCTTCAGCTGACGGTCGAGCTCCTGCGTGGCTTCGCTGGTCGCGGTGAAGTTGACGACGGCGTAGATGCCCTCGGTCTTCTTCTCGATCTCGTAAGCCAGCCGGCGACGGCCCCAGATGTCGACGTTGTCGATCGAGCCACCATCGTTCGTGATGACCTTCAAGAACCCGTCGAGCTTGGGAGCGACCTGGCGCTCGTCGACCTCTGGGTCGAGGATGACCATGAGTTCGTACTGGTGTGAGTGCGTCACTAACCCACCTCCTTCGGACTAGAACGGACACCGGGCATTTCCCGGCATCAGGAGGGTTGTTGCACATCGTCCGCCACTTCGCGCACAGGGGCGCATGCGGACAACCCTCCTATGGTACCCGATGCCCGGTCAGCCCCCGAATCGGCGCGGTGGGCGCACCGCCGGGTAGCGTTGCCGCATGGAGTGGACTGCAGACGTTTCGGCCGGCGACTGGCTGCGCGAGCAGATCGACGACCCGTGGCGCGGCACGATGCACGACGTCGTGCCGCGAGGGTTCGCGGCCTACGCGCGCATCTTCCACCCCGGCTCGGTGCAGGAGCTGCCTGGCGGCGAGCGTATGCCGACGTTCGACGAGTGGCAGGCGATGACGTGGGAGCAGCACGAGCCGCTCATGGGGCGGATCACCGACCGGCCCGTCACCTGGGCCGAGACCGCCGCCGCCTTCGGCACCGAGTTCCACGCGACGGCGCAGTGGGGGCGCCTGGTGCGCACCCCCGCCGACGCGAACGACTGGCAGCAGGTGGCGGCGCCCGACGGGCGCTGGTTCAACGCGCCGGCTGAAGGTGAACTGGGGGAGGAGCTGGTCGGTGTCGTCGCCGAAATCCTGGCCGCGCACACCTCGACCCCGGACGACGGCTGCGTCGCCCTGTGGGAAGGTGACGGCGCACTGCTCGGCCACATGGGCGATGCCCCGTCGCGCGCGTTCTTCCAGATGGGCGACCCGGCCGATGCGACCCTCTCCCACCACAACCAGATGCTCGGCCACTCGCTGAAGGATCCGTTCAACAACCCGTACCGCAAGGCCACGTGGCAGGAGGGGATCCTCTCCCGCGAGATCTCCGAGGGGGCACGCCTCGAGCTGCCCGGACGCGGCCATGTGCTGTTCCGCGGCGGCGTGCGCGAACTGGCGGGTCCGGACTGGTTCCTGCACGTGCCGTGGCGCGACCGCATCGCCGAGGGTCACGGGTTCGACCCGTCCGCGCACTCCCCGAGCCTGCTCTGGCCCGATGACCACGCGTGGGTCCTGGTCACCGAGGTCGACTACGACTCCACGATCGTCGGCGGTAGCGGCGAGCTGATCCGCGCCCTCGTCGCGGACGACCGGGTCGAGGCCCTGCCCCTTCGCGAGGGCGCGGATCTGAGCTGGGACGGCGACGAGGTCAACCGCTGACGGGGCCGCTGCCGCCGCTGCCCTCGGTGCCCTTCCCCCGCGCCCGGCGGTTCATCCGGCCCGGCGGTTCATCCGGCACGAAATGCCGCTACGTCGGCGAATGGCGACCATACGCGACGGATGAGCCTGGCCCCGCGCCGTTCATCCGGCCCGAAATGCCGCCACGGCAGCGAATGGCGACCATACGCGACGGATGAGTGCCCGGCGCCGGGGGATCGCCCGGTAGCCTGGCCGCTGATGACGACACCTGAACCGCCACCCGCGGCGTACCCCTTCGACGCGCGCCCGCTGACCGAGCCGGTGGACAAGGCCGCGGCCCGCGCCTATGCGCAGCAGCTCAAGAACGAGGGCCGGGTGACGTCGACGGCGAACTGGGGCGGCATCGTCGCGATCGTGATCGTCTTCGTCGTCGGGTTCGGGATGCTCAGCTCGTTCTTCTCGATCGCGGTGACCATGGTCAGTTCGCAGGGCTTCGGCCCGGGACTCGGGTTCTCGGCCATGCCGCTCCTGTTCGTCCTGATCGTCGTGGCGGTGATCGTGACAACCGTGGTCCGCAGGTTCGGCGGGAGCCGCCACGAACGCTGGTACCGCCTCGACCGGTTCGCACGGGCCAACGGCATGCAATGGCATGCGCGGTCCCCGGCCCCGCCACTGCCCGGCATGGTCTTCGACCTCGGCCGCGACCGCACGGCCACCGACATCGTGCGCGGCGACCGCCCCCGGTTCGTCGAGTTCGGCAACTACCGCTACACGACCGGCTCGGGCAAGAACGAGACGACCCATCACTGGGGCTACATCGCCGTCAAACTCTCGTCGCCGCTGCCGCACATCGTGCTGGATGCCATGGGCAACAACGGGCTGTTCGGCTCGAACCTGCCGGCCTCGTTCGACAAAGACCAGCGCCTCAGCCTCGAAGGCGACTTCGACAAGTACTTCGCGCTGTACTGCCCGCGGGGCTACGAAGCGGATGCGCTCTACCTGTTCACGCCCGACATCATGGCCCGGTTCATCGACAACGCCGCCGCGCTCGACGTCGAGATCGTCGATGACTGGCTGTTCCTGTACGCCAAGCGCGAGTTCTCCACCCTCGACCCGCAGGTCTGGGCGTGGCTGTTCTCGGTCGTCGGCGCGCTGCTGGACAAGTTCGCGCAGTGGGAGCGCTGGCGCGACGACCGGCTCACGGCCCCGGCGGCGGTGCACGCGGCGGGCACACCCGCGGCGGTGCCCGCGACGTCACCGGCCGGGACACCGGCATCCATCCCCTTCGCCGCACCCACCACGGCGCTGCGCCCACCGCCGGGCGTGGCCGCACCGGGGCGGCGTCTGGCACGCGGCATCCCGTGGAAGACGTTCCTCGTCATGGGGATCGTCATCGTCGTGTTCGTCCTGATGCAGCTGCGCGTCGTGTTCGGCTGACGACGTCAGTCGACGGCGACCAGAGCGGTCTGCCGGCGGCGGACGATCGGGTCCTGGTGACGTGCCGGGCTGACGGTGAAGTCGGTCGTGTCGTCCGACCAGGTCATCGCCCCGTTGCGGCCGCGGAACCGCCGCAGCGTGAGGATCGCGCGCACCACCGGCGCCGCAACGGCCACCGCGACGGCGCCCGCGAGGGTGTGGTCGTCGGCGCCGAGCACGCTCTTGCGCTGCCACGCCAGGTGCAGGGGGCCGCCGCGCGGCTGCGGGATCGGGCGCGCCGGCAGTTGCCCGTAGCGCCGGCGGGCGACGAGATCGTGCACCTGACCCCAGCAGGTGGACTCCGCCGGATCGTGGAAGTAGTTGTCGCGCATCCAGAGGGGGTGTGGATGCCGGAAGCGACGCGCGATGACATCCTCGGCCCCGCCGAAGACGCCGCTGCCGGCGAACACCGTGTTCAGGTGGGCTTTCTTCACCCCGAACATGTCGAGCGCGATGACCGGGATGCCCCGGGCCATCGCCTCGATCGCCGCCGTCGAGCTGATCGTGACCAGGCCCTCGGCGCGCGTGAGCGCCTCGGCCATCGGCTCGTACGAGAAGACCAGGTTCGCGGGCCGGTCGTGGAGCAGCTCCGGGTACCTGGACAGCTCCTGGTGCGCCTCGGTCTCGCCGCGCTCGGGTCGTGAACGCAGCTTCACCACGACGCGGCGGTCCGGGTCGGCCAGCGCCGCCCGGCGGAGCAGGTCGGCGATCGCCCGGCGGTCTTCGGCGGCGCGGGGCACGATCGCCTGCGCGGCGAAGACGAGGTCGGTGCCGGAGCTGCCGGCATCCTTCCGCCGCGCGTACGGAAGGGTCGCCAGTGCCAGGTTCACGGGCGCGCCCAGGCGCCGGCCGAGCTCGTCGAACGCGCGCATCTCGCGTCGGGAGTGCACCACCATCAGGTCGCTGTGGCGCCGGTAGAGCAGGGCGCCGCGCTGCGCGGGGATCGACATGCCCGGCAGTCCCGTGACCACGACCGGCCGCGGGTGGACGCGGTCGATCTGCCGCTGCACGACCCGCACGAACGGACCGCGCCCCGAGATCACGACGACGTCCGGGCGGTCGCGGGCCAGCCATGCGGCCAGCCCGTCGTATTCCAGCCGCGTCACCGAGCCCTCGGTGAACCCGGTGCCGGCCAGCGCGGCGTGCTCTTGATCGGCGCTGACCAGCAGGGGCGTGCGCACGAGCAGCAGGTGCCGGCTGGCATCCGGAATCGAGTCGACCAGCGCAGCGGACCACTTCACGAACGAGTCGGCATCGGCGATCGCGACCACCCGCAGGCGCGGGGAGCGATCGGGCCGCGTCATCATGCCGGGACGCGACGCAGCTTCGCCATCGGCGCGTGCTCGCCCTCATAGATGCGCTTGACGCCATCACCCAGCGCGGTCTCGATCACGCGGATGTCGCGGACGAGGTGGTCGAGGCCCGCCGGTTCGAGGGATGCCGCGTGGTCGGAGCCCCACATCGTGCGGTCGAGCGTGATGTGGCGTTCGACCGCGACGGCGCCCAGGGCCACGGCGGCCAGCGAGATCTGCAGGCCGCGCTCGTGCCCCGAGTATCCGACCGGGACGCCGGCGTAGCGGTCGCGCAGCGTCGCGATCATCTTGATGTTGGCCTCTTCGGGCTCCATCGGGTAGGTCGAGGTGGCGTGCATGAGCACGACCCTGTCGGTGTCGAGCGTGGCCATGGCCCGGTCGATCTGGTCGACCGTCGACATGCCGGTCGACAGGATGATCGGCTTGCCGGTGTCGCGCAGCGCGGTCAGCAGCTCGATGTCGGTGAGGCTCGCCGAGGCCACCTTGTGCGCGGCGACGCCGAGGTCCTCGAGGAAGTCGACGCTGGGGACATCCCACGGCGACGCGAACCAGTCCAGGCCCTGCAGGGTCGCGTGATCGCCGATCTCGATGTACTGGTCACGGTCGAACTCGACGCGGTAGCGGTACTCGAGATAGCTCATCGTGCCCCACGGGGTCTCGCGCGGCGTGTCGCGCATGTGCGGCGGGGTGGCGATCTCGGGCGTGCGCTTCTGGAACTTGACGGCGTTCGCGCCGGCACGGGCGGCCACGTCGATGAGCTGCTTGGCGATCTCGACGTCGCCGTTGTGGTTCAGGCCGATCTCAGCGATCACGTAGACGGGGTTTCCGCCACCTACCACGTGCGATCCGATGCTGACGGTCATGACGTCTCCTCTCGTCGGATGTTGGCTTCAGCGTGCGCTTCGACCGTGAACGAGGTGTGAATCGCGGGTATCGCGCGACTGGCCGCTGAGCGTCATGCGGGTCGGTCGCGCGTGTCCGCGGAAGCCGGCGACGGGGTGCGGGTACCGGCGAGGACGAGGTTCGCGAGCTCGCGGACCGCGCCGTCGCCGCCGCGGCGGGTGAGCACCGCGCGCGCCGCCGCCCGCACGTCGGGGTGGGCGTCGGCGGTGGCGACGGGCCAGCCGACCAGGGCCAGGGCTGGCAGGTCGTTGACGTCGTTGCCGAGGTACGCGATGCGGGCGAGGGGGATGCCGGTGTCTCCTGCCCACGCGGTCAGCGCCGCGGCCTTGTCGTCGACGTCCTGCAGCACCGGCACGCGGAGCTTGTCAGCGCGCGCCCGCACGACCGGGTTGCGCTCGGTCGAGAGGATGAGCACCGGGATGCCGGCGCGGCGGAGAAGCCCGACCCCCATGCCGTCGCTGCGGCTCACGCGCACGAGCTCACGGCCGTCGGCGTCGGTCCAGGCGGTGTCGTCGGTGTGCACCCCATCGAAATCGGTGACCACGGCATCCACCTCGATGAGGTCGGCGACGGGCGCCTCGACGAGCGAGGCGAGGGCGTCGGCGCGTGCGAGCTGGTCCGCGTCGTCGATCTCGATCGCGGTCGATTCGGGCACCTCGATGATCGCCGTGCGCCCGAAGAACCGGTGCCTGCTGCGGCGGAAGCCCGCGGCGTCGAAGGCGTAGAACGCGCCGGTCTCGAGGTAATGCGGTTCGCGGTCCTGACGGCGCGGGCGGTGGGCGGCGTCGTGATTGACGGCGGCGGCGGCGCCGTCGGCGCGGCGCCAGAGGAACCCGTAGGTCTCATGGGCCGAGAAGGCGCTGTCGTATCCGTCGCGCACGGCGGCGACGGCCTGATCGATGCCGGCGCGGGGGATGAACGGCGAGGTGGCCTGGACGAACACCACGATCCGGGGGTCGATGCCGTCGATCGCGAGCACGTCGAGGGCGTGGATGAGAGCGGTCTCGGATGCCGCGGTGTCGTCGGCGAGGTCTTCCGGACGACTCACGATGCGGGCTCCCGCGGCGGCCGCGACCGCCGCGATCTCGGCATCGTCCGTGGACACCACGACCAGGTCGACGCTGCCCGCGCGCCTGGCGGCGCGCACGGCGCGGACGATCAGCGGGACGCCGGCGACGGGCCGCAGGTTCTTGCGGGGGACGCCCTTGGACCCGCCGCGGGCGGGGATCACGGCGACGACCTGCGGTCCGGTTCTCACGGTCATGTTCCGCGCACCGCCTTCCATGCGCGCCCAGCCCGGCGGTGGGCTCCGCGCATGGTCAGCCGGGACTGCTCGAGCCGCCCGACCATGCCCGACGCGGCGAACATCCGGTCGAGCAGCGTGGGCGCGGGGGCGCCGGGCAGCGCGAGTCGCTTCAGACGCGCGGGCGCGAAGTACCGATCGCGTTCGCCGGCGTCGAGGTCGGCGAGCAGCTCTTCGGCGCGGGGACGCAGGTGCGCCGCGATCTTCGGCTGCATCGCGTACCCGACGGCATCGGTCAGCTGCTGCAGGCGGCGGGGGTCGCGGTAGGGCGAGTCGTCGCGGGCGAGCGCGTCGACGATGGTGACCGGGATGCGGTTGCTGTTCTCGTAAGGGTCCAGCCGGTGCAGCAGCACATCGTTGCCGACGGCGGCGAACGGGATGCCGAAGAGGGCGTGCACAGTCGGAAGTGCGGTCGAGAATCCCGCGACGATTCCCACGGTGCGGAGCCTCGCGGCGACGATCTCGGCCGGCACGGCCCCCTCGTACACGTCGAACGCGAGGCCGTGACGTCGTGCCTGCTCGGCGACCGCGGCGGCGATCGACGGGGGTGCGGAGGGGTGGGGCTTGAACACGATGCGCTCGGGGGCGAACCGCAGAGCCTGGTCGATCATCTGCTGCTGCATCGCCTGCTCCTCGTCGGGCGAGACCAGACCGAGCGCGGCGAGATACTGCCCGAGGACCAGCACGGTGGGCATCGGCGACGTGGTGAGCACGTCGAGGTCGTCGTCTTCGGTGTGCGCGGCGACCTCCTCGATCACGGTGCGGAACCGGTCGATGGGCACCGGTGCGCGCTGGGCCCCGATCTCGGTGAACAGGAGCGGGGTGACGCCCGGGATCACATCGGCGTAGGCGACGGACACCACGCGCTCGGTGAGGGGCCGGGGCATTCTGCTCCGCAGTGGTGCGTAGGTCATCAGGCCGTCGCCGATGATGGTCACCTCCGCCCCCGGGAAGAGCTGGACGATCGTGCGTGAGGGCGCCACCTGCGGGGACTGCAGGAACAGCTCGACGGGATCGTCGCCGATCTGCCACGCCCGGCGCAGCAGGCGCTCGAACACCGGCAGGTCGTCGGACTCCGGGTCCCACGCCGTCGGCGAGGTGGGAGCCAGCAGGGCATTGAGCGACTCCACGCGGTCGAAGCGCGTGAGCAGCCCGCGCAGGTGCGGAGTGTCGGCGAGGTCGGGAACGGTCTCGGGGATCATGGCGGCGTTGACGCCGAGCAGGATCCGCGGCCCGTGCGCGGGGGGTATCGTCCCCGCGTCGATCGCGGCGACCGCCGTCATCAGGCCGTATGCCGAGTTGAGCACGAAGACCTGTGTCATGTGCGGCGGACCTCCCGGATCGTCCGGGCCAGCAGGCGCCGGCGGCGATCGGAGAGCCGGGACAGGGCCTCGTCGAGTTCCGCGCCGGGGACGCGTCCGAGCAGCTCGCGGATGCCGACGCGCAGCCGTGCCCGGTCGGCGACGGCCATGCCGCGGGCGCGGAACAGGTGGTGCGAGCAGACCGCGAGGGTGGTCGCGACGATCTTCGGGCGGAACCTGTCGGCCTCGGCGTCCGCCTCGACGGCGTCGAGCGCCAGCGAGAACGCGGGCAGGAAGTCGAGCTGGCGACGGTCGAACACCTGGGTCAGCGAGTCGGTCACCCCCCTTCGGTACAGCAGCGCCGGGGCGTCGACGACGGCGAACGACGATGCTCCCAGATGCAGTCGCCAGATCCACGGCCGGTCCTCGGCGGTGAACAGCCCGGGCGGGAACTCGGCAAGGCCCTGGTCGAGGGTGCGGCGGTGGAACATCCCGGCCCAGGCATACGGGTAGTCGACCATCGTCGACTCGTCGGCCGGCAGGATCGCTTCCCGCGGCGAGACGGCGCGGCCCCGCCAGGCGAACGGCGCCCGGACGAGGCGGCGGCGCCCTTCGGTCGCGGTGACGTGGTCGGTGCGGACGAAGTCGGTGTCGAGCGCGCGCATCGTCGTGACGAGGGACTGCAGCCGCAGCGGCTGCATCCAATCGTCGCCGTCGACAAAGCAGTAGAAGTCGCCCTCGACGTGGGCGAGTCCCTGGTTGCGCGCACTGGCCAGGCCCACCGGCTCGGGGTTCGCGAGCACCTCCACGTGGGTGAAGCGCTCGCCGAAGTGGCGCATCTGCCCACCGGTGTCATCGCGCGACCCGTCGTCGATCGCGACGAGCTTCAGGTGCGCGATGTCGTCGAACTGCCGCGCGAGGGTGGCGAGCGTCGTGCCGATGTACGCGCCGGCATCCTTCGCAGGAAGGATGACGGTCACAACCGGATTCGACACGCCAGGATGCTCGCAAGCCCGCGTGACGGGCTGGTAGCGCCGCAGTGAACGCCAGGCGAACGGCGCAGAGCGCGTGGCTCAGCCGCGCATGCCGCCGCGTGCGATCTCGATCGCGTCGTCCCACACCACGCCGATCGCCCGCAGGTCGCGGTCGAGCACGTCGACGACGCAGACGGCGTCGACAGCGGGCACCTGGACGCGCAGCAGGAAGGCGACGTCGTCTCCGGCTGCGGGCGCCACCGCCGCCAGCGTCACCAGCCCGCCGTCATCGAGCACGACACGGCGCTGGACGTCGACCCGGGGGAAGTCCGCGCCGACGGCCTCGTCCTGTGTCGACGGTGAGCGCCGCTCGAGGCTCAGGTCGGCGACCAGCCCGGTCGCCGTCACACCGAACGCGTGCCAGAGGCGGGCCGCGACGGCGGTCGTCACCGGCAGCCGGCTCATCGCGGCGGCGGCGTTGTCGACCGCCGCGGCCAGGTCGGCCTCCTCGCCGGGCTCGGCGCCGCTGGCCGCGAGCAGTTCGGGTGCGATCTCGAGCGCGGTCTGCGGCGGCAGCGCGAACGGGATCGGCAGCCAGCCGGGCGGCAGTCCGCTCACGCGAACCTCCAGCGCAACGTCGAGACGATGGCGTCGGCGAGCGCGGTGAATCCGTCCAGCGCGGCTCCGGACTCCTCGACGCCCAGGTGGACGACGGAGCACATGAGCAGCAGTCCGCGCCGCGGTGCGGTGCCGGGAAACGGGGCGACGTAGGAGATCTCGCGGGCCTGGAGCCCTTTCATCCCGTCGGGCGCCGAACGCTCCGCGACCCAGCGGTACAGCACGCCGGTCTCGGGTGATTCGAGTCGCTCGACAGATCTCTCCGCCCCGGCGCGTGCGCGCAGGTCGGATTCGAAGTCGCCGTTCGCGACCCACGGCGAGGCGGCGATCGTCATCGGGGTCCCGCCGTCGTGCGTCGGGGTGACCGGCATGAACACCTCCATGACGTCCACGGCCGCCATGCGCGCCCATTGCCGGTTCACGGCCGTGCGCGCCTCGCCGTACAGATCGGGGCGGCCGACCTCGCGGAAGCGCGAGGACAGCAGGGCGATGAGCGCATCGCGGCCCTCGGTGGTCGCCGGGAAGCGCCCCCAGTCCGGCGGGGTGAGCAGGGTGTACCCGGCCGGCACGGGCTGCCCGGCGAGCTCGTCGCGCAGACTCATGCCGGCCTCCGCCTCCCGAGGTCGCGCCCCCGTACGAAGACCACGATGCCGACGATCAGCACCACGAGGCTCAGCGGTGTGGCCAGCCAGTGCCAGCCGATCGGGTAGCCGTCCGGTCCGGGCGTGTGGACGATGCCGGTGGGATCGACGTCGAATGCCGCGATCGCCCAGGGAAACAGGCCGAACACGAGGAGCGAGACGAGGCTGACGTAGGCCGCATCGGCCGCGGCGGCGCGGCCGCGGACGGCGAAGTAGGCGAGCGCGGCGCCCATGCCCACCAGTCCGGTGCCGACGGTCAGCCAGGCGGGCACGCTCATCACGGGGAATTCGGCGATCGGATCCCACAGCGAGAAGGGCTCATCGCTGGGGTAGACCTGGCCGGCGTTGAGCACGAGCCGCGCTCCGGCGGGCACGATCCACTGCGCGGCACCGAAGATCGCGCAGATCACGAAGACCAGCCGCAGCACGCCGGCGCTGCCGGGCAGACGCCGCCGGTTGCGGCGCAGCGGCGGGATATCGGTGAAACCCGGCGAGCCCGTCACGGTCGCCCTGTGGGGGTGTAGAACGGCGAACTGGTGAAGATGCCCCCGCCGATGCCCGCGACCCAGTTGCCCAGGCTCGCCCAGCCGACGGCAGAGATGCGCGGCACGGCCTCGACGACCATATCTCCCCACGCCGCGGCGATCGTGCCGCTGCGGGCCGGAGTCTGTGCCCACTGCGTGAGACTGCCGCCCCAGCGGTTCAGCACCGACCAGCTCTGCCCGCGCATCAGCGTGGAGAACGGGTTCACCGACAGTCCGCTGGGCAGGCGCGGCATCGAGAACCCGCGTGCGCCGCGGGTGAACACCGGAAGGTCCTGCGCGAGGCGCGAGGCGTTCACGATGTCGTCGCCGCTCGCGGCCGCCGTGCTGACGCCCCGTGACAGCAGCCCGCCCGCCCCGGCGGTGACCAGCCCGAACGTGCTCCACAGCACGTCGGAGAGCGTCGCCTTGCCGTTGGCGTACAGATAGACCGTGCCGGCGAGGTGGAGGGCCGACAGTCCGATGGTCGCCGCGAGGATGATCGCCGCCCAGGGGCTCGACACGACGAACAGCGCGACGACGGCCAGGACGATGATGACGTAGCCGATGATCTTGAGCGCGTCGGCGATCCAGTCCCACTTGCCGTCGTCGTTGTCCGCGGCATCCATCGCCTCGGCGACGAGGTCCGCGGCCCGCTCGTACGCCTCTTCCCAGGCGGAGAACGCCGTGTCGAACGGCTGCCACGCATCGCGGAGGTCCTGCTCGGCGGTCTCGGCCGCCTGCGCCGGTGTCGGGCCGTCGTCGTCCTCGTCGTCGGTGGACGTCGGGCTCATGAGGTCGTTGAGGGCGGCGCGGTAGACGTCCATCGCGTCACGGATCGTGCCCTGATGCGCCGTATACGCCGACCGGGCGGCTTCGAGGGCGGGGGCGTAGGGCTCCAGCGCCGTGCCCGTCTGCTCGTAGCGCACGGCGGCCTTGCGCAGGTCGCCCTCGAGGGCCTCGGCATCCTCCTTCAGACGGTTGGTGCCGAGGCTGATCTGCGACTCGCCGATGTCACGGAGGGTGTCGGCGGTCGCGTCCATCGACGCCCCGAGCGACTTGTAGTCCGCCGCCGTGGTGGCGATCGTGTCGGGCTGGCCGGCGAACTGACGCAGTTCGTGCCCGTCGGGCGAGCTGTACAGCAGCGACATCAGCTCACCTCGCAGTTGGTCATCTGCTCGCACTGGCGGGTGGCTTCGATCTCCCACTCGTTCCAGCCGTCGACGATGGCCCGCAGCCCCTCGCGGACACCGTCGACCATCTCGAGCAGGTCCTCACGGTTGCCCGACCAGTTCGCCTCGAACCACCCGATCCGGTCGCGCAGCTTGTCCTTGCCGTGCGGATTGTCGATCGCCGCCTCGAGCGTGTCGTTGATACTCGACGCATCGGTGAATGCCGTCGCGGCGGTGTCGAGCGTCGCGAGCGCATCGCTCAGGCGCTGCCGGTCCAAGAGCACGTCCACAGAGCCATCCTTCCCGAGTCGCTGTTCTGGTCGTGGTCCAGGCTATCCGCACAGGTCGGAATCGGCAGTGGGGAGAACTACCCCCTCCCGTTCGGGTGCTCAGAGGGCCGCGTCCACCGCATCCGTCAGAGCGACGAAACGGGCGCTGGCCGGCAGGTCCTCGATCAGCACGGCCGTGCCGGTGGCGCCTGCCAGCGGCACCTGCCAGTTCGGGTACTCCTTGTCGGTGCCGGGCTGATTCTGCACGCGGCGCTCTCCCACGGCATCCACCAGCGCCACTCCCAGCAGCCGCGACGGTGAGGCGGTGATCAGCACGTTGAGTGCGGCGATGATCTCCTCCTCCCCGGCATCCGGCCCGATGAGCCCCCGCTCGCGCAGCAGCGCGAGCATGGCGGCCCGCTCGTTCGCCGCGTCGGCCAGGGCCTCATCGACCGGCTGCTCGAGCAGGCCCAGGCGCGCCCGCAGCGCGACGTGCTCGTCGGCGAGGTAGCCGGCCGTCGGCGGCAGATCGTGTGTGTTGACGGTGGCCAGCACGTCGCGGCGGTATCTCTCGGGCGGCCGCGGCGCATCGCCTTCCTGCTCGAACCACAGCACCGAGGTGCCGAGGATGCCCCGCGATGCCAGCTCGTCGCGCACCCACGGCTCGACCAGGCCCAGGTCTTCGCCGATCACGACGGCTCCGGCACGATGCGCCTCGAGCGCGAGCACCCCGATCATCGCCTCGTGGTCGTAGCGCACGTAGGTGCCCTCGCCGGCCCCGGCGCCGGCCGGGATCCACCACAACCGGAACAGCCCGATCACGTGGTCGATCCGCAGCGCGCCCGCGTGCCGCAGCAGGCCGCGCACCATGTCGCGCAGCGCCGCGTACCCGGTCTCGGCGAGCGCACCGGGCAGCCACGGCGGCTGGTTCCAGTTCTGCCCCTGCTGGTTGTACATGTCCGGCGGCGCGCCCACGGTGATCCTCTGCGCGTAGAGGTGTCGCAGCGACCAGGCGTCGGAGCCGAGCGGGTGCACCCCGACGGCCAGGTCGTGCATGATCCCGATCCGCATTCCGGATGCCACTGCCGCCGCCTGCGCGGCCGCGACCTGCTCGTCGGCGATCCACTGCAGCCACGAGTGGAACGCGATCCGCTCGGCCAGTTCGACGCGCAGGCGTGCGACGAGGTCCGAGGAGATCTCGGCCGCCTCGGCGGGGCGGTCCGCGCCCGCGAAGTGCTCCTCGAGCGCACACCACAGGGCGAAGTCCTGCAGCGGCGTCCCCTCGCGGTCGACGAACGCCTCGTACTCGGCCTGACGCCCGGCCGAGCGCGGCGCGGCGAAGACGATCTCGAGCGCGGCCCGCTTGGCCGTCCAGACCGCATCGCGGTCGATGCGGGCGGCGTCGTCGTTCATCGCCGCGGCCGGCGCGCGCAGCTGCGCGACCCGCGCCCGGTCGGCGGGGGGCAGATAGGCGACCTCGCGGATGTCCTCGGGCCGCACGTACAGCGGGGCGAGGAACCGCCGGGTCGCCGGACGGTACGGCGACGCTTCGATCGGCGAGGTCACCTCGGCGGCATGGACCGGGTTGACGAGCAGGAAGTCGGCGCCGCGGTCACCCGCGATGGCGGCCAGGTCTCCCATGTCGGCGTAGTCACCCATGCCCCACGAGCCGCGCGAGCGCACCGAGTACAGCTGTGCCATCAGGCCCCACGAGCGTCCGTCGCGGCCGGGACGGGCGGGTGGCTCTGCCAGGCGCCCCGGTGTCACGACCAGCGTGCACTGCGCTCTCCGATCGGGTTCGCCCCCGCCGTGCGGACGCTGCGTCGCGTGCACCGTGTGCCACCCCAGCGGCAGGTCGCCCGGCAGCGGAACCTGCACGCGCCACACGATGGTGCCGTCGACCAGCCGCGCCTCGGGGCGCTGCTCGGGGATCTCGAGATCGCGCCACGATCCGTCCTCGAGTCCCACCGACAACGACACGTCGTGCTCGTCGGCGACATGCACCGCCAGCTCCCCGCCGCCCGCGCGCACGACCGCCGAAGGCGGCACGAGCCGTCGCCACGGCTGCTGGATCGCGTCGGCCAGGGCGCTGTCGACCTCGGCATCCGTCCTCGGATCGACGCCCATCGCCGCCAGCACGGCACGCAGCGTCGCCTGCGGCACGGTCACGTCCTCGCCGAAGAACGACCAGAAGTGGGTGGCGATGCCGTGCGCCTCGGCGAGCGCCGCCAGTGCCGGTGAGGGCCGATCGGATGCCGGGGTCTGGCTGCCGCCCGCGAAGTCGCTCATCGCCGTCCCTTCGTCTGGCTTCATCCTGCCAGTCTCAGGCCCGGGCGGACCACCATTTCCTGAGGCGCTCCTCGGCCTCGTCGGCCCCGAGTACGCCCTCGTCCAGGCGCAGGTCCAGCAGGAACCGGTAGGCCTCGCCGACCTCGCGCCCCGGTCGGATCCCCAAGACCTCCTGGATCTTGTTGCCGTCGAGCTCGGGCCGGATGGCGTCGAGCTCCTCCTGCGCGGCGAGTTCGCCGATGCGCCGCTCGATGTCGTCGTACGCACCGGCCAGCCGGGCGGCCTTGCGCTTGTTGCGCGTGGTGACATCGGCGCGGGTGAGGATGTGGAGGCGTTCGAGCTCGGGCCCGGCGTCGCGCACGTACCGCCGCACGGCCGAGTCCGTCCACGCGCCCTCGGCGTAGCCGAAGAACCGCAGGTGCTGCTCGATCAGCTGGGTCACCGAGCCGATCGTGTCACCGTCGAACCGCAGTGCCTGCAGGCGCTTGCGGGCCAGCCGCGCACCCTTGAGGTCGTGGTGATGGAAACTCACGCCGCCGCCGGGCTCCAGCGTCCGGGTGGCGGGCTTGCCGATGTCGTGCAGCAGGGCCGCCAAGCGCAGCGTGACGTCGGGCGCGGCATCCGGATGCCGCTCGTTCTCGAGCTCGATCGCCTGCGCGAGCACGGTCAGCGAGTGCTCGTAGACGTCCTTGTGGTGGTGGTGCTCGTCGACTTCGAGGCGCAGCGCGGGAACCTCGGGCAGGAACTCGGCCATGAGCCCCGATTCGACGAGGATCCGGATGCCGCGGCCCGGCGCATCGGTCTGCAGCAGCCGCACGAGCTCGCCCTGGATGCGCTCGAGGCTCACGATGCGGATCGTCTCGCGCAGCTCGGTGATCGCCGCACGCGTGTCGGGGGCCACCTCGAATCCGAGCTGTGCGGCGAAACGGGCGGCGCGCAGCATGCGGAGGGGGTCGTCGCCGAAGCTGATCCGCGCATCGATGGGCGTGCGCAGGATGCCGGTGACGAGATCCTCCACCCCGCCGCCGGGGTCGACGAGCGAGGGGCCGGGCACACGCAGGGCCATGGCGTTCACCGTGAAGTCGCGGCGCTTGAGGTCGGACTCGAGGTCGTCGCCGAACGCGACGGTGGGCTTGCGGGTCGCGCCGTCGTAACTGTCGGCGCGGTAGGTGGTGATCTCGACCTGCTCACCGTCGACCTTCGCGCCGATCGTGCCGAACGCACGGCCGATGTCCCAGGTGGCGGTCGCCATCGGCTTCACGATCTTCAGGATGTCGTCCGGGCGCGCGTTCGTCGTGTAGTCGAGGTCGTGCGTGACCCGGCCCAGCAGCGCGTCACGCACCGGCCCGCCCACGATCGCGAGCTCGAACCCGGCGTCGGCGAAGGCCGCGCCCAGGCGCGCGGTGACCGGTGAGGCGGCCAGCGCGCCCAGGCGCGCGAGACCCTCGGCCATGTTCAGCATGGGTTCGAGCCTAAAGGTCGTAGGCGACCGGCGCCGCCGGGGCCACGGCCGGCGACTCCGCGAATTCGAGGAACCCGGTGAACAGCAGTTCGCGCGCACGCGGCAGCAGATCGGCGCGCAGCGCCCCGGCATCCACCTCGAGCAGATCGGCGATCGCGTCGATGAGCAGGCCCGCGGGCAGGTCGCCGTCGCACGCGCCGACGAGGGCCGCCAGCGCCGGATCGACCTCGAGCACCCGCCCGAAGGCGCCGCCCTGACGCAGTTCGATCACACTCGGCGCCTCCTCGCCGGGGCGGTGGTGCCGCGCTTCGGTGACGTCGCCGGCGACCGACAGCACGGTCCGCGCCAATGCGGCGTCGTTGAGCTGCTGCAGCCGTTGCCATGCGGTCACCGCGGCCCCAAGGTGCGCGCCGAGCGGGGCCGAGACGGGCTGGGTCACCCGCTCGTAGCGGGCCAGGGACGGGGTTGCGGATGCCGGGCGGTGCAGCAGCAGGTACCCGAAGCCGATCGCCGTGACGCCGCGGGCGGCGAAGTCGTCGAGCCATGCCTCGACGAGGCGGGCGTACTCGGGCGATCCGGGTGCGGTGCCGCCGTCACGCACCCACAGCTCGGCGTAGCCCAGCGGATCGAGGATCTCGCGCTCGATCACCCAGGCGTCCAACGCGACCGGCGAGGCCGCGACCCACTCCCGCACCCGGTCGAGCCCATCGGCGCCGTCGCGGTACTCCCAGTTGCCCAGCAGCTGGGCCACGCCGCCGGGGGCCAGCACCGCGCCCACACCGGTCACGAACGCGGCGACGAGCTCATCGCCGGCCAGCCCGCCGTCGCGGTACTCGTATTCGGGCACGCCCGCGGCCCGTGGCGTGATCACGAACGGCGGGTTGGACACGACGCGCCCGAACTGCTCGCCCGCGACCGGCTCGAACAGGCTGCCGCGGCGCACCTCGATACCGTCGATGCCGTTCAGCAGCGCGTTGAGCGCGGTGAACCGCAGCGCGCGCTCGGAGATGTCGGTGGCGACCACGGCATCCGCATCACGACGCGCGCGCAGCGCCTGGATGCCGCACCCGGTCCCCACGTCGAGCACCCGTCCGGCCGGACCGGGCATCTGCAGTCCCGCGAGGGTGAGCGACGCCCCGCCGACGCCCAGCACGTGCCCGGTCGGGAGTGCGCCCCGCAGTGCGGCTTCGTCCAGGTCGCTCGCTATCCACCACTGACCCGATCCCGATGCGTCCGCGAAGTCCTGCGGGCGCACCAGCGCGAGCGGCACCACGATGCCCTCGTCGACGCGCGCCAGACCCAGGCGCACCAGCCCGCCGGCCCCGCAGTCCGGCAGGGCCGCGTCCACGGCATCCACCTCGACGGGAACACCGAGGAACAGCAGCCGGCACAGCACGGCGACCGGGTCGGCGCGCTCGCCCAGCGCCTGCAGGGCCGGGCCGTGCAGCCCGTGCCCGACGGCTTCGTCGGCCAGCGGTCCCCATCCACCGCGGACGGCGTCGGCGGTGTACCCGGCGGCGGTCAGGTCGGTGCGCAGGGCCGCGGCGGTGGCGGGATCGGGCACGGGCAGGGTCATCGCAGGTCTCCATACATCGCGGGCACGGCGGCCGCGTCGCGGGCAATACGGCGCAGTGCGGCCGGTCACTCAGGTCCGGCAGAGCCGGTGACCCTAGAATCGCACCTGATCGTGCGGTCATGGATCGCACAGGAGTCGATTCCCGCCATGACCATGAACCCGCCTGTCACAGGCCTGCGTGCCCCGCGCATCAGCGGCGGCGGCGTGCGCCGACCTCTGGCGACGGCCGTCGGGGCACTCCTCGTGCTGCTCGCACTGGTCGTCGCGCCCCTCACGCCGGCCACGGCTGCCACCGCCACCGCCGATGAGACGTTCTCCTTCACGATGGCGCCCCGTGGCGACGGCATCGTGAATCCGGGCCAGAGCCTGTTCGTCACCCTCGCCGCCACCAACCGCACATCGTCGTCCGTGCGCGGTGGCGAGGTCGTCCTGTCGCTCGGGCGCACGCCGCTGACCGATCGGGCGGCCATCACCGCCTGGCTGGGCGACGAGCACTCCGACGCGTCGCTCGACGCGCTGACCGACGTCACGATCGAGGTCATCCCGCCGCTCGGCGAGCGCACGCTCGATCTCGTGGTCGACGCCGAGGACTTCGGCAGTGAGGACCTGCTGCCCGGGGTGTATCCGCTGCTGGCGACATACACCGCCGACACGCGCACCGTGACCGCCCCCGCCGTCATCACCGTGCCGGGGGCAGCGACCGACCCCGTGGGCTCTCTCGCGATCGTGATGCCGATCACGGCGCCCCCGACCGGCGAAGGGCTGCTCACCGCCGAGGAGCTCGCCTCCTACACCGGCGAGGGCGGCACGCTGCGCGACCAGGTGGATGCGGTGCGCGGCACGCGGGCGATCCTGGCGATCGACCCGGCGATCCCGGCGGCGATCCGCGCGCTCGGCACGACGGCGCCCGAGTCGGCCGTGCTGTGGCTCGAAGACCTGCTGACGCTGCCCAACGAGCGCTTCGCCCTGCAGTTCGGCGACGCCGATCTCGCGAGTCAGGTCCTGGCCGGGCTGTCGCGGCCCCTCACCGTGCCCACTCTGGCTCCGTATCTGGATGCCGCGGACTTCACCGGCCTGACCGAGCCCACCACCACGCCGTCGCCCACCCCGACACCCGAGCTCGGTGCGCCGATGCTGCCCGACACCGAAGCGCTGCTGGACATCGGTCCGGCCGTCGGCACCCTCTTCTGGCCGGCGACCGGCACGGCGGGCCCTGACGTGGTGGAGACGCTGGGGGCCGTCGTCTCGGACGAGTCGCCGTACGTGCTGGTGCCCTCGTCCACGGCATCCACGGCCTCGGAGCCGCACGCGACCTCCGGCGAGGCCGACCTGCTCGTCTACGACGCCGAGGTCTCGGCGGCGCTGCAGCGCGCGTCGACCTCGACCGGCGAGGTCGCCCGCGACGGCGCCCTGGCCGCCGCGACCGCCTACGCCGAGCTGGCGCCGGCAGGCAGCGCGATGCTGGTCACGATCGACCGCGGCACCGGGCGCACGGTCAGCGCGCTGCGCGACGCGCTCTCGGCGGCCACGGGCCTTCCCGGCCGCGAAGCCATCGGATTCGACGAGCTCGTCGCACAGCCCGCCGTCACCACCACGATCGCCGATGCCGAGCCCGAGACCGCACGCGGCGCGGCGCTCGAGTCGTTCCAGCGCGGCGAGTCCGAGCTGGCGGCGTTCGCGACGATCCTCGACGACCCGACGCTGATCACCGGTCCCGAGCGCGCCTCGATCCTGCAGCTGCTGGGCAACGGCTGGCGCGATGCGCCCGAAGCCTGGGTCTCGGCGGTCGCCGACCATACGGCCGCGACGGCGACCACCCTCAACGCGGTGGGCATCGAGCCCAAGAGCGATCAGACGCTGCTGGGTTCGAGCACCCCGATGCAGTTCACGATCCGCAACGATCTGCCCTGGCCGGTGTCGCTGGTGCTGCTGGCCCACCCGAACGACCCGCGGCTCGTGGTGCAGAGCACCACCCCCGTCGACGCCGGTGCCCAGCAGAACACGCGTGTCGAAGTTCCCGTCGAAGCCCGCGTCGGCAGCGGCGAATCCTCGATCGACCTGCGGCTGCGCAGCCCGACGATGGTCGCGATCGGCGACGAGGTGCGCGTCGAGGTGTCGGTGCGCGCCGAGTGGGAGGGCATCGGCTTCGTCGTGATGGCCGTGCTGGTCGTCGGCATGCTCGCGCTCGGCGCGATCCGCACCGTGACACGCATGCGCTCGCGTCGTGCCGGTGCCGGTGATCTGGATGCCGGTGATGCCGGTGCGGGCGATGTGGATGCCGGTGGCGATCGCGAGCGGGACGATGTCTAGCGTCGGCCGCGCCAGCGCGCTCGTCGGAGCCGGCACGCTCGTCTCACGCGCCACCGGCCTGGTGCGCAACGTCGTGCTCGCCGCCGCCCTTCCCGTGGTCGGAGGCGGCGCGGCCAACGCATTCGCCGTGGCCAACCAGCTGCCCAACAACATCTACGCGATCATCTCGTCGGGCCTGCTCGCGGGCGTCATCGTGCCGCAGATCATCAAGGCGGCCCGGCACGAGGACCGCGGCAGCGCCTTCGTCTCGAAGCTGCTCACCCTGGGCGTCATCGCCCTGGCCGCGACCACGGTGCTCGCCGTCATCCTGGCGCCGGTGCTCGTCCAGATCTACGGGTCGCGCATGGGACCCGAAACCATCGCGCTCACTCTCGCGTTCGCGTACTGGTGCCTGCCGCAGCTGTTCTTCTACGGCCTCTATGCCCTGCTCGGCGAGATCCTCAACGCCCGGCGCATCTTCGGCCCGTTCGCCTGGTCGCCCATCATCAACAACATCGTCTCGATCATCGGGTTCAGCGCCTTCATCATCGTGTTCGGGGCGCACTCCGGTGTGATCGGGTGGACGCCGGAGATGATCGCGCTCATCGCCGGCACCGCAACACTCGGCATCATCGCCCAGGCCCTCGTCCTCCTGCTGTTCTGGCGCCGCGCGGGCCTGCACGTGCGTCCCGACTTCCATTGGCGCGGCATCGGACTGCGTCACATCGGGCGCCTCGCCGGCTGGACCTTCCTGATGGTCGTCGTCGGCCAGATCGCGGGCGCGATCCAGGTCAACCTGGTCGGCGAGGCCTCCGATGCGGGCGCCGGAGTGGCGGCCATGCAGTTCGCCTGGCTCGTCTTCATGCTCCCGTTCTCGGTCATCGTGCTGTCGATCGGAACCCCGTACTTCACCCAGCTGAGCGAGCACGCCGCGGCGGGGCGGACGGAGTCGGTCCGTGCCGACCTCGACACGTCCACGCGCATCATCGGCGTCTTCATCGTCGGCGCCCTCGCGGCGATCGTGGCCGCGATCGTGCCGATCTCACGAGTCTTCACCGACTCGGCGACCAACGCGGTCTCGTTCGCGCTGGTCCTGGGCGCCTACCTGGTGGCCCTGGTGCCGCTGTCGGTGCAGTTCGTGCTGCAGCGCACCTTCTACGCGTATCACGACACGCGCACTCCGTTCCTGTTCACCCTCGTGCAGGCGATCCTCGTCTCGGTGACCGCTGTCATCGCCTCCCTGACCCTGCCGGTGACGCTGCTGGCCTTCGGCATCGCGCTGGGGCAGTCCATCGCCAACATCGTCCAGCTGGGCCTTGCCGTATGGCTGCTGCGTCGCAAGATCGGTCCCCTCGGCCTGACCCGCGCGGCCGGGGCATACGTCCGGTTCCTCGTGGCGGCGGTGCCGGCAACGGCGGCCGGATGGCTCACATTCCTGCTCCTGGGGGGCGTCGACGGGTGGGCCGCCTCCGACCGGGGTCCCGCGCTCGTGGCGATGATCGTGATCGGTGCGGTGTCACTGCTCGTCTACCTCGGCGCGCTGGCCCTCGTCCGGGCACCCGAGCTGCAGGCGGCCACCCGCGCGGTGCGGCGCTTCCTGCCGGGGCGCTGACACTCCGGCATCCACCCAGCGAAAGAAGACGGGCACGGGAATGCCGCGCGATTACGATGGGTTGCACGCGGTGGGGCCGGAGCGCCCCATGTCAGAGGAAGGCAATGTCGTGCGTCAGGTCATCATCATCGGGTCGGGTCCCGCGGGATACACCGCAGCCATCTACGCGGCACGCGCGAACCTCGAGCCTCTCGTGATCGCCAGCTCGGTCGAAGCCGGCGGCGAACTGATGAACACCACCGACGTCGAGAACTTCCCGGGCTTCCCCGAAGGCATCATGGGTCCCGACCTCATGACGAAGATGCAGGAGCAGGCCGAGCGGTTCGGGGCACACGTCGTCTACGACGACGTCGTGGAGCTCGACCTGGACGGCGACGTCAAGACGGTCACGCTCGGCAGCGGCACCGTGCACGAGGCCGCAACGGTCGTCTTCGCCACCGGATCGGCCCCCCGCAAGATCGGCATCGAGGGCGAGGCCCGGCTCTCGGGTCACGGCGTCTCGTACTGCGCGACGTGCGACGGTTTCTTCTTCCGCGACCGCGCGATCGCGGTCGTCGGCGGTGGCGACTCGGCGATGGAAGAGGCCACGTTCCTCACCAAGTTCGCCTCGAAGGTCTACGTCATCCACCGTCGCGATGAGTTGCGTGCCTCGAAGATCATGCAGGAGCGCGCGATCGCGAACGAGAAGATCGAGTTCGTCTGGAACAGCGAAGTGATCGACATCCTCGGCGACGGCGCGGTGACCGCGATCGTCCTGCGCAACACCGTCGACGGCACCACCAGCGAACTGCCGCTCGAGGGCGTGTTCGTCGCGATCGGAAACGACCCGCGCACCCACCTCGTCCACGAGAAGCTCGACCTGACAGAGCACGGCACGGTCTGGGTCGACGGCCGCACCTCGCGCACCTCGGTGCCGGGTGTGTTCGCTGCCGGCGACGTCATCGACCCCACCTACCGTCAGGCCGTCACCGCGGCCGGCAGCGGCACGGTCGCGGCCCTCGATGTCGAGCACTACCTCGCTGCGCGTGCCGATGCCGGTGCGCCCGACGTGAAGGGCGCCGAGATCGACGGCCTTCCCGACGCCGACGCCGCGTGACCGGAACATTCCGTCGCACTCGTGCGTTGTCGACGGTGACGCCTTGCGCGTGACACGACTTCACACGCCAACAAGGACTTCACACGCCAACAAGGGAGAGACACTATGACCGCCAAGGCCACGAGCGAGAGCACCTGGCAGCAGGACGTCATCGACGCTGAGGGCCCGGTCCTCGTGGACTTCTGGGCAGCCTGGTGCGGCCCGTGCCGCATGGTCGGCCCGATTCTCGACGAGATCGCCACCGAGCACCCCGAGAAGATCACGGTGCTCAAGCTCAACGTCGACGAGAACCCGAACCTCGCGATGCAGTACCAGATCACCTCGATCCCCGCGATGAAGGTGTTCAGCAAGGGCGAGGTCGAGAAGACGATCATCGGCGCGAAGCCGAAGTTCGCACTCGAGCAGGATCTCGCCACCTACATCGGCTGATCCCGCGTCAGCTGGCCTCCGCCGGGGATGACGAATCCCAGATTCTGTGCGGAGGCCGGCCGAGCAGACGCCAGACCGTCTCGACGAGAGGCGGATGGTCGAGGGCGATCTGCCGGAGCATCTCGTAGTTCTGCGCAGCCGACGGGTGCGTGATGCCCGCAAGGTCGAGCCGCTCGTGCCGGATGGTCATGACGACGAGTTCGTCGACCGAAGGCAGCACTTCCATGAAGTCCCACGGGTCTTCACCGTGGCGCAGACGCGCTTCGATCAGCACCGACAATTCGTCGTCAGCCTCGGCGCGCAACACCTCAAGGCTGACGCTGCGCGGCTGGTGGGGCTGATCGAACACCTCACCAGCCTACGTCCGATCAGAACGCGCCGTACTCGGTCTCGCCGAGTTCGGCCAGAATCCGGTTCAGATCCTGAATGGTAGCGAAATCAACGATGATCTGGCCTTTTCTTGCGGTCAGAGTCACTTTCACCTTGGTGTTGAGACGGTCGCCCAGCCGCTCGGCGACCTCATCGAGGTGCGCGCGACGACCGCCGGCCTTCGGTGCAGCGCTGCGCTGACCGCCCGCGTCAGGCTTCTTCGCCGCGGCCTCTGCGGCACGCACTGACAGGTCTTCGTTGACGATCTTGTCGGCGAGGCGCTGCATGGCGTCCTCGTTCTCGAGTGACAAGATCGCGCGGGCGTGGCCGGCGGTGAGCACGCCGGCGGCCACCCTCTGCTGCACCGGCATCGGCAGGCGCAGCAACCTGATCGTGTTGCTGATCTGAGGACGCGAGCGGCCGATGCGCCCGGCGAGCTCTTCCTGGGTGATGCCGAAGTCTTCGAGCAGCTGCTGGTAGGCCGACGCCTCTTCGAGGGGGTTCAGCTCAGACCGGTGGAGGTTCTCGAGGAGGGCGTCGCGCAGGAGGTGCTCGTCGGCGGTGTCGCGGACGATCGCCGGAATCGCCGTGAGGCCCGCCTCCCGGGCTGCGCGGGTGCGGCGCTCACCCATGATGAGCTCGTACTTGCCGTCGTCGTTCGTACGGACCACGACCGGCTGGAGGACACCGAACTCGCGAACGCTGTGGACCAGTTCCGCCAGGTCGTCGTGGTCGAAGTGCAGGCGCGGCTGGCGGGGGTTGGGAACGATGTCATGGGGGTCGACGTCGATCAGCCTCGTACCGGGGATCGCGACGAGTTCAGCTTCTTCCTGCGCCGGCTGCTCCTCTTCACGGACCGCGGTGGCGATCGATGCGCCCGGGAAGAACACATCGACCGGTCGCTGCGCACCCGTGCCGGCATCCGTCGTCGGGATGAGTGCGCCGATTCCGCGCCCCAGACCGGTTCTCTTCGCAGCCATCAGGATGTCCCCTCGTTCGTCGGTTCGTTCGGTCCCCGTCGTGCGATCTCCACGGCAGCTTCGCGGTAGGCGATGGCGCCGGCGGACTGGCCGTCGTAGGCGATGACCGTCTGCCCGAAGCTGGGCGCCTCGGACACGCGCACTGATCGTGGGATCACGGTGTCGAGCACCTCGTTGCCGAAATGAGTCCGCACCTCCTCCGCGACCTGCTGTGCGAGCCGGGTGCGGCCGTCATACATCGTCAGGACGATGGTGGACAGGTGGAATGAGGGGTTCAAGTGCTTCTGGATCATGCGCACGCTGCCCAGGAGCTGACTGAGACCCTCGAGCGCGTAATACTCGCACTGGATCGGAATCATGAGCTCCTGCGCGGCGGTGAACGCGTTGATGGTGAGCAGGCCCAGCGATGGTGGGCAGTCGATGAGCACGAAGTCCAGTCGCTCTTCGGTGGAGTCGAGGTAGTCCTCGAGCGCAGTCTTCAAGCGGTGCTCACGCGCGACCTGTGAGACCAGCTCGATCTCAGCGCCGGCCAGGTGGATGGTGCTCGGCGCGCAGAGCAGGTTGGGCGACTCGGGACTGGTCTGGATGATGTCCGCCAGCGGGAACTCGTCGATGAGAACGTCGTAGACGCTGGGCACCTCGGCCGAGTGTGGCACCCCGAGGGCGGTCGAGGCGTTTCCCTGCGGGTCGAGATCGATGACGAGGACGCGGGCACCCAACGACGCGAGTGCGGACGCGACATTCACCGTGGTCGTCGTCTTGCCGACGCCACCCTTCTGGTTCGAGATCGTGATGACGCGCGTGCGACCGCGGAACTCGAGATCGACACTGTCGAGAACCTTGCGGCGCGAGGCCAGATCGGCGATCTCGCGGGCGATCGGGCTATCCATGAAGGAGGGTGCGGGAGAGGTCGCATTCTCCGATTCCTGCACCTGATACTCCTGTTCCGCGGGGCCCACTCCACTGTAGTCGAGCTTCGGATCCCGATCGGCCGTGTTGTCTGCGGAATCGGTGGCGTCGGGTGCGTCCTCCATCGATCGGTGGTCCCCGGCTTCACTCTCTGATCCGACTTCGGGAGCGACGTCGTCTGGGCCGCGCGGCCGCTCGCGCTGTCGTCGCGGGGATACCCACCGTTTCACGTGAAACATCAGTTGCCATCCGGAAGATGTAGGGGGTTCATCGTGGCCATCACTCCACACTGAACGCTTCCGTGAACATTCCCGACGCTCCCACGCGGTTCACGCCAGAACCAGGCTCTTGCCGCTGCGCGGCGAACGCTGGCTGCCACGAAGGGGGCTCGCCTTTCACTGTCACCGCATGGCCCGTCGTTTCACGTGAAACGGTGGGCACCTTCGCCATGGACGCAATGCCGCGGGGACTGCCCGCCCTGAGTCTCGACGCCCTGATTCCCGACGCCCTGAGCCTGCGCGCAGTCGTGCGCGCGCAGTCCACCTGATCCGCGAAGCGGGATGTTTCACGTGAAACGCACGGCACGACCACGTCGCGGTGAGCGCCGCCGGGATCATGGCCGTGCAGGACACCAGTGATCTCGGCACCGGGTCCGAAGCCACCGACGAGCGTCGACCCTGCGATGCCCCGGCATCCGAGCCCGACCGGGCGCCATGATGTCTGCGTATGCCATCTGATCGCAGAGACGGGGGGGTGTTGACGTCGAAGGTCGAGGCGACCACATCTGCGTCGAGTCCATCCTTTGATGGTGGAGCAGTATCTGTCCCGCGAGGGGTGCATCATCGAGGTCTGTGGATCGACGGGGACAATGCCGGACTGTGGAGGAGGCGATGAACGACGGCGTGCCGCCGGCACAGCGTGCTGCACCAGCCGCGTTTCACGTGAAACATTGCCTCAGTGGGTTCGCAACGGCAGTGCGCGACCCACGCCACAACCCACGCCTTGTGGGGGCGGGCGAGAGCGGCAGTCACCGCGCGACACAGACTCACCGCGACGACATAGCCACGACCCGCCGAGTGTCTCGTCGTCGGTCATTCCACGGAGCCGGACGTTTCACGTGAAACATCGCGTGGGCCCACGGGCCGGGCCACTCTGGCGCCAAGCCACCAGGGGCACCGTTCCTCGTGCCACCGCGACACGGGGACGCGGCACATCACGGTGCGGTCCGGGCGGAAGAGTGTCAACACCGGAGTGCCGCAACCCAGAGTTGGATGACCTCGAGAGTGGACTCGTGCCTCGTGAGATCTGCGTGGCGGAGACTCAGCGCACAGTAGCGCGGATCACGCGTGTGGGCTCTGCCACCACGTCCACGCCTACCGGCTCCACACGCACATTCGAGAGCCTGAACTTGCGGATCTGCTTCTCGGCGGCCGCAATCTCGTTCTGTGCGTTCGCACCCTTGAGCAAGATGAGTTCGCCACCGTCGCAAACGAGCGGTGCCGTGAGGGGGATGAGGGTGCGCAGTGCACTGACCGCACGGGCTGTGACAGCGTCGAGCACCGCGCCGTCACTCCAGTCCTCGGCGCGAGCACGCACGAGTTCGACGTTGTCGAGGCCGAGCTGCTCGCTCTGCTCCCGCAGCCACACCACGCGGCGTTCCATGGGCTCGATCAGCACCCAATGGACATCGGGCCGGGCGATGGCCAGCACGATGCCGGGAAGGCCGGCGCCAGAGCCCACATCCCCGACACGACCGCCGGCCGGGAACAGGGGAGCGGCCACCGCACTGTTGAGAATGTGTCTGCTCCACAGGCGGGGCAGTTCGAGCGGGCCGATGAGACCGCGCGCCTCACCGTGCTCCGCCAGTGCCGAGGCGAACTGCCGGGCCTGGTCGATGTGGTCGCCGAACAGCGCTGCGGCTTCGGGGGGTTCGTGCTCGATCATGGATGTTTCACGTGAAACGTCAGCCGCGGCTGATGACGGTGTGACGGTCTGCGCCCTCGCCGTAGGACTCCGAGACGAAGCCGCGGTCCGACACGATGTCGTGCACCAGCTTGCGCTCGTAGCTCGACATCGAGGGGAGCGATGCCTGCGACGACCCGTCGTCCAGGCGCGCGATCGCCCGGTCGACCAGCTGCTCGAGCTGCTGGCGGCGCGTGGCCCGAGAACCGCCGATATCGAGGATCAGGCGCGAGAAGCGGCCGGTGCGCGCCTGCACGGCGATGCGGGTCAGCTCCTGAAGCGCCTGCACTGTGTCGGGGTCCGAGAGCAGCGCCAGCGACTCCTCGTCGTCGTTCTCCACCGACACGTACGCGCGGTCGCCGCGCACATCCAGGGTCAGGTCGCCGTCGATGTCGGCGATGTCCAGCAGCCCCTCGATGTAGTCGGCGGCCACATCACCCTCCTGCTCAAGCTGAGCAACGGTTGCCGTGGGGCGGGGTTCGTGCGTCGAATCGGCGTTGTCGGTCATGGTGATCCTGTCTGGGCGTGATCGATCGTGGAGGGCAGTGTGCCTCAGCCGGCGGGCTGCTCCGGCGGGTTCTTCTTCGGCTGCTCGGGCGGGTTCTTCTGCTGCTGTTCCGGCGGGTTCTTCTTCTGCTGAGCCTGCTTCTTCGCGCGCTGCTTGCTGATGGGCTGCTGGCGCTTCGGGGCCTGCTCCTTCGCGCGCTGCGCCTCTTCATACAGGCGCTGCTGCTCGGCCTGGTACTTCTCGAGCGGAACGATCTTGCCGTGCGCGTCCAGCGCCTTGCCCTTGCGGGCCAGGCGCTCCTCGCGCGCCTTGGCGGCATCCGAGCCGGGCGTGGGCAGGTTCCGGATCACCACGAACTGCTGCACCATCGTCCAGATGTTGGAGGTGAACCAGTACAGCACCACACCGAGGGGGAAGAAGACACCCGAGAAGATGAACGCCAGCGGAAGGACGTACAGCATGACCTTCTGCATCTGGTACGCCTGGCCGGTCTTGGCCTCGGGCGACAGGTTCTTCGAGATGATCTGCAGCTGCGTGAAGAACTGCGACGCGATCATGAGGATGACGAGGATCACCAGAATCACGACGGTCGTCGTCTGACCCAGCTGGATCGCCTCGGTCATGTTCGTGTGCAGGGGGGCGACGCCGAAGAGCTTTGCGTTGTAGAACTCCCACGTCAGGTCTGCGTTGAGCAGGCCGACGCCCCCGACACCCCACTCGGCGTGCTTCTTGACGTCGCTGAGCGTATAGAACATGCCCAGCAGGATCGGCATCTGCACGATCAGCGGCAGACAGCTCGACACCGGTGTGGTGCCGTGCTTCTTGTACAGCGCCATCGTCTCGCGACTCATGGCCTCGCGCGAGAGCTGATCCTTCTTGCCGCGGTACTTTTCCTGAACTTTCCGCAGTTCAGGAGCGATTTCCATCATCTTGCGCTGACTCTTGATCTGCCGCACGAACAGCGGAATCAGTGCCGCGCGGACCACGATGACCAGGCCGATGATCGACAGGACCCAGGTCAGACCGGCATCCGGCTCAAGCCCGATCGACGTGAACAGCCAGTGCCAGAAGACCAGCAGTGCCTCGACCAGCCACTTGAACGGCCACATGATCGTGCTGAAGATGTCCAGCGAGTCGCCGGGAGGCGGAGTGGTCGGCGTCGGCACCACGGGGGTGGGGGTCGAAGCCAGGCGACCCAGAGTCGTGGCGAAGAGATCCAGCAAGGATCAGTCCTTTCTGAGGGGCACGACGAATCCGCGTCGAGTCAACTCGTGACGGAAGTGTCGATGGGCAGGAACGTCGTCGATGCCGCCGGCTGCCCAGGGGTGGCAGCGTGCGAGCCGGGCGGCCGTCAGGACAGAGCCCTTCAGCACACCGTGCTGTTGGACGGCCCCCACAGCGTACGCGGAGCAGCTGGGGTAGTACTTGCACACCTCGCCGTAGAGGGGTGAGATCACCGTGCGGTACGCGTGCAGGACGCCGATCACCGCATTGCGTGGCAACAGCACGACGGACGGCACAACAGTGGATGCCGCGAGGTGCGCTTCGCCGGTCGACGCGGCCGGGAGTGTGGCCGAACTCACGCGGCCGCTCTCCGGTCCAGGCACCGCAGAACCTCGCGACGGAGATCCTGGAACTCGGCCGATGCGGCCCCGGGCAGCGCGCGGATGACCACGTCAGCGCCGTCGCGCACAGAGGGAAGCGACTCGGCGCAGATCGCCTTGAGGCGGCGACGCACCATATTGCGTGTCACGGCTCCACCGACCTGCTTGCTCACGATGAAACCGAACCGCGCAGCACGCAGTTCGGCGCCGGTGACGACATAGGTCACCGTATGTGCACCGGCACACCGGGCACCCCCGCGGACGACGGCCTTGTACTCCGCCCCGCGGGTGATGCGATTCCCGCGCGCCAGCACCGTGTGGGATCAGGCCGAGAGCTCGGTGCGCCCCTTGGCGCGGCGAGCCGACAGGATTGCACGGCCGGCACGCGTGTGCATGCGGGCACGGAAGCCGTGCTTCTTGGCGCGGCGGCGGTTGTTGGGCTGGAAAGTGCGCTTGCTCATGAGAGATCACTCCGGATCGGCGGTCACCCGAACGCTCAAGACCGGGGACACTGGGTACAAGGGACTGCCCGAAGGCATAAGTCAACCGACTAAGAATACGTCGAGTCTGCGAAGATCCCAAACCAGGTCGGCCAAACATGCCATTATCCACCGACCCGTGCCGACCCTGGCAGCGACACGCGGCCGGGTCCTACAGTGGATTTCACTCCCGCGTCGGCGGTGACTACCGTGGCTCGGACAAGTTATCCACAGGTGTGAAATAGGATCGATTCTCACCTGCACACCTACGAACGACCCCGGGGGGGCCATGTCACCGCACGAACTTCCGGACGTTCCCGTCTGGACCGCCGTGCTCGATGTGCTCGCCGACGACGACCGCGTCACTCCTCAGCTGCAGGGCTTCCTGAACCTCGCCGTCGCCCAGGGGGTCATGAGCGGCACCCTGTACCTCGACGTTCCGAACGAGCTGACGGCCGCGCAGATGAACAAGCGGCTCCGGACGCCCATCATGGAAGCGCTCGCCCACGTTCACGCCGAACCGGCGGCATCCACTTTTCGCGTCGTCGTCAACCCGGAACTGGCCGATGCGCACCTGACCATGCCTGTGCCGATCCAGTCGGTCTCCGCACCGGCGCCCGCGCCCCGGCCGACGGAGGAGTACGTCGAGCCGGTGTCCACGGCATCCCGCAGCGACACACGGCTCAACCCGAAGTACACCTTCGACAACTTCGTCATCGGCCAGTCCAACCGCTTCGCACATGCCGCAGCGGTCGCCGTGGCCGAAGCACCGGCGAAGGCGTATAACCCGCTGTTCATCTACGGCGACTCGGGGCTGGGCAAGACGCACCTGCTGCACGCGATCGGCGACTACGCCCTGAGCCTGTACACCGGCATCCGCGTCCGCTACGTCTCCAGCGAAGAGTTCACGAACGACTTCATCAACTCGATCGCCAACAACCGCGGTTCGGCATTCCAGGCGCGTTATCGCGATGTCGACATCCTGCTGATCGACGACATCCAGTTCCTGCAGGGGCGCGCCGAGACGCAAGAGGCGTTCTTCCACACGTTCAACACGCTGCACGACCACGACAAGCAGGTCGTGATCACCAGCGATGTGCCCCCACGGCATCTGACCGGCTTCGAAGACCGCATGCGCAGCCGGTTCGAGTGGGGTCTGATCACCGATGTGCAGGCGCCCGACCTCGAGACCCGCATCGCGATCCTGCGCAAGAAGGCCCAGTCCGAGCGGCTTCTGGTTCCCGATGAGGTGCTGGAGTACATCGCCACGAAGGTGTCGTCGAACATCCGCGAGCTCGAGGGCGCACTCATCCGCGTGTCGGCGTTTGCGAGCCTGAACCGTTCGACGCTCGACATCTCGCTGGCCCAGACCGTGCTGCGCGACATCGTCGACACCGACGACGCGAACATCATCTCGCCGACCGACATCATCACGGCGACGGCGCAGTACTTCCGTCTCTCGGTCGACGACCTCTACGGGTCGAGCCGCTCACAGGCCGTCGCCACCGCCCGGCAGATCGCGATGTATCTGTGCCGCGAGCGCACGAATCTCTCCCTGCCCAAGATCGGCCAGCTGTTCGGCAACCGCGATCACACCACGGTCATGTATGCGTACAAGAAGATCAGCGAACTCATGAAAGAGCGCCGCTCGATCTACAACCAGGTCTCCGAGATCACCACGCAGCTGGGCCGCGTCGGCCGCTGACCCGCCTCCGGCGACCGGTATATTCCCCGATCCGCTCTTGACACACGTCGAGCGGATCCTCATCATTCGGTTCTGCACAGTGTGGACAGCCTGTGGATAACTTTGCGTCGGAGTCGAATTCCTGTGAGCGGATGCCGGTGTTCTGTGGACGACGGTGAGGAAGGGTACTTCCGCGTGGAGACGCGGAAGTACAGCCATCCGCAGCTCGCCCACAACTTACACGCGTGTGGTTTCCGCTCGCCGAGCGGCATCGCCCGACTTATCCACAGTTTCCACAGGGGTTAACACCATGACAAATATCTTCATCATGAAAAGCAACTTCGATCACCCTGGGGATGAACGAACCCGTCGGAACCCGACTTCCGAACTCGTGGCGTTCGGGCACTAGCATGGGAAGGCCCGCCACACCGACAAGGGAGCACCAGTGAAGTTCCACGTGAATCGCGACGTGTTCAGCGAGGCCGTGTCGTTCGTCGTGAAGCTTCTGCCACAGCGCAACCCGCAGCCGATTCTGGCGGGTGTGCTGATCGAAGCATCCGAAGAGGGACTCTCGCTCTCGGCATTCGACTACGAGGCATCGGCCCGCACGACCATCGAGGCGACCGTCGACGAACCCGGCACGATCCTGGTGCACGGCCGGCTGCTCTCCGAGATCGCGAGCCGCCTCCCCAACGCTCCGATCCAGATCGAGATCGGCGAAGACGGCGGCATCCTGCTCAGCTGCGGCTCGGCGCGTTTCACGCTCTCCTCGATGCCGGTGCAGGAGTACCCGGCGATCCCCGAGGTCTCCGGCGATTCCGGGCTCGTCCCGGCCGAAGACTTCGCAACCGCCATCGCACAGGTCGCCTTCGCCGCATCGCGCGACGATGTGACCCCGGTGCTGACCGGCGTGCAGCTCGAGGTCGCCGGCACGCAGCTGAGCCTCGTGGCCACCGACCGCTACCGCGTGGCCCTTCGCGAGATTCCGTTCGACGGCGGCACGGTCGCCAGCGACGACTCCACCACCGCGCTGGTTCCGGCCCGCACCCTGACCGAGGTCGGCAAGACGTTCGCGCACTCCGGTGACATCCAGGTGTCGTTCTCGGGTTCGGGTGACCGCGAGATCATCGCGTTCACCGCGGGCAACAAGACGGTGACGTCGCTGCTGATCAAGGGCAACTTCCCGCCCGTGCGTCGCCTGTTCCCCGAGCAGACCGACCACTACGCGGTCGTCAACACCGCGGATCTGGCCGAGGCCGTGCGCCGCGTCTCGCTGGTGCTCGACCGTTCGGCCCCGCTGCGGTTCACGTTCTCGGCCGACGGCGTCTCGATGGACGCGTCGGGCACCGAGCAGGCTCGCGCGAGCGAGTCGGTCGACGCCACGCTCACCGGCGACGAGGTCACCCTGGGCCTGAACCCGCAGTACCTGCTCGAGGCGCTCGGCGCGGTCAAGAGCGAGTTCGCGCGCGTGACGTTCACATCGAGCGACAACGCGAACAAGCTGAGCCCGGTCCTGATCACCCCGCAGACCTCGGGCACGCCCGAGAGCTTCAAGTACCTGCTGCAGCCCAACCTGCTCCTGCGCTGATCCGCGCCGCCGGCATCGCGCCGCCGGCATCGCGCCGCCGGCATCGCGCCGATCGGCGAGAGAACAACGGGTGGACGAGAGAACGGGTGACACCCGTACTCTCGGCGCCCAGTTGTACTCTCGCCGGAGAGACGGGAGAGACGGGTCGAGACGTGCGCGAGACGTCGGGGCCGCGGAATAGGGTGATCTGGTGATCGTGGAGCAATTGAGTCTGGTGGACTTCCGCAACTATGCGGCCGTCGAACTCTCACTCCACGCCGGTGCCAACGTCTTCGTCGGCCGCAACGGGCAGGGCAAGACCAATCTGGCCGAGGCGATCGCATATTTCGCGACGCTCGGCTCGCATCGTGTGTCGCAGGATGCGCCGATGGTCCGTCATGGGGCCGATGCCGCATTCGTGCGCGCCCGGCTCGCTCACGGCGATCGCCGCGTGCAGCTGGAGGCGCAGCTCAACCGCACCGGTTCGAACAAGGCCAGGGTGAACGGATCGCCGGTGCGGTCGGCCGAGCTGCCGCGATACGCCCAAGTGGTCCTGTTCGCGCCGGAAGACCTGCAGATCGTGCGTGGCGACCCCACATCGCGGCGGCGGTTCGCCGATCAGCTGCTCATCCAGCGGGCCCCCCGCATGGCCGGCGTGCTCGCCGATTACGAGCGTGTGCGGGGGCAGCGCACGGCGCTGCTGAAATCGGCGCGGGCGCGCGGTGTCCGCGGCGAGGGCCTGTCGACGCTCGAGGTCTGGGACGACAAGCTGGTGCAGCTGGGCACGGACATCATCCGCGCGCGCCTGGCACTGGCCGCAGACCTTGCCGCGCCGGTCGCCGACGCGTACGCGGCGATCGCGGGCGCGGATCACCAGCCCGAACTCGAGTGGTCGCTGACGATCGGCGGGGCCGATCCCGAAGACGAGATGGATGCCGATGGGCCGGCCACCCCGTTCGCTCCCACTTCCGCCGGCTCCGAGCCCGACCCGCTGCCCACCGCTGCCGAGGTCGCCGACCGGTTCCGCGCGGCACTCGCGGCCAAGCGCACCGCCGAGCTCGACCGCGGGGTGACGCTGGTCGGGCCGCATCGCGACGACCTCATCCTGCGGGTGCGCGGCCTGCCGGTGAAGGGGTACGCGTCGCACGGCGAGTCGTGGTCGGTGGCGCTCGCGCTGCGCCTCGCATCCGCTCGCCTGCTGCGCGAGCAGTCGCAGCTCGGCGATCCGGTGCTCATCCTCGACGACGTGTTCGCCGAGCTCGACGTCGATCGGCGCACCCGCCTTGCGGGCCTGGTCGGCGATTTCGAGCAGGTCATCGTGACCGCCGCCGTCGACGCGGACGTGCCCGAAGGGCTCCGCGCGCGCACTGTGCGCGTCGAGGCCGGCACCATCCGAGACGAGGATGCCGATGGCTGAGGCGCCGGTGCCCGACCCGATGCCCGGCGCCGCCGGCGACGTCCCCGAGACCATCGGCACCTACCTGCGCCTGCGCGGACTTGAGCCTTCGGCCGCCAAGAAACGCCGGCGCCGGAAGCGCTCGGACGACGACGAGAACCAGCCGTTCACCCGCGGGCGCGACCCGAAGGGCGTCGGTGACGTGCTCGCCGAACTCACCCGGCAGTCCGGGTGGGACTCGCAACTGGCCCGGGAGGATCTGGTCCTGCAGTGGGAGCAGGTGGCCGGTGAAGAGACCGCGCGACACGCGAATCCGGTCGCCCTGGGCGACGGCATCCTCACGGTGCAATGCGATTCGACGGCCTGGGCGAAGAACCTCCACCTCATGCGCGCGGTGATCGTGACCGAGATCGTCCGGCGCTTCCCCGAGGCCGGCGTCCACACCGTCCGTTTCGTGGGGCCGGACGTCCCCTCCTGGAAATGGGGCCCCAGAGCCGTTCCAGGGCGGGGTCCTCGCGATACCTACGGCTGAAGGACGTCCCACGGTATGCGGAAGGATTTTCGCGCGCCACAGGGCCATTCAGCGCGCCGAAGGCATCGGTTTCACGATAGAATGAGCTGATTCCCGAACACCGATGTGGAGCGCTCGAAAACCTATGACGTCTGAAACCCCCGACAGCGTTCCCGAGGAACTCCAGCCGCACACCACAGCCAACGTTCCCAGCGAATACGGGGCCGGCGACATCCAGGTGCTGGAAGGGCTCGAGGCGGTGCGCAAGCGCCCCGGCATGTACATCGGCTCGACCGGTGAGCGCGGCCTCCACCACCTGGTCTACGAGATCGTCGACAACTCCGTCGACGAGGCCCTGGCCGGGTACTGCGACACGATCAACGTCACGATCCTCGAAGACGGCGGACTGCGCGTGGTCGACAACGGCCGCGGCATCCCGGTCGATCCGCACGCGTCCGACCCGACGAAGTCGTCTGTCGAAGTCGTCCTCACTGTGCTGCACGCCGGCGGAAAGTTCGGCGGCGGCGGGTACGCCGTCTCGGGCGGGCTGCACGGCGTCGGCTCGTCGGTCGTGAACGCGCTCTCGACGAAGTTCGATGTCGAGGTCATGCGCCAGGGGCACCACTGGCGCATGACCTTCGCCAACGGCGGCAAGCCGCAGGGCTCACTCGCCAAGGGCGAGGAGACCGACGAGACCGGGACGATCATCACGTTCTGGCCCGACGACAGCATCTTCGAGACCGTGGTCTTCGATTACGACACCCTGCGCACCCGCTTCCAGCAGACCGCGTTCCTCAACAAGGGACTGCGGATCACGCTGAATGATCTGCGCCCGGCATCCACGTATGTCATCGACAATCCCGACGGGACGAGCGAGACGAGGCAGCCGCACGACGACTTCCTGTACGAGCGTGGTCTCGTGGACTACGTCGAGTACCTCAACAAGGTGCGCAAGGCCGAGGTCGTCAACGAGGACATCATCGAGCTCGAGTCCGAAGACACCGTCCGGCACATCTCGCTCGAACTCGCGATGCAGTGGACGACGAGCTACACCGAGAACGTGTTCACCTTCGCGAACACCATCAACACCCACGAGGGCGGTACGCACGAAGAGGGGTTCCGTGCGGCGCTGACCACGAAGGTCAACAGCTATGCGCGCGACAAGGGGCTGCTCAAGGAGAAGGACGACAACCTCACCGGCGAGGACATCCGCGAGGGGCTGACCGCGGTCATCTCGGTGAAGCTGTCCGAGCCGCAGTTCGAGGGCCAGACCAAGACCAAGCTGGGCAACACCGAAGCCAAGGCGTTCGTCCAGAAGATCGTCGGCGATCAGCTCACCGACTGGCTCGACCGCAACCCCGGCCAGGCCAAGCGGGTCATCACGAAGGCGATCGATGCGGCGACGGCGCGCCTGGCGGCACGCAAGGCCCGTGAGACCGCGCGGCGCAAGAGCGTCTTCGAATCGGCATCCATGCCCGAGAAACTCAAGGACTGCACGAGCAAGGACCCGTCGATCAGCGAGATCTTCCTCGTCGAGGGCGACTCGGCCGGCGGCTCGGCGGTGTCGGGTCGCGACCCCGAGCGGCAGGCGATCCTGTCCCTGCGCGGCAAAATCCTCAACGTCGAGAAGGCCCGGCTCGACCGCGCGCTGGGCAACGCCGAGATCCAGGCGATGATCCAGGCGTTCGGCACCGGCATCGGCGAGGACTTCGACGTCGCCAAGGCGCGGTACCACAAGATCGTGCTGATGGCGGATGCCGATGTCGATGGGCAGCACATCACGACACTCCTGCTGACGTTGCTGTTCCGCTACATGCGCGGGCTCATCGAAGCCGGCTACGTCTATCTCGCACAGCCGCCGCTGTACCGACTGAAGTGGACGAACGCCGACCACGAGTACGTGTACAGCGACCGTGAGCGCGATGTCCTGCTGGCCGACGGCGTCGCCGGCGGCAAGCGGATCCCCAAGGACAACGGCGTGCAGCGCTACAAGGGTCTCGGCGAGATGAACGCCAAGGAATTGTGGGAGACCACGATGGACCCGACCACGCGCACCCTCCGCCAGGTCACGATCGACGACGCCGCCGCGGCCGACGAGATCTTCACCGTGCTGATGGGCGAAGACGTCGAGGCCCGCCGCAGCTTCATCCAGCGCAACGCGAAGGACGTTCGCTTCCTGGACATCTGATGTGGTCGACCGGCGCACGCGCCGTGACCCCCGACCACCGAAGTGAGAGAACACAATGACAGACGATCACCGCCCCGAGCTTCCGGCCGGCTACGAACACGGCAACATCGACCAGGTCGACCTTCAGGTCGAGATGCAGCGCAGCTACCTCGACTACGCGATGAGCGTCATCGTCGGTCGCGCGCTGCCCGATGTGCGGGATGGCCTCAAGCCCGTGCACCGCCGTGTGATCTACGGCATGTACGACGGCGGGTACCGCCCCGACAAGTCGTACTCGAAATGCGCCCGCGTGGTCGGCGAGGTCATGGGCCAGTACCACCCGCACGGCGACACCGCGATCTACGACGCGCTCGTCCGCCTCGTGCAGCCGTGGTCGATGCGCTATCCGCTCGCCGACGGCCAGGGCAACTTCGGCTCGCCCGGCAACATGGGCGCCGCCGCGCCGCGATACACCGAGACCAAGATGGCCCCGCTCGCCCTCGAGATGGTCCGCGACATCGACGAGGACACCGTCGATTTCGAGGACAACTACGACGGCCGCACGCAGGAGCCCACGGTTCTGCCCGCCCGCTTCCCGAACCTGCTGGTCAACGGCTCGGTCGGCATCGCGGTCGGCATGGCCACCAACATCCCGCCGCACAACCTGCGCGAGGTCGCCGACGGCGCCCTGTGGGCGCTGGAGCACCCGGATGCCACGCGCGAAGAGCTGCTGGAAGCACTCATGGCGCGCATTCCGGGGCCCGACTTCCCCACCGGCGCGCAGATCCTCGGCACCAAGGGCGTGCGCGAGGCGCAGCGGACCGGCCGCGGGTCGATCACGATGCGTGCGGTCGTCGAAGTCGAAGAGATCCAGGGCCGCACGTGCCTCGTGGTCACCGAGCTGCCCTACCAGGTCAACCCCGACAACGTCGCGGCCAAGATCCGCGACCTCGCCCGCGACGGCAAGCTCAACGGCATCGCCGACATCCGCGACGAGACCAGTGACCGCACCGGCCAGCGCCTGGTCATCGTGCTCAAGCGCGACGCCGTCGCGAAGGTCGTGCTGAACAATCTGTACAAGCACACCCAGCTGCAGGAGAACTTCGGCGCGAACATGCTCGCGATCGTCGACGGCGTGCCGCGCACGCTGCCGCTCGACGGGTTCGTGAGCCTGTGGGTCGACCACCAGATCGAGGTCATCGTCCGGCGCACGCAGTACCGCCTGCGCGAGGCCGAGAAGCGCATGCACATCCTGCGCGGATACCTCAAGGCGCTCGACGCGCTCGACGAGGTCATCGCGCTGATCCGCCGGTCCCCCACGGCCGATGAAGCGCGCGAGGGTCTGAAGAAGCTCCTCAAGATCGACAACGATCAGGCCGACGCGATCCTCAGCATGCAGCTGCGTCGCCTCGCGGCGCTCGAGCGGCAGAAGATCATCGACGAGGCTGCGGCCCTCGAGCTCAAGATCGCCGACCTCAACGACATCCTGTCTTCGCCGGGCCGGCAGCGCACGATCATCAGCACCGAGCTGACCGAGATCGTCGACAAGTTCGGCGACGAGCGCCGCACCCACATCCTGCACGGGTTCGACGGCGACATGTCGATGGAAGACCTGATCCCCGAAGAGGAGATGGTCATCACCGTCACCCGCGCCGGGTACATCAAGCGGACGCGCAGCGACAACTACCGCTCGCAGCATCGCGGCGGCAAGGGCGTCAAGGGCGCGCAGCTGCGGGCGGATGACGTGGTCGAGCACTTCTTCGTCACCACGACGCACCACTGGCTGCTGTTCTTCACCACGAAGGGCCGCGTCTACCGCTCGAAGGGCTACGAGGTGCCCGAAGCCGGGCGCGACGCAAAGGGTCAGCACGTCGCGAACCTGCTCGCACTGCAGCCGGGCGAGGAGATCGCGCAGATCCTCGCGCTGCGCGACTACGCCGTGGCGCAGTACCTCGTGCTGGCCACGCGCGACGGCAAGATCAAGAAGACCGCGCTGACCGACTACGACACCAACCGCCAGGGCGGCATCATCGCGATCCGCCTGCGCGGGCAGGACGAGGAAGCCGGCGGAGACGAGCTGGTCAGCGCCATGCTCGTCGATGACACCGACGACCTCCTGCTGATCTCCAGGCTGGGCATGTCGCTGCGCTTCACCGCCACCGATGACTCCTTGCGACCGATGGGCCGGTCGACCGAGGGAGTCAAGGGCATGTCGTTCCGCGAGGGCGACAGCCTGCTGTCTGCCTCGGTCGTCACCGAGGACGGCTACGTGTTCGTGGTGACCGAGGGCGGCTATGCGAAGCGCACCGACGTGGACCAGTATCGGGTGCAGGGGCGAGGCGGACTGGGCATCAAGGTCGCCAAGCTGAACGAAGATCGCGGTGTGCTGGCGGGCGGTCTGATCGTCTCGGAGGACGACGAGGTCTTGGTGGTTCTTGCCAGCGGCAAGGTGGTACGCTCTGCCGTGGCCGAGGTGCCCGCCAAGGGCCGCGACACCATGGGAGTCGTGTTCGCCCGTCCCGATGACGACGATCGCATCCTTGCAATCGCCCGAAACGGTGAGAGCGCAGTGACCGAGGCCGCCGAAGTCGTGGCATCCGACGACGAGGCCCCCGCCGCAGAGCCCCCCGCGGCTCCCGAAGAGAGTTGACCTGACGCATGAGCACCGTAGCCGACAAGCTCGCCAAGAAATCATCGAGCAAGACCAGTTCCAAGCAGGTGCGCCTGCGGCTGGTCTACGTGGACTTCTGGTCGGCGGTGAAGTTGTCGTTCCTGGCGGCGGTGGCTCTCGCGATCGTCACGATCGTGTCGATCTTCCTGATCTTCATGGTGCTGCAGACCACCGACCTCATCGCCCGGGTGGATGAGATCTTCGACTCGTTCACCGGCGGCGAGTTCAAGATCGCGTCGTTCCTGAGCCTTCCGCAGGTCATGGCGTTCGGTGCGATCGTCGCGATCCTGAACCTCATCGTGGTCACGGTGCTCGGCGCGGTGGTCGCAGGGATCTACAACCTGATGGTCAAGGTGACCGGCGGCCTCCTCGTCGGCTTCACCTCGAACTGACCCGGCGGACGGCGATTTTCGGATCGTCGCAGGATCGGGTAAAGTCTTGGAGGTTGACGACGTGACGTCGGTCTCCATTCGGGGCTATAGCTCAGGCGGTTAGAGCGCTTCACTGATAATGAAGAGGTCCCAGGTTCAAGTCCTGGTAGCCCCACTGCAATTTCCCTTCGGGGCCTTAGCTCAGTTGGTAGAGCGCCTGCTTTGCAAGCAGGATGTCAGGAGTTCGAATCTCCTAGGCTCCACTCCCTCAGGCTCTGCCCCGCGTGCCGCGTCGGTATCGTTGCGGGATGGACCTTCGCGTCGCCGCCTACGCCGTCATCATCGACGAGCGCGACAACATCCTGCTCGCGCACTGGAACGAAGGGCGCCGCGGCGCCTGGACCCTGCCCGGCGGTGGGCTTGAGCCCGGGGAGGATCCCGAGGTCGCAGCCCGCCGCGAAGTCCGCGAAGAGACCGGGTTCCGCGTCAAGCTCGACGGGCTGCTCGGCGTGCATTCGCGCGTGATCCCGGCCGCGCGCCGCATTCCCGAACCTGCGCCCGATCCGCTGCACACGCTGCGGATCGTGTACCGCGCGCACATCACCGGCGGCAAGCTGCGCAACGAGGTCGGCGGCACGACCGATCGCGCCGAGTGGTTTCCGGTGAAGTCCGTCCGCACGATTCCGCACGTCAAGCTGGTCGACATCGCGCTGACGATGGCGGGTGCTGGTCGCGCATGACTATGACGGGACGGACGAGGAGATCCTCTGGCAGGCGGTGGCTGTGCAGTTCCCGAAGATCATCGCCGCGCTCGGGCTGGGGTGATGGATGCCGGTTGATCAGCCCTCGAGCGGTTGCGAGATGTCGGTGACCGTCGCACCGTAGGCGGCGATCAGGGCGTCGGCGTCGACGAACATGCTGTAGCCGTGCGCGCCGGCACCCATCGCGATACGGCGGCCGGCGATCGTCGTGTCGGCGTACACCGGCCAGTCGGTCGTGCTGCCCACGGGCACGATCGTTCCGCGCTCGTAGCCGGTGGCGGCCAAAGCCAGCTCGGGCTCGGGCAGCCGCAGCTTGTTCACACCCACCACCGCGCGCAGCTTCGGCCACGAGATCGCGCGGTCGCCCGGGATCAGCGCGAACAGGTAGGTGTCATCGGAGCGCTTGACCACGAGCGTCTTGATGATGTCGGCCGGTTCCAGGCCCAGCAGCGCCGCCGCCTCGGGCAGACTGCGCGCGTTCGGCCGCTCACGCAACTCGATATCGAGACCGCGCTGCGCGGCGGCGTCGCGGACGCGATCGAGCGGGTCTGTCACCGCTCAGGCGTCGGGGGCGCGCAGCGGGTCGTCGGCCACCCACAGCTCGTCGTCGGCACGAAGCGTCTGCCACGCCGCGTAGAGCACGCCGAGAGCTGCGCCGATCCCGAACACGAGAGCGATGACAGCACCTGCGCTGAGGCCCTTCTTGGCGGGCACTTCCTGCACGCCGAAGCGCCGTGCCGCCGCCTTGCCGTGCTTTTCGGCACGCTTCTGGACGTCGGCGAAGTCGACCGGCGCGACCCCGCGTCCGGCTGCGAGTCGTGCACGCGTGTCGTTCGCGGCATCCCACACCGACAGAGCCGATCCGACGACGGCACCCGCCGCGGGAACGAGTGTCTCGTTGTAGACCCTCTTCGAGGTCTTCACACTGTGGTCGACATACGGGGCCGCATAGCGCTCGTACTTCTGCTGCACGACGGGCTGGACGTACTCGCGGTTGTAGGTGCCCAGCTGACGTCCGGCCTCACGGGCGACGGACCCGGCCTGGGTCAGCAGAACCTGCTGGTCCTCCCACAGGTTGTTGGCCTGCTCCTGAAGCTTGCGAAGTTCCTTCTTGTGCTTGCGGCTGAGGCTCACGGGGCCCTCCCTAGGTCTGGGACGTTTTCCCCCATCTTGCCAGACACCGCCGACCGCGCCAGGGGGTTGCGGATGTGAGAATGGTAGGTATGACGCTCCACACCGCTGTCGCGACCCTGCACACCAACCACGGCGACATCGTCGTCAACCTCTTCGGAGACCACGCACCCCGCACGGTGCAGAACTTCGTCGGCCTCGCCGACGGCACCGGGTCCTGGACCCACCCCGGCACCGGCGAGCCCGGCGAGGGCCCGCTGTACACCGACGTGATCTTCCACCGCATCATCCCCGGCTTCATGATCCAGGGCGGCGACCCGCTCGGTCAGGGCGTCGGCGGCCCGGGCTACACGTTCAACGACGAGATCCATCCCGAGCTCGCCTTCTCGAGCCCCTACATCCTGGCCATGGCCAACGCCGGCCTGCGCCGGAACGCCATCACCGGCCAGCCCGAGGGCACCAACGGCTCGCAGTTCTTCATCACGACCGACCCGACCCCGTGGCTCAACGGCAAGCACACGATCTTCGGCGAGGTCGCTGACGACGCGTCTCGCGCGGTCGTCGACGCGATCGTCGCCGTGCCCACCGGCCCCGGCGACCGGCCGGTCGACGACGTGGTGATCTCGTCCATCGACGTCGTCGCGGTCTGACCCGGCGGTCCGCGATCTCACTGTGAGCACCGCTTTCGGCAGCAATCCCGAGAACTTCTGCTACCGGCATCCCGACCGGCAGAGCTTCGTGCTGTGTCAGCGGTGCCTGCGGACCATCTGCGCCGAATGCCAGACGCCGCTGCCCGTCGGCGTGATCTGCCCGGAATGCCTCGCGGCGCAGCAGGGGCAGCAGAAGCAGCAGCAGAAAGCGCACGCCGCGACGGTGAAGCGCATGCCGCGGCATCTGCGCCCCGCGCGGCGCAGCGACTCACGGCCGGTCGTCACCTACGCGCTCGTGATCATCACCAGTGCGCTGTACCTGATCGGGATGCTCCCGCAGGTCGGCACCCAGGTGCAGCTGTGGCTCATGTTCAACAGTGCGTTCGTCCTGCCGGGGCCGGCCTTCCAGCCGTGGCGACTGCTGACGGTCACCCTCGTGCACGCGAGCATCTGGCACGTGGCGCTGAACATGCTGGCGCTGTGGGCGCTCGGTCGCAGTCTCGAACCTCTGCTCGGCCGTTGGCGCTTCCTCGCGCTCTACCTGCTCAGCGCCATCGGCGGTTCGGTGCTGGTCGCCCTGCTCGCGCCGGGAACCTGGGTGGTCGGCGCGTCGGGCGCGGTGTGGGGACTGCTGGGCGCGATGTTCATCATCGGCCGGCACATCGGCGCGAACGTCACCGCGATCGCCGTGCTGCTGGGCCTGAACCTGGTGATCACATTCCTGCCTGGATCGAACATCTCGTGGCAGGCGCATATCGGCGGCGGGCTGGTCGGCCTGCTCGTCGGATTCATCTTCGCGCGCACCCGCGCGCTGCGTCAGCAGAAGCTGCAGGTGTGGCTGCTGGTGGCGACGGCAGTCGGACTGCTCGCCCTCCTGGCGATCCCGGCGCTGCTGTACACCTGAGTTATCCACAGGTTCATCCACAGCTGGGGATGAATCACACCGGTGTAATTCACATCCTGTGGAGGGGGTGTGGAGGGATGCCGGTCAGCGCCAGCGCGTGGTCATCAAAAAGCCGACGAAGGCGATGCCGAAGCCGATGACGAGGTTCCATGCGCCGATGCCGGGGATCGGGTAGCTGTCGGATCCGCCGCCGCTGAGGTAGAACACCAGCACCCAGACGAGCCCCAGGATCATGAGTCCCAGCATGATGGGCTTGAACCACACCGGGTTCGGGATGGGCTCACCGTCGGGGTTCTGGGTCACCGATTCGTCGCCCTTGTCTGAACGTGCCATGGGACCGAGTCTACCTGGCGGCTTCGGTTCAGACTGCTATGCGAGAATCCCGAGTATGGACGCACCCGACGCCCCGTCGAGCCGCCGCACGCGCGCCGCGAAGCCGCGCCGCCGGGTGTCGTTCGTGGGCGTCATCGGCGAGCTGCTGATCACCGTCGGAGTGGTGGCGTTGCTGTATGTGTCGTGGCAGATGTGGATCGGCGACATGATCATCGGCGCGCAGAAGCAGGCCGAGGCCACGGCGCTGTCGGAGCAGTGGGCGCAGGAGTGGGAGGCCGCACCGCCGGCCGAGCCCGATCCCGAGCCGACCGACACCGGTGAGCCCGTGGAGCCGGTGGTGCCGGTGCGTGACGCCCCCTCGCACGGCAAGGAGTTCGGCATCATGCACGTGCCGCGGTTCGGGGCGGACTGGAACTTCACGGTGGTGGCCGGCGTCACCCGTCCCGACATCCTCGACCAGGGCCACATCGGTCACTATCCCGATACGGCGATGCCGGGCGAGGTCGGCAACACCGTCTATGCCGCCCACCGGTGGACCTCCGGTCAGCCGTTCGACCCCATCGACAAGCTCGTGGTGGGCGATGCGATCGTGATCGAGACCCAGGAGGGCTGGTACACCTACCGGTTCCGCACCCTCGAGTACGTGCAGGCGACGCAGGTCGACGTGCTGCTGCCGGTACCGCAGCGCGCCGACCTGTCTGCCGACGGCCGCTACCTGACGCTGACCAGCTGCGCACCGAAGCTGAACATGCTCGAGCGGATCATCGCGTATGCCCTGTTCGAGGACTTCACGCCGCGCGGCGACGGTCCTCCGGCGTCCTTGACCGGAGAGGCGGTGGCCTGATGTACGCAGCGCTGTGGCGAGTGCTCCCCGGACCTGCCTGGGTGCGGGTGCTGATCCTCGTGCTCGCGGCCGCGGCGATCCTGTACGGCCTGTTCTTCTACGCCTTCCCGTGGGTCTCGCATTTCATCACCCCGACCGAGTCGACCATCGGCGGATGACCACGCGCATCCTGGTCGTCGATAACCACGACAGCTTCGTCCACACCCTCGTCGGCTACCTGCGTGAGCTGGGTGCCACGTGCGACGTCGTCGAAGCGGATGCCATCACCGCGGCATCCACTGCTCTGACGGGGTATGCGGGGGTTGTCATCTCACCCGGGCCGGGCACCCCGGCGAACGCCGGCGCATCGATCGCGGTGGTGCGCGCGTGCGCGCAGGGCGAGATGCCGCTGCTCGGCGTGTGCCTCGGGCACCAGGCGATCGGCGAGGCCTTCGGCGCGACGGTCGGCGAGGCGCCCGAACTCATGCACGGGATGACCTCCGCCGTGCATCACGACACCGCGCCGCTGTTTGCGGGTCTGCCCGATCCCTTCACGGCCACCCGCTACCACTCGCTGGCGATCGTGCCCGAGACACTGCCGGCCGAACTCGTCGTGACGGCGCGCACCGGCTCAGGGGTGATCATGGGCGTCGCGCACCGCACGCTGCCGATCGTGGGTGTGCAGTTCCACCCCGAGAGCGTGCTCACCGAGGGCGGCTACCGGCTGCTGGGCAACTGGCTCGATGGCCTCGGGATGGACGGTGCGGCGATTCGCGGCGCCGGGCTCAGCCCGCACCGCGAGATCGTCTGATCACTCCCCGGTGCAGACGGTGAGCTGCACGGTCGAGTGGATGGGGACGTCCCCGACAGGGGTCTGCGAAGCGACCGACGGTCCGTCAGGATTGGCTGCACATCCGGGGTCCTCGATGACCTCTGCCGTGAGATTCAGGCCGTCGATCTTCGATTCGGCGGCGTCCAGCGGGTATCGGTTCATGTCCTCGACCGTCACCTTGCCGCTGGCGACCTCGAGGCTCACGACGGTGCCGACCGGCACCTCGTCGCCCTCGTCGTAGGGCGCCGAGATGACCGTGCCCTCGGCCAGGTCGGGATCGTTGCGGCTCGTCACCGCGCCCAGCGTCAGCCCGGCACCCTCCAGGGCCGCCTGGGCCTCGGTGCGCGAGAGGTTGATCAGCAGGGGGACGGTCGCCATCTCCTGACCGGTGGACACATAGACGGTGATCGTCTGGCCGCGCTCGACCGAGGTGGCCCCGGCCGGATCGGTGCGGATGACGTTGCCCTCGGCGATCTGCTCACTGCTCTCTTCGACCGGTTTGGCCTCCAGATCCTGCGCGAGGAGCAGCTCTTCGGCACGGTCCCACGACATGTCCACCACGTCGGGGACGATGCGCGCGTTCGCCGGGATCTGCGAGCCCGGCTGGATCGTCATCACCCAGATCAGCAGCGAGATCAGCAGGACGGCGAGCACTGCGACGCCCGTCCAGATCCAGGCGACCGGGGGGCCGGTCTGCGTGCGGGTCATCGTGTTGTCGGTGCTCAGCTGCCGCAGCGACCGCGCCGTCTCGGCGGCCTGGCGAGGGTTGGCGCCGTACAGCTCGCTCGTGAGGGTCTTCACCTGCCGGCGGGTGGGCGTCTTGCCGTCGCCGGCGGCATCGAGCGCCGCGCGGAACGACGCGGCGTCCTGGTAGCGCTGGAACGGGTCCTTGGCGATGGCGCGCAGAACCACGGCATCCAGATTCCGCGGCACGGTTTCGACGACCTCGGACGGGGTGACGGGGGTCTCGCTCACATGCTGGTATGCGACGGCGACCGGAGTGTCGCCGCGGAAGGGTGGGCGTCCGGTGAGCATCTCGTAGAGCACGATGCCCGCGGAGTACAGGTCGGCGCGGCCGTCGACGGGTTCGCCCTTGGCCTGCTCGGGCGAGAAGTACGCGGCGGTCCCGATGATCGCGGTCGTCTCGGCGACGGTCGAGGACGAGTCGGATACGGCGCGGGCGATGCCGAAGTCCATCACCTTGACCTGGCCCTGCCCGGTGACCATCACATTGCCGGGCTTGATGTCGCGGTGGACGACGCCGGCGCGGTGCGAGTACTCGAGCGCCTCGAGGATGCCGTCGGTGTAGCGCAGGGCATCGGCGACCGGCACGGGGCCCGACGCGATGATCTCCTTGAGCAGCCGTCCGCGGACGAGCTCCATGACGATGTAGGGGACCGGATGCCGGGAACCGTCCGCATAGACGTCGACATCCTCGCCGGCGTCATAGACCCGGACGACGGCGGGGTGCGACATGCGCGAAGCAGCCTGCGCCTCGAGGCGGAACCGGGTGCGGAAGGTCTTGTCGGCGGCGAGGTCCTTCTCGAGCACCTTGATGGCCACTTCGCGGCCGAGCGTCAGGTCCTGCCCGCGGTACACACTGGCCATGCCACCGCGGCCGATGAGCTCATCGAGGCGGTAGCGCCCCGAAAGGACGCGTGGCTCTGCTGACACTTCACTCCCCTGGCCTGGACAGCCAACAGCCTATCCGACCGAATCTGAGCCCCACCTGGCTCCGGCGAAGGCTCAGCCCTCGCCGCTCTCGTCGTCTGCCGGCGGCTCGGCCTCGGGCGTGGACGCGGCGGTGATCGTCGCCGCAGCCTCGGACGATTCCTCGGAGTCGCGACCGGAGGCGCCGTCGATGGTGCACGTCACCGTGTACTTCACCGTCAGCAGCCGCGTGGCCTCGCCGTTCACCGTCACCTGCGCGGGCCGCTCGTCCGCACTGAACGACGCGGTCGTCTGACCGTTCTTGTCGAACGTGCCGTTGATCACCGTCAGGTTGTAGCTCGTGGGCGAGCCGGTGCCGGACGGGCACTGGAAGCCCGGCCAGGTCACCTGCACGGTCGTGCCCTCCTCGACCGTGTCGACCTTGGAGCCGTTCACCTGGATCTGCGCGGCTTCGGGTGTGCCGATCGCGGTGACCTCGTCGTAGGCGGTGAGGGTGACGCGGTCATCGAGTTCGATGTTGCCGGCGACCGGGTTCATCTCGTAGATCTGGCCGACCTGATCCTGGCTGGGCGCGGCCGAGCCGGTGCCGCAGACGACGCCGGTGAGGTCGTTCTCCTGTGCGATGGCCATCGCCTCGTCGCACGTGCTGCCGAGGAACCCGAGCGTGGTGATGTCGATGCTCGGGTCGTCGGTGGGCGTGTCACTGGGAGTGGGTGGCGTGGTGGTCGTGCTGGTCTCGGTGTCGGTGGGAGCGGGCTCGTCGCCGCCGGGGTTGCCGAACAGGGCCCACAGAGTGCCGCCCAGCACGAGGACCAACAGGACGATGAGCACGATCAGCGGCCACGTCCAGGGGCTCCGCTTCTTCTTCTCGGCATCGGCATCGGGGTCGACCGGTGAGGGCGCGGTGGCCGGCATGATGCGGGTCGCCGCCTCGTCGCCGCCGGCGGTGAGCAGCTGGGTGACCTCGTCGACCGCGACGGCGCCGCCGGCGATCGCCGGCACGATGGCCGCAGCGCCCGCGACATCGCCGCGGCGCAGCGCGGTCGCCGCGCGGGCGACGGCCGATGCCGACACCGGACGCTCGTCGGGCTTCTTCGCGATCATGCTCATCACGAAGTTCTGCACGGGCTCGGCGACGGTGGGCGGCAGCGGCGGCGCGGTGTCGTTGATCTGCGCCATCGCGATGGCCACCTGCGACTCGCCCGTGAACGGGCGCTTGCCGGCGAGGGACTCGTACGCCACGATGCCCAGCGAGTAGATGTCGGTGGCCGGCGACGCCGGGTGACCCGATGCCTGCTCGGGCGAGAGGTACTGCACGGTGCCCATCACCTGACCGGTCGCCGTCAGCGGCACCTGGTCGGCGATGCGGGCGATGCCGAAGTCGGTGATCTTGACGCGCCCGTCGGGGGTGATCAGCAGGTTGCCGGGCTTGATGTCGCGGTGCACGAGGCCTGCCGCGTGGGCGGCCTGCAGCGCCTGCGCGGTCTGCGCGACGATGTCGAGGGTCTTGTCGGTCGACAGCGACCCTTCGCGCTCGAGGACGGTCGAGAGCGCCTCGCCGGGGACGAGTTCCATGACCAGGAAGGCCGAGCCGTTCTCCTCGCCGTAGTCGAACACGCTCGCGATGCCCTCGTGGTTGACGAGTGCGGCGTGGCGGGCCTCGGCGCGGAAGCGCTCCAGGAACCCCGGGTCGCCCATGTACTCGTCTTTGAGGATCTTGATGGCCACGGTGCGCCCGATGACATGGTCGGTGGCCTCCCAGACCTCGCCCATGCCGCCGATCGCGATCCGCGAGTCCAGCTCGTAGCGCCCGCCGAAACTCACACCCTGTGTCGGTCTCATCTGCTCAGCACCGCCTCAATGACTTTCTTCGCGATCGGAGCCGCGATTCCGTTGCTCGTGCCCGATTGGCCGAGCCCTCCACCGTTCTCGATCACGACCGCCACAGCGACCTCCGGGTCTTCTGCGGGGGCGAACCCGGTGAACCACAGGGTGTACGGATCATCGGGACCGTGTTCGGCGGTGCCGGTCTTCCCGGCCACGTCGACCCCGTCTATTCTTGCACCGCTTGCGACACCCGCACTGACATTGGTGACCATCATGGACACCATCTGCTCGGCGAGCTCCGCCGACAGCGCCCTGCCGAACTCGGTGCTCTCGAACTCCTGCTGAACGGTCAGGTCGGGTGCGACCACGGCATCCACCATTCGCGGATTCATCACCACTCCCTCGTTCGCGATGCCCGCCGCCACCATCGCCATCTGCAGCGGCGTGGCGATGACGTCGCCCTGGCCGATGCCGCTGAGCGCTGTCTCGGGATCGTTGAGGCCTTCGGGGTAGACCGACGGCGTCGAGTCGAGGGGCATCTCGAACGACATGTTGAACCCGTACTTCGCGGCCTCTTCGCGGATCACGTCGTCACCGAGCTCGACGGCCAGCTGGGCGAACGGGATGTTGCAGCTGAACTGCAGCGCGGTCGCGATGCTCGCCTCTTCACCCGGCCCGCAGGTGCCGCCGTCCCAGTTGCGCAGCACGTTGTCGGTGCCCGGCAGCGTGTAGGCGGCGGGGTTCGGGAAGGTCGACTCGGGGGTGTACTCGCCGGTGGCGAGGGCCGCCGAGGCGACGACGAGTTTGAAAGTGGATGCCGGGGGGTTCAGCTTTCCCGCGATCGCACGGTTGTCCAGGGGATTCAGCGGGTCGGCCGACAACTCATCGAACGCGCTGTTGACGGCACCGGCGTCGTGCGAGGCGAGCAGGTTCGTGTCGAAGCTGGGGCTCGTGGCCATCGCGAGGATCCGCCCGGTGTCGGGCTCGATCGCGAGCACGGCGCCCTCGTAGCCGCTGAGCGCCTCGAACGCGACCTGCTGGATGTCGGGCTGCAGGCTGAGCATGACGTTCGACCCGCGCGGGGGCTGACCGGTGATGATCCGCTCGATCCGGCTGAGGAACTGCGAGTCGTCGGTGCCCGACAGCACCGAGTTCATCGCCTGCTCGAGTCCCGTCGCGGACTGCAGCACGGGGTTGATGTAGCCGGTCACCGGTGCCCACATCTCGGCGTCGCGGTAGGTGCGGATCCAGCTGTACACGTCGTCGCTGGGCACCGAGTTCGCGATCACCGTGCCGCCGGCGATGATCGTGCCGCGCTGCACCTCGTACGAGTCGTAGAGGGCACGGCGGTTCTCGGGGTGAGCGCTGAGCTCGTTCGCGCCGACGACCTGGATGTAGCTGGTCGATGCGAACAGCGCGAGGAACATGAACAGCATCACGATGCTGAGGCGGCGGATCTCCTTGGTCATCCGATCACCACCCGGGGGCGTGAGCGCACGGCATCCGAGATCCTCAGCAGAAGCGCGACGATCAGCCAGTTGGCCACCAGCGACGATCCGCCGGCGGCGAGGAACGGGGTCGTCAGCCCGGTCAGCGGGATGAGCCGGGTGACGCCGCCGACCATGATGAACACCTGCAGGGCGATTGTGAACGACAGGCCGATGGCGAGCAGCTTGCCGAAGTCGTCCTGTCCCGTGACTCCGATGCGGATGCCGCGACTGACGAACACCATGTACAGCAGCAGAATCGCGAACAAGCCGATGAGGCCCAGCTCTTCGCCGAGGCTGGGGAAGATGTAGTCGCTCCACGACAGCGGCGTGAGCTGCGGGCGGCCCTGGCCCCAGCCGGTGCCGATGAGCCCGCCCTGCGCGAGCCCGAACAGGCCGTTGACGAGCTGATGGCTCGAGTCGTTCATGAGCTCGGGATTGAACGCGTCGAGCCAGTTCGTGAACCGCGCGCCGACGTAGGGCAGCACCCGCGAGGCGGCGAAGGCGCCGGCCAGGGCCAGCAGCACGCCGATGAGCACCCAGCTGGTCTTGCCGGTCGCCGCGTACAGCATCGCCACGAACATGCCGAACAGCAGGAGCCCGGTGCCGAGGTCGCGCTGCAGCACGATGATGGCCATCGACGCGAGCCAGACGACCAGCAGCGGGCCGAGCTCACGCGGCCGCGGCCAGGTCATGCCGAGAAAGCGGTGGCCCACCGAGGTCAGCGCCTCGCGGGTGCGCACGAGGTACCCGGCGAAGAAGATGCCGAGGGCGATCTTGGCCAGCTCGCCCGGCTGGAACGAGAAGACCCCGCCGATCGACACCCAGACGTCGGCGCCGGCCTCGACACCCAGGCCCGGGATGAACGGCAGGAGAAGCAGCACGATGCCGGTCAGGCCGAACAGGTAGGTGTACCGGAACAGGACGCGGTAGTTGCGCAGGAACACGACCACCGCCACCGCACCGGCGATCGCGATCGCGGCCCACACGAGCTGGCGGGTCGACAGGGCGTCCCATCCCTCATCACCCAGCGCGATGTCGATGCGGTAGATCATCACCAGCCCGAGCCCCGACAGCACCGTCGCGATCGGCACGACGAACGGGTCGGCCTGCGGCGCCTTCAAGCGCAGCACCACGTGCAGGATCAGCGTGAGCAGCCCGAGCCCGCCGCAGTAGTACAGGAACGTGAAGTCCAGTGCGCCGCGCGCGCCGAGCTGGACCAGCGCCGCCGAGACGGCCGTGATGACGAATGCGAACAGCAGCAGCCCGAGTTCACGGTTGCGCTGCGTCTGCGGCATCCGGATCTTGCGGAGGGCGCGGACGACGGTGGTGTCGGTATCGGGAGGGGCAGCGGTCATGGCACCGTCTCCGTCCGTGGCCGCAGGTTGTCGACGATCGCCTGCGCGTCGGCGAGCGAGCGGGCCGAGATGGTCTGCTCGACCATCGTGCGCTGGTAGCCGGGCAGATCGGCGAGCAGGATGCCGGTGTCTTCGTACGGGTCGGACAGGCTGATCGGGCCGATGTCCTGCTGGATGCCGCGGAAGATCACGACCGTGTCGTCGTCGGCTCCGCCGAAGTACCGCGTCTGGGTCCACGAGTAGGCGAGGAAGGTCGCCGCCACCAGCGCCGCGATGATCGTGAGGAATCCGATGCCCCACCACACGCGGCGGCGGCGTGCGCGGCGGCGGTCCTCCTCGATGAGCTCTTCAAGGAACTCGCTCGACGGCTCGAAGTGCGTCGGCTCATTGGCGGCCTGCCGGGCGGGGTGGAACCAGCCGCCCACGCGACCGGTGCGCGCCGCGGGCACGTCGATGCCGGTCGGGGCCGCCGCGGCGCCGACGATGGTCGGGGTGCCGCTGAACAGAGGGTGGTTGCCGCCGACGTCCACGAGCACGACGGTCACGTTGTCGGGGGCGCCGCCGTCGAGCGCCTGCTTGAGCAGCAGGTCGGCGGTGCGGCCGGGGGCCAGGCCCTGGCCGAGCACCTTCGAGGTGTGCGTGTCGTCGACGACGCCGCTGAGCCCGTCCGAGCAGAGCAGCCACCGGTCGCCGGGTTGGGTCGGCATGATGAACGTGTCGACCTCGGGGTCGGGGTCCATGTCGCCGAGCACCCGCATGAGCACCGAGCGGCGCGGGTGGTAGCGCGCCTCTTCGGGGGTGATGCGGCCCGAGTCGACGAGCCGCTGCACGAACGTGTGGTCGGCGGTGATCTGGGTGAGTGCGCCGTCGCGGTACAGGTACAGGCGCGAGTCGCCGATGTGGGCGATGACGGCATAGTCCTCGACCATCATCAGGGCGCTGACGGTCGTGCCCATTCCGGCCAGCTCGGGGCGGCGGGCCACCGTGTCGATGAGTTCGGCCGCGGTGTCGGCTATCGCCTCGCGCAGTGCCCGCTCGGCGTCGGCGTTCGAGGTGAAGGGATGGTCGAGATCCTTCAGCCGATGCACGGCCAGGCTCGAGGCGACATCGCCGCCGGCGTGACCGCCCATGCCGTCGGCGACGACGAACAGGTTCGAGCCGCAGAAGCCCGAATCCTGGTTGTTGGAGCGGACCTTCCCGGTGTGCGAGATGGCGGCGCTCGAGCCCTCGAAGACCATACGCGGGCGCCGTCTACTTCCGCAGCTCGAACGTCGTGGCGCCGACCTTGATGGGTGCGCCGACGATGACCGGGACCGGAGTGGTGACGCGCTCGCCGTCGTGCCAGGTGCCGTTGGTCGAATCGAGGTCCTGGATCATCCACTGCTCGCCCCACAGCAGCAGGCGCGCGTGGTGGCTCGAGGTGTAGTCGTCGCGGATGACCAGGCCCGACTCGCTCGATCGCCCGATGGTGAGGGGCTCGCTTCCGAGCGGCAGTTCGAGGCCCGTCTTCGGGCCGCTCGTGATGACGATGCGCGCCACGGTGTCGCGGGTGGCCTTTTCGGGGCCGGACGACCGGGGCCGGGCGGGCGCTGCCACCGGGGCGACGGGGGTGGTCTCGGCATGGGCGGGGGCGGATGCCGAGGGTGCCGCCGCCGGCTCGGGGAGCTTTCGCACCTTGACGCCGAACAGATCGGCGCGCAGCGAGTACACGACCGCGAAGACGAAGAACCACAGCAGGATCAGGAAGCCGATCTGCAGCAGCAGCAGGGTCAGTTCACTCATGGCCGGCCTCCGATGTCGAAGACCCGGGTCGCGTCGTCGGGAGGCAACGGCGGGCGAGGCGGCGCGGCCTGTGCGACGACCTTGAAGGCAAGGGCGGTGCGTCCGATGGTGATGACGCCGTCGGGCGCGAGGCGCGCCTCGGTGATCTTGTGCCCGTCGAGCTTGGTGCCGTTGGTCGAGCCCATGTCGCGCACCATGGCGCGCTCGCCGTCCCAGAGCACCTCGGCGTGCCGGCGGCTCGCCCCGGAGTCTGAGATCGTGATGTCGGCATCCGCTCCCCGTCCGATCACGGTGCGGCCCTTCGCGAGCGGGTGGGGCTTGCCGTTTACCTCGAGCACCCCGCGCCAGGTGACCAGACCGCCGGCTGCGGTGCGTGAGGCCACGCGAACGGTGCCCGTCGACAGCTGCTCGTCGGAGCGGATGTCGATGGTCACCGGCCCGGCGAAGCTGAACCCCTGCGAGGCGGCGTGCGCGTCGACGAGGCGATGCAGTTCGTCGTCGAGCGTCGCACCGAGTGCGCGCATGCGCTCTTCGTCGGCGAGCGCGAGGCGTACCTCGAACGTGTTGGGCGCCAGGATGCGGTCGCGACTGACGACAGCGGCCTTCGCGTCGAGCTCGCTGCGCAGTGCGGATGCGATTTCGACAGGCTGAACGCCGCTGCGGAAGGTCTTCGCGAACGCGCTGTTCACTGCGCGTTCGAGTCCCTTCTCGAAGCTGTCAAGTAGTCCCACGGGGCTCCTCAGGCTTGCCGACCGGTGCGACCATGCTAATTGCACTGGCTGGGCGAGCGTGGGACGCCGTCCGGGGCGGCCGATTCTGCCCTCGGTGTGGCGCGTGATATCCTCGGCAGGTTGAGTTCGCCGCATGGCGGACTCGCGCGCGAGTGGCGGAATAGGTAGACGCGCTGGCTTCAGGTGCCAGTGCCCGCAAGGGCGTGGGGGTTCAAGTCCCCCCTCGCGCACATTCTGATGAAGGGCTCCCGATCCGGGGGCCCTTCTTCTTTGCGCGCAACCGGGTGAGAAACCACTTTCAGCATGAGACACCACGGATTCCGTGATTTCTGATGCTGTCTATGGTTTCTCGAGATCGTCAGGCACTCCGCCGGCATGCGGATGGTAGCGCCGGGATCCGCGAACTCCTGGCGGCGGCATGTCAGGTTTCGGCGCCCGCGGCAATGAAGAGGGGCACGCCAGGCGACCCCTCGAGCTGCGCGCCGACCCGTCGCGCGCGATCAGCTCCGCCGACGTGAGCGGTCACCTCTCCGAGCTGCACGCCGGGCGGCTCGCGGAGCGGTCAGGCGAGGCCGTGGAGGTGTCGCAGCGTCTGCTCGGCACCGGCGCCGTCGCGGGCGGCGATGCAGTCGCGCAGCGTCGTGTAACCCGTCGTGCGCGCGAGAGGGCAGGTCAGGAACGGCTGCCAGCCGCGCAGATTGCGAAGGATCGCCAGCGATGCCTCACGGATGAACGTCGTGAAGACGACGTTGCCGGTGGCCCGGGTGGCCAGCACGAACATCGCCGTGGAGGAATCGAACAACTGCAGCGCATCGTCGCTCGCGGCGGCCGCCACCACGGCATCCACCGCCGACACGAGTTCGGCGAGCTGCTCATCCGAACAGGACTGCAGGGCGATGCGCAGCGCGTTGCCCATGAAGTAGGCCGTGAACTCCGCTGTGTCGGCGCGCAGCTGATCATCGATCTCGGAGACGCGGGTGTATCGGCCCACGGCGACTTCGACAAGCCCGAAGCGTTCGAGACGCTGCAGGGCTTCGCGCACGGGGGTGCGTGACACGCCCAGCTGCGTGGCGACGTCGACGTCGCGCAGGCGCTGGCCGGGCTGCAGGCGACCGTCGAGGATCGCGGCACCGATCTCCTCATAGACGGCATCGCCGAGGATCATGCCATCGGTCACGTCGATGGGGGACAGGGTGGCGGGCATCCGGCCCAGTGTACGTCCGGGGTCTATGTGTGTCGCGACGGCGACGCGCCGAAGACGGCCATGCAACATTTGTGTCACCATCTGACGACAAGACAGGACAGCGCGTGGTACGTCCCCGTAAGTTGGGGATCACCGGCGCGAGGTGCGTCGGCCAGTGATAAGTAAGGCAGTTCATGAGCGTCAGCGGCACCGTCAAGTGGTTCAACTCGGAGAAGGGCTTCGGCTTCATCGCTCCCGATGAGGGCGGCGCAGACGTCTTCGCCCACTACTCCGCCATCGAGTCGAGCGGCTACCGCTCTCTCGAGGAGAACCAGCGCGTCGAGTTCGAGATCGCGCAGGGCCCCAAGGGCCTGCAGGCGGAGAACATCCGCCCGATCTGAATCGTCAGCTCCTCCGGGGGCTGAGATTCCTTCTTGCGAGGCCGGCGTCAGTCCCTCGTGAGCCGATCGTAGTCTGCGAGCGCCGAAGCATCTTCGGCGTGCCGCAGTGCTCGCCGCGCAGCATCAAGCGCGGCCACCGGATCGGCTGCGCCGCGCGCCTGGGCGAGTTCGTCCTGCGCCGCGGCCAGCCGGACCCGGGCGTCTGCTCCGGCGTGCGCGACGGCAGTCTCAGCGCGCGCGATCGCGGCACGTGCGGCGGCGAGGCTGCCCGGCAGCGCGGTCCGCGCGCCCCGCAGCCGCTGCTGCGCGGTGCGCGCATCACCCATGGCGAGGTCGAGCCGTCCGCGCAGCCGCGCCACGGCATCCACCGTCGCCGTCGGCTCGCGCCCCGCACGCGCGGCCCACTGACCGAGCGATTCCGCGATCTGCCGCATCTCGGCGCCCAGCCGCTCGGCATCGTCGGGTTCGAGCTTGGCGCGCACCTCGCCGGCCTGGCCCAGCGCCGCTCGCGCCGTCTCCAGCTCTTCGCCGACGGCCATCGCCGCGTCGGTGACCAGACGATGATTCTCTTCAAGCGTGCGTGCGGCCACTTCGGCACGCCGCAGCTCGCGCTCTGCCCGGGCGAGATCGGGAAGTACCGACCGTGTCGGATCGGTGACGTGCTGCGCCGCTTCAGTCAGCAGCCGGTCGCCCTCGGCCAATGCCGCCACCACTTCTCGGGTCGCATGCTCAGCCGCGGCCCACTCGGAGGGGGCGAAGCGCGCGGAGAGCTCAGTCAGCAGCGCCTCGGGGTCGCCCAGCTCGCGGCGCAGTCGGGTTGCCCGGTCGCGGGCAGCCTCGAGCTGCGCGCCGGCAGTGACATTGCGCGACACCCAGTCGGTGTGCTCGCGGCGGGCGTGCTCGATCGTGCCGAGCGCCGCGTCGACGCGCGTGACGATGAGTCGCGACACCCGGCGCACCTCGTCGGGGTGGATGTGGCCGGTCACCGTGCGGAACTGCTCGAACGCGTCATCGCGGGCGCGCTGCGCCGTGATGCGCGCGCGGCGCAGCGAGGGAGGAGCGGTGCCGTCGTACAGCGCGCCCGACAGCCCCACCTCGAGATCGAGTTCGTCGACCGCGTTGTCGAGCCGCACGAGCGCTGACCCGGCCTTCGTCCGCTCGGCCTCGGCAGCGGCGCGTGCGCGCGGAGACCGTCGACTCCGCCGCAGTGCCCAGATGGCCGCGGTGCTGAGCACGGCGGCCGCGCCGAAGACGACGAGCGCGGGCCCGGCCCACGCCCACACCTCTTCGGGGGTCACGCCTCCTCCGGGAGCAGCAGCAGCGAGCGCAGCTGGTCAACGGTGTCGACCACGGCCTGCGCCCCCTCGGACTCATGCGGCCAACTGAACCCCCACCGCACGAAGATCACCGGCACACCGTGTACGGCCGCGCCGTCGATGTCGTGGTGCCGGTCGCCCACCAGCACCGGCCGGCTGGTGTCGTGCCCGAGCACCTCGAGCCGGCGCAGCGATTCACCGATGATGTCGGCTTTGGATGCCAGAGTCTTCTCGTCGGGCGTCGCCCCGGTGATCGACTGGAGCTTCGAGGTGAGCCCGAAATGCTCCATGAGCGCGGTGACCTGCAGCTCGGGCTTCGAGCTGGCCGTCGACTGCGGGATGCCGGCATCCCTCAGCTCGGAGATGAGCTCGGCGATGCCCGGGTAGAGGCGTGCGCCGGTGGTGTACCCGTCAGCCTTGCCGATGCGCCGGTAGTGCGCGGTGGCGTCGGCGGCCTGCTCGGGAGTCATGCCGACGTTGGTCTGGAACGACTCGTGCATCGGCGGGCCGATCCAGTGGACGAGCTCCTCGCGGGTCGGCGGAGGGTAGCCCAGGTCGCTCAGGCACAGGGTGAGGCGGCGGAGGATGCCTTCCGATGCGTCGACGACGGTGCCGTCGACGTCCCAGAGGACACAGCTGAACGGCGACCGTGGTGTCATGGCATCCACCCTACAAACCGTGACCCCCTCTGGCGCAGGTAGGCTCGACGCCGTGCGTCTCGTCATTGCCCGCTGCTCCGTCGACTACACCGGCCGTCTGAACGCGCACCTGCCGGAGGCGACGCGGCTGCTGCTGCACAAGGGCGACGGCAGCCTGCTCGTGCACTCGGACGGCGGGTCGTACAAGCCGCTGAACTGGATGAGCCCGCCGTGCACGCTCACCGTTGTCGAGCCGGACCAGTCCGAGGGCGACGTCGTCGAGAAGTGGCGGGTCACCCACGCCAAGACCGGCGACGCGCTGACCGTGCGCATCTACGAGGTGCTGCACGACTCGGCCCACGAGCTGGGCGTCGACCCGGGACTCGTGAAGGACGGCGTCGAGTCCGACCTGCAGCGTCTGCTCGCCGAGCAGGTGTCGGTCATCGGCGACGGGCTGACACTGGTGCGGCGCGAGTTTCCGACCGCGATCGGGCCGGTCGACCTGCTGCTGCGAAACCCGTCGGGCGGCACGGTGGCCGTCGAGGTCAAGCGCCGGGGCGACATCGACGGGGTGGAACAGCTGACGCGCTACCTCGAGCTGCTCGGCCGCGACCCGCACCTGGCGCCGGTGACTGGTGTGTTCGCCGCGCAGGAGATCAAACCACAGGCGAAGGTGCTGGCCGCCGACCGCGGCATCCGCTGCGTGACGCTCGACTACGACGAGATGAAGGGCGTCGACTCGGGCGCCCCGCGGTTGTTCTGAGTGCGGAGCGGTCGTTCAGTTGGCTCTTGCACGGGAATGGATGCCGGATACCCGGCCGTAGCGCCAACTTTGCGTAGGGTGTGGTTGTTCGGTGGGCGCGTGGGTGGGGAATGGATGCCGGATACCCGGCCGTAGCGCCAACTTCGGGCTGGTGAGGTCGCCCCGCTCAGTGGGGGCCGGCGCCGACCTTCGCGCCGGCGAGCGGCTTCGCAGCCGAGGAGGCAAGGCCCGACGCCACGACGAGCACGACCAGGATGTAGAGCGTGTTCAGCAGGCCGATGTGGTCGCTGATCAGGCCCAGCACGGGCGGGCCGCACAGGAACGCGACGTAGCCGATCGTCGCCGCGGCGCTGACGCGGGCGGCCGCCTTCGCGGGGTCGTCGGCCGCGGCCGACATGCCCAGCGGGAAGCCGAGCGAGGCCCCGATGCCCCACAGGGCCGCTCCGACGAACACCAGCGGCAGGTTCGGCGCGAGGATCACCAGCAGAATGCCGGCGGCCGCCGTCACCGCGAGAATGCGCAGCACGGCGACCCGGCCGAAGCGGTCGACGAGGGGCCCGCCGGCGATGCGCACGGCCGTCATCGCGACCGAGAACACCGTCAGGGCGATCGCTCCGAGCGCGATTCCGCCGTGGTGATCCTCGCTGACCGCCAGTGCGAGCCAGTCGTTGGCGCCGCCCTCGGCGAACGACATGCCGAGCATGACGACCCCGAGCGCGTAGGTGCGAGGCTCGCGCCAGGCCGACAGTGACACGGCGAGACGCTCGCGCCAGCCGGGCTTGTCGACGGCGTGGTCGTCGACGGTGTCACCGGCGACCTCCCGCGCGGGCACGTTCGCGATCGCGACGAACGCGCCGATGAGGATCAGAACAGCGATGACGGCCGTGTGCGCGAAGACGTTCACGCCGAGGTTCGCGGCGAGGGCGCCCAGACCCGCGCCGACCACGGTGCCGAAGCTGAAGAACGCGTGGAACAGCGGCAGGATCGTCTTGTTCACGTGTGTCTCGATCGCCGCGCCCTCGACGTTCATCATGACGTCCACAGCGCCGTTGCCGAAGCCGAACAGCGCGAGGCCGATCACGACGATCGTCGCGGACGGGGCCACGTTCGTGCCCACGCCGATCAGCGCCACGCCGGTCGCGAAGATGATCATCGCGCCGAGCATGCCCTTGCGCGTGCCGAACCGGGCGATGACCACCGACGACGACGACAGGCCGAGGATCGAGGCGATGCCCATGCCCAGCAGCAGCAGGCCGATCTGGCTGTTCTCGATGCCCAGGTCGGCCTTGATCGACGGCACCCGCGACGCCCAGGTGGCGACGCTGAGCCCACTGGCGGCGAAGATCGCGAAGATCGCGGTGCGCCAGCGGACGAGCTGCGAGTGCGTGAGGGTCTGATCCACCCGGACAGCCTACCGAATCGATTCGACGCGCGAGAACTCGCGACCTAGAATCAGACCGTGCAACCCCGTCGCGCCACGATCGCCGACGTCGCACGCGAAGCCGGAGTGGCCGCGTCGACGGCATCCGTCGTCTTCAGCGGCAAGACCCCGGTGTCCGACGCCACCCGCGCACGCGTCATGGCCGCGGCGGCCGCGCTGGGATACACCGGACCCGACCCGCGCGCGGCATCGCTGCGCCGCGGCCGCAGCGGCATCGTCGGCGTCGTGTTCGAAGAGCAGCTCGGTGCGGCGTTCCTCGACCCGGTCAAGACGCTCATGATGGACGGGCTCACCGCCGCTGTCGCACCCCTCGGGGCGGGGCTCCTGCTGCTGCACGACCACGCCGTGCTGCCCGAACCCGCGCCCGGCGGCTCCGACGCCGAGTTCACCCACCCCTCGCTGACGACCGCACCGATCGACGCCGCCGTGCTCATCGGCTGCAGCCCCCGCCTGCGCGAATCGCTCGACGTGCTGAGCGCGCGCGGCATCCCGGTGGTGGTCATCGAGGCGGATGCCGGTGACGGCGTGCCCCAGATCCTGCTCGACAACCGCGAGGCCCAGCGCGCCGCGGCCGAGCACGTCCGCGACCTGGGCCACGCCCGCGTGGTCGCGGTCACCCTCCCTCTCTCGGCGAAGGCGTCGCCCGGCTGGCACGCACCCGGTGCCGCGATCACCGTCGATGTCACCCGCGACCGGCTGGCCGGGGTCCGCGACGTGTTTCCGGATGCCGCGGCCTACGCCGCCGGCGGCAGCTCGATCGACGAGGGTCTCGCGGCAGGACGCGTGCTGTTCGCCGACCCCGCCGCACGGCCCACGGCGGTGCTTGCGCAGAGCGATCTGCTGGCGGCCGGCGTCATCCGCGCCGCCGAAGAGGCCGGTCTGCGCGTGGCCGACGACGTCAGCGTCACCGGATTCGACGGCGTCCGTGTCGACGGTCTCGCCCCCTACGAACTCACCACTCTCGTGCAGGATGCCGCCGCGAAGGGCCGCGCCGCAGGCGAGGCGATCGCCGCGATGCTCGATGCCAAACCCCCGGCATCCATTCGCCTCACCTGCACATTCCGGCGGGGGAACACCACCGGTCCGGTTCCGGAATCCGGCGAAACGGCCGCGAGCCGACCCGTAGAATAGAGCCCACGACCCCCCGCGGCGCTTTGAGGAGGCCTAGCGAATGCTGATCCTCCTCGGTGTGTTCGCCGCCGTCGCGCTGACACTCCCGTGGTTGGTCGGTCGGCTGGGAGTGAGCGCGTTCTACGTCGCGGCCCTCGTGCCGGGGGTCGCTTTCGCTCACGCGATCGCCATGACCCCCGCCGTGCTCGCGGGCTCCCCGCCCTTCGAGTCGGTCGCCTGGATCCGCCCGCTCGGGGTCGACATATCGCTGTACATGGACACGCTCGGCTGGATCATGACGCTGATCGTCACCGGCGTCGGCGCGCTCGTCATGCTCTACTGCCGCTGGTACTTCGCCGGTCACGAGGGAGGCACCGGCCTGTTCGCGGGCGTCCTGCTCGCGTTCGCCGGCGCGATGTACGGGCTCGTGCTCACCGACGACATCATTGTGCTCGTGATGCTGTGGGAGGTCACGAGCGTGCTGTCGTACCTGCTCATCGGTCACTACCACGCGCGCGGCGCGAGCCGCCGTGCCGCCCTGCAGGCGCTCTTGGTGACCACCATCGGCGGCCTCGTCATGCTGATCGGCGTCGTGATCCTCGCCGCCCACTTCGGCACCTCGAGCATGACCGCGATCTTCGCCGCGTGGACGGCGAACCCGGCCACCGACCCGCTGGTCGCCGCGGCGATCATCATGATCCTGGTGGGCGCGCTCAGCAAGTCGGCGATCTTCCCGTTCCACTTCTGGCTCCCGGGGGCCATGACCGCGCCGACGCCGGTGAGCGCCTACCTGCACGCCGCGGCGATGGTGAAGGCCGGCATCTACCTCATCGCCCGCTTCGCCCCGGCGTTCGCCGACATCGAGCCATGGCGGCCTATCGTGCTGAGCCTCGGGATCTTCACCATGCTGCTGGGCGGTGTGCAGGCGCTGCGCGAGACCGACCTCAAGCGCATCCTCGCCTTCGGCACCGTCAGCCAGCTCGGCATGCTCACGGTCGTGCTCGGCTTCGGCGAGCGCAACACCGCGCTCGCGGGACTGGCGCTGCTGCTCGGGCACGCGCTGTTCAAGTCGGCACTGTTCCTCGTGGTCGGCATCATCGACCGGCAGCTGTCCACCCGTGACATCCGCGAGCTCTCCGGCGTCGGCCGGCAGGCGCCGACCCTGGCGGTGTTCGCGATCCTCGCAGTCGCCTCGATGGCCGGCGTCATCCCGACGCTCGGGTTCGTGGCGAAAGAGGCCGCGCTCACCTCGCTGCTCGAGGCCGCGACCCAGCCCGCCGGCGTGCTGACCCTCATCGGCATCGTCGCCGGATCGGTGCTGACCACCGCCTACGGGCTGCGGTTCGTCTGGGGAGCGTTCTGGACGAAGAAGGATGCCGCGGGCGCGCCCCTCAAGCGCACCGAATGGCCCGACCCGCCCATGGGCTTCCTCAGCGCACCCGTCCTGCTCGGCGGTCTCTCGCTGGCCACGGGGTTCGTCGCCCCGCAACTCGACACGGCGCTGTCGGGCTACGCCGACACGCTGCCGGATGCCGGGGCTGAGCCGTACCACCTGGCTCTGTGGCACGGGCTCGAGCCCGCGCTGTTCCTGTCGCTCGGCAGCATCGCCCTCGGCTTCGTCGTGTTCTGGGTCATCCAGCGCACGCAGTGGCAGAAGCGCCTGCTGCCGTTCACTGCGATCGACGTCTACAACGCGACGATGCGCGGCATCGCCCGCCTGGCCGTCTCGGTCACCAGCACCACGCAGCGCGGTTCGCTGCCCGTGTACGTCGGCACGATCTTCGTGGTGTTCGTCGCTGCCGAGGCCACGGCGCTGATCGCCGGCGGACCCTGGAAGACCGAGCTGGAGGGCTGGCAGACCCCGATGCAGATCGTGGTCGCGCCGATCATGATCCTCGCCGGCCTCGTCGCCGTCCGCGCCCGCAAGCGCTACACCGGCGTCGTGCTCGTCTCGGTGACCGGCATCGGCATGGTGCTGCTGTTCGCCACCAGCGGCGCCCCCGACCTGGCCCTCACCCAGATCCTCGTCGAGACCGTGACCATGGTGGCCTTCGCCCTCGTGCTCCGGCGTATCCCCGCACGACTCGGCGAGCACAACGCCTCGGTGGCGCCGGTGATCCGCGGAGTCATCGCGGTTGCCGTCGGCGTCACGATGGCGGCCGTTGCGATCGTGGCGACCGGCGCGCGCATCGCGATCCCGATCTCCGAAAGCTTCCCGAACCTCGCGTACGAGATCGGCCACGGCACGAATGTCGTCAATGTCGCACTGGTCGACCTGCGCGGCTGGGACACCATGGGCGAGCTGTCGGTGCTGATCCTGGCCGCCACCGGCGTGGCATCCCTCGTCTTCGTGACGCATCGCTCCGACTTGCTCTCCAGCGGCATCTCGCCGCTGCCCACCGGCGTCATCCGCACCCGGCGACCGCTCATCGAGACCTCCGATGGTCCGCAGCCGCGGGCGAGCGCGCCGGGCAGCACACGGCAGACCTGGCTGATCGGCGGTCAGCGGATGCGGCCGGGCACCCGTTCGATCATGCTCGAGGTGATCGTCCGCATCCTCTTCCACACGATCATCGTCGTGTCGATCTACCTGCTGTTCGCCGGCCACAACCTGCCCGGCGGCGGATTCGCCGGCGGGCTCGTGGCCAGCATGGCGCTCGTCATGCGCTATGTCGCCGGAGGTCCGTACGAGCTGGGCGCGGCGGCGCCGACCGATGCCGGGCGCCTGCTGGGCTCGGGCATGGCACTTGCGGTCGCATGCGCGATCGTGCCGATCTTCTTCGGCCAGGCACCGCTGACCAGCACGTTCTTCGAGACGACGCTGCCGGTCATCGGCCACGTCGAGTTCGTGACCTCGACGCTGTTCGACGTCGGCGTGTACCTCGTGGTGATCGGCCTCGTGCTCGACGTGCTGCGCTCGCTGGGCGCCGAAGTCGACCGGCAGGCCTACGAGGCACGGGGGAGGGTCTGGTGAGCGTCTCCCTCGTTCTCATCATCATCATGGGCGTGCTGTTCGCCGCCGGGGCCTACGCGATCCTGGAGCGCAGCCTCACGCGGGTGCTCATCGGATTCCTGCTGCTGGGCAACGCCGCGAACCTGTTCCTGCTCGTGGTCATGGGCCGGCCGGGCATCGCGCCGTTCTTCGGTGCCGGCAACCCCGACGAGATGAGCGATCCGCTCCCGCAGGCGCTGACCCTCACCGCGATCGTCATCACCTTCGCCGTCAGCGCCTTCCTGCTGGCGCTCATCTACCGCTCCTGGCAACTCGGCCAGGCCGACACGGTCACCGACGACGAGGCCGACCTGGCCGTGCGCGAGCGCCGGCCCGAAGACGAAGACACGATGGACGACGAGATCACCGAAGAAGACGACGACGCGACCACCGACTTCGTCGACACGGCGACCGCGCCCATCATGGTGCTGCGACACGACGACTTCGATGCCCTGACCGACGACGCGCCGACCGACTCGCCGCCGGCCGGTCCGGCAGGGGGCGACAGGTGAACGGCCTCGTCCCGCTGCTGGTGACCCTGCCCCTGCTGGGGGCGGCCATCGCGCTGATCTTCGGCCGCCGCCGGCGCGTGCAGGTGGGCGTGTCGATCGTCACCTTGACGCTGGTGCTCGTGATCGCGGCCGTGCTGCTGTACACCGTCGACAGCTCGGGGCAGGCGCTCGCCGTCTCGGTCGGCGGCTGGCCCATACCCTTCGGCATCGTGCTGTACGTCGACCGGCTCGCGGCACTGCTGGTGGTGGTCTCGAGCGTGGTGCTGCTGGCAGTTCTGCTCTTCTCGGTGGGTCAGGGCGCCGCGGACGGTGACGATGAGACCCCGGTCTCGATCTTCCACCCCTCGTATCTGATCCTGGCCGCCGGCATCTACAACGCGTTCATCGCCGGCGACCTGTTCAATCTCTACGTCGGCTTCGAGATCCTGCTCGTCGCGTCGTACGTGCTGATCACCCTCGGATCCACCGAATCGCGTATCCGCACCGGTGTCGTCTACATCGTCGTCTCACTCGTGTCGTCGATCCTGTTCCTCGCCGCGATCGCCGCGATCTACGGGGCATTGGGCACCGTGAACATGGCGCAGCTCTCGCAGCGGATGACCGAGCTGCCGCAAGAGGTGCAACTGGTGCTGCATCTGATGCTGCTGCTCGCCTTCAGCATCAAGGCGGCGGTGTTCCCGCTGTCGTTCTGGCTGCCCGACTCGTACCCGACCGCCCCCGCGCCGGTCACCGCAGTGTTCGCGGGCTTGCTGACGAAGGTCGGCGTGTACGCGATGATCCGCACCGAGACGCAGATCTTCCGCGACAGCGAGGTCAACACGCTGCTGCTGATCGTGGCGCTGGCGACCATGATCGTGGGCGTCCTGGGCGCCGTCGCACAAGCCGAGCTCAAACGCATCCTGTCGTTCACGCTCGTCAGCCACATCGGCTACATGGTGTTCGGATTGGCGATCGCGACCCCGGCGGCACTGGGCGCGACGATCTACTACATGGTCCACCACATCGTGGTGCAGACGACGCTGTTCCTGGCGGTGGGGCTGATCGAACGTCGTGCCGGGTCGACCTCGGTGCTGAAGGTCAAGGGCCTCATGAAGGCGGCGCCCGTGATCGCGGTGCTGTACTTCATCCCCGCGATCAACCTCGGCGGCCTGCCGCCGTTCTCGGGCTTCATCGGCAAGTTCGCGCTGTTCGACGCGGCGGCCGATGTGGGAACGCCGCTCATGTACGTGCTCATGGCCGCCGGCATCGTCACGAGCCTGCTCACGCTGTACGCCCTCATGCGCGCCTGGAACCTCTCGTTCTGGCGCGAGAGCGACGAGCCCGTCGATGAGCCCGGCGAAGAGCGCATCGCCTACCTCGGTGGCGCGCCGGCCGCCACGACCCAGACCGAGCGGCGCGTCATCCCCCGCATCATGACCTCCGCCACCACCGGCATGGTCGCGCTCACCGTCGCCCTGACCGTGTTCGCCGGCCCGCTGTACGATCTGTGCGCGAGCATCGGCGACGCCCTGCAGGATCCCGTCACCTTCAGCCAGCTGGAGTCGGACTCATGAGCCCGGCGGCCAATCTCGCCACCTCGATCTGGCGTCAGCTGCCGTTCTTCATCTGGCTCATCGCGCTGTGGATGCTGCTGTGGGCGCAGTTCACGGTGCTCTCGTTCCTCACCGGGGTCATCGTCGCGATCTTCGTGACGCGGGTGTTCCGGCTGCCGCCGGTCGAGCTGTCGGGGCGCGTCAACCTGTGGTGGGGGTTCATCTTCCTCTCCGAGTTCTTCTTCTCGGTCGTGAAGGGCTCCCTCCTGGTGGCGTGGCAGGTCATCAACCCGCGCCAATACCCCGGCATGGCGATCATCGCGGTGCCGATGGTCACCGACGACGACCTGATCATGACGCACGTCGCGGTCACGGCATCCCTCATCCCCGGCTCGCTCATCATCGACACCGATCGCGATCGCCGCATCCTCTACCTGCACATCATCGGCGTGCACAGCGCCGAAGACGTCGAGAGGCAGCGCCGTTCGGTGATGCACTGGGAGGAGCGCATCGTGCGCGCCGTCGGCTCCCGCGCTCAGCTCGAGCAGATGCGCGCCAAGGTGAAGGGGGGTGCGCCGTGAGCGGGATGCTCATCGCGATCTACATCGCCTTCGCCGTGGCCGGCCTGCTGACGGTCTGGCGCATCATCATCGGGCCGTCGATCCTCGACCGGGCGGTGGCGTCCGATGTCCTGCTGACCCTGGTGGTCTGCGTGCTGGGAGCCGAGATGGCGATCAACCACCACACCCGCACACTGCCGCTGATGCTGATCGTCGCCGCCGTCAGCGTGTTCGCGTCGATCTCGATCGCACGCTTCGTGGCGCGCAGAGACGGAGATCGGCAGTGACAGAGATCATCGACGTCATCGGGCTCGCCCTGATTCTGGCCGGCGCCCTGCTGTGCCTGACCGCCGCGATCGGCCTGCTGCGCTTCCACGATGTGCCGGCCCGTCTGCACGCGGCCACCAAGCCGCAGGTGCTCGGGCTGATCCTGATCGCGATCGCGATCGCGCTCATGTCGCGCTCCTGGCAGGTGGCGGCCTTCCTCGTGCCCGTGATCCTGATCCAGCTGGCCACCGCACCGCTGTCGGCGCACATGGTCGGCCGGCAGGCCTACCGCAACGGCACGCTCGACGAGCGCTCGCTCATGGTCGACGAGCTCGCCGAGTCGAAGGAGACCCCACCCGCCGCCGGCGGGTGAGCATCCGGTTCAGGATGCCGGGGTGAGCACGAGCGTGTGCGTGGCATCCTCCGCGAGACGGTCGACCGTGAACAGCCACGGTGTCTGGCGGTTCTGCTGCCAGGCCTCGGTCTGATCGGTGTAGTTCGGGTGGAAGGCGTGCCCGCTCGCGCCGGTCAGGTTGTTCCAGCGCGAGGCGTCGAGGTCGGCCAGGTCGACCGTCATCCGCAGCGAGGGAACCGTCACCGTCTCGAAGCTGCCACTGGCGAGGACCCATCCGGTGGCGTCGACGACCGATGCCCCTCCTCCGACGGGGTACGGCCCGCGGTTGAACAGTGCTTCGATCGGCGCGATGCCGCTCGAGCCGAACGTTCCGTGCGTGAGGGGAAGCGCGTGCAGGCTGCCCCAGTTCCAGAGCGTCGCGTTGTCGCCCTGCAGCGACACCAGCCGCTCGTACGCGTCTTCGGCCGAGCGCGCCAGCATCTCTTCCTGGCCGTCCACTCCGATCTCGGCGTTGGTCCACCAGGTCGAGTCGGGTTCGTCCAGCAGCTGGTCGACGACCTCGAACATGCGGCTCTGGCTGGTCGGCCGGGCGTCGGCGTCGCGACGCGAGAACATGTTCTGCACCAGCTCGTCCCACAGCACGTTCGCATAGGCGGCGGCCGCCGAATCGGGCCGGTTCTGTGCGTCCCAGCGCTCGAGCAGGGTGAGCGCCTCGCGGGTACCCTCGCCGTCGACCTCGATGCCCGCGGCCAGGGCCGACAGCTGCCGGCCCGTCCAGAACTCCTGGTCGGCCTGGATGGCCGACATGTCGTCGGCGGTGAGCTTCTTCGTCGCCGCCGTCCGCTCGATGAGATCGGTGATGCGCGCGGCGCGCCAGCCGTAGTCCCAGTCGTTCGTGAGGAAGTAGGGGTAGTCCTCGCCGACCACCGCGTTGTTCGCCGTCACGATGTAGCCCGACTCCGGGTTGTAGACGGTGGGCAGCTCTTCGAAGGGGATGTAGCCGCGCCAGTCGTACGCCGAGTCCCAGCCCGGCTGCGGCATCGATCCGTCGCCCGCGCCGCGGATCGGCAGGTTGCCGGGGGTCTGGTAGCCGATGTTTCCCTCGACGTCGGCGTAGACGAGGTTCTGCGCGGGCACGTTGAACTGCCGCGCGGCCGCGCGGAAGCCGTCGAAGTCCTGGGCCAGGTTGAGCGCGAAGATCGATGCGGCCGTCGTGCCGGGCTCGAGCGCCGTCCAGCGCATGCTCACCGCCCAGTCGCCTTCGGGTGCACCGGAGGCCGGCACCGCGGCATCCGTCGACCCGGTGTACGGGCTCTCGGCGATCGCGGTCAGGTCATCGGTGAGTCCGGACACGATCGGTCCGTGCCCGGTGCTGCGGATCTCGAGCTCGACGTCCGCGCCGCCGGCGACGCGGATCGTCTCGGTGCGGGTCTGAAGCGGAACCAGCTCGCCGTCGTACCAGTAGCTGTCGCCGTCGACCTTCTCGAGGTACAGGTCGGCGACATCGGTGCCCAGATTCGTGAAGCCCCACGCGATCTGGGCGTTGTGGCCGATGATGATGCCGGGCACGCCCGAGAAGCCGAAGCCGGCGACGTCGAACGCGCAGTCGGCCGAGACCGTGGCGCAGCGCAGTCCCATCTGGTGCCACACGCTGGGAAGCGCCGCACCCAGGTGCGGATCGTTGGCCAGCAGCGGGTGACCGCTCTCGGTCAGCGCGCCCGACACGACCCACGAGTTCGAGCCGATGCCCTCGCCGGGCGAACCCATCATCGTCGAGACAGCCTCGATGACACTGCCCACCTCGGCCCATTCGACCGACGCGGTCGCGGCGTCGGTGTCGTCGGCGCTGGAGGCCGGATCCTCGGCCGGAGCTTCGGTGATCACCGGCACGATGACGGGGTTGGTGTCATAGGGGTATGCCGGGTACAGGTCGGCGATCTGCTCGGCGGTGTAGTCCTGCGCGAGGATCGCCCGATCGGTCTCGGACTCGATGTTGGCCCGGAGGTCCCAAGCCATCGCCTTCAGCCACGCGACGGAGTCGACCGGAGTCCACGGCTCGATCTCGTAGTCCGGGTTCTGCAGGCCCAGCACCGCGTACTCCAACGACGCGGCTGCGCCGTCGTGATCGGCGAGGTAGGCGTTGACGCCCTCGGCGTAGGCCTCGTAATACCCGAGCGTCGTCTCGTCGAGCGCCGCGACCTCTTCGGCGGCGATCTCGTGCCAGCCGAGGGTGCGCAGGAAGCTGTCGGTGGCGACCTGCGACTGGCCGAACAGCTCGGCGAGGCGGCCGCCGGTGAGATGGCGGCGGAAGTCCATCTCCCAGAACCGATCCTGCGCGTGCACGTAGCCCTGCGCATAGAACAGGTCGTCGGTGCTGTCGGCCACGACCGTCGGGATGCCGAGCTCATCCCGGTAGACGGTCACATCGGCATCCAGGCCCGGGGCGGCCACAGTGCCCTCGAGCTGGGGGAACGAGCGCTGGATCGTCCAGACCACGACGCCCGCGGCGATCAGCGCGAGCACCGTGACGCCCGCGATCACCGAGAACACGGCGATCCCGATCTTGCGGCCCAGCGAGCGCTTCGGCTTCGCGGTCGTCGGCTCGTCGGTGGTCTCGGGCACGTCAGTCATCGTCATCGAGGCAGTCTCCGGGGAGCGATGGAACTCGGTGCCCGTCGGGTCGGGCTTCGGTCTCACGTCCCCAGGTGAGCGAGACCATCCTCGAATGCTACCTGTTGCCGGTCACAGTGGCTGCGTGCGGGTCCCCGGCGTCCACTCGGCGCATGCTTACTTTGCCTCTTGTGTGGTGGCTCAGTTGGCGCTGGGGAGGGGTATGGATGCCGGGTTTCCGGCGTGCGCGCCAACTTTGCGCATGGGCGGGCGTGGGCGCGCGTGGGCGGGTGGCTCAGTTGGCGCTGGGGAGGGGTATGGATGCCGGGTTTCCGGCGCGCGCGCCAACTTTGTGCGCGGGCGGCGCGAAGGGTCAGTCCGCGCCGAAGTCGAAGGACGCCGACTCGCTGGCCCCGTCGACGGCGTCGGCGAGCTCTTCGCGGGCGGCGTCGTACGGCTGCACGTGTCCGGTGATCTCGGCCGATCCGCCCGACGACAGCTCGCCGACCAGTTCCGCCGTCGCCCCGCCGATGAGGCCCAGGCCCGCGTACTGCTCGAGGCGGGCGCGCGAGTCGGCGATGTCGAGGTTGCGCATCGTGAGCTGGCCGATGCGATCGGTCGGCCCGAACGCGGCATCCCCCACCCGCTCCATCGACAGCTTCTCCGGCGCGTACGACAGGTGCGGGCCGGTCGTGTCGAGGATCGTGTAGTCCTCGCCGCGGCGCAGGCGCAGCGTGACCGAGCCGGTGATCGACGACCCCACCCAGCGCTGGATCGACTCGCGCAGCATGAACGACTGCGGCTCGAGCCAGCGGCCCTCGTACATGAGGCGACCCAGGCGCCGTCCCTGCTCGTGGTAGGTGGCCAGCGTGTCTTCGTTCAGGATGCCGTTGACCAGACGCTCGTAGGCGATGAACAGCAGCGCCATTCCCGGTGCCTCGTAGATGCCGCGCGACTTCGCCTCGATGATGCGGTTCTCGATCTGGTCGCTCATGCCCAGGCCGTGGCGCCCGCCGATGAGGTTGGCTTCGAAGACGAGGTCGACCGGGTCGCTGAACTCGACGCCGTTGAGGGCGACGGGGCGCCCGCCGTCGAAGGTGATCGTGACGTCTTCGGTCGCGATCTGCACGGCCGGATCCCAGAACCGCACGCCCATGATCGGGTCGACGGTCTCGAGCGACACGTCGAGGTGCTCGAGCGTCTTGGCCTCGTGCGTCGCGCCCCAGATGTTCGCGTCGGTCGAGTACGCCTTCTCGGCGCTGTCGCGGTAGGGGAAGCCATGCTCGACGAGCCACTCGCTCATCTCCTGCCGGCCGCCGAGCTCCGTGACGAAGTCGGCGTCGAGCCACGGCTTGTAGATGCGCAGCGCGGGGTTGGCGAGCAGGCCGTAGCGGTAGAACCGCTCGATGTCGTTGCCCTTGTAGGTCGAGCCGTCGCCCCAGATGTCGACGCCGTCTTCCTTCATGGCGCGCACGAGCATGGTGCCGGTGACGGCGCGGCCGATCGGCGTGGTGTTGAAGTAGGTGCGGCCGCCGGAGCGAATGTGGAAGGCGCCGCACGCGAGGGCGACCAGGCCCTCTTCGACCATCATCGACTTGCAGTCGACCAGGCGCGAGACCTCGGCGCCGTACTCGAGCGCACGGCCGGGGATGGCGGCGATGTCGTCCTCGTCGGGCTGACCGAGGTCGCCGGTGTAGGTGCAGGGAATGGCGCCCTTGTCGCGCATCCACGCGACCGCGACGGAGGTGTCAAGGCCTCCCGAGAAGGCGATGCCGACGCGCTCGCCGACGGGCAGGGACTGAAGGACCTTCGACATGGGCTCCAGTCTACTGAGGGTGGATGCCGGAGGCAGGCCGCTGCTGTGCGGCTGTGGTCACCGCGGAAGGCGGGGCACCGCGGCGACCAGCGAGCGGGCGTAGCCGGTCGCCGGGGCCGACAGGATCTGCGCGGTGCCGCCCGACTCGACGATGCGTCCGTCGCGCAGCACGACGGTGCGCTCGCAGACGGCCGCCACCGCGCTGAGATCGTGCGAGACCATGATCAGCGTGAGGCCCTGCTCGCGCCGGAGCCTCGAGAGCAGGTCGATGACCTGGACCCGGGTCGTCACGTCGAGGGCGCTCACCGGCTCGTCGGCCAGCAGCACGCGCGGCCGGGAGACCAGCGCCCGGGCGATCGCGATGCGCTGTCGCTGACCGCCCGAGAACTCGTGCGGGTAGCGCGTCAGCACGTCGGGGTCCAGTCCGACCGAGGTGACCGCGTCGCGCACACGCGCCCGGGCGTCGTCACCCGTCGTGAGCCGCAGGGAGCGCAGCGGCTCGCCCACGATGCGGTCGACGCGCTGCCGCGGGTCGAGCGACGAGTACGGGTCCTGGAAGACGGGCTGCACGCTCGCGCGGAAGCGGCGCATCAGGCCGCCGTCGCGCACCTCGAGCGGAGCGCCGTCGAAGCGCACCTCGCCGTCGCGGGGCGTGGCCAGCCCCAGCAGCAGCCGCAGGATCGTGGACTTGCCCGCGCCCGACTCGCCGACCAGGCCGACCGCCTCGTCCGCGCCGACCGACAGTGTGATGTCGTCGAGCACCGACCGGCCCCCGTATGAGAAACCGGCGGAGCGCAGTTCGAGGATGCTCATCGCGGAGCTCCTTCGTTCGGGTCCCCGGCATCCAGCGCCCCATCGAGAGAGCGCGCACTGGCGACGAGTGCCTGCGTGTAGGGATGCCGGGGCTCGCGCAGGATGTCCAGGACCGCGCCGGTCTCGACGACCGAGCCCGAGCGCATGACGACGATGCGCTCGGTCATCCGGGCGACGACGGCCAGATCGTGGCTGATGAACAGCAGGGCCATATCGCGCTCCGCGACGAGGCGCTCGAGCAGGGCGAGGACACCGTCCTGCACCGTGACGTCCAGCGCGGTCGTGGGCTCGTCGGCGATCAGCAGCCGGGGCTGCGCGGCCAGGGCGATCGCGATCGCCACGCGCTGGCGCTGACCGCCCGACAGCTCGTGCGGGAACGCCCGGACGATGCGGGCGTCGGGCAGGGCCACTTCGCCGAGGGCTTCGGCCACCGCGGTGCGGAGCGCCCCGCCGCGCAGCCCGCGGTGCCGCCGCAGCGGCTCGGCGATCTGGCGGCCCACCCGCATCAGCGGGTCGAGGGCGGTGAGGGGCTCTTGGAACACGAGCTGCCCGACCGGTCCGCGCAGCCCGCGCAGCGCGCTGTCGGTCGCCCCCACGACCTCGCTGCCGTCGAGCACGATCGACCCGGAGGCGCGGAGCCCGTCGCCGAGCAGGCCCATGACCGCCAGCGCGGTGAGGGACTTGCCCGACCCGGACTCGCCGATCAGACCCAGACGCTCGCCGGGAGCGAGCGAGAACGACACATCGCGCACGAGCACGGACTGGCCGGTGCGCACGGTGAGCTCCGATACCGACAGCAGGCTCATCGCGCACTCCTCCGGGTCGGGTCGGCGAACTCGCGCAGACCGTCGGCAAGGAAGTTCACGCCGAGCACGAGTGCGACGATCGCGATGCCCGGGGCGATGGCGCCCACCGGCGCGGTGAGCACCGTGCCCTGGGCCTCCTGCAGCATCCGCCCCCAGGAGGCGTTCGGCGGCGGCGCGCCCAGGCCCAGGTACGACAGGCTCGCCTCGGCGAGCACGGCCACGCCGAACTGCAGCGCGAGGCTCACCGCGAGGGTGGGGGCGATGTTCGGCACCACGTGATGCAGCACGACGCCGAGCATGCTCGTGCCGCTGGTGCGCGCCGCCGTGACGAACTGCTCCTGCAGCACCCGGCGGGCGAGGATGCGGGTGAGTCGTGCCACCACGGCCGACATCGCCAGCCCGATCGCGAGGATCGCCGACCCCAGCGAGGCGCCCTGCACGGCCACGACGAGCATGGCCAGCAGGAGCACCGGGAAGGCGATCACGACATCGAGCGTCGCCGAAAGAGTGTCGTCGACCCACGGCCGCGCGAAGGCGGCGATCAGCCCGACCAGGGTGCCGAGGACGGCCGCCAGCGCGACCGCGCCGAGGCCGACCATGAGCGCGATGCGCGCGCCGACCATGAGCTGCGAGAGCAGGTCGCGTCCGAGGCGGTCGGTGCCCAGCGGATGCGTGCCACTCGGGCCTTCGAGCCGGCCGCCCGAGATGTCCGAGAGCGCGTAGGGCAGCCAGCCGAGCGAGACGAGCGCCGTCAGCACGACGACCCCGGTCAGCACGATGCCGATCACGAGCGTCGCGCGACCGCGGCGCGGGCGCGACGTCGTGGCGACGGAAGCGGTCGCCACCTGCCGCTCGACGAGATCGCTCACCGGTTGCCCGAGACGCTCGTGCGCAGCCGCGGGTCGACGAGGCGCTGGACGATGTCGGCGGCGAAGCCGACGAAGAGGACGAAGAGGGTCGAGACGATGAGCACGCCCTGGATGTTTGCGTAATCGTGCTGCTGGATGGCGGTGAGCAGCATGCTCCCGAGCCCCGACAGCGTGAAGACGCTCTCGACGACCACAGCGCCCAGCAGCGTGGTCGACAGCTCGATGCCGAGGATCGCGATGACCGGCACCGATCCGTTGCGCACGCCGTGGCGCAGCAGCGCTTCGGTGAAGCCGGACCCGCCGGCCCGGGCGGTGCGCAGGTAGTCGCTGCCCAAGACGTCGAGGGTCGCCGAGCGCACATAGCGCGACAGCGACGCGCTCATGACGATCGCGATCGTGATGACCGGGAGGGCGAGCGAGCGCAGCGCGTCGGCCGGATCCTCCCAGTCGTCGCGCGGAAAGCCGCCCGAGGGCAGCAGCCCCATCTGCAACGCGAAGATCCACACCAGGATCACGCCGACCCAGAACACCGGCACCGCGACGCCCAGCTGCGAGAAGCCGGACAGCACGACGCCGTACCAGCGGTCGGCCTTGACGGCTGCCGTGATGCCGATCACCAGCGACAGCACGAGCGCGAGACCGAACGACAGCAGCGTGAGAGGCAGCGTCACGCCGAACCGCAGGCCGATCTCGGCGCCGACGGGACGGGAGCTGATGTACGAATCGCCGAGGTCCCCCTGCAGCAGCTGCCCCGCCCACGCCGCGAACTGCTGGGGCAGCGGCTGGTCGGAGCCGACCTGCGCACGAGCCGCGGCGATCTGCTCCGGTGTCGCATCGATCGAGAGCAGCGCATTGGCCGGGTCGCCGGGAAGCAGGCGCAGCAGCACGAAGATCGCGACCATGGCGACCACGAGCGAGACCACCAGGAAGGCGGTGCGGCGCAGGAGATAGGGGAGCATGCGATTCACGACGAAAGAACGAGTGGATGCCAGGGCTCGCGGCCCCGGCATCCACTCGTCTTGTTCAGGACTTGACGATGTCGTAGGCGAAGAACTGCGAGTTCAGGCCGTTGACCGGGTATCCGCTGACGTCGCTGGAGGCGACGACGATCTGCGGGTACAGGTACAGCCACACGCTAGCCGCATCCTCGGCGATCTGCGCGTTCACCTGCTTCAGCAGCGCGGTCTGCTCGTCGGTCGTCGCGGCCTGCTCGGCGTCGGCGACCCACTGCTGCACGTCGGCGTTGTCGTAGCCCCAGTAGAAGTCGGGGTTGCCGTACCAGACCACGTCGCGGTCGTTCACGTGCTCCTGCAGGGTCGCGGCGAAGTCGCGCTCCTGGAAGATCTTCGTGTACCACTCGTCGGCGCTGATCGTGTTGATCTCGACCGTGATGCCGACCTCTGCCAGCTGCGACTGCAGGAACTCGGCGACGACCGGGTGCGGGTCGTAGCTCGGGGTGTCGAGGGTGAAGGTGAACCCGTCGGCGAGGCCTGCCTGCGCGAGCAGGTCGCGCGAGAGGTCGGGGTCGTACGGGTTCACGCCGGTGAGGTCTTCGTACCAGGGATCGGTCGGCGGCACCATCGAGCCGATGAGCGTGCCGTAGTCGCCCCAGATCGAGGTGAGCAGCTTCTCGGTGTCGACGGCCGAGTAGACCGCCTTGCGCACGAGGGCGTCGTCGAACGGGGCGACCCGGTCGTTGAAGGCGAGCAGCTCCTTGGTCGTCGAGGTGCCCTCGCTCACGACGTAGTCGTCGTTGCCGTCGAACTGGGTGAGCGAATCGGGGCTCTGCACGGTCGTGATGATGTCGACCTCGCCGGTCAGCAGCGCGTTGTTCTCGGCCGTCGCGTCGGTGAAGTAGGTGAAGACGACCTCGGCGTTGCGGGCCCCCTCGCCCCAGTAGTCGTCCCAGCGGACCAGGGTCAGGGTGCTGCCCTGCTTCCACTCGTCGAGCGTGTACGGGCCGGTGCCGTCCTCGGACTGGGTGAGATCTTCGGCGTCGGCGTTCACGACCCAGATGTAGCTGAGGTTGTACAGGAACGAGATCGAGCGCTGCGACAGCGTGAACACGACCGTCGACTCGTCCGGCGTCTCGATGTCGCTGATGACCGAGAAGGCCGACTTGCGGGCCGACTGCGAGTCTTCGGCGGTGACGGCCTCGACGCTCGCCTTGACGTCTGCGGAGGTGAGCTCCTTGCCGGAGTGGAACGTCACGCCGTCGCGCAGGGTGATCGTGTACGTCAGGCCGTCTTCGCTGACCTCTTCGCTCTCGGCGAGGAGCGCCTCGACCTCGCCGCCGTCGGTGAGCTTGTAGAGGCCCTCGTAGACGTTACCGTTGAACGCCTCGGTCACGCCCTGGCCGCCGCCCCGCGTGTTGCTGAGGTTCTGCGGCTCGTAGAGCGAGCCGATGTAGATCGTGGCGTCGTCGGGGGCGTCGGCCGAGTTGCCCGAGCCCGGCGCGCAGCCGGCCAGGGTAAGGGCTGCGGCGAGCGTCGCGGACACGACGAGGAGGGATTTTCTCATTCAGGTATCTCCGGGAGGATGCTGCGGGCTACGCCGCGTAGATGTCGAAGCCGTCGCGGAACACGACGTTCTTCTCCCCGGCGCGGATCGGCAGCGGGAACCGGTTCGCAGCGGGAGGCAGGGGGCAGTTGTACTGGGCCGAGAAGCCGCACGGCGGCACGAAGGCGCGGTTGAAGTCGAGCACGACGGTGCCGGCCGCACCGAACTCGCCGTCGTCGGCGCGCTGCACGAAGAGGAAGCGGCCCGACCCGTACGTCTCGGCGCCGTTGGTCTCGTCGCCGAAGACGAGCAGCAGCTTTCCGCCGTCGTCGAACGCCGCCAGGCGGTAGTCGCGGCCGTCGAGCGTGAAGACGATGTCGCCGGGCACCACGAGGTCGCGGGTGCCGCCGTTGTCGCGGATGTGCTCGAAGGGCACCGTGCGGTCACCCGCCACCGGCACGAACTGCGCCTCGATGACCCAGGCGGGGTCGTAGGCGTAGGTGTCGATGCGGTCGAATGATGCGAGGGCGGGAGCCGCGGCATCCCACACCCGGATGCCGTGCTCGACGGTACCCGCGGAGATGTCGCGGCGCTGGATCGTGGTCACGGTCGCGGTGCCGGGCACGTCCGCCTGTACGGCTGCAAGGTCGGCCGGTGCGCCCGTCCAGCGGGTCTCGACGAGGGAGAGGTTGCCGGTCGGCGCAGTGACGGCCGCGCGGCGGCCCAGCTGCCAGCGGGTGTGCTCGTCTGATGCGGACATGGTTCGTCCATTCTCGGAGAGGGAGGGGGGAGCGACGGAATCGATCGTCACAGTGGGCAATGCGTCAGGGCGCCGGGGTATTCCCGGGGCGACGTGACGGGGTGCTGGATAGGATGGGGTGTAACCGTCCGATAAACGGGGGAGTAGCCCATGCCAGGCATTGTGATCGTCGGCGTCCAGTGGGGAGACGAGGGCAAGGGCAAAGCCACCGACCTCCTCGGTGAGCGCACCGACTGGGTCGTCAAGTTCAACGGCGGCAACAACGCGGGTCACACCGTCGTCATCGGCGACGAGAAGTACGCCCTGCACCTGCTGCCCAGCGGCATCCTGTCCCCCGGTGTCAACGCCGTGATCGGCAACGGCGTCGTCGTCGACCTCGAGGTGCTGTTCGCCGAGCTCGAGGCCCTTCATGCCCGCGGCGTGGACACCTCGCGGCTGCGCGTCAGCGCGAACGCACACATCATCACCCAGTACCACCGGACCCTCGACAAGGTCACCGAGCGATTCCTCGGCAAGCGCCAGATCGGCACCACCGGGCGCGGCATCGGCCCGGCCTACGCCGACAAGATCAACCGCGTCGGCATCCGCGTGCAGGATTTGTTCGACGAGAACATCCTGCGTCAGAAGGTCGAGGGCGCCCTCGACCAGAAGAACCACCTGCTCGTGAAGGTGTTCAACCGCCGGTCGATCACCGTCGACGAGATCGTCGAAGACCTGCTGTCGTACACCGAGCGGCTGCGGCCGATGGTGTCCGACACCGGGCTGCTGCTCAACGATGCCCTCGACGCCGGCGACGTCGTCGTGTTCGAAGGCGGGCAGGCGACCATGCTCGACGTCGACCACGGCACCTACCCGTTCGTGACCTCGTCGTCGGCGACCGCCGGCGGGGCGGCCACCGGATCGGGTGTCGGGCCGAACCGGCTCGACCGCATCGTCGGGATCGTCAAGGCCTACACGACCCGCGTCGGGTCGGGCCCCTTCCCGACCGAGCTGCACGACGAGCAGGGCGAGTGGCTGCGCTCGCGGGGCTTCGAATTCGGCACCACCACCGGCCGGCCGCGCCGGGTGGGCTGGTACGACGCGCCCATCACGCGCTACGCGACCCGCATCAACGGCATCACCGATCTGGTGCTGACCAAGCTCGACATCCTGACCGGACTCGACCAGATCCCGGTGTGCGTCGCGTACGACGTCGAAGGGCAGCGCTTCGACGAGGTGCCGGTCAACCAGACCGACTTCCACCACGCGACGCCGATCCTCGAGTACTTCCCCGGGTGGAAGCAGGACATCTCGGGTGCGCGTAGCTTCGACGACCTGCCCCCCGAGGCGCAGGACTACGTGCTCGCCCTCGAGCAGATGAGCGGAACCCGCATCTCGGTCATCGGCGTGGGCGCGTCCCGCGATGCGGTGGTCGTGCGCCACGATCTCGTGGACTGATGAGGTTCCTGCTCGGCGGGTACTCCGCCGACATGGGCGGCAGCGCTACGGGAGTCGGCATGCTGCACGCCGGGGCTGTCGAAGACGTTCTGGCCGGCGGCGCACTCGCATACACCGGTGACGCGGTGCGCGCGTCGTCGCCGTCGTGGATCGCCTGGCATCCCACCCTCGATGTGCTCTACGCCGCGCTCGAGGGCGACGGCACGGTGCAGGCCTACCGCCGGGCGAGCGAGACGCGCTTTGCGTCGCTCGGCGCTGCGGTCCCGGCCGGCGAGGGCGTCTGCCACGTCGCCGTCTCGCCGGACGGCGGCTCGCTGGTCGCCTCATGCTGGGGCGACGGCCGTGTCGTGCGGATGAGTGTGGATGCCGCGGGGCGGCCGGGCTCGCCCGTGATCGCGGCGGGGGTGGGTGACCCGTACGACGTGAGCCGGCCGCGGGTGCCGGGCGAGCTGCCCGGGGGTCGGGGTTCGACGGGCCGGCGCACCGGCGGCTCCGGTGCCGGTGGTCGTTCCGCCGGAGACGGCAGCCCCTCCGACGGCGCCGGGGATGACGACCATGATGGCGGTGCCGGAATCGACCTCGCCGATGCGGCGCGGGCGCTGCGCGAAGCCGCCGGCGATGAGTTCGCCCACCTCGTGCCGTCGTACGACGCCGTGGATGCGGAGTATTCGTGGGACGGGACGGGCGCGTCGGGCGTGATGCTGACCCGTGACTCCCGCGATGGATCACTGCGTCCTGTCGACGGACCGCGGCATCCCGGCACTCCGGGCTCCGGGGCCGGGGCCGCGGGTGACGGTGCGGCGACCGGTGATGCCTCGGCTGTCCTCGAGCGCGTGTCGCGGGCGCACCAGGCCCGGTTCCTGCCGGGCGGTGCCCTCGTGACGACTGACGTGGGCCTCGACCTCGTGCGGGTGTGGGCCACGGCAGGTGGCACGCTGCGCGAGCGCGGCCGGGTCGTGCTGCCGCGCGGTTCGGCGCCGCGGCACAGCCTCTGGCATCCGAGCGGGCATCTGTTCGTCGTGACCGAGGCCTCATGCGAGCTGTTCGTGCTGGCTCCCGATGCCGGGGGCACCTGGCGCATCGTCGCCGGCACCGCCCTGTCGCCCGGCTTCGCGGCCGATGACGCCGCCGCCGAGATCGCACTCTCACGCGACGGCCGGTACGTCTATGCCGGCATTCGCGGCACCGATGTGATCGCGACCGTGGCCGTGACCGGCTCGGGCGCCCAGCTGACCCCCGTCGCGCTGGTCGAGGCGGGCGTCAGCTGGCCGCGGCACCACTTCGTGGAGCGCGACACCCTGCTGGTCGCAGGCCAGCGGTCGGACGAGGTGGCATCCCTCGCTCTCGACGAGCGCACCGGAGTGCCCGGCCGCGTCCGCCACCGCACCGTCGCGCCGTCCCCGACCCGGATCCTGCCCGACCGCCGCTGACCCGGGCCGCCACCCCCGGTCAGATCTTGGCGTCCTGCTTGGGGATGAACACCTTCTTGATGATGATCAGGATCGACGCCGTCACCGGGATCGCCACCAGCGCCCCGAGCAGGCCCATGAGGGTGCCGCCGACCAGGGCACCGATGACCACGAGCGAACCGGGCACCGAGATCGCCTTGTTCATCACGCGCGGCGTGAGCACGTATGCCTCGACCTGCATGTAGACGAGGTACGCGATCGCGAAGATGAGCGCGCCCAACGGGCTGGCGAACAGCGCGAACAGGCTGCCGATGACCCAGAACAGCACGGTTCCCACGAGCGGGATGATCGTGATGCAGAACGCGATGACGGCCATCAGCAGCGGGAACGGCAGGTTGAGGATCGTGAACATCAGGAAGACGAAGACGGAGTTGCAGAACGCCAGCACGACCATGCCGCTGAGGTAGCCGCCCACCGAGCTGGTGATCTCCTCGGTCAGCTCCTCACCGAGCGGGCGGTTGCGCGCCGGCAGCATGCGGTACAGGGCATGCTTCATCTCAGGGAGCGTCGCCAGGAAGTACAGGCTCAGCACGATGATGATGATCAGGCCCGAGATGGTCGTGGCGATGCCGACGCCCACCTGCACGACGCCCCCGCCGATCGCGGCGATGTTCGCCGGGTTCGTGATGAACGCCTGGATCTCGGCCAGCAGCGCCGGTGCCTGTTCGCCGAACTGCTCGTTGATCCAGGCGTAGAACTCGGTGTCCTGGAAGTTCGCGATCGTCGACGGCAGGTCGCGGACGAACTGGGAGATCTGCTCGACGACGGTGGGGATCACCAGCCACAGCACCGCCACCATGACCAGCGCGAACACGAGATAGACGATCACGATGCCCCACGTGCGCGAGACGCCGTGCTTCTCCATCCGCATCACGACGGGGTTGAGGCCCAGGGCGGCGAACAGTGCGAACGCGATGTAGATCCAGATCGTGATGAGATCGGTGATCGCCAAGCCGAGCGCGAATGCCGCGAGGCCGCCCAGCACCAGGAAGAACCCGAGCACGAACGGGCGGTTGAGGTTGGCCCAGAACGTGCGACCGGCTCCCTCGTCGACGGCCACGGTGGTGTCGGGTGCTTCGAAGGATGTCGTCGTCGCGAGCGGTTTGGGCTTCCCGGCACGGCGCGGGCGGCGCGACGAGCGAGCGGAACCGGGTTCACCGTCAGTCATGGTCACACTCTAGGGCGATGGTGCTCGCGCCACGGGGATATCACCCGGAGCGGGTAGCCTCGTGCGGGGAGGAAGAAATGAGCGAGGACACCGAGGCCGCGACCGCACGCCTGCACACCCTGCGTGCGAGCATCGACAACATCGACGCCGCTCTCATCTTCATGCTCGCCGAGCGGTTCCGCTGCACGAAGGAAGTGGGCGTTCTCAAGGCGGAGCACGGGATGCCGGCATCCGACCCCTCACGCGAGGTTCAGCAGGTCGCGCGCTTGCACCGCCTCGCCTCCGAGGCGGACCTCGACCCTGAGTTCGCCGAGAAGTGGTTCAAGTTCGTCGTCGCCGAGGTGATTCGTCACCACACCGCTGCCGCTGAGGGGCGCTGACGCTCTAGCCTGCTCGTATGGGCGATAACCTCACGATCGGCACGCTTCTCGACTCGCACGACCCGGCATACCTGCGTGCCGGAAAGATGAACCGGCATACCTTCTGGGTGGGTCAGAGCGGTTCGGGCAAGACGTACGCGCTCGGAGTGCTGCTCGAGCAGATCCTGCTGCAGACGGCGCTGTCGGTGGTCGTGCTCGACCCCAACTCCGACTTCGTCCATCTCGGCAGCACTCTGCCCGGCATCGACCCCGGTGCCGCCGGCGAGCTCGCCGGCCGCGACATCCGCGTCTTCGGCGCGCGAGGATCGGCCGCCCTCCAGGCACGCTACCTGAGCATGCCGGTGCGCTCGCGCGCCGCCGTCATCGACGTCGACCCGCTGCACGACGCCGATGAGTACAACGCGATGATCCGCTTCGAGGAACGAGCCCACCTCGTAGGTCAGGGTCACCTCGTCGACTTCCTGCGGGGGACCGAAGAGCCCACCCTCCATCGGCTTGCCCTCCGGCTCGAGAATCTCGGCGTCGCCGACTGGGACCTGTGGTCGTGGGGCGGGCGCAGCATCACCGAGGACATCGACGAGAATCCGGATGCCACCGTCCTCGACCTCGGCGGCTTCCCGACGCAGGCGGAGTCGCGCACGGCCGCCCTCGCCGTGCTCGACCACCTGTGGGAGCATCGCGAGCAGCGCATCCCGCGCCTGATCGTGATCGATGAGGCGCACAACCTGTGCAACCCCGACCCGGCGACGGCCGTCGAGGCCCTGCTGACCGAGCGGATCGTGCAGATCGCCGCCGAGGGTCGCAAGTACGGGCTCTGGCTGCTGCTGTCGACGCAGCGGCCCTCGAAGGTGCACCCCAACGCCCTGTCGCAGTGCGACAACCTCGCCCTCATGCGGATGAGCTCGTCGCGTGACCTGACCGAGCTGGGCGAGGTCTTCGGCTTCGCGCCCGACGACCTCGTCGACCGGTCGCCGTCGTTCGCGCAGGGCCAGGCGCTGTTCGCCGGAGGCTTCATCGACCGGCCGAGTCTCGTGCAGATGGGTGCGCGCCTCACCCGCGAGGGCGGAAGCGACGTGAAGGTGCCGTTGCGCTGAGACTTCTGGAGATGACGGATGCCGTGGCCACGAGGCCACGGCATCCCTCATCTCGATCGGGTGCTCAGGGGACGGTGCGTCGCAGGGTCAGGTACGACGAGCCGGCCAGCACCACGAACAGCAGCAGCCCCCACAGTGCCATCCCGAGTGCGCCGGTGGTGGCGAGCCACAGGCCCACCTCGGCCCACGCGTTGAGCTGCCCGACCAGCCACAGCAGACCGACCAGCACCAGCGCGATCGCGAGGATCACGGTGGTGAGGGCGGCCGTGCCCCAGCGCTTGTAGATCGTCGCCCCCCAGAACCCGACGACGAAGAACAGCAGGGCGAGGGCGAAGAAGAACACGCCCGCGGCGAAGGGCCCGGCATCCCAGATCCAGGGGATGTAGAAGAAGTACCCGTCCATTCCCCACCCGTTTGTCGCCTGCTCCACGAGCCCACCGACCACGAACACGATGACGAGGATCAGCGCGGTGAGCCCGGCGGTGAGCAGCGTCCCGAGGAAGAACTCGCGCCGGGTGACGCTCATCGCCTGCGAGAAGGGGAAGGTGAGGGTCAGTGCCTGGGCGCCGACGACGGCGAAGTACCACAGCGGTGCCTGGGCGCCGCCGCCGTACATCGCACTGTCGACGCCGGCGCTGGAGATGATGCCGTAGATGGCGAGCGTGATGATCAGCGAGCCCACCAGGACGATGACCGGCACCCACAGGTAGGTCTGGCGGTTCACCAGCTGCATGCGGACGACGTTCCAGGTGCGATTCATGAGAGGGCTCCTTCCTCGTGGGTCACGGCGTTCTGCGTCGTGCGGACGATCAGCTGCTGCAGGGAGACGGGCGTGACGTCGAGGCCCACGGCGGTCAGCTCTGCGCGGTCGGCGTCGGTGAGCCGGCCCAGCACGGTGACGCTCGAGACGCGGCCGAGGCTCTCGCGGTGGATGACCTCGCGGCCGGCGACGAACGCGTCGACCGCTGTCGTCTCGCCCACGATGTTGGCGGCGCGGCCGCGGACGTCATCGGTGTTCTCGTCCATGATGATGCGGCCCTTGTCGATCACGATCACGTGTTCGAGCAGGTTGGACACCTCGTCGATCAGGTGGCTGGACAGGATGATCGTGCGCGGGTGCTCGGTGTAGTCGTCGAGCAGCCGGTCGTAGAAGATCTGCCGTGCGACGGCGTCGAGGCCGAGGTACGGCTCGTCGAAGAAGGTGATCTCGGCCCGCGCGGCGAGCCCGATGATGACGCCGACCGCGCTGAGCTGGCCGCGGGAGAGCTTCTTGATCGTCTTGGTCATCGGCAGCTGGAAGTCGTCGATCAGCTGGTCGGCGAAGTCCTGATCCCAGTGCGGGTAGAACAGTCGCGCGATTCTGAACGCGTGCGACGGCTTCGCGTCGTCGGGATACTTCTGGCTCTCGCGGACGAAGCACATGCGGCTGAGCACCTTGGCGTTCTCATACGGGTGCTCGCCGAAGACGCGCACCTCGCCGTGGGTGGCGAAGTTCTGCGCCGTGAGGATCGACATGACCGTCGTCTTGCCGGCGCCGTTGCGCCCCAGCAGACCGTAGATCGTGTTCTCCTCAAAGGTGAGGGCGATGTCGTCGACCGCGAGCGTGTCGCGGTAGCGCTTGGTGAGGCCGGTGACCTCGATCACGGTGGTCATCGTTCAGGTCCTTCCGTCGGAGTCGTCAGGGCGGCGCGCTCGGTGAGGAGGCGGCCGAGTTCTTCGGGGCCGAGCCCGATGGTGCGGGCTTCGGCCAGGAGCGGGTCGAGGTAGCGCTCGGCGAATGCGGCCCGGCGCTCGCCGAGCAGCAGCTCGCGGGCTCCCGAGGCCACGAACATGCCGATCCCGCGGCGCTTGTACAGCACGCCCTTGTCGGTGAGCATCGAGATCCCCTTCGCGGCGGTCGCCGGGTTGATGCGGTGGAAGGACGCGAGCTCGTTCGTCGACGGCGCCTGCGCCTCTTCGGCGAGACTCCCGTCCACGATCGAGTCTTCGATGCTCTCCGCGATCTGCAGGAAGAGCGCCCGCCCCTCATCGATCATCCCTGCTCCGCTTCCTTGGTTACTTACTTGACTAACTAACCATGCAACGCGGATGCCGCGGTTGTCAACCCTGGATCTCACGGAGCGGTCTGTCCGATTGTCGACAGTGAGTTTGCGTTCTTGTCGACAGTCGACGTACGGTGGAATGTCGGGCATTGCGCCCGCTACGACCAGTCCGCGGTCGTTCGAGGGGGTCTCTGGGGATCTGTTGCGAACGGGCGTACGGTTGGCGGTTTGGGTGACGGACCCGATGTGCGTCACCGGAGTAGGGCGCCGTTGTGTCTCGTATGTGACACGTGAGGCACCGTGCCGATGATCGCGACCCGGGCATAACCGAGCGGCCTGCGCGCGCGGCTGCCGAGGTGAAGCACGTGACTTCTTCCGCACCCGCCGTCGAGGCGAGGAATCTGTACAAAGTCTTCGGTCGCAACCCGAAAGACGCCGTCCGCCGGCTGAAGGCCGGCCAGACCCGCACCCAGGTGGCCGATGTCGGCACCGCCGCGGTGATCGACGCGTCGTTCTCGGTGCAACCCGGCGAGATCTTCGTGATCATGGGGCTGTCCGGCTCGGGCAAGTCCACCTTGATCCGCATGCTCAACGGGTTGCACGACGTGACCAGCGGCACCGTCACGATGCTCGGCGACCAGATCACCGACGTACCGGCCGCGCGGCTGCGCGAGGTGCGCCGCGACCGCGTCTCGATGGTGTTCCAGCACTTCGCCCTGCTGCCGCACCGCACCGTGGCCGACAATGTGGCCTACCCGCTCGAGTTGCGCGGCACCGGCAAGACTGAGCGGCTCGCGAAGGCCGAAGAGATCCTGGCGCTCGTGGGCCTGGGCGGCTGGGGCGACAAGCTGCCCTCCGAGCTGTCGGGCGGCATGCAGCAGCGCGTCGGCATCGCCCGGGCGCTCGCCGCCGACACCGAGGTCCTGCTCATGGACGAGGCGTTCAGCGCCCTCGACCCGCTCATCCGCCGCGAGATGCAGGAGCAGCTGCTCGAACTGCAGCAGAAGCTCAAGAAGACCATCGTCTTCATCACCCACGACCTCAACGAGGCCATGTTCCTCGGCGACCGCATCGCGGTCATGCGTGACGGTCGCATCGTGCAGATCGGCACGCCGGAAGACATCCTCACCGACCCGGCCAACGACTACGTCGAGCAGTTCGTGCAAGACGTCGATCGTGCCCGCGTACTCACCGCCGGCAACGTCATGGAGCGACCGCGGCCGGTCGTGCTCGACACGGCGGGCCCCCCGCGCCGCGTTGCACGAGATGCGCGACAACTACACGTCGGCGGTCTACGTCGTCGACCGCAACCGCACGCTGCTGGGCACCGTCAGCGACCGCGACGCGCTCAAGCTCGTCCGCCGCGGCGAGAAGTCGCTGACCTCGATGCTGCGGCCCGTGTCGCAGAGCGTCGACGAGTCCGAGATCCTGTTGAATCTGTTCGTGCCGTCGGTCGAGTCGTCGGTGCCGCTGGCGGTGACGGATGCCGAGGACCGCCTCGTCGGGGTCATTCCGCGCGTCACGCTGCTCGCCGCGCTCGGCCCCGGGCCGAACTCGACCGATGAGCTCACCATCCCGCTGCGGCCCATGCCGCAGGCCGAGATCGATGCGGCACTCGCGGCGGCCGATGCCGGCGAAGCCGGTGCCGTCAAGACGGAGGAGGTGCGCTGATGGACGATTTCCGCATTCACATCGGCGACTGGGTCGAGACCGGTGTCGACTGGATCCGCGACAACATGAAGTGGCTGACCGACTTCATCTCGGACGTCGTCGGCTTCCTCACCGAGGGTCTCGCCGATCTGCTGCTGGCCCCGCCGGCTCTGCTGATGATCGTGCTGTTCGCCGCCATCGCGTGGCTCGTCCGCTCCTGGCAGCTGGCCGTCGGCACCGTCGTGATGTTCCTGCTCATCCTGGGCATCGACCAGTGGGACACGTCGATGCAGACCCTCGCACTGGTGCTGATCGCGGCATTGGTCACCGTCGCGATCTCGGTGCCGCTGGGCATCTGGGCCGCCCGCAACGACAGGGTCAGCACGATCCTGCGGCCGGTGCTCGACTTCATGCAGACGATGCCCTCGCTCGTCTACCTGATCCCGGCCATGGTGTTCTTCGGTCTCGGGTTCGTGCCCGGTGTGGTCGCGACCGTGATCTTCGCCCTGCCGCCCGGCGTGCGCCTGACCGAGTTGGGCATCCGCGGCGTCGACAGCGAGACCGTCGAAGCCGGCTACGCCTTCGGCGCCCAGCCGCGGCAGATCCTCACCGGCATCCAGTTGCCGCTGGCGATGCCGACGATCATGGCCGGCGTCAACCAGGTCATCATGCTCGCCCTGTCGATGTCGGTCATCGCCGGCATGGCCGGTGCCCCCGGCCTCGGCAAGGAAGTGGTCTCGGCGCTGCAGACCATCGACATCGCCAAGGGCGTCGAGGCCGGCCTCGGCGTCGTATTCATCGCCGTGTACCTCGACCGGGTCACCGCAGCGCTGGGCAACCCCGGCGACTACAAGTCGTCGCTGCTCGGTGCGCTGAACCGGCGGCGCGACGCACAGCGGCGCGCCGAAGCGGCCACGAAGGTCCGGGTCCCGGCATCCGTCGAGACCCGCTAGAGACTCATCCCTCCCAAGAAAACAGCACATACGGAACGTGTGAAGACATACATGAAGAAAGAAGGAAACAGCATGAACAAGAGGCACCTCACTGCACTTCCCGCGCTCGGCCTGGCCGGCGCGCTCGTGCTCACCGGCTGCGCCGGCGGCACCGACGACGCCGACGGTGGTGACAACGCCGCCGAAGAGATGGGCACCATCACGATGGGCTTCCTGCCGGCGTGGACCGACGGCCTGAGCACCGCGTACCTGCTCGAAGACCAGCTCGGCAAGCTCGGCTACGACATCGAGATGGAAGAGGTCGTCGACGCCGGGCCGCTGTACACCGCGCTCGCCTCGGGCGACGTCGACATGTACCCGTCGGCGTGGTCCGAAGTGACCCACGCCGAGTACATGGAAGAGTACGGCGACGACATCGAAGACCTCGGCGCCTACTACGACGGCGCCGTGCTCACCATCGCGGTGCCCGAGTACGTGACCGACATCAACTCGCTCGAAGACCTGGCTGCCAACGCCGACATGTTCGGTGGCCAGATCATCGGCATCGAGCCGGGCGCGGGCCTCACTGCGGCGACGCAGGACAGCATGATCCCGGCGTACGGGCTCGATGACTACGAGCTGGTCACCTCGTCGACGGCCGGCATGCTCACGGCGCTCGACACCGCCGTGGCTGCCGAAGAGCCCATCGTCGTCACGCTGTGGCGTCCGTTCTGGGCCTACGCCGAGTGGCCGATGAAGGACCTCGAAGACCCGCAGGGCGCGATGGGCGACGCCGAGTCGCTGCACTTCCTGGGCACGACCGGCTTCGCCGAGGAGTTCCCCGAGGCGGCCGAGTACATCGGCAAGATCAAGCTGGACGACGACCAGTACGGTGCGCTCGAGGGTCTCGTGACCTCCGACGAGTGGGAGGGCGACCCCGAGGGCGCCGTCGACGCCTGGCTCGAAGAGTACGGCGACCAGGTCGACTGGCTCATCACCGAGTAATTCGACTCCGGTACGACGAGGGCCGCTCCGCATCGCGCGGGGCGGCTCTTTTCGTCAGGGGGACGGATGCCGGGAGGTTCAGACGTTGGTGCCCGAGGGTCAGGCGGTCCTGCGGCGGGGTCCTGCCCGAGCGTCAGGCGGTTTCCGGCGGCGGGGTCCGGCGCGGCTCGAGCTGCAGGGCGACCTTCTTCTCGAGGATCTCCACCGCGTCATCCGACAGGGCGATCAGCCCGTCCAGCTCGTCGCGCACACGCTTGTAGGCGACGTGGCGCTCGGCAGGGGTCGCCGCCTGGTCGACCGCGACGGTCATCAGCTGCTTCGCGGTGTCGAGGCGCTTGCGCTCGGCGGCCGTGAACGTTGAGTCGCGGATGCGCCGGGCATCGCGCTCGGCGAGGTCGAACGCCACCTCGTAGTCGGTGACCGACGCCCGGTATTCGGCGAGGTCGGTGGCGTTGATCTTGACGCTCGTCGATGACGGGCGCAGATTGTCGGCGACCTTCTTCGCGCGCAGGAATCCCGCGGTCAGCGGCTGCCGCCCGTCGCTCATGGCCGGGAACGCGATGAGCTTGGCGACATCGAGTTCGTAGTCGAGCCAGCGCGCGGTCGTGTCGTCGTGCTTCTTGAACAGCTGTTCGAGCTGGGTGGGCACCGCCTGTGGGCGCGTTATCGCCTTGGGTTCAGACGCCCTGGCTACCGGATTGTGGCGGGCGGCGGCCTTGGCAGAGGTGAGCTCGGCCTTGGCGTGGATGACCTCGAGGCGCCGCTTGTGGCGCGTCTTGGCGGCGCGCTCCCAGCTGCGGCCGACGGCGGCGACGCCGGCGCCCAACGGGAACACCAGCCACCAGAAGTTGCCGGCGAACTGCCAGAAGTCATTCACGGTGCAATGTTAGCCGTCTGACCCCGTGCCCTCGGGGCGTCGCACCCGGCCCTGGGTGCGCGACGGGATCGGCCAAGTCTTCGGCGCGGGGCGTGGTCCGGCGGGCGCCTGAGGTTCGGGGTCGGGTCGCTCGGGTTGCCGTGTCACTGGGGGCTCGGCAGGCGTCGTCGGGGCGGGTTCCCCGGGCCGCGGTGCCGCTGCGGCGTCGGCGGGTGGCGCTGCGGGTTGGGCAGGTGGCGTCGGGGCGGGTGTGCGCCGTTCGGGCTGCGGTGCCGCTGCGGCGGGAGGTGTCGGCTGGGGTTTCTGCCAGGGGCGGGCGGATGCCGGGGGCGCAGCGCTGCCGGCATCCCCCCTCTGATGGGAGGATGCAGCCTGACGCGCGACCTCGGCGGCGCGCGCCAGGGCATCGGCGCCCTTGCTGATGGCGTTCTGCGCGAACTCGGTCCACTGCAGGGTCGGAGCCGGCGGTGTCGGGTGCGGCTCGGCGTCGGGCGGGATCGAACCGCTCGAGCGTGCGAGCTGCCACGCACGCTCCTCGGCGGCGTTGAACGACTGCTCGAGCCCGCGCACGGCGTCGCGGTACGCGGCGAAGTCCGTCGTCGTCATGCGGGCCCGGGCGGATGCCGGACGGAGATCATGCGCGGTGGCGCTCGCCGTCAGGAAGTCGGCGGTCAGCGGCTGGCGGGCATCGCTCATGGCCGGGAAGGCGATGAGCTTCGCGGGGTCGGTCTCGTAGTCCAGCCACCGGGCGATGACCGTGTCGTGGCTCGCCATGAGGCGGCCCACCGGCAGCGTCGAAGGGTCGGAGGTCGTCGTGGTCGGCAACACCGCGCGGGCCGCGCTCACCTGCGCACGATAGGACCGCACCCCGGCGCCGGCCGCGCGATATTCACGCTCGGCGCGCTGCAGTTCGCGGCGCGCGGCCGCCACATCGGCGCTGCTCGCACGCCCCGCCGCGCGCTCTGCCTGGCTGCGGGCAAGCTCCGCGCGGGCGACCTTGACCGTGACACGCGCCTTCGTGCCCTCGGCGCGCGCGGCGCGCAGATCGCTGCGGGCGGCTTCATACTCGAGTCGCCGCGCGTTTTCGGCACGCTGGTGACGCACGCCTATCCAGCCGACCGCACCCGCACCGACCGCGGTCGGTGCGATCCACCAGAACTCGGCCAGCGCCGCGAGGAACACGGGGTCCACGCGTTCAGCCTAATGGCCGGGCGCCGCATCGTCGCGGGCCCGTCATCCCCGGCATCCGTTCCCGCGCGAGCGCCCGGCGTGTTCGGCTCGACGGAGTGCAACGAGCGCAGGGTGGGTGATCAGGTATCCGCCTGTTGACGGATAATTTCCATCGCGACGGCGGTCCCGTGCTCGTTCGACATCACCTCGGCGGCGACATTGACTGCGTGTCGATACTTCGTCGAGTCTGTCAGCGCTTCGCCGACGTGGTGAGCGTTCAGACGTCTGCGGGGGATTGGTGCGGGCGCCAGGCCTCTTTCGTGCAGTCGGGCTCCCCAGAACGGTTGGTCGGCGATGAAGGGGACCACGATGGAGACGGCTCCCGCGCGAGTTGCGGCCTGAAGCGTTCCGATCCCGCCGTGGTGGATGGCGGCTTCGGCGTGGGGTAGTACCAGATCGTGGTCTACCGATGGAACGACCAGGACGTCGTCGCCGAGCAGATCGTCGCCGATCCGCAGTCCGCCGAGTCCTGTGGCGATCAGCGCCCGCGAGCCGCGGTCACGAATGCCCTGGAGTACTTCTCTGCCGCGGATGGATGGATCCCCCGCCGCCATCGATCCGAATCCCGCGTACACGAACCGTCCTTCTGCGATGAATGAGGCAACGTCCTCGCGCAGGGTGGAATCAGCCGACTCGGTGCGCCAGGGTCCTGTCAGGTGCACCGATTCGGGCCAGTCTTCTGGCCTTTCGAGGATCGCCGGGCTGATCGGCAGCAGCGTGGCGGCGGGAGGCGCGGGGCGGCGCCGCGTTGCGCCGACGAGTCCAGCCACTTCGGTGAGGTCAGAACGGAACATCCGGGCGCTCAGTCCGGCCGCTCGATAGGTGAGCCGGTTGAGGGCTCCGAGATTGCGGGTTGTCGTGCCGGCGGCGGGGAAGGCCCTGGTGGGTGTCATGGACGGCACGGTCTCGACGAGGACATGGGGTATGCCCAGCGCCTCGCAGACGAGCGGCGCGGAAAGCACTTTCGGGTGTGAAATCAGTACGTCGGGTCGATACTCCATCGCAGCACGCGCGGTCTGAACGATCACTGCGTGCATGGTTGGGCGAACGACTTCCCGGAACGACCGGATGGCGGCCCAGGCCGACACGCCTTGCTCTTCGATCATGCGTGTGTAGTCGACACCCATGCTGACGACGTCGATGCCCGACAGGCCAACCCCGGAGCTGTCCGGCGCGGCCAGACGCACCTCATGCCCTTCGAACATTGCTCGTCGAGCGAGAGCAGCGAACGGCTCGACATCACCTCGTGAACCGGCGGTGGCGAGCAGAAGTCTCACTGATCTTGCCTTTGCTGCGAAGCATCCACCCGGTGTGGGGGGTCCATCCTGTGTGAGGTGTCCACGAAGAGTCCTCGCGCATAGATGTCGGCGATCGGGCCTGCCACGCGAGCGATTCCCGCCTGAGCGTCACCCCCCGCCCAACGAGCCAGTTGAGCTGCGAGAAAGAACGGGGCGACTCCCAGGGTCAGTAATGCCGCAGCTTGCGCATCGACGTCGCTCGACGCGGTCATGGTTCCTGAATCCACTCCCACATCCAGTGCGTTGCGGGCCGATTCCAGGAGGCGGTCAAACAAACTGTCGCTGGCCTCGCCAGCTTCGTAAAGCATGCGGGCGATATAGGGACCAAACTGGCTCGCTGCATGCGCGATTACGTCCGCCGCGTCACTCGCATCTTTGGCCCCAATAAAGTGAACCACCCGTTCATCGCACTCGCGTCGCAGGTTTTCCTTACTACCGAAGTGGTGGAGGACGAGCCCCGCGCTGACTCCCGCCGCGTCCGCGATTGCCCGCACTGTCGTCGAGCGGAAGCCGTTCGCACTGAACAGCTCGAGTGCCGCTTCGAGAATGCGGCCCCGTGCCGTGATGTCTCTACCATCCAGTACTGAACGCATGTTCAATATTCTGACCCATCAATTAGTCTATGTCCACCTGACGCGGCGATCGAGGCGGTCTCCGGCTTTAGGCACATCGTTCCCGCGGAGGGAGGCTTCGCCTTCAGCCTCTACGTGAGGGGATTGCTCGACAGCGCCTCTCGGGCGCTCGAGTGGCCGTCCACATCGCCCGAAATCGCCGCGCTCATCCGTGACGCCGAGCGCCTCATCGAACAAGGGCGCGAAGAAGGCGTTGTGGCGATGGAGGCCGCGCTGTCGCGGATGCCGTGACCGGCATGACGACCATGCGGGGCAAGCCGACCTGGCGATCCCCGTACGAGCAATGCCCGCAAGTGGCACCGATCCGCGCGTTGCTTCGCTTATTCAGCGGTGAGACCGGTGACGGTGTAGTCCCGCTTGATCGCTGCGGTCTCCGCTCCCCACGTACTCTCCGCTACTCGCGCCTGGTGCGCGTGGAAGGCGTCTTCGTTGCCGAAGCGCTCGGTGACATCCCACACGAGCGACGACCCGCGGCGCGTGACCTCGAAGAGGAGGCAGCCTGGTTCGGCACGGGTCAACAGAACATGCTGAGGAAGTAAGTCCTCGATGACCTCGGCTTCCGAGGGCGAGGCGCAGACCAGCTTGCCGGTGAGCGTGACTTCGGTCATTCGACCAACCTAGATCACGGCGGCTCCTGCTCACCCGCGATCCGTCACTGCGCGTTGCTCGCAAGTTCCGCTCACCGTCCGTGCTTGTTCTGATGCTGCTCGAGTCCGCCCAGACGTTCGAGGGGGTTGGCCGCGAGCTTGTCGATGAGGCCGCCATCGACGAGTCGCTTCGCGGCCGTATCGGGCTTGCGCGTTGCCTGGTCGCTGACGCATGAGCCGAACTCCGCGGCGATCGTTCCTCGGGGGTGGGCAGCGAGCACCTCGCGCCGGAAGTCCTCCGGCAGAGCATCCGGCCTCGCGCCGGAGATGTCCAGTCCTGTGGCGATCTCGAGTAGGTAGCCCTCGGCGTCCAACGCGGGATCGACACTCGTCCAGTTGTGTCGCACGATCACCTCGAGCACTCGATCGCGCCGGTGCGCGGGCCAGCCTGCTCCCGCTGTAAGCGCGACACCGACGTGCCCACCGGCGTGCTCGTAGGAGATCCGGTGGTTATCGAACTCCGCCACAGTGCCGATGTCGTGCAGGACGGCCGACACGTACAGCAGCTCGTGGTCGATGTCGGTGATGCCGTCGACCTGCGCGAAGGCCTCGGCCCAGAGCCAGGAGCGCAGCGCGTGAGCCGTGATTGCGGGGGACTGGTACTGCGTGGCGAGGTCGAGGGCACCCCGGGCAGCAGGAGTATCGAGCACGGGGAAGTCTGCGATGCGCATGCCTACATCCTGCGGGCGCGTGTGCACCTTCGATACAGGCGGGTGCGACAGCGATCGTCCGAAAACAGCCATCCCCTTGCGGACGTCCCTTCGGGAGTCTTGCCGCCGAGAGCGTGTGGATCACAGGGGTCCGATGACCTCTTCAGGGTCCGCGTGAAGCTCGAGTTGATCCAGAAGTGGCTCCAGTTCGCGCTCTTCAAATCGGAAATGCGACTCCATGATCGCTGCGAGGCCCTGCAAATGCTGCGCGAGCGCCGTGGGCGGCTCAGCCGAGCGCACCACCACGTCGAATCGAGCGAGGAGAGTCGCCATCATGTCGTGATCCTGCCGGAGCTTGGTGACGATGCGTGCGGCGTCAGGGTGTTGTGTGACGACGGCGGGGAACAGCAGCGCATCCTCACCGCGGTGATGCCCATCGAGAGCCGCGCAGAAGCCGTGGCAGAAGAGCAACAGATCTCGCGACGCGTCTGGGATGTCCTCACTGGCGCGTGCTGCCTCTTGCGCTGCAGCGAGTGCGAGGCGAAGCCGATCGTGCGCGTCGAGAAGCTGACGGCGCCACGCGACGAGCCGGGGAATGTCGCTCACGCGAGGATATCGGTACGAGCTTTCATAGTGACCGCCTTGTTCGAGCGCCAACCAGACCATGAGATCCGACGGCGCGCGACCAGTTTACGCGCGCATCTAGTCGACGACGCCAGTGGATCGGACGGTCCCTATTCGCGCAGCGCACGCTGGGAGACGTAAGCGTTCGCTATCGGTCGGCCAGCGCTCGTCAGATTGGTGCGATCTCCGCCTCGAGAGGGAGGCTTACGGTCCGCGCGGTGCGTAGCCTCCAGTCATGGACATTGCGTCAATGATCATGGGCGCCTCGATTGCTTCGATCGCCTGGGTTGCTTTCGTGCCGTGGTCGAAGCTCAGGCGTCTCAAGGAGCTCGACGACCAGGCAGGTGGGAGCGCGAGCGACTAGCGACTGACCTGATCCGATACGCGGTGTTGAAGGTCGACGAGCGCCGCAGGAGGTTCCCTGAACGGGCACTCGCATACCGATTGGTGATGATCGGCTCGGTGAGCGCCACCGTCGACAGCCCGTATCGACCTCCGTCTGGAGCACCCGGGTGCCGTGACCCGTCGGGGTGGCTTTCGTCCACAGCTCGACTGGGGGGTTACGCGGCTGCAGAGACGGTGTCGACGAGTGCGCCGTCGACGAGGTTGACGACACCGTGCATGCGGGGCAGGTGGACGAGATCGTGGGTGACGAGCAGCGTCGAGGTGTTCAGCTCGTCGGTAAGGCGGAGGATGAGCTGGATGATGCTGGCGCCGCGTTCCTGGTCAAGGGCACTGGTGGGTTCGTCGACGAGGAGCGCGCTGGGGTCGTTCATCAGGGCGCGGGCGATGTTCACTCGCTGGCGTTGACCTCCGGAGAGCTGATGGGGTCGTTTGTCTCGGTGGTCGGCGAGTCCAACCGCATCCAGAAGCGTCTCGGCTCGTTTGGCCGCGTTGCCCCGGTTCCGTCGGGAGTGGCGTGCGCCGAGCTCGTTCATGACGGACAGCTGCTCGAGCGCGGTCAGGGACGGGATGAGGTTGGGCTGCTGGAAAACGATGCCGATCTTGTTCCGGCGGGTCTCAGTCGCTTCGCCGGGGGCGAGGAGGGTGGCATCGACGTCGTCGATGATGACCTGCCCGGAGTCGGGGCGGAGGAGGGTCGCGGCGACGGCGAGGAGGCTGGATTTCCCGGAGCCGCTGGGGCCGGTGATGCCGGTAACGGTTCCTGGGTGAGCGGTGAGGCTGACCTGGTTGACAGCGGTGACGCGATTGTCGCCGTCGGGGAAGGTGAGGGTGATGTTGTCGAGGCGGATCATCGGTTGCTCCCGAGGGCGGTGAGGGGGTCGGCGGATGTGACAGAGCGGAGCGCGAATGCGGCTCCAGCGAGGCCGAGCGTGATCATGATCGCGCCGGGCAGCAGTGTCGTGAGGGGGTTCAGGAGGAACGGTAGGGCGGTGCCGGCGAGGGCGCCGAAGAGGGTGACCAGTCCCAACCCGACTCCTATCCCCAGGAGCAGAACGATCAGCGCCTGACCCAGTGCGTCCCGGACCAGTGAGGAGGTGCTGGCGCCGAGTGCTTTGAGTACTGCGATGTCGCCCTTGCGTTGCATGGTCCAGACGGTGAAGAACGCGCCGATGACCAGGCCGGAGATCCCGAACAGCATGCTGACCATCAGCAGAAGCGACCCGATCTCGGAGCGGAACGCGCTGAGCGCGGTCAACGACCCGAGAACGGTCTGGGAGACGGTGGAGTTCGCGGTGTCTGTGATCTCCCAGTCCGGCGACCCGGTGACGGCGAGGACCGTCGCGTAAGCGTCGGGGTTGCCGGTGGCTGCCGAGTAGGCCTGCCAATCGGAAAGGGTCATCTCCACTACGGGGGTGTGGCTGTACCAGGCATCACCAGCGATCGTTTCGACCGTGTACGTGGTCCCTGCGATCGTCACGTCATCGCCGGTGGTGATGTCGAGGTCTTTGGCTGCGGGAGCGGAAAGACTCACCCGGCCGCCCTGAGAGGGAGCGGTGGTGTTGAACCCGGGCTGCACGCCGAAGATGGCTATCGCGATTCGGGCGTCGCCAGCCTCTGCCCGAGTCTGGCTGATCCCGATCGGTTCTGCTGAGGTGACGCCGGCGGCGGTGTTCCAGGCAGTGGTCTGCTGTTCGGTGATGGTGGAATCGGAGAAGCTTGCAGCCGCGCCGTCCATGGTGGGCGCAGAGAACACAACCCGATCTGCAGCAATCGACAGGACGGCGGAGATGTTCTGGGTGGCAAGGCCACCGGTGAGGCCGCTGAGGAACCCGACGAGAACGGTGATGAGGGCGACGACCGACCCGATCAAGACGAATCGGCCGCGGGCGAAGCGTAGGTCGCGGAGCGCGACGAACATGAGATTCCTTTCCGGTCACCCGACCTGGGGACACGTACCACTTTTCCTTTCTCGACGTGCCATCTCATCGGCCGCCGGCACAGGCTTTGCCGACTGAAGGGTGGTTGGGGAAGTCGTCCTTTCGGACGATGCCGCAGTCATGGCGATGCGTAAGATTCGGTCCATGCCCCACACCGCGCTCACCCCGGTATTCGTGGGTCTTCGCACCGGGCTGCATGTCCTTTTCGCCGCTCTCGCCGTTCTGGTCATCGTCCGCGCGGTGATCTCACCAACGGAGAGTAGCGTCGCCGCGATCGTCCTCACCCTGGTGATTCTCGTCACCTACGGGATCGGAGCGGTGAAGACCAGGACCACACGTCACCGTGGTCGCGTCCTGCGCCTGCTGTGGTTGGCGACGCTCAGTCTGGAGTGGGTAATCCTCCTCTGGCTGACACCCGAAGCTGCGTACCTCGTCTTCCCGTTGTTCTTCCTCTACCTCAATCTCCTCGGCCCGTGGTGGGGCGCTGCCGCGATCGTCGTCGCTACCGTGACCGCCATCTGTGCGCTGGGCATCCACAGCGGATGGAGTCTCGGCGGAGTCATCGGGCCGTTGGTCGGCGCGGGTGTCGCCCTTCTGATCGGTCTCGGCTACCAAGCTCTGGCCCGCGAGGCGGAGCAACGCGAAGTCCTCATGCGCGAACTACTCGCCACCAGAGGCCAGCTCGCGGCGACCGAACACGAGTCCGGAGTCCTCGCCGAACGCGCCCGGCTGGCTCGCGAAATCCACGACACCCTCGCCCAAGGCCTGTCCAGCATCCAGATGCTGCTCTACGCCGCCGAGAAGGCCGACCCCGAACGCCCTGGGGCCGAACACATTCGGCTTGCCCGAGACACCGCGGCCAGCAATCTTGCTGATGCACGCCGGTTCATCCGCGAACTCACCCCGCCCGACCTCGACGACCGCGGCCTCGGCGGAGCGCTGCGGAGGCTCGCCGACTCTCAATGGGCTGCGCAAGGCCTCCACGTCAACGTGCGTGTATCCGACACACTCGAACTACCGATGCACGTCCAGACGGCGCTGCTGCGGATCGCGCAGGGAGCCATCGCCAACGTCATCCAGCACGCACAAGCCACCACCGCGACGATCACTCTCGCCGCCGATCACGAGCGGCTGCAGTTCACCATCGCCGACGACGGCAAAGGCTTCGAGCCTCACCTGGCAGTCATCGAATCGCGCGGGCGCTCCGATTCATTCGGGCTCCAGGCAACCCGCGAACGAGCAGAACAACTCGGTGGCAGCCTCGTCGTAGACACGCAGCCCGGCGAAGGCACACAGCTGACCATCGAGCTCACCCTGGAGCAGACGACATGATCCGGCTTCTCATCGCCGACGACCACCCCATCGTCCGCGCGGGACTGGTGGCTCTCTTCGCCCTCGAGGGGGACATAGACGTCATCGCGGAAGCTGCCACACCCGACGAAGCGGTGTCCGCCGCAGAGCACAGCAACCCCGACGTCGTACTGATCGATCTCCAGTTCGGCGCGCAAGCCACAGCCACCGGAGCCGACGCCACCCGGCGTATCCGTGCCCTCGACGCGGCCCCTTATGTCCTCGTACTGACCAACTACGATACGGATGCCGACATTCTCGGCGCCGTGGAAGCCGGCGCCAGCGGCTACCTCCTCAAGGATGCCCCACCCCACGAGCTCGCAGCAGCCGTCCGCGCCGCCGCCGCAGGCGAAAGCGCCCTCGCACCCGTCATCGCCTCGAGACTCTTAGACCGCATGCGAGCACCCCAAGCGAACCTCAGCAGTCGCGAGATACAAGTACTCGAGCTCGTCGCAGCCGGCCATTCCAACACCGACATCGCAACAGAACTATTCGTCAGCGAGACCACCGTCAAATCCCACCTCGCCCACATCTTCACCAAGCTCGCCGTCACCTCACGCACCGCAGCGGTATCCGCAGCCAGACAACGCGGCATCCTGCGCTAATCCCGCGGCACGACATCAGCCCGCGGGACACGGACGTCCGCAACACGGTCGACTATCGCGCCACAATGAGCGCCGCGACGGCCGCGCCAAGGGAAGCGACAGCTACTGCCAGCGAACTCCACGCCGTCCATCGAGTGAAACGCTCGACCGCTAGGAGGCCGACCACACGCCGAGTTCGTTGCCGCTCGGGTCGAGGAAGTGGAAGCGGCGGCCGCCGGGAAATTCATAGGGACCGTTCACGACAGTGCCGCCGGCCCGGGTGACGCGCTCGACGGCGTCCTCGATGTCATCGGCGTAGAGGAGAACAAGGGGGCCACCTCGGGTGACTGTCTCTGCGAGGAGCAGCCCGCCGGCTTCTTCGCCGTCGCTTCCCGATTCAGCCGCGGTGCGGATGCCAGAGTATTGGTCGCCGTATATGGCGAATGACCATCCGAACGCGGCGCGATAGAAGTCGCGAGCGGCCTGCATGTCGGTGACTGAGATCTCGATGTAGTCGATCGTGAACGGAATCGAGTGCGCGTGCGCGGTCATTCGCTCATCATCGGGCACACCCCCGACATCGCACGCTATGGAGCTGCGCGGAGGCGGGTCCCGATACGCGCGGCTATCAACGTCGGATTTCGCGGGTCGTTCTAGGGCGTGAAATCCCGTGATGGTCTCAAGCGGGGTCACGACGGGGGTGTTCCCGCCGACCGAGTGGGGCGGGACATGCTCGCGACTGGTCGGACCGGGCGCGAGACAGATCGGACAGATGCCGAGGTCGATGAATTCGAACGGGACCGACAAGGGCGGGGAAGGTGATCTCGTCCCCAACGGGACGGGGCACCCGGGCTTCCAGCGTGGACCCGTCGTTCAAACGGAGCGTCGCGCGGCTGAGCTCGGGGATCCCCCGGCCGTCTGCCTTCCGGAATACGCTCTCGGTCACGCCTGCGGTCTGGCTGCGGGTCCCGGTGTGTGTGTCATCGCCGGATCGTGCAGGCGGCGGTCTCCGACGCGCTGTGCGCCTCGATGCTCCAAGGTGTACGGCGCGAAGTGCTGAGTCGTTACTGCAACGCGCTGCGAGTGGAAATGCTCAGGGCGATACGGGTTTCCCGCTAGCGTTCCTGGAGAGATCGTGTCAATGACGGAGTTGAAATGGCAGAAGAGAACTCTTGGAACACCGCGCGCCTGATCCCAACGTCTGGGATCAACGGCGCCGAGGAGCAAGAGCGACGAGCGACATCCGCTCTCCTTGCGGTTATGAGTTCGGTGAAGGAGTACGGCCGGGTGATAACGGGTCGTATGGGTGCGCCAGCGGGGGTGCTCGAGACGTTCATCGAGGTGCCGTTCCTCTTGGGCGACAGGAAGGTGTTCCCCGACGGCCTCATCCGCGTAAAGCGTGGCAGCAAGGTCTGGACCGCGCTCGTCGAGGTCAAGACAGGCAACAACGAGCTACAGCGGGAGCAGCTGGAGAACTATCTGGACGTCGCGCGGGAGCACCGCTTCGACGCGTTGCTGACGATCTCGAACGAGATCCCGCCGGCGGCTGGCACGCACCCGACCGTCGTCGATAAGCGGAAGTCCAAGTACGCCGCCATGCACCACCTGTCGTGGACAGAAGTGCTGACGGCCGCGATCATGCAGAAGGAATTTCGTGGAGTAGCTGACCCTGACCAGGCATGGATCCTGGGCGAGTTGATCCGGTACCTCGAGCACCCGAAGTCAGGTGCCGTCGAGTTCACGGACATGGGTCCGAGCTGGGTCCCCGTTCGGGAGTCCGTGTCGAGTGGCACTCTCCGGAAGAGCGATAAGGACGCCTCGCAGGTGGCCGGCCGATTTGATGCACTGCTGCGCTACGGTGCGCTCAAACTCGGCCAGCGACTTGGCGCTGACGTGACTCAAGTCTTGTCGAAGGCGGAGGTCGCCAACCCGGCGCTCCGAATTGCGGCCGTCACAGACATGCTGGTCAACGACGGCAAGATGTCCGGCGCAATCCGGATTCCAAACGCGGTGTCCCCTTTGACCGTGACTGTCGATATCCGCGCCGCGCAGATCACCTGCTCCTTCTCCACAAGCGCTCCCGCCGAGGGACGACCCACCACGAGGGTCAACTGGCTACTTCGTCAACTGAAGGATGCGCCAGACACGCTCCGGCTGGAGGCATTCGCCGTGCGTCAACGAGGCGGCACCGCTGAGCTTCTGAAGACCGCCCGCGAGGATCCCGGAGTCCTTGTCGTTGATCCCACAAAGGAGATCAAGTCGTTCACCATCACTTACATCGGGAAGATGGGCGGCGCGCGGCTCGCCGGTAGATCCGGATTCATCGACTCAGTGATGGACGCGATCCTCGAGTCCTACGACCTTGTTGGCCAGCGACTTAAGGATTGGTCTGCCGCGCCGCCTCGGCTGCGCAAGCCCGAAGAGGTCGAGGTGGACCAGGCGGTGTCCAAGGACATCCCGTCGGCTGCGCTCTCCTCCCAAGACGACGAGCTACCGAAGCGCCCCGCAACACCCTGACCGTCCGCGGGAGCGCCAGGACCGACCCGACGAAGGCCACACATACAGGCCGACGACTGGAGCAGACGGACCCGAAAGACGGTCCCTCCGCGTCCGGCTGCGCAACCACTCGGATCCAGCCACCCGACGCCGAGCCACCTCCCAGGTGCGAGCGGTACGCTGGTGGGGATAGGCGAACTTCTCATTCGTCTCGCCCCGGCTGTGTGGTAACAGTCGGGGCTTTCTCTTTGTGTGGGATGGTCAGCGCGTCCGCGCCTATGTCGGATGCGCCGTGCGGGGCGATGCCCCGCTGCCTGCGAGGCTCAAACTCGCGGCGACGCACTTGGCAAAGGGGCGAGGAGAAGCGGCATCCACCCCGCACTGCAGCCGTCAGCCGAAGATGAGGGAGAGGACCGTCGCGCCGCCGCCCACGAGGATCAGCGCGATGATGACGGTCCACGCGATGACCTTCATGCGCCTCGCGCGCTTGTCGGCAAAGCCGCTGTACTCGTCGGCATCACTCACGCGGGAACCTCCGTGACGGTCGGGCCGAAGGCGGCCGGTAGGGTCTGGGTCGACGTGCCGCGCAGTTCGGACAGCGGCACGGTGAACAGGTCTTGCACCTCGAGCGCGGGCTCATCCCCGTCGGCGGCGGGGTCGGTCACGCCGATGCGCAGCACCGGGTAGCCCCGGCCCTCGCACAGCCCGCGGAACTTCACGTCCTCTTCGCGCGGCACGGTCACGATCACGCGGCCGGTCGACTCGCTGAAGAGTGCCGTCGCGGCATCCACGCCATCGCGCTCCATGATCTCGCGCAGCCACACGCGGGCACCGACGCCGAAGCGCATGACGCCCTCCGCGAGCGACTGGGCGAGCCCGCCGGCCGACAGATCGTGGGCGCTCGAGACGAGTTCCTGCTGCGATGCCGCGCGGATGAGCTCGGCGAGACGCTTCTCGGCAGCGAGATCGACCGCCGGCGGACGGCCGCCGAGGTGGTCGTGAACCGTGTCGGCCCAGGCCGATCCGCTGAGCTCGGTGGCGGTGATGCCGAGCAGGTAGATGTTCTCCCCGGCATCCTGCCAGCCCGACGGAATGCGGCGGGCGACGTCATCGATGATGCCGAGCACGCCGACGACCGGGGTCGGGAAGATCGGGGTGTCGCCGGTCTGGTTGTAGAAGCTCACGTTGCCGCCGGTGACGGGGATCGACAGGTCGAAGCAGCCGTCGGCGAGGCCGTCGACGGCCTGCCCGAACTGCCACATGACCTCAGGATTCTCGGGGCTGCCGAAATTGAGGCAGTCGGTGACGGCGGTCGGGGTCGCGCCGGTGACGGCGACGTTGCGGTAGGCCTCGGCGAGGGCGAGCTGGGCGCCCTGGTACGGGTCGAGCTGGCAGTAGCGGCCGTTGCAGTCGGTCGCGATCGCGAAGCCCAGTCCCGACTCCTCGTCGACGCGGATCATGCCGGCGTCATCGGGGAAGCTCAGCGCCGTGTTGCCCATCACGAAGTAGTCGTACTGGTTGGTGATCCACGACGTGTCGGCGAGGTTCGGGCTGCCCAGCAGCTGCAGGAACTGCGCGCGCAGGGTGTCGGCGTCGTCGGTGCGGGGCAGGGCCGACGCCGAGTCTTCGCGCAGCGCGTCGATCCACGTCGGGTAGGCGACCGGCCGCTCGTATACAGGGCCGTCGACGGCGACCGTGGACGGGTCGACGTTCACGATCTCTTCGCCGTGCCAGAAGATCTGCAGGCGGCCGTCACCGGTGACCTCGCCCAGGACGCTCGTCTCGACATCCCACTTGGCGGTGACGGCGAGGAACGCGTCGAGCTTGCCGGGAGCCACGATCGCCATCATGCGCTCCTGGCTCTCGCTCATGAGGATCTCTTCGGGCGTGAGCGTGGGGTCGCGCAGCAGCACGTTCTCGAGGTCGACGCGCATGCCCGACCCGCCGTTGGCGGCCAGCTCGCTGGTCGCGCACGAGATGCCGGCGGCGCCGAGGTCCTGAATGGCCTCGACCAGTTCACCCTGGTACAGCTCGAGGCAGCACTCGATGAGCACCTTCTCGGCGAAGGGGTCGCCCACCTGCACCGCGGGGCGTTTGGTGGGTCCGCCGTCGGCGAAGGTGTCGGATGCCAGGATGCTGGCGCCGCCGATGCCGTCGCCGCCGGTGCGGGCGCCGAACAGCACGACCTTGTTGCCGGCCCCCGACGCGTTGGCGAGCTTGAGGTCTTCGTGGCGCAGGACGCCGACCGCGAGAGCGTTGACGAGTGGATTGCCCTGGTAGACCGAGTCGAACACGGTCTCGCCGCCGATGTTGGGCAGGCCCAGGCAGTTGCCGTAGAACGAGATGCCGCTGGTGACGCCGTGCACGACGCGGGCGGTGTCGGGGTGATCGATGGCGCCGAAGCGCAGCTGATCCATGATCGCGACGGGGCGGGCGCCCATCGAGATGATGTCGCGGACGATGCCGCCGACGCCGGTCGCGGCGCCCTGGAACGGCTCGATGTAACTGGGGTGGTTGTGCGACTCGACCTTGAAGGTGACCGCCCAGCCTTCGCCGACGTCGACGACGCCCGCGTTCTGGCCCATGCCCACCATGAGGCGTTCCTTCATCTCGTCGGAGACCTTGTCGCCGAATCGGCGCAGGTAGATCTTCGACGACTTGTACGAGCAGTGCTCGCTCCACATGACCGAGTACATCGCCAGCTCACCGCTGGTGGGGCGACGACCGAGGATCTCGCGGATCTTCTCGTACTCGTCGGGCTTGAGGCCGAGCGCCGCGTACGGCTGCTCCTTCTCGGGCGTGGCCAGGGCATTGTCGACGGTGTCGGCGCCAGGAGAGATAACAGGGGTGCTCACGCGGCTGGACTCCAAGACTCGGGATGCCGGGGGACCTGCCCAGTCTACTCGGGCCGCCTCCACCCCCGTCGTGCCGCTGGCACTCGGAGCCGCCTCAGGTCTCGTCGTCGTCCGAGCCGCCCTCCACGACACCGATGCCCACAGCTTCGTGGCTGGGCTCCGCGTCCTTCTGCTCAGGTGCGTGGGGCTCCTCGCCCGGGTCCTTCTCGGTGCTCGGCTCCTGCAGGTCCTCCGTCGAGGGCTCCTCGTCGGGTCGATACTCCTCCTTGTCGGCCATGGCGGCTCCTTTCGATTGCGGTCAGTATGCGTCGGCACGACCGGCGACGACAGAGCCTTGACATCGGCGGCCGCCCGGTATCCCGGGCACTCCGTGGACACCGGGCGTTCGGTGCGCCAGGGTGGCAGGAGGAGGTGGGCATGATCGACCACGACTTCCCCCGCGACCTCGTCATGACCGCGGCGATCTTCGGTGTGGCCGCATTCATCTGGTCGGGCTGGGCGCAGGAGAAGCCGCCGCACTGGGTGTGGCGTGTTGTGCTCGCGGTGCTCTCGCTCACCGGCATCGCGATGGCGGCCATCAACATCCCGATCGCGATCCGCGCATGGGACACTGCCACGGCCATCGACTTCGGCGGCTCCGCCTGGACGGCGTACCTCGTCGTCTTCGCCATCGAGATCGTGGCGATCATCGGATTGGCGATCTGGGCCGCCTACGCACGGCGCACCGACCAGTTCGCGCCGCTCGTGCTGGCCGTTGTCGGCATCCACTTCATTCCCCTGGCATTCGTCTTCGGCCAGGTGATCATCGGCGTGGTCGGCGTCGTGCTCGCGTTCATCGCGGTGCTGGCGGCCCTGCTGCCGGTCGAGCGCGTCGCCCGCAGCTTCTGGTGCGGCATCCTCGCCGCGCCCGTGCTGCTGATCGCCGGTGCGGTGTGCGCGGTGGCGGGGCGGGACGCGCTGGTCTGATCGGTGGCGGGTTCCGGGCGGCACAGCAGCGAGAAAGTGTCGGGACCGCTCGCGGGTGAGCTGGCCTGTAGTCCACGAGGAAGTCCACGTCGCTGTGCTCAGGATCGACGTGGTGCGGCTGCCCGCGACGCCCGCGGGCCGGGTGGCCGCGCGATGATCCGGCTGCTCATCGTCGACGACCATCCCGTGGTGCGAGCGGGCTTGGCGGGGATGCTCTCGGACGAGCCCGGCTTCGAGGTCGTCGGCGAGGCCGCCGACGGAGATCAGGCGACGCGCATCGCGGCGGCGACCCGCCCCGACGTCGTGCTCATAGATCTGCGGATGCCAGGAGTCGGCGGCGTCGAGGCCACCGCGCCGCCGGTCAGCCGCGCACGACGAGTGCCGCGGCTGCGGCTCGGGACGGTACGTCGAGCTTCGCTCGCGCGTTCGCCACGTGCCGGTGCACCGTGTGAGCGCTGAGGAACAACGCGGACGCGATCTGTGCGTCCGTGAGTCCTTCGGCGACGAGAGTGAGGATCTCCCGCTCCCGCGGGGTGAGCCTCGCAATCAGCGGCGGCTCGGATGGCGGTCGCGCGACATCGTCGGCGACCCCGAGGTGCCGCAGCACAGGCTGCATGACGCTGTCGACATCGCCGTGCCACGGAAAGTGGTTCGCACCCTCGAGCTCGATGAATGCGGCACCGTGAAGGCGCGCCGCCAGCTCTCGTCCCAGAGGGAGCGGGATCGCACGGTCGCCGCTCCGGTGCAATACCAGGGTCGGCGCGCGCACTCGTCCGACGTCGTCGGAGGCATCGAGGGAGTAGACCGCGGCGAGGGCCGCCGCCGCACGATCGGCACTGGCGATCCGGCGCTGGCATTCGGCGAAGATCTCCCGCTCCTCGGCGGTGGTGTCGGGCACGAAGATGTCCGTCAGCATCCGCGAGGTAACGCCCCAGTAGCGGCGCACGAGCTCGATCATCCCCTCCCGATCCGTCGGAGAGGCGATGTCGCGCCCGCGCACGTATCCGCCATAGAGCACGAGAGAGCGAACCCGCGCCGGTTCGTGCGACGCGCGTGCAACGGCGCCGGGACATCCCGCTGCCCCGGCGAACAGATCCGCGGTACGTGCTTTCGCATCGTCCATCACCGCGAGCACCGCGCGTGTGTGGGGCTCGATCCCCTGTGGCGCGCGGTCGGCGGACGACATCCCGATGCCGGGCGGGTCGTAGCGGATGACGGTGCGATGGCGAGCAAGCCGGAGGATGAAGTCGCGGAAGTCGTCGAACACCCAGTCCTGCTCCAGATGGCTCGACCACCAGCCGCCCATGACGAGCGGCGGACCAGTGCCGATAGACGACCACGCGACGTCTCCGTCTGCTGTCTGCACGTAGCGGATCAGCTGATCTCCCGCGGGCACGGGGCCAGTCTAGGCACGGACCGGAGCCTTCGTCAGGGTCTTCCGACGCGGTAGAACCTCCACAGCTCGTTGTCGATCGGCAGCACGTCCGGCCCGGACAGGCCGGCCTCCTCGACCCAGCGCGCGAGCACGGGTGCACGCATCACCGTGCCGTTCGCCTCTCCGTCGCCTTCGGCGATGGTCGCCGGGAGGCAGTGCAGCACGCTGAAGCCGTAGTTCAGCCGTTCGAGGAAGTCGCCGTCGGGCGTGAACTCGTCGGCGACCTTCTCGTCTCCGATCAGGATCGCCCCTTCCGGATCCAGGATGCTCGCCAGGGAGCCCAGCACCCCCGCGGGATCATTCGCATCGTGCAGCGCTTCGAAGAGCGTGACGAGCGCGGCGCCATCGGGCGCGAGCCGGCGCAGGATCCTCCGGTCCCCGGCGTCGCCGATGACGAAGCGCACGCGCTCGCCCAGCTGCGCCGTGGCAGCGTTCGCCTCGGCCTCGGTGATGGATGCCGCATCCAGGTCGACGCCGATCACGTGGGCGAGCGGGTAGCGCCGCGCAAGTGCGATCGTCGACCAGCCGGTGCCGCAACCCGCGTCGACAACGACCGACGCTCGTGTGCGGAGACGTTCATCGATCTCCGGCAGCTGTGCGAGCCACTCGCCCAGAGCCAGGGTGAACCCGGGGCGATTGAGTGACGAGATGGCGTGCCGCACGGAGGCGCCGAAGTCGGCATAGGTCACGCCCTCGCCCCGACCGAAGTCGGTCACGACGGCATCGAACGTCTCGGCCATTCCGCTGAGGAACGCTGAGACGCCTGCCATCGCGAACGGACTCTCGGCATCCAGCAGCACTTCGGCGTGCGCGGACGAGAGGGCGTAGCGACGGGCTGCCGCATCGCCGTCGACGGCGACGTCGATGATGCCGGCGGTGGCCTGCTGCTCCAGCCACTCGCGCACGTAGCGCGGCGATGCAGCACACTCCAGGGCGAGCTCGGCGACGTTCGCATCGCCCAGCTTCCGCAGTCCGGCGTAGAGGCCGCGCCGGAACCCGAGTTCGACGGTCATGAGCTCCATGGCGGGAACGATGGACTCGAAGAGGCGCGCGGCGAGAGCCTCGGCACGTGCGGTAGGGGCGAGGTCTGCCTCGCCGGCGTATGTGATGTGTTCGTTCATGCCTCCATTGCAGCGCGCAGACCTTCCGGACGGCATCCGACGAAGCGGCCATCCGCATGGCCGGAATCGGCCAGTTCGAAGCCGAGCGGCACGCGCCCATGTGCGCGGGTCCCGTCGACGTCGAGGGCGACTGCAAAGTTGTACCCAGCGGCGACACCAGTCCCGATGTTCTTCCTCGTTCACGAACAACGCTCATCCTCGGCGTGTCGTGACACTCGATGTCACATGACCGAGTGCCTGTGTCACTCAAAGCCGGTTTGTGTCATCGCAACGCGTTCCCGACAACAAAGGGTTGACACCCGGCATCCATCGGCCTAACGTACAACCAAATGGTTGTACAAAATCCTTCCCAGAACGATGAGCTGACCGATGATGAGATCGACCGGGTCTTTCAGGCGCTCGCCGCGGCGACGCGGCGCGACATCCTGCGGCGCACGATCGAGCGAGAGCAGTCGGTGTCGGCGCTGGCCGCGGAGTACGAGATGTCTTTCGCCGCGGTGCAGAAGCACGTCGCCGTGCTCCAGGCGGCCCAGCTCATCGTCAAGCGCGCCGAGGGGCGCGAGCGGCTCGTGCGGGCGGATCCCGTCATGATCGCCCGCGCTCGTGCACTGCTGGCTCGGTATGAAGACCTCTGGCGCGCACGCATCGACCGGCTCGATGCGTTGCTGGCAGAGCCCGAGAACGGAAACCTCACACCCCAAGGAGAGTGACATGCCTGTCACCGACATCACGACCGATCCCGAGAACCTCACGATGACGCTCGTCGCCGATTTCGCGGCGCCGGCCGACAGGCTGTGGCGCGCATTCACCGAACCCGAGCAGCTCGAGCGCTTCTGGGGCCCGCCCGGATGGCCCTCGACGTTCACCGAGTTCGACTTCACGGTCGGCGGGCGAGCCCGGTACCACATGACCAGTCCGCAAGGAGAGAAGTCGCGCGGGTCCTGGGAGTTCTTGAAGATCGAGCCTGAGGCCACCTTCGAGGTGCTCGACTCGTTCGTCGACGAGGACGGCAGCCCGACCGAAGGGTTCCCGCCGATGCGCATGGTGTTCACCTTCACCTCGACCGCCGGCGGCTCGCGCATGGTGAACACCAGCCACTTCGTCTCGGTCGAGGCGCTCGAGCAGAGCGTTGCGATGGGAGCTGTCGAGGGCTCGCGCATGGCGATGGATCAGCTGGATGCCGTGCTGCAGGACCTGCGCGAATATGCCCAGGGCAAGGGCACTCGCACCGAGCTGCTCGACGACCAGCATGTGCGCATCACCCGGCTCATCGAAGGCCCGCGCGATCTCGTCTGGCGCGCGCACCACGAGCCCGAGCTGCTGCAGCGGTGGCTGCTCGGCCCCGACGGCTGGCAGATGGTCGAGTGCGAGGTCGGCGACACGTACCGCTACGTGTGGCAGCAGGGCGATGACGAGTCGACCCGGTTCGGCTTCGAGGGAGAGACGGTGCTCAGCGAGCCCACTCGCCGCGCCGTCACGACCGAGAAGATGATCGGCATGGAGGGGCCCGGCACCCTCAACGACCTGCAGCTGTACGAGGAGAACGGCGCCACGCTGCTGACGCTGCTCATCGAATACCCGAGCAGGGAACTGCGTGACATGATCCTCGCCACCGGAATGACCGAGGGCATGGAGGCCAGCTACGCGCGGCTCGAAGCGACCGTGATCGCCGCCTGACCGGCATCCATCGGCGTCGAGTTCATCGACCCGTCGCGGGCCCGAGCGCCCTTACGCGCGGGTGAGGGCGTCTTCGAGCGCGACCCACGCGAGCATCGCGCACTTCACGCGGGCGGAGAACTTCGAGACACCCGACAGCGCGGCCGCGTCGCCGAAGGTCTCTTCGTCGAGCGGGGTCTTGCCGCGCGAGCGCAGCGCCTCGCGGAAGCCGGTGATCAGGTCGGTGGCCTCGGCACGCGAGATACCGCCCTCCTCCTGCACGAGCGAGGCGAGCATCGACGCGGACGCCTGCGAGATCGAGCAGCCGTGACCCTCCCACGTCACATCGGTGACGTCGTCGCCGGCGACCCGCACGCGGAGGGTGACCTCGTCGCCGCACACCGGGTTCTTCTGGTGCGAGTCGGCGTAGGCGCCGTCGGCGTCGGCCAGCCCCTGGCCGACCGGGTGCTTGGAGTGGTCCAGGATCAGCTCCTGGTACAGGCTGTCGAGTTCGCTCACGCGTCTGCTCCGAAGTAGGGGCGGATCTCGGCGACGGCCGCAACGAGCGCGTCGATGTCGTCCATCGTGTTGTAGAGGGCGGCGCTCGCGCGGACGGAGGCCGTGACACCGAACCGCTGGTGCAACGGGGCCGCGCAGTGGTGTCCGACGCGCACCGCGATGCCGCGGGCGTCGAGGAACTGGCCAGCGTCATGGGCGTGGACACCCGCGACGTCGAACGACCAGAGGCCGACCCGCTCGGCATCCGGCGCATCGCCGAGCAGACGGATGCCGTCTATCTCACGCAGTGCGTCGCCGAGGCGCTCCGCGAGCGCACGCTCGTGCGCGTGGATCGCGTCGCGGCCGACCGCGTCGATGTACCGGGTCGCGGCGGCCAGGCCGATCGCGGGGCCGACCGGCTGCGTGCCGGCCTCGAACTTCTGCGGTGCGGGCAGATACTCCGCGTGGTCGAGCGTGACGGTGGTGATCATCGACCCGCCGGTGAGGAACGGCGGCAGCGCGTCGAGCACCTCGGCGCGGCCGTAGAGACCGCCGACACCGTACGGTCCGAGCATCTTGTGGCCGCTGAACACCGCCAGGTCGACGCCGAGCGCGGGCAAGTCGAGCGGCAGATGCGGCGCCGACTGGCACGCGTCGAGCACGGTCAGCGCGCCGACCTGCTGGGCGAGGGCGACGAGCTCGGCGACCGGGTTGACGATGCCGAGCACGTTGGACACATGGGTGAATGCGACGATGCGCGTGCGCGGCGTGATCAGCTGCGCCGCGGCATCCATGTCGAGAGTCCCGTCGTCATGGGCGGGGATGTGCCGCAGCACAGCGCCGGTGCGCGCGGCGAGCTCCTGCCAGGGGATGAGGTTCGCGTGATGCTCGATGGCGGTCGTGACGATCTCGTCGCCCGGCTTCAGTGCGAGAGGGGTGGATGCCGGGGCTCCGCGGCCTATGGTCGCGTTGCCGATCGCGTACGCGACGAGGTTGAGACCCATCGTCGCGCCGCTGGTCCACACCAGCTGCTCGGGCTCCGCACCGACGAAGCCGGCCACAGTCGCGCGGGCGTCTTCGAACAGATCGGTGGCCTCGGCGGCAAGCGTGTGGGCGCCGCGGTGGACGGCCGAGTTGGCGTGGATGAGGAAGTGGCGCTCCGCGTCGAGCACCTGCTGCGGCTTCTGGCTCGTCGCCCCCGAGTCGAGGTAGACGAGGCGGTGGCCGTTCACCTGCTCCGACAGGATCGGGAAGTCGGCGCGCAGCGCGACCGGGTCGAGCGCGGGTGGCGCGGTCGTTTCAGGCAGGGCGGAAGTCACCCTTCTAGGCTACGCCCCGGCATCCCACCCGGCTCCGGACGCGGCATCCCTCATGTCTGGCGCCTGATGAACCTCATGAGCCACGCGATGATCGACACGATGATGATCACCAGGCCCACCCAGATCAGGAACTTCACGGCTTCGACGAACACGCCCAGCAGCAGCAGGACGATTCCGATGATGAGCAGGATCACTGCAAGTCCGACCATGGTGAGATTATGCGCGCGCACGTCTGGGAATGCACGCCCGTTGACTGCGGGGGCCCCACCTGATATCGGTCACTCGACGGCGAAGACCTGCACCTCGACCGACGTCGGACGGCGCACACCGGTGCCGACGAAGACCGTGCGGTTCACCCAGTCCCACGCCCCCTGGGGAGCCCGGAGGCGGGGACTGCACCGGAAGTAGATGCGGTCGGGATCGACCGGTTCGCCCCGCATGAGCTTCGCCACGTCGTCGACCGAGCCGGCGCGGATGCCGTGATTCACGATCTCGATCATGGTGCCGTCGTCGAGTTCGAGCGGATACCGGGCCTCGAGCTCGGTGACCGCATCGGGTCGCAGCACCTGGAAATCGGCGCCACCGGCACGGATGCGACCGCTCATCTCGCCGGTCGCCGTGCCGGAGCGGATCGGGACGATGCGACGCCGGCCGTCCACGCCCTCGCCGAGGTCGATGGGTTCGTCGACCTCGACGCGGATGGTCGAGACGTGGCGCAGTGCGGGTGCGGCGACGGAGTGCGCGGCGGCGGGCAGTGACGTCATGATTGGCATCATAGGAGCCCATCACGACGTCGCCCGCCGGTCCTGTGAGGCGGACGCCGTGCTCAGTGACCCGAGTAGTAGTAGTACAGGATCGCGGTGACGACCTCGCCGTCGGTGTCGGCCAGCGCGGCGTAGGAGGCTGCGCCGTTCGAGAAGCCGGTGCGCTCGGGCTCGAACACGATGCGGGTCGTGCCCGACCCGCGGTCCCACTCGTCGGCGGGGTCGAGCGTGTCGACGGCGGCACCGATCTCGAGGTCGAACTCGGCCGTGATCGCGGTGTCGCCGATGGTGTTCGCCGTGTAGCGCAGGTACGACGGCTGCGTGTACTCGTCGCGGGGCAGCGCGTCGGTGGCCACCATGTCGTACAGGGCGAAACCGCTCCACTGGTACACCGTGTAGTCGGGGTAGCTCGACCCGTTGCCGGCCTCGGTGCGCTGGGTGGGCTCGGCACCGAACGCCTTGGTGAGCGCGGTGACCGCGGGTGTCGCGTCGTCGCCCCAGCCGTAGGTGAACACGTCTGCTCCGGCGTCGTCGCGCAGCGTGAAGCCGGTGGCGCTGAGCACGACCCCGGTGGGATCGGCCGCGGGCTCGGTGGGCTCCGTCGACTCGGCCGGCGCGGGTGGGGCCGTCGACGGCGTGTTCTGACCGGCGGATGCCGGTGTCTCGACGGCCGCGTTCGGCGACGCCGCGCCGCGGGTGAGGTAGATCGAGAGCGCGATCACCACAGCGACGAGCAGGACGCCCGCGACGATGCCGAGGATGATCGGAGTGCGGTTGCGTTCGGTGATCATGCCCCGGCCTCGGTGATGGCCGCCTCGGTGGCTGCCACTCCCGTCGCGGCGCCGGCGCCCAGGAACTCGCGCGCTGCCACGGTCAGCGCGTCGACGCCCCGCTCGATGGTGGGGTGCAGGACGGGGGCGAAGAACGGAGAGTGGTTCGTCGGGATGTCTTCGTTGATCGTGCCGCCGGCGAGGGCATCGGCGTACTGCTGCGGGTCGACGCCGCCCCAGAACCAGTAGACGAGCGGAACGCCCGCTTCGCGCGCGAACCACGACACGTCTTCGCTGCCGGTGAACATGCCGGGGTCCACGACCGAGTCCTCGCCGAAGGCGCGGCCCCACGCGGCCTTGAGGCGTGCGGTGGCCGCGTCGTCGTTGATGGTGGGCGGCAGGGAGTGGTCCATCGTGAAGACGGGCTCCTTCTCTGCCCCGGATGCCGCGGCTTCGGCGCGGATGATCCGCTCCACCCGCGCCATGATGTCTTCGCGGGCGGCGTCGTTGGGGTATCGCAGGCTCAGCTCGAGCTTGGCCTCGGCGGGGATGATGTTGTTCTTCAGGCCCGCATGGATCGAACCGACCGTCACGACGCCCATCTCGCGGGGGTCGATCTCGCGTGAGACGACGGTCTGCAGGCGCATGACGGTGGCGGCGGCCATGACGACCGGGTCGATCGTGGAATGCGGGCGCGAGCCGTGCCCGCCGCGCCCGAACAGGGTGACGCTGATGCCGTCGGCCGCCGCCATCTGGGTGCCCGGCCGCGCGCCGACCTTTCCGGCGGGAAGGGGGGTGAGGTGCTGGCCCAGCACGATGTCGGGCCGTGGGAACCGGTCGAGCACGCCGTCGTCGACCATCGCCTTGGCGCCGGCGCCGTACTCCTCGGCGGGCTGGAAGACGGCGACGATCGTGCCGCTCCACTCGTCGCGCGTAGCCGACAGTGTCTCGAGTGCGCCGAGCATCGCCGTGACGTGCATGTCGTGGCCGCAGGCGTGCATGACCGGCACGTCGGTGCCGGACGGGTCGGTCCCGCGGGCGGTGGAGGCGTATGCGAGGCCGGTCTGCTCCTCGACCGGCAGCGCGTCCATGTCTGCGCGCAGCCAGACGACCGGACCGGAGCCGTTGCGGATGACGGCGACCACGCCGGTCTTGCCGATGCCCTCTTCGAACTCGAGGCCGAGATCGGTGAGGTGCCGAGTGATCACGCCGGCGGTGCGGGTCTCCTGGAACGAGAGCTCCGGATGCCGGTGCAAGTCGATGTAGAGGGCCTCGAGGTCGATCGTCATGGCTTCGAGCCTACGTGGGGTTGCGGGGCGGGTCGTGATCGCGAACTGCGCAGAATCGCGCGAAGTTCGCATCGGATCGGCCGGTTCGGTGCGAACTTGGTCACATTCTGCGCGCTTGGGCGCAGGGGGGTGGATGCCGGGGCTCAGCGGGGTGGCGATGTCGAGGTGCGCACCACGAGCTCGAACGGCAGGGCCGTGCCGGCCGGTTCGTGCCCGTCTTCGAGGAGCCCGAGGATCGCCTCGGCGGCCCGCTCGCCCTGACCGTGGGGGAATTGGGCGATTGTCGTCAGGCCGAAGAAGTCGCTCATCTCGTGCCCGTCGACGCCGACGACCGACAGGTCGCCGGGCACCTCGAGTCCGAGCTCGCGGGCGGCGAACAGGGCGCCGAAGGCCATCTCGTCCGATGCGGCGAAGATCGCGGTCGGGCGATCGGGGCCGGCGAGCAGCTCTCGTGCGGCGCGGTGCCCGCCGTCGATCGTGAAGTCGGCGGCGACGAATCCGGCAGGTTCCACACCGGCATCCCGCAGCGCCTGTTCGAATCCCTGCCGGCGCAGGGTGGGGATGTCGAGCGAATGGATGCCGGAGCCCGCGGCCTCGGTCGTGCTCTGCCCGATGTGCGCGATGCGGCGGTGGCCGAGGTCGAGCAGGTGGCCGGTCGCGGTCCGGGCGACCGCGGTGTCGTCGACGCGGAGGGTCGCGAGGCGCGGGCTCGGTGCGCCGAGCCCCACGACCGGGAGGCGCAGGGCCAGCAGCTGGTCGATCTCGTCGTCGGTCAGCAGCAGGGAGAGGGCGACCACGGCATCCACTCGCCCACGGCGCAGCGATGTCTGGAACAGATGCCGGCGCTGCTCGGGGGAGTCGGTGAGGTTGTAGAGGGTGAGGTCGTAGCCGCGCGGGGCGAGCCGGGTCGCGATGCCGTCGAGCACCGACGAGTAGAACCACCGGTCGAGCAGCGGCACGAGCACGCCGATCGACAGGGTGCGGCCGGTCGCGAGGCTCGACGCCGACGCCGAGACGACGTAGCCGAGCGCATCCGCGGCGTCGCGCACCCGGGCGCGGGTGGCGTCCGAGACGCGGCCGCGCCCGTTCAGCGCACGCGAGGCGGTCGCCGTCGAGACCTGTGCGCGACGGGCGACCTCCTCGAGGCTTGCCATGTCAGCCGGCCAGGAGCCAGACCGTGGTGTCGGCGGGGACGGCCGTGCCGGCGAACGGGGTGCTCGCGATCAGCAGGGTGGCGCTCTCGAGGGCGGCGGGCAGCGCGACCGGCGCGTCACCCGTGTTCGCGATGACGGTCACCGGTCCGTTGCGGAGTGCGAGGACGTCGGTGCCGAACCCTTCGAGCCACTCCAGGTCGCCCGATCCGAGTGCGTACGCGCGTCGCGTCGCCAGCAACGTGCGGTACAGCCACAGGGTGGAGTCCTCATCCGCCTCCTGCACGTCGCGTGCGAGCGTCGCCCACTCGGCCGGCTGCGGCAGCCAGGTGGCGCCGCTCGGGCTGAAGCCGTACGCCGGGGCGTCTGCCTGCCACGGGATCGGCACGCGGCATCCATCGCGTCCATAGCGCTCGCCGTCGGTGCGGAACCAGGTCGGGTCCTGACGCGCGTCGCCCGGCAGGTCGATGACCTCGGGCAGGCCGAGCTCTTCGCCCTGGAACAGGTAGGCCGAGCCGGGCAGCGACAGCATGACGGCGGTGGCGGCGCGGGCGCGGGCGAGCCCCACCTCGGGGATCGGCTGACCCGGCGAGTCCGGCCCGATGCCGTGGCCCTGCGGATTCTCGGCGGTCAGCGCCAGGCGCGAGGTGTGCCGGACGACGTCATGGTTCGACAGCACCCAGGTCGCCGGGGCGCCGACGGCGGGAAAGGCGCGCAGCGACTCGGAGATGACCTCGCGCAGGTGCGCGGCGTCCCACTCGGTCTGCAGGTACGGGAAGTTGAAGGCCTGGTGCATCTCGTCCGGCCGCACCCACAGCGCGGTGCGGTCGACCGTCGGCAGCCATGCCTCGGCGCACAGGGCACGGTCACCGGCGTACTCCGCCAGCACGCGGTTCCAGTCGCGGTAGATCTCGTGCACGCCGTCCTGGCCCCAGTACGGCACGTCGTCGCTGTCGCCGCCCATGCTGTCGCCGTCGACAGCCGGCAGGTGGTCGGGTAGGCCGTCGGTCTTGACCAGGCCGTGGGCCACATCGACGCGGAAGCCGTCGACACCGCGGTCGAGCCAGAAGCGCAGGATGCGGCGGAACTCCTCCTGCACCTCGGGGTTCGCCCAGTCGAAGTCGGGCTGGCTGGTGTCGAACAGGTGCAGGTACCACTGGCCCAGCGTGCCGTCGGCGTTGGTCGTACGGGTCCAGGCGGGGCCGCCGAAGACCGACTCCCAGTTGTTCGGGGGCAGCTGGCCGCCGTCGCCCTTGCCGTCGCGGAACAGGTAGCGGGCGCGCTCCGCGCTGCCGGGCTCCGCCGCAAGCGCCCGCTGGAACCACGCGTGCCGATCGGACGAGTGGTTCGGAACGAGATCGACGATGACCCGGATGCCGCGGGCGTGCGCCTCGGCCTGGAGCACATCGAAGTCCGCGAGCGTGCCGAACAGCGGGTCGACGTCGCAGTAGTCGGCCACGTCGTAGCCGGCATCCTTCTGCGGGGATGGGTAGAAGGGGCTCAGCCAGAGGGCGTCGACGCCGAGGGCGGCGAGGTCGTCGAGGTGCGCGGTGATGCCGGGCAGGTCACCCAGTCCGTCGCCGTTGCTGTCGGCGAACGAGCGGGGGTAGATCTGGTAGATCACGGCAGTGCGCCACCATTCGGTGCCGGGGGTGCTCCGGCCGATCGGGTGCAGGGTGGCCGTCGAGGGCGAAGTCATGCGGAACAGCGTAGCGCAAGCGCTTGCGCACTCTGTTCCCAGGCGGAACCGCGTACGCTTGCCGAGTGCCCCCCGAAGCCTCTCTGACCCGCGCCGAATCGCTGATCGCGACGATTCCGGACTTTCCGGAGCCGGGCATCCTGTTCCGCGACATCACGCCGCTGCTGGCGGATGCCGCTGCTATGCGCGCCGTCATCGACGCGATGATCGCCCCGTTCTCCGGAACGTTTGACGTGGTCGCCGGCGTCGAGGCGCGCGGATTCGTGCTCGCCGGTGCGGTCGCCGTCGCCGCCGGAGTGGGCACGGTCCCGATCCGCAAAGCGGGCAAGCTGCCCCGGCCCGCGGCATCCGTCTCCTACGACCTCGAATACGGGCAGGCGACGATCGAGATGGCCGACGACCTGCCTGCCGGCAGCCGCGTGCTGCTGGTCGACGACGTGCTGGCCACCGGCGGCACCCTGCTCGCCGGGCGCCAGCTGCTGGGCACGCTCGGCTACGCGACCGCCGGCGTCGCCGTGCTGATGGAACTGGCTGAGCTCAACGGCCGCGCCGTGTGCGGCGATGACGTGCACGCCGTATTCCAGGTCTGAACTGGTCTGAAAGAAGGGTCCGCTGTGGATACCACCATGTCCGAACCGATCGTCCGCATCACGTCGACCACGGTCGCCGAGATCCAGGTCGGCCGTGACGTCGACGAGGTCTTCGCGTCGACGAGCGAGGGCCTGCGTCGCCGCATCGTCGAGTCGGTGCGTCTGATCGCCGCCTCGACCGGCGAGCCCGTGACCGCGACGGTCATCGAGGGTTCGGCGCGCTGGCCGCTCATCGTGCACCCCGACGGCACCTTCATCGAGGCGACCTCGCTCGCCGCGCGTGAGGGAGAAGAGGGGGATGCCGCGGTCGCCGGCCCGCAGCCGCCCGCCGACCCCGCACCCACCGGGCTGCTCTCGGGTGTCCCGGCGTTCGCGCCTGCGCCGGCTATGGCTGAGTCGGCCGCCGCGGCGCCGACACCGGCTCTTGTGCGCGAGCTGGAGCCCGCCACGGAGGCGCCGGCGCCGGCACCGGCGTTCGCGCGCGAGCCCGCGTCTACTGCGGAGCCGGTCACGACGGCCATTCCGGTAGCCGAGATCCCCGGGTCCGTCGCCGCACCGACCGCGTCCGTCGCCGCGGAGCCGGTCACGACGGCCATTTCGGTCGCCGATATCACTAGGCCCCTCGCCGCACCGACCGCGTCCGTCGCCGCACCGTCACCGGGCACCGCCGGGATGCCGACGCCCGCAGCCACTCCTTTGCCCGTCGCCGCGGAGCCTGCCTCGACGGCGCTCCCCGCCGTCGAGGCGTCCGCGCCCGCCGCGGAACCGGCATCCACCGCGTCCGCGCCCGCCGCGGAACCGGCATCCACCGCATCCGCGCCGGCAACCGCCTCCACGCCGGCACCGGCTGCTGCGCCGACCGCATCGTCGGCGGCCCCGACCCCGGCCACCGCCGGGCCGCTGCGCAGCGACGGCGTCCGGCGCGACCCGACCCAGCGCGTGACGCCGACCGTGGAGGACCTGCTGAGCTCGCGCGGTGCGCACGCGAAGCCGCGCGCCACCGAGGGCTGGCAGGGTGCGGTCCGCCGCATGACCGGCGGCGCCATCTCACCGCAGCCCGGCAAGGCCGAACGGTCGCGCCTCGACCGTGAGCGCGCCGTGCAGCGTCGCCTGGACGCACCGCGGACGATCGTCGTGCTCAACCCCAAGGGCGGCGCGCACAAGACCACCAGCACGTTGCTGCTCGCCGCGACGTTCGGCACCCAGCGCGGCGGCGCCACGCTCGCATGGGACAACAACGAGACCCGCGGCACGCTCGGCTGGCGTGCGCAGCACGCGCCCCACCACCGCACCGCAGTCGATCTGCTCGAAGACCTCGACCGCTTCGCGGGTTCGACCGACGCCACCCTGTCGGCGCTCGACACGTACGTCCGCACGCAGGTCGACGCCCGGTTCGACGTGCTGGCCTCGGATGAGGATGCCGCGGCATCCTCCACCATCGATGCCGCCGCATTCGAGCGTCTGCACGGTGTGCTGTCGCGCTACTACCGACTGCTGATCGTCGACACCGGCAACAACATGCGCGCCTCGAACTGGGTCGCAGCCGTCGCCGCGGCCGACCAGCTCGTGATCGTGTCGACCGTCCGCGAAGACACCGCCGCGTCCGCCGCCTGGCTACTCGACGGCCTGCGCGAGAAGGGCTTCGACCGCAAGATCGACGAGGCCGTCACCATCCTGGCGGCGCCGTCGGCCCGCCCCGACCGCAAGCTCGCCGAGCGTCTCGAGCGCCACTTCGCGCAGGTGACGTCGGCGGTCGTGCACGTCCCGTTCGACCCCGCGCTGGTCGACGGCGGTCCGATCGACTTCGAGGCGCTGTCCCCCGAGTCGCGCGACGCCTGGCTCACCGTAGCCGCGACGGTCGCCGAGGGGCTGTAGGCCAGCTCACCAGAGGTCGTGCCGCGGGCGGCGCCAAATCTGGCGCGCTGCCAAGGTCGGCGCTGTCCCCAAGTCGGCGCACGGCCAAAGTTGGCGCGGGCGCGCGGAATCATGCAGTGGTTCCCGGCGCAAGCGCCAACTGAGCCCGCCACGCCATTCCAGAGTTGGCGCGTAGGTGGGGAATGCTGTGGGGTTTCCGGCGTAGGCGCCAACTGAGCCCGGCGTCCCATTCTAGAGTTGGCGCTGAAGTGGGGAATGCTGTGGGGTTTCCGGCGTAGGCGCCAACTGAGCCCGGCGTCCCATTCTAGAGTTGGCGCTGAAGTGGGGAATGCTGTGGGGTTTCCGGCGCAAGCGCCAACTGAGCCCGGCACGCCATTCCAGAGTTGGCGCGTAGGTGGGGAATGCTGTGGGGTTTCCGGCGCAAGCGCCAACTGAGCCCGGCGCCGCCTGAGCCCGGCGCCGCCTGGGCCCGGCACCGCCCCGCGCTCAGGTCCGGATCACCACGTTCTCGGGCTCTTCGCCCGCGAGCAGGTGACCGATCTGGCGTCGCACCAGGCCCGCGATCCGCGGCTGCATGGCCGTCGAGGCACCGCCGACGTGCGGTGAGATCAGCACGCCCGGCGCGGTCCACAGCGGGTGGCCCGAAGGCAGCGGTTCGGGGTCGGTGACATCCAGCGCCGCGCGGATGCGTCCACCCTGAGCCAGCAGCGCCTCGGTGTCGATCAGCGGGCCGCGCCCCACATTGACCACGAGGGCGTCGTCGGGCAGGGCCGTCAGGAACGCCTCGTCCACGATGTGGTGGGTCTCGGGACCGCCCGGCAGCGTCACGATCACGATCTCGGCGCGCGGCAGCAGCTCGGGGAGCTCATCGACGCCGTGAATGTGGATGCCGCCGTCATCGCGTGCGTGGGAGGCGACCACCGTGAGCTCGACCTGGAACGCCGCGAGGCGCGCCGCGACGGCCGAGCCGACACCGCCGTAGCCGAGCAGCAGCACCCGCCGATCCGCGAGGCTGGAGGCGAACTCGGGCGCCCAGCTGCCGGCAGCCTGCGCCCGCACGAAGGCCGGGATCCGACGCTGTGCGGCCAGCGTCAGTGCGAGCGCCAGCTCGGCCGTCGAGGTCTCGTGCACGGTCGCCGCGTTGGCGAACACGACACCGCGGGGCAGCTGCGCCGCGACGCCCTCGTAGCCGATCGACTGGCTCTGGACGACCCGGGTCGTGACCTCGGCCAGCCGTGGCAGCGCGCTCGACAGCGTCAGATACGGCGGCACGACCATGTCGAACTCGGGGCGCGGCGGCGCCCCTTTCATCGTCCACACCACGATCTCGGCGCCGTCGATCGGGCCGACATCGGCGGCGAGACGTTCGGTGGGGACGCTGACGGTGACGACACTCATGCCTCGACGCTACCGTGCCCGTCCGGCGGGAGGAGTAGCGTCGAGGGCGACGTAGGGAGGCGAGGATGATCCCCGAGATCAACTACTGGGCCGTGCTGGTGGCGACGGTGGCCGCCATGGTGATCGGATCGGTCTGGTACATGCCGAAGGTCTTCGGCGAGAGGTGGAAGAAGCTCGCCGGCGTGCGCGACCCGGCGACTTTCACCGAGGCGATGCTGCCGCTGATGGTCTCGACCGCGCTGGCATTCCTGCTCGCGTGGGTGCTGGCCGGGTCGGTCGCCATCGCCTGGCACTTCTACGGCGGTGGATACTTCTCCTCGGCGATCGTGACCGGGCTGACCCTGTGGGCCGGGTTCACCGCGGGCCGCTTCATCACGCACGACGTGTTCGAGGGGCGCCCCAGTCAGCTGACCATCCTGAACATCTCGCACGAGCTCGTGCTCGTCGTGGTGATGTCGGTGATCATCGGCGTCTGGCCGCCGGCTGGCACGGTCTGACGACTCCGTCGACGAGTGGATGCCGGGGTCGTCAGGCCGCGGCCCGAACCACGGCGGCGATCGCAGACGTGAACATCGGCAGACCGTCGGTGCCCGAGCGCATGGCCGCGGGGGTGTCGGGGCCGAACCCCGGCTCGACGGCGTGCTCGGGGTGGGGCATGAGGCCGACGACGTTGCGGGCCCCGTTGGTGACACCGGCGATGTCGTCGAGCGACCCGTTCGGGTTCACGCCGACGTACCGGAAGGTCACGAGGCCGTCGCCGTTGATGCGTTTGAGCGTCTCGCCGTCGGCGATGTAGCCGCCGTCGGCGTTCTTCAGGGGGATGACGATCTCCTGACCGGCCTCGAACCCGCTCGTCCAGGCGGTGTCGATGTTCTCGACGCGCAGCTTCTGGTCGCGCCGGATGAATTGCTGGTGCGCGTTGCGGATCAGGCCGCCGGGCAGCAGGTGCGCCTCGACGAGCATTTGGAATCCGTTGCAGATGCCCAGGACAGGCATGCCCTTGCCCGCGGCATCCTTCACCTCTGCCATGATCGGCGCCCGCGCCGCGATCGCGCCCGCGCGCAGGTAGTCGCCGTAGCTGAAGCCGCCCGGCAGCACGAGTGCGTCCACGCCGTCGAGGTCGTGCGAACCGTGCCACAGGGCTACCGGCTCGGCGCCGGCGAGGCGGATCGCGCGCTGCGCGTCGCCGTCGTCGAGCGACCCGGGAAAGGTGATGACCCCGATGCGCACGGTCACTCGACGACCTCGATGCCGACCACGTCCTCGATCACCGAGTTCGAGAGGATCTCGGCCGCGATCTGCCGGACCGTGGCGAGCGTGGCCTCATCGGCGGCGTCGACGGTCAGCTCGAAGCGCTTGCCGATGCGGACAGCGGCGAAGCCCTCGTGCCCGAGCCGGGTCAGGGCGCCGGCGACGGCCTTTCCCTGCGGGTCGAGCAACTCGGCCTTGGGCATGACGTCGACGACGATGGTGGGCATTCGAGGCTCCGTGAAATCGCGGGAAATGGGGGATGCACGTCCAGTCTACGGCGCCGGGATCATTGCTGTGATCGAACCGTGACAATATTCATGGGAGCGCTCCCTTGACATCCGTGGGAGCGATCCCATAGCGTCGGGGATGTCCGGTGAGAGCGCTCTCATGGCACCCGACCGGAGCGATCCACGCACCAGCAAGACCAGACCACAAAGGAGTGACACGTGAAATCACGCGCACTGCGCCGCATCGGCCTCATCGCCGGCGTCGCGACCACCTCAGCGATCGTCCTCGCCGGATGTTCCGGAGGCGGCGAAGACCCCGGTGACGAGACCGAGGGCGAGACGACTCTCACCATCGCGACGTTCAACGACTTCGGCTACACCGACGACCTCCTCGCGGAGTTCACGGCGGAGACCGGCATCAAGGTCGTCCACAACAAGGCGGCCACGTCGAACGACGCCCGCGCGAACTTCTTCCAGAAGCTGGGCAAGACCGGCCTCGCCGACGTCGAGGCGGTCGAGGTCGACTGGTTCACCGAGATGATGCAGTACTCCGACCTGCTCGCGCCGGTACCCGACGATCTGAAGGGTCGCTGGCTCGACTGGAAGGAGACCGCGGCCACCGACGCCGACGGCAACCTGGTCGCGTACGGCACCGACATCGGACCGCAGGCCGTCTGCTACCGCGCCGACCTGTTCGAGGCCGCGGGCCTGCCCACCGACCGTGAAGAGGTCGCTGAGCTGTTCCCGACCTGGGACGCGTTCTTCGACGTCGCCGACTCGTACGTCGAGGCCACGGGCACGCCGTTCATCGACTCGGCCAACTCGGTCCTCCAGGGCCTGGTCAACCAGCTCGACATCGCGTACGAAGAGCCCGACGGCACCATCGTCGCCACCGAGAACCCCGACATCCGCGCCGCCTACGACACCGTCGTCGACCGCGCTGTGCCGATCTCGGCGTACGCCGGTCAGTGGAGCGAAGACTGGTACGCATCGATGGCCGGTGGCGAGTTCGCCGCCATGCTGTGCCCGCCGTGGATGCACGGCATCATCGCCGGTGAGGCCCCGGACGTGACCGGCTGGGACATCGCCAACGCCTTCCCCGAGGGCGGCGGCAACTGGGGCGGTTCGTACCTGGTCGTTCCGGAGAACGGCGCCAACGTCGAGGCTGCCCAGCAGCTCGCCGACTGGCTCACCTCGCCCGAGACGCAGATCAAGGCGTTCAACAACGCCGGCACCTTCCCGAGCCAGCCCGAGGCGCAGGAGAGCGCCGACCTGACCGGCTACGTCAACGAGTTCTTCAATGACGCGCCCAGCGGCCAGATCGGCATCGACCGTGCCAACGCGATCACCGTCAGCACCTTCAAGGGACCGCAGTACTTCCAGTTCCACGACGCCCTGCAGAACGCGGTGACCCGCGTCTTCGACGGCCTCGAGGACAAGGAGACTGCCTGGAACACCTGGGTGACCGAGGTTTCGGCTTTCTGAGCTGATCCCTGCCGGGGGTGCGGCGTCCCGAACGCCGCGCCCCCGGCATCCCACCCTCTCTCATCTTCGAAGGACGATCGTGACTCTGACTGATACGCGACGCGGGGAGCGCAGCTCCGCGACGCCGGACGGCCGGCCCCCTCGGGTGCTCTCGTTCTCCCAGAGGCTCAGCCGCTGGGACCTCAAGATCTCGCCCTACCTGTACATCTCGCCGTTCTTCATCATGTTCGCGGTCGTCGGGCTGTTCCCCATCGCGTACACGGCCGTCATCTCGTTCATGGACTGGGACCTGGTCCGCAACTCCGGCGAGTTCATCGGCTTCGATCAGTACGTCTGGATCCTGACGCAGCCCCACTTCTGGACAGCCCTGCGCAACACCTTCAGCATCTTCCTGCTGTCGAGCATCCCGCAGCTGATCCTCGCGATCTTCATCGCCGCGGTGCTCGACCGCAACATCCGTGCGAAGACGTTCTGGCGGATGAGCGTGCTCATCCCGTTCGTCGTCGCCCCCGTCGCCGTCGGCCTCATCTTCAACGCCATGTTCGCCGACCAGTCCGGCCTCATCAACAGCTGGCTCAGCGTCGTCGGCCTCGGCCCCGTCCCGTGGCACGTCGAGCCGTTCTGGAGTCACGTCGCGATCGCGACCATGGTCAACTACCGCTGGATGGGCTACAACGCCCTGATCCTCCTCGCAGCCATGCAGGCCGTGAACCGTGACTTCTACGAGGCCGCGACCGTCGACGGCGCCGGCCCCATCCGCCAGTTCTTCAGCATCACGCTGCCCTCCCTGAAGCCCACTCTGATCTTCGTCATCATCACCTCCACCATCGGTGGCCTGCAGATCTTCGACGAACCGCGCATGTTCGACCAGTTCGGCCGCGGCGGCGCAGGTCAGCAATGGCTGACGATCACCCTGTATCTGTACGACATCGGTTGGGGGCAGTGGAACTTCGGCCGTGCCGCGGCGATGGCCTGGATCCTGTTCATCATCATCCTCGGGATCGGCTTGATAAACCTCCTGATCACCCGCAACCTCGTGCGCGATGAAGGCCTGCGCTCCGAGACCTCGAAACAGCAACGGCGAGAGCAGGCCAAAGCCGCGAAGAAGAACGTGAAGGAGGCCGGACGATGAGCATCGGCACACCGACGCCCCTCGCGGTGGTCCAGGAGAGCATCCCGAACGCCGACAAGCGGCGTCGCGGAGCCAAGGCGATCCGCATCCGCGGCGCACGCCCCGGATTCTGGGCCTACGCGACCCTCGCCGTCGTGTTCATCTCGGCCGTCTTCCCGCTGTACTGGTCGTTCGTGATCGGCTCGGGCGACGCCACCACACTGCGCCAGCCGTTCGCGTGGATCCCCGGCGGGAACTTCCTCGACAACGCGTCCTCGGTCGTGGGCAACCCGGCCGTCAACTTCTGGCCGGCACTGTGGAACTCGATCTACAGCTCGTTCCTGATCGCGGCATCCGTCGTCATCACCTCCACCCTCGCCGGGTGGGCATTCGCGAAGCTCAAGTTCCTGGGCGGACCCGCGCTGCTCGTGTTCGTCGTCGCCACCATGGCCGTGCCCCAGCAGCTGGGCGTGGTCCCGCTGTACATCCTGTTCAGCGAGCTGGGCTGGACCGGCCAGATCGGCGCGATCATCATCCCCGCGCTGACGAGCGCCTTCGGCGTGTTCTGGATGACCCAGTACCTGCGGCAGTCGGTGCCCGACGAGCTCATCGAAGCCGCCCGCGTGGACGGCGCCTCGATGATCCGCACGTTCTGGACGGTCGGCGTCACCGCGGCACGCCCGGCCGCGGCGATGCTGTTCCTGTTCACGTTCGTGGGCTCGTGGAACAACTTCTTCTGGCCGTTCATCGTGCTCGACCGGCAGAACCCGACGCTGCCCGTCGCGCTGTCGCTCCTGCAGTCCAACTACTTCGTCGACTATTCGATCGTGCTCGCCGGCGTCGTTCTGGCGACCATCCCGCTGCTGCTGCTGTTCATCTTCGCGGGCAAGCAGCTGGTCAGCGGCATCATGCAAGGCGCGGTGAAGGGCTGAGGCCCGACCCGCTCACGGAAGGCTTCGCTCCATGACGTTCACTCCGCGCGCGTTCCCTCCGGGGTTCCGCTTCGGCGCGGCCACGGCCGCGTACCAGATCGAAGGCGCCGCGTTCGAAGACGGCCGCACGGCCTCGATCTGGGATGAGTTCAGCCGCGTGCCCGGGGCGGTCATCAACGCCGACAACGGCGACGTCGCGTGCGACCACTACCACCGCTACCGCGACGACGTCGCGCTCATGAAGGACATGGGCCTGGACACGTACCGGTTCTCGGTGTCGTGGGCGCGGGTGCGGCCCGGCGGCGGCGCGGTCAACCCGAAGGGCGTCGACTTCTACAAGCGCCTCGTGGACGAGCTTCGCGATGCCGGCATCCGCCCCTGGCTCACGCTCTACCACTGGGATCTGCCGCAGGCGCTGGAAGAGCTCGGCGGCTGGACGGTGCGCGAGACGAGCGATCGGTTCACCGAGTACGCCCTCGATCTGCACGATGCGCTCGGCGACCGGATCACCGACTGGACCACCCTCAACGAGCCCTGGTGCTCGTCGTTCCTCAGCTACACCGCGGGCATCCACGCGCCCGGCCGGTACAGCGTGAGAGACGGCGTGCTGGCCGCGCACCACCTGCTGCTGGGCCACGGCCAGGTCGTGCGCGAGCTGCGCGCCCGCGACGCGTCGCTCGACCTGGGCATCACCTTGAACCTGACGGTGGCGGAGCCGGTCGACCCGGAGTCGCCGGCAGATGTCGACGCCGCGCGCCGCATCGACGGGCAGTTCAACCGGTGGTTCCTCGACCCGGTCTTCCGGGGCGAGTATCCGGCCGACGCGATCGAAGACATCCGGGCGGTGGATGCCGGGGCCATCGACGCCCTGGAAGCCGCTGTGCACGACGGTGATCTCGCCGCCATCGCACAGCCCCTGGACGTGCTGGGCGTCAACTACTACCACGGCGAGTTCGTGGGCGGCCAGCCCGACCCGAACGCGCCGGCACCCGGCGATGCACCCACATCGCGGAGGGCGGAGTCGCCGTACCCGTCGCACACCGGCATCCATTGGCACGAGCGGGGCCTTGAGCGCACCGTCATGAACTGGGAAGTCGATCCTGGCGGGCTGACCACGCTGCTCGAGCGGGTGTGGACCGAGTACGCGCAGCCGGTGGGGACCGCGCTGTACGTCACCGAGAACGGCGCCGCGTACGACGACGAACCGGTCGTCGAGGATGGTGTCGTGCGCGTGCACGACACCGAGCGCACCGCGTTCTTGCGGACGCATCTGGAGGCGATCATCGATGCCGCCGACGCCGGAGTCGACGTGCGCGGCTACTTCTACTGGTCGCTGCTCGACAACTTCGAATGGGCGTGGGGGTACGAGAAGCGGTTCGGCATCGTGTGGGTGGACTACGACACCCAGGAGCGCGCGTTGAAGGACAGCGCGCTGGACTATCGTCAGATCATCGCCGACCGGGCGATCGACGTGCTCGCAGCGAAGAGGTAGGGAGCGGCGTGACGATCGAAAGCACGCGGGCGACGGCCACCATCGAAGAGGTCGCCGCCGTCGCCGGAGTCTCACGCTCGACGGTGTCGCGCGTCGTGAACGGGTCGACCGCGGTGAGCCCCGCCGCACTCGAGGCGGTGCAGCGCGCCATCGCCGAGCTGAACTATGTTCCCAACCGCGCGGCGCGGTCGCTGGCCAGCCGGGCCACGATGGCGATCGCGCTCGTGGTGCCCGAAGACACGACCCGGTTCTTCGGTGATCCGTTCTTCGCGGCGGTCGTGTCGGGCATCAACGCGCGCCTGAGTCGCTCGGAGTACGTGCTCAACCTGATCATCGCCAGCGACGACCCCCAGGACAAGACGACGGCGTATGTGCGCAGCGGAGCCGTCGACGGGGCGATCATCGTGTCGCACCACACGAGCGACACGTTCATCGACCGCATCGCCGCCGCAGTCCCGGTCGTCTACGGTGGCCGCCCGGTGCGCGAGCGTGAGCGCGACTACTACGTCGACGTCGACAACCTCGCCGGCGCACGTGCGGCGACCGAGTACCTCGTACGCAAGGGGCACGAGCACATCGCGACGATCACGGGACCGCTGACGATGCCCGCGGGCGTCGACCGGCTCGACGGGTACCGCGAGGCGCTGGCTGCGGCCGGTCTTGCCGAAGGGCCCATCGAGGACGGCAACTTCACCGCGGATGCCGGTGGACGCGCCATGCAGCGCATCATCGACTCGGGCCGGCCGTTCGACGCCGTGTTCGTGGCGAGCGACCTCATGGCGCGCGGCGCGCTGGCCGTCCTCGGCCGCGCGGGGATCCGCGTGCCCGAGGACGTGGCGATCATCGGCTTCGACGACTCACCGGTGGCGACGAGCGTGAGCCCGCAGCTCACGACGATGCGCCAGCCCTCCCATGCTCAAGGGGAGCAGATGGCCGACACCCTGCTCGCGCTGCTGGGCGGCGGCCAGCCGCCGCATGTGACGATCCTCGAGACCGCCCTGGTGGTCCGCGCCTCCGCCTGAGCGCCGTGTGTCCGTCCCGGGTCACGCGTCCGCGGCATTCGCCTACTGCGGGTCGCCGCCCAGCTGTCCGATCGGCACGATCGGGCCACCGTCGTCGGCTCCCGTCTTGCGTGCGCGGGCGATCGCGTTGCCGCCGTGGTAGATCGCCAGCGCGGCGAAGGTGCCGAGCACGATGCCGCCGAACTGCAGCTGGTCGAACGTCATGGTGAAGCCTGCGATGGCGATCACGAACGATACGGCGACCGTGTACTGGTTGACCGGACGCGAGAAGTCGACCTGGTTGTCGACCCAGATCTTGATCCCGATGACGCCGATCAAGCCGTACAGGGCGGTGGTGACACCGCCGAGCACGCCGGCGGGGAGGGCGAAGATGACGGCGCCGATCTTGGGCGAGAACGCGAGCAGGATCGCGATCGCGCCGGCGACCCAGTACGCCGCGGTCGAGTACACCCGCGTCGCGGCCATGACGCCGATGTTCTCGCCGTAGGTGGTGGTTCCCGAACCGCCGAACGCGCCGGCGATGGTGGTGGCCAGACCGTCCGCGACCAGGGCGCGTCCGGTGTGCGTGTTGATCGACGGGTCTTCGGTCATCGTCGCGACACCGCGCACGTGGCCGACGTTCTCGGCGATGAGCACGAGCACGACCGGCAGGAACATCGGCAGCAGGCCCCACGCGACCGGGTCGCCGAACGCCGGCAGATGGAACTCGGGCAGACCGAACCAGGCGGCGGACTCGACGCCCGAGAAGTCGACCTTCCCCATGAGAATGGCCACGAGGTAGCCCACGAAGACGCCGAGGAAGATCGAGACGCGGCCCAGGAATCCGCGGAACAGCACCGAGAACAGGATGCAGGCGACGAGGGTGATCGTGGCCAGGAGCGCGTCGACCTGGAAGTTCTGCCACGCAACGGGGGCCAGGTTCAGGCCGATGAGGGCGACGATGGCGCCCGAGACGACCGGCGGCATGAGCTTCTCGATCCAGCCCGTGCCGGTCGCCTGCACGAGGAAGCCGACGCCGGCCAGCAGCACACCGGCGACGAAGACGCCCAGCAGTGCCTGCGAGATCTGCTCGCCGGTCTGCAGCGGCGCACCGCCGCCGGGGCCGGCGGCGAGGATCGGTGCGATGAACGCGAAGGACGAGCCGAGGTAGCTGGGCAGCCGGTTGCGGGTCAGAAGCAGGAACAGGATGGTGCCCAGACCCGAGAACAGCAGGGTCGTCGAGACCGGGAACCCCGTCAGGATCGGCACGAGGAAGGTGGCGCCGAACATCGCGACGACGTGCTGTGCGCCGATCGCGATGGTTCCCGGCCAGCTCAGGCGCTCGCCGGGCTTGACGACGGCGCCGCGCTCGATGTGACGGCCGTCGCCGTGAAGGGTCCAGATGGGCATGCGGGTGCTCCTCACGGGTCGTGTGCTGAGGTCACGATATCTGGGAGAACGCTGAGAACCGGGGATGCCACTCGGGCATTCCGTCAGCCCGTGCGGCGCGCGTGAGGTCGCCGGCGGCAGTGCGCCGGGCGCCGCCTCGCGAACGCGGTTCAGGCGGTGAGGCGCTGCAGCAGCTCGCGGTACTTCGCGGTGGTCTGAGCGACCACCGCGCCGGGCAGTGCGGGCGGAGTGCCCTGCTTGTCCCAGTTCGCGGCGAGCCAGTCGCGCACGCGCTGCTTGTCGAAGCTCGCCATGCGCGCGGATGGAGTCGTCCCGGTGCGCCACGCTTCGGCATCCCAGTACCGCGACGAGTCGCTCGTGAGCACTTCGTCGGCGAGGGTCAGGGTGCCGGCCTCGTCGAGGCCGAACTCGAATTTGGTGTCGGCGAGGATGAGGCCCTTCGCCTCGGCGATGCGGGCCGCACGGGTGTAGATCTCGAGCGAGGTGTCGCGCAACTGCGCGGCGACGTCGGCGCCGACGAGCTCGACGGTCCGCTCGTAGGAGATGTTCTCGTCGTGCTCACCCAGCGGCGCCTTGAACGCGGGGGTGAAGATCGGCTCGGGCAGTCGATCGCCGTTCGCGAGCCCGGCCGGCAGGGCGATGCCGCACACGGTGCCGGAGTCCTGGTACTCGACCCATCCCGAGCCGGTGAGATAGCCGCGCACGACGCATTCGATCGGCTGCATGTCGAGGGCCCGCACGAGCATCGCGCGTCCGGCCACGGCATCCGGAATCAACGACCGGAGGTCGTCGGCGGTGTTCGGGATGCCGTCGTCTCCGAGCGTCAGCTCGTGCGACGCGGCCAGGTGGTTGGGGATGCGGCGGCCGCCGTCGCCGCCGGAGAGCTGGTCGAACCACCACAGGCTGAGAGTGGTCAGCAGGGTGCCCTTGTCGGGAATCGCGGGCTCGAGCACGAAGTCGAACGCGCTGACCCGGTCGCTGGCGACGACGAGCATGCGGTCGGCGGGGGCCTCAGGGTCGGCCGGACGGTACAGGTCGCGGACCTTCCCGGAGTAGACGTGGGTCCAGCCGGGCAGCGAGTCAGGGGCGTCCGTCACCGGTCCATTATCCATCGCCGGTGGCGCGTTCACGATGTGCGAGATGGGCCGCCACACGAGCGCGAGGGTCAGCGCCGAGCCGGCGAACGCGAACCACCACGGCGCGGTCAGTCCCCACGTCTGTGCGATGACGCCGCCCAGCGCCTGGCCGATCACCATCCCGCCGAATACGCCGACCATGTTCACCGATGCCACCCGGCCCTGCAGCGCTTGCGGCACCAGGCGCTGGCGCACCGTCGTCGATATCGTCCCCCACACGAACGCGTAGAGCCCGAACCCGAACATGATCACCAGCGCCACCCACCCGGTGGTCGTCAGGGCGAACGAGAGGTGCATGACCACCTCGGCCGACAGGCATACGCGCATGAGCGTGGCGAACGACACGCGCTGCTGCAGCCGGCCGAAGATCAGCACCGCCAGCATGCCGCCCAGGGCCGAGGCCGTGGTGAGCGCGCCGAAGCCGACCGGTCCCATGCCGAGGTGCTCGGTCGCGTACAGCACCAGCACGCCCCAGGGAGCTGCCCACGTGATGTTGAAGCACAGGATGATGAGCACGAGGGTGCGCACCGGCGGATTGCGCCACAACCACTGCAGGCCCTCGCCGATGTCGGTGTGCACCGGCTTGCGCGGTGCCGGGGCCGCCGGGGGTGCGATGGGCAGGGTCAGCCGCGAGATCAGCACGATGGCCAACGCGACGCACAGGCCCTGCACGAGGAACGGCCACGCGCTGCCCAGCGCGAACAGGAAGGCGCCCAGCGGCGGGCCGGCGAACTGGTTGGCGACCAGGAATCCGGCCTGCAGCCGCGCGTTTCCGGTGCCCAGGTCGACGGGCTTCACGATCATCGGCAGCATGGCGCTGCCGGCTGTGTCGACGAACACTTCTGCGCAGCCGTAGAGGAACGCGACCGCGAGCACGATCCCGATGTTCGCGACGCCCGTGACGAGGAAGACGATGAGTGCCGCCACCACGACCGCGCGGGCGCCGTTGGCGAGCATCATGATGCGTCGCCGGTCGAAGCGGTCGGCCACGGCGCCGGCGTGCAGGCCGAACAGCAGCCACGGCAGGAACTGCAGGATCGCCCCCGACGCCACCAGGACGGGCGATGAGGTCATCGACGCGATCAGCAGGGGAGCGGCCGCCAGGGCGATGCCGTCACCGACGTTGCTGGTCCACGACGACGCGAGCAGCCAGCGGAAATCCACTCCCATGCGGCGCGGTGCGACGATGTCGCCGAGTGAGGGCATCCGATCAGAATAGTCACGTCGGCACGCCGCCGCCGCGGTGGTCATCCCGACCGACGCCGGGCACGACTCATCGCGAATCCATAGCCGGAACCGTGTGGATGCACGCACTTGTTCGGCACAGTGGAAGTCCCCCGAGACTGAGGAGCGCCCATGACCCGGATCCCCGAGCCCGAGCAGACGCCGGACGGACCGGCCTACGAGGGCCGCCTTCTCGATCGCGTCGACGAGGAAGTCGTCGATCAGGGCGCCGCCTTCGATCTGCGCACGCTGGTGAGCCGCCGCGGCATCCTCAGCCTGGTCGGCATCGGCGCCGGGGCGGCGGCGTTGGCCGCCTGCACGCCCAAGGCATCGTCGACGCCTTCGCCCACGGTATCCGCGTCACCGAGCGCGACACCCGCACCGACCCCGACCCCCACCCCCACGACCGTGACAGAGCTGCCCGCCGGCGAGATTCCCGATGAGACCGCCGGGCCCTACCCGGGCGACGGGTCGAACGGACCCGACGTGCTCGAGCAGTCCGGCATCGTGCGCGGCGACATCCGGTCGAGTCTCGGCGGCGGCGCGACCGCCGGCGGGGTGCCGTTGACGTTCACTCTGCGGGTGACCGACATGGCCAACGGCGACGCCGCGTTCCAGGGCGTCGCCGTCTACGCCTGGCACTGCGACGCCCAGGGCCGGTACTCGATGTACTCGAGCGGCGTCGAGAACGAGACGTATCTGCGGGGCGTGCAGGTCGCCGATGCGAACGGACAGGTGACCTTCACCTCGATCGTCCCCGGCTGCTACACGGGCCGCTGGACGCACATCCACTTCGAGGTCTATCCGAGCGCGGCCGATATCACCGACTCGACGCGCGCGATCGCCACGTCGCAGCTGGCCTTCCCCGAAGCGATGCTCAGTGATGTGTACGCAGGCTCGGGCTACGACGGTTCGGCGCGGAACCTCTCGCAGATCACGCTGACGTCGGACAACGTCTTCGGCGAGGACGGCGGGGTGCTGCAGATGGCGACGGTCACCGGCGGGGTGGATGCCGGGTATGCGGCCTCCCTGGTCGTGCGCGTCGACACCACCACGACGCCTGCGGCCGGCGGCGCGCCCGATGGCGGAGGCGGGCCGGGTGGTGGCGGGCGGCCGTAGCGCTCATTCGGTGGAGTGTTCGCCGGCGCGATGCGCGAGCGCGGCTGCGAGTGTGACGATGCCGAACTCGTAGGCGCGGTCGACGTCGCCGCCGAGTTGGAAGGCGCCGGCAAGTTCCATGCCGATGAAGCCGCTCGCCCAGGCCGTGACGGTGCGCGCGGCTTCGAGTGCGTGTTCCGGGCCGGCCAGTCGCGTGGTGACGTCGAGGAGTGGCGCGACAGCTCGAGCACGCGCCTCCGCGTCCGGCTGTGTCGCTTCGGACCCCGGGGCGAAGACGAGGCGGTACTGCTCGGGCCGCGCGTGCGCGAAGGCGCGGAGCATGTGGGCCAGGTCGGTGAGCTGCGTCCGGGCGTCGGTGGGGCCGGCCGTCCCGCGCACGATGGTGTCGAGATGGTCGCCGAGATCACGTGCGGTCCTGGTGGCGATGAGGCGGATGAGGTCGTCGCGACTGCGAACCCGTTTGTAGAGGGAAGGTCCCCGCACTCCCACGCGTGCGGCGACGACGTTCATCGTCAGGCCGGCCTGACCCTCGGCCTCCAGGATGTCGCAGCCGGCACGGATGATGTCGTCCAGCGAGGTGCGCGCGGGCGTCGGCATGGGGCTCCTCTGTTCGTGCCATCAGTATAGCTATTGACTATAGCCATGATGGCTAGGTATCGTAGCCATCATGGAACTCGCCCCAGGCCTGCACCGGATCGGCAACGACATCGTCGCCGCCTACCTGATCGACACCGAGGCCGGGATCACCGTCGTCGATGCCGGCCTGCCCGGGCACTGGACCGAACTGCTCGTCGAACTCTCACGTATGGGAAAGTCGCCGGAAGACATCCGCGGTCTGATCCTGACGCACGGGGACAGCGATCACGTGGGGTTCGCGGAGCGGCTGCGCCGCGATCACGGCGTGCCGGTCTTCATCCACGAGGCCGACGCCGGCCGCGCGCGGGGCGAGAAGCCACCGGCGACCGCACGCCCGCGGATGCGGGCCGGCGCGACCCTCGGGTTCTTCTGGTACGCGCTGCGCAAGGGCGGGGGCCGGACCCGCCACCTCACCGAGGTCGTCGAAATCCAGGGCGAGCACGTGCTCGCCCTGCCGGGCAGCCCCCGGGTGATCCCCCTGCCAGGACATTCGCCGGGCAGCATCGCCGTGCATGTGCCCGCGGTCGACGCGCTCTTCGTCGGCGACGCGCTGACGACGCGCCATGTCCTCACCGGGCAGCGCGGCCCGCAGCCGGCGCCGTTCACCGACGATCCGCAGCGGGCGCTGGACTCCCTCGCACGGCTCGAGGATGTCCGTGCGAGTTGGGTGCTCCCCGGACACGGAACACCCTGGACCGAGGGTGTCGACGAATTGCTGAGGCGGCTCAGGGCCGCCGCTGTGTGATCACTCGTCGGCCACGATGAGGCGCGGCCCGCGGCCTCCGCATCACCCCTCATGCCGTAATGCTCTATAGTCCATATGGACTAATAGGGAGGGCGCGGATGGCAGAGAGCCTCACGCCGTTGAGCGTCATCGTGGTCGGACTGCTGCGCGAGCGCGACATGCATCCGTACGAGATGATGCGCCTCATCCGTCAGCGGGGCGACGACCGACTCGTCACCATCGCGAACGGCACGTTCTATCACACGGTCACGCGGCTGGAGCGGCGCGGATACGCGGCGTCGGTCGGCATCGACCGCGCCGGCAACCGCCCGGCTCGCACGACCTACCGGCTGACGGAACGCGGCGCGGAAGCCGGTGCGCAATGGGTGCGGCAGGAGCTCCCCCGGCTGGGGCGGCTCACCGAGTTCCGAGTCGCGCTGTCAGAGTCCCACGATCTGCCGCGCGGCGAGGTCATCGACCTGCTGACGCAGCGCCGCGCCGCCCTCGCCGAGTACACCGCCGAACTACGTGATCGCCTCGCCGCCGCGGCCGCCCGCGAGGTGCCGGTGCAGTTCCTCGTCGAGATCGAGCGGGAGAGCGCGATTCTGGATGCCGACTTCGCCTGGCTCGACGGATTCCTCTCGAGGCTGGCCGACCCCACCGTCGCGTGGGGCATCGACGAACTCCCTGTCGAGACGCGCGAGCGGCTCGACGCCTTCAGAGAAAGCGTCATCTCATGAACACCACCCCCGCAACCGGCCCGGCCGTGCAGCGCAACCCGTGGCCTGCCCTCTGGGCACTGGTCATCGGGTTCTTCATGATCCTCGTCGATACGACGATCGTCTCGGTCGCCAATCCGGCGATCAAGGCCGCGCTCGACCCGGGCACCAACAACCTCGACAACGTGATCTGGGTGACGTCGGCGTATCTGCTCGCCTATGCCGTCCCGCTGCTCATCACGGGGCGTCTCGGTGACCGGTTCGGGCCCAAGAACATCTACCTGATCGGGCTGGCGGTGTTCACCCTGGCATCCCTCGGCTGCGGGCTGTCTCCCACCCTCGGCACCCTCATCGCCATGCGCGCTGTTCAGGGTCTTGGGGCGTCGATGATGACGCCGCAGACCATGGCTGTCATCACGCGTACCTTCCCGCCGAACCGACGTGGTGCGGCGATGGGGCTGTGGGGCTCGACGTCAGGCGTCGCGATGCTCGTCGGCCCGCTTGCCGGCGGCCTGCTCGTGGACGGTCTCGGCTGGGAGTGGATCTTCTTCGTGAACCTCCCCGTCGGCATCATCGCCTTCGTCATGGCATGGATCCTCGTGCCGAAGCTCGAGACCCACCCGCACCGCTTCGACGTGGTCGGCGTGTTCCTCAGTGCGATTGCGCTGTTCCTCATCGTCTTCGGGCTGCAGGAGGCCGAGCACTACGACTGGGGCGTGATCTGGGGGCCGATCTCGGTACCCGTGCTGATCGGCGCCGGCGTCGTCGTCCTCGGGGTGTTCGTGTGGCAGCAGTTCCGCACCCGCAGCGAGGCGCTCGTGCCGATGGAGCTGTTCCGCAGTCGCAACTTCTCCGCGGCAAGCGTCGGTGTGGCGGCGGTGGGCTTCACCGCCGCGAGCATGGCGCTGCCGCTCATGTTCTTCCTGCAGCTGGCTCGGGGCCTCACGCCCACCGAGTCGGCGCTGATCCTGATCCCGATGGCGGTGTGCGTCGGGGTCCTGTCGCCGTTGGTCGGTCGGTTGCAGGATCGCGTCGACGCTCGCTGGCTGCTCGTCCCGGGGATGCTGCTCGTGTCTGGCTCGCTCGTCTGGTACGCCCTCGTGATGAACATGGACGTCCCGATCTGGGCGCTGCTGCTGCCGTCCGCGCTCATGGGCATCGGACAGTCCGGCATGTGGGGTCCGATGGCCGCGACGGCGACGCGCAGCCTGACGCCACGCCAGGCCGGCGCCGGATCAGGGGTCTACAACACGATGCGCACCGTCGGCTCGGTGGTCGGATCGGCCGCGATCGCCGCCGTCATGCAGGGGCGGCTCGAAGCGAACCTCCCCGGACTCGACGACGCGGCGAACGGTATCGGGGGAGGCACTCTGCCCGAGCAGATCGCGGAGCCGTTCTCCACGGCGATGGCGCAGGCCACCCTGCTGCCGGCGGCGGTGATCCTCGTGGGCGTCGCTGCGTCACTGTTCATGCGCGATCCGAAGCCGAAGCAGGATGAGCGCAGTACGCGCAGCGTCGAGGAGCAGGCTCCGCAGCTCGGCTGAGGTGGCTGCCCGGTCCTGCACGGTTACGTTGCAGAGTGGATGCTGGTTGGCGCACGCCCGCGCGGCTTGACTCATCGGAGTAACCGACGAAGGGACGCGCCCGCATGCGCATCAGCAAGATCGCGCCGGAGGAGATGTCTCCGCGCCAGCAGGAAGTGTTCGAGAGGATCGCAGGTTCCCGCGGCCGGCTGGGAGCGCCGTTCCAGGTGTGGCTGCAGAGCCCCGAGCTGTGCGACCGGGTCGAGCAGCTCGGATCGTACCTGCGCTGGGACTCGAGTCTGCCGCTGCGGCTGCGTGAACTGGCGCTGCTGATCGCCGCCCGCCGGTTCGACGCCCAGTACTCCTGGAATGCGCACGTCGACGTCGCCGTGCGCGAAGGCATTCCGCAAGGGGCCGTCGACGCGCTCGCCCGGCGCGAGACGCCGGTCTTCGATCGCGACGAGGACCAGGTCTTCTACGCGTTCTGCACCGAGCTGCTCGCCGAGCACTTCGTGCCGCAGGAGCTCTTCGACCAGATGGTCGGCCACTTCGGCGAGGTGGGCGTCGTCGACACGGTGGCCTCGCTCGGCAACTTCACGATGCTCGGCATGCTGCTGAACACGTTCGAGGTGGATCTGCAGGCCGATCGCGAACCGCCGTACCCCGACATCAGCGGGTACGCGCGCGTCGAGGCCTGATCGGCCGGTGACGCGTGATCAGTCCGGATCGGCGGGATCGACGGGGGCATGGTGGTCGAACGCCACCACGCCGCTGCGCCAATAGCCGCTGACGACCGCCTGCGCCGCGGGCAGCCCGAGCTCGCGGCGCAGGTACCGCCGCAGCGGCACGAGCGCCGACGCCTCGCCCGCCGCCCACACGAACGTGCCCGCGCCGATCGCCAGGCCGCGCACGGCATCGAGCCACTTCGCGGCCTCGGGGACGAGATGCACCCGCACGGTGACACCCGCGCCGGCACCGATGTATCCGGCGACCCATGAGGCGTCGCCGGGCACCGCCGCGACCACGTCGACCGTGGTGCCAGGCGGTACGTCGCGCACCCAGCGCGAGACCGAGGGCAGTGACGTCTCGTCGCAGAGCAGCAGGAGGGCGTCGATGTCCTGCGGAGCGCGCTTGGATCCGCGCGGGCCGATGACGACGAGCTGGTCCCCCGGCTGCGCGCTCTCGGCCCAGGCCGATGCCGGTCCGGGGTCGGGGTGCGTGAAGAAATCGAGGTCCAGCTCGACACCCCCGTCGACGGCACGCGGCAACGGCGTGAAGTCACGGGCGATCGATGCGCGGTCGGGGCGGACGATGCCGTCCTCGCCCACGCCGACCGGCTTCGGCGCCACCAGTTCGCCGGTGACCGGATCGGGGAAGAAGAGCCGCACGTGATCGGCGGGTCCGACGCTGGTGAAGTCCGCGAAGTCGGGTCCGGTCACCGTCACCCGCACGATGGGCGGCGCGATCCGTTCCACGCGCACCACGGTGGCGCTGCGGGCGGTGAAGCGGATGCGACCGCCGTCGCGCGCGAAGCGGCCCGCGTCCTCGGGCGGGCGACGCCTCGCCGGGCCCTTCGGTTCAGAGGTCATGCATCCACCCAATCACAGGCCCCTGTGGAGGCGCCCGGGGCGCCGGTGCACGAACGGTTCAGCTAATCGTGCGCCCGTACGGCTGGAACGGCTCACCGGCCCGGGTTAGCGTCGAGGCGCTGGCACACAGCCAGGCGGAGACCGGGCGGCATCGTCGCCGCGACGCTCTCGCCCCCACAAGCGAAGGAAGCATTTTGTTCATCGTCGACTCACAGATCCACCTCTGGAAAGAAGAGACGCCGGACCGCCCCTGGGTCCCCGGCGCCCGCGAGCGCATCCGTCTCAACGGCCACCGCGAGGAGGCCTTCCTGGCTGAAGAAGCCGTATCGCTCATGGATGAGGCCGGCGTCAACCGCGCCCTCATCCTGCCCCCGTCGTGGGAGGGTGACCGCATCGACTACGCCCTCGAGGCGGCCGAGGCCAACCCCGGCCGCTTCGGCATCATGGCGCGCATCCCCCAGAACGACCAGGAAGAGGGTGAGCGGCTGCTCCACGAGTACAAGGAGAACCCGCACATCCTGGGCACGCGCTTGACGTTCCATCGGCCCCAGGACCGAAACTGGATGATCGACGGCACCAACGACTGGTACTGGCCGATCGCCGAGAAGCTCGGCATCCCCACGATGGTGCACGCACCGATCTGGAAGCGCGAGCTGGGCCAGATCGCCGAGAAGCACCCCGATCTGAAGATCATCATCGACCACATGGGCATCATGGCGCGCTGCGTCGACGATGCCATCGGCTACTGGGTGCAGGAGACCGCCGACCTGCACGTCTACCCGAACATCTCGGTGAAGGTCTCGGCCATCCCCGGCTACTCGACGCAGCCGTTCCCGAACCTCAACATCGAGAAGTACGTCCGTGAGGTCGTCGACAAGATGGGTCCCGAGCGCGCGCACTGGGGTACCGACATCACCCGCCTGCTCGGCCACGGCCTCACCTGGACCGACACGATCGAGCAGTTCACGAAGTACTTCAGCTTCTCGCCCGAAGAGCTGGAGTGGATCATGGGCAAGGGCATCTGCAAGGTGCTTGACTGGGACATCCCCGAGCCCGTCGCCGCCGGCGCCGCACAGAAGTCGGAGAAGGCCTGACGTGCCACAGGACGAGAAGATGACGACGACGTATGACGGCGGCGAGCTGCTGATCGAGGCGTTCGCCGATCTCGGCGTCGACGTCATCTTCTCGTCGCCGGGTTCGGAATGGGCCCCGGCGTGGGAGGCGCTCGCTCGCCGGCAGGCCGACGGAGTCGCCACCCCGCGCTACCTCGACCTCATGCACGAGACCGTCGCGGTGGGCATGGCCACCGGATACGGCCTGGTGACCCGCCGCGTGCAGGCGGTGCTGCTGCACGCGGCACCCGGCTTGCTGCAGGGCTCGATGGCGGTCCACGGCGCGCTGCTGGCCGGCGTCGGCATGGTCGTGACCTCGAGCGAATCGATCACCTACGGCGACGGCCCCGGCCAGGACCCGGGTGGCCAGTGGTACCGCAACCTGTCCATCGTGGGCGGCACGCACCACGTTGCCCAGCCGTGGACCAAATGGTCGCAGCAGGCGGCGTCGGTCTCGACGCTCTACACGATGGTCAAGCGGGCCGGCGAGCTCGCCGACCGCCAGCCGACCGGACCGGTCTACCTGAACATCCCGCTCGAGGTGCTGCTCGACCAGGCCGAGCCGCCGGTGAAGCCCAAGAAGGTGGTCCCGCGCGGGCGGCGTGTGAGTGTGCCCGAAGATGTGGATGCCGTGGCCGAGCTGCTCGCGGGCGCCAAGCGCCCCGTGATCATCACCGAGACCGCCGGTCGAGAGAAGGGCGGCTTCGAGGCGCTCACCGCGCTCGCCGAGGACCTCGGCATCGCCGTCGTCGAGCCGCAGTCGGCCGTCGCCGCCAATATCTCCAAGTCGAGCCCCGCGTACATCGGCAACGACGTCGACGCGATCCTCGACGACGCCGACGTCATCGTGCTGGTGAACTGCCGCGCGCCGTTCTATCCGCCGAGCAAGCGACCCTCGAACGCGACCATGGTCGTGATCGACGAGATCCCGCAGCGCCCGCACATCGTCTACCAGGTGCTCAACGCCGACCATTACCTCGAGGGCGCCCTGCCCGAGACGCTCGCCGCGCTGCGCCAGGCGACCCTCGCCCGCGCAGACGACGACCTGGTGGCCGCGCGGCGCGCGCAGGTCGAGTCGGAGCACGCCGCATTCCAGGCGCAGACCGACGCCATCGAGGCGAAGGCCCTGCCATCCACCTCCGGGATCGACCCGGTGGCGCTGTCGGTGCGGCTGCGCGACATCGCTGGCGCCGAGCAGGCGATCGTCGTCGACGAGACCATCACCCACGGCCGGCTCGTACAGCGGCACATCGGCTGGGACCGCCCCGACTCCTTCTTCTACGTGCAGGGCGGGCTCGGCCAGGGCATGGCCGTGGCACTGGGCGTCAAGCTCGCCGTGCAGGACGGCTTCGTCCTCTACACCGTCGGCGACGGCGCGTTCCTCTACAACCCGATCGTGCAGTCGCTGCTGGCGTCGAAGGACCACGGACTGCCGGTGCTGATGGTCGTCTACAACAACAAGAAGTACCTGTCGATGAAGATGAACCACCTGCGGTTCTACCCGCAGGGCGCGGCCGTACAGACGGACAACCACCTCGGCGTCGACCTGGCCACCCAGCCCGATCTGAGCGCGTTCGCCGCGCCGTTCGGAATGTACGCCGCCGAGGTCGACGACCTGGCGCAGCTCGACCGGGTGCTCGCCGAGGCCGTCGCCGCCGTCAAGGGCGGCACGACGGCCGTCGTCAACGTCGCCGTCACCCGCTGACCCGCGGGGCCCGGACGAACACGACCGGGCCTCGCGCACCACTTCCGATCAGAAAGGCAGCCCCCATGCCCATCACCGTTCCTCCCGCCACTTTCGAGGGTTTCATCGGCGATATCTTCCAGGCCGTCGGCGTCAGTGCCGACGACGCCCGGGCCGCCGCTCCGGCGTTCGTGTGGGCGAGCCTGCGCGGCGTCGACTCGCACGGCGTCTCGCGCGTGCCACGGTATGTCGAGATGTTCGCCAATGGTGTGGCCAACCCGACGCCGGCCATCACGGTGACGGACTCGACCCCGGGTGTCTCGGTGATCGACGCCGACTTCGCGCCCGGGCCGGTCGCGCTCACCCGCGCCGCCGAGATCGCGATCGAGAAGGCCAGGACGCAGGGCGTCGCGATCGTCTCGGTGCGCAACACGGTGCACACCGGCGCCATCGGGTACTACGCGTCGCTGATCGCCGATGCCGGACTGGTCGGCATCGGCGTCGCTGCCGGCTCGCCCATGATGTCGTACGAGGGCGCCGTCGGCGCTTCGGTGGCCACCAGCCCACTCGCCATCGCGGTGCCCGGCACGGGTGAGAAGCCGGCTGTCCTGCTCGACATGGCCAGCTCGCTGATCGCGATGGGCAAGATCGCCCAGTACAAGCGCGAGGGCAAGCAGCTGCCGGAGGGTTCGGCGACAACGGCCGACGGCACGCCGACGACCGACCCCGAGATCGCCAAGATCCCGACCCCGCTGGGTGGGCCCAAAGGTTCGGGCCTCTCACTCATGTTCGAGCTGCTCACCTCGGTCCTGGTGACGGCGCCGATCCTCACGGCCTACCACGGGGGCCAGAAGAAGCACCGCCAGAATGCGACGCTGATCGTCATCGATCCGGCCGCGTTCGGTCCGGCAGACGAGTTCGCCGCGAATGTGGATGCCACGATCGACACCATTCACGGCCTGCCCAGGGCCGAGGGCGTGGAGCGCATCCTCGTCCCCGGTGAGCGCAGCGCCGAGACCCGCGCGAAGCGGTCGGATGCCGGCATCCCCGTCGGTGACAAGCTGTGGGCCGAGCTCGTCGAGGTCGCCAGCACGCTCGGCGTCGCGGTGCCCGAGGTCGGCTGACCGAGCCGCACGCCGGCGGGGCTGTGAACTCTCCCACAGGCATTCCACGGGGCGCGAGGTCGGCGTAGCCTGAGCACAGGATGTCCCGGACCCTGACATTCACGGACCGTGCACGGGCGCGGCCCGAGGATTGGGGCCGAAGCGATGACCGACCAACTCTCCCGCAGCACGGGTACGGCCGCGCCGCTGCGCACCCGTGCGACGAACGACTTCACCGAGCTGGCGAGGATCGTGGCCGCGAGCGGGTTCATGCGGCGGCGCTATGGCTACTACTGGAGCAAACTCGTCGGCCTTGCCACCGTGCTCACCGCCGTGCTCGTCGCGTTCGTTCTCATCGGCGACACGTGGTGGCAGGTGGTCACCGCCGCTGTCTTCGCCGCCCTGTTCACCCAGATCGCAATGCTCGGCCACGATGCAGCGCACCGCCAGATCTTCGTCTCGGGCCGATGGAACGACTGGACCTCGATCGTCATCGGAAATCTGCTGGTCGGCATGAGCTACGGCTGGTGGCAGCACAAGCACACCCGCCACCACGCCAACCCGAACAAGATCGGCTCCGATCCCGACATCGAGCTGCCCGTGATCTCGGTCACCGCCGATCAGGCCGGCGAGCGCGCGAAGCACTACGGGCAGCCGCTGGCGTGGCTGATGGCGCACCAGGGCATCTTCTTCTACCCGATCCTGCTGCTGGAGGGCATGTCGCTTCACGCGTCGAGCGTGCGACGCGTCTTGTCCCGGGCGCCGATGCGCCGCCGCGCGGCCGAGACCGTATTCCTCGCCGTGCGGATCGGCGGGTATCTCGCCCTGGTGTTCCTCGTCCTCTCGCCGGGGATCGCGGCGGTGTTCCTGGCTGTGCAGCTCGGGCTCTTCGGCGTGTACATGGGCATGTCGTTCGCGCCGAACCACAAAGGGATGCCGCTGGTGCCGGCGACCGTGAAGATCGACTTCCTGCGGCGCCAGGTGTTGATGAGCCGCAACATCCGAGGGAACCGACTGCTCGATGTCGCGATGGGAGGGCTCAACTACCAGATCGAACACCACCTCTTCCCGTCGATGCCACGCCCCCATCTCCGGGCTGCGTCCGCGACGATCAAGGCGTACTGCCTCAGCCACGGCGTGCGGTACACCGAGACCGGCCTGTGGGAGTCGTACCGGATCGTCACCCACTACATCAACCGCGTGGGACTCGGTGAGCGAGACCCCTTCGAGTGCCCGCTTCTCCTGCAGCGGCAGACCGGATGATGTCTTTCGCCGGCCGCCCGCGTGACCGTAGAATCGCGGCGAAATGGATTCGAGCCGCGAGGACGCCCTCGTCGACGCGTTCGTGAATCTGGCCGACACGCTCGTCGCGGATTATGACGTCGTCGACCTCCTCAGCACGCTCTCGCAGCTGAGCCGCGACCTGTTCGCCGCCACGGATGCCGGCATACTGCTCGCGAACGGCGACGGCAGGCTCGAGGTGATCGCGGCATCGAGCGAGCGCAGTCACCTCATCAGCCTGATGCAGCTCGCCGCCGACGAGGGGCCGTGCGTGGAGGCCTATCGCACCGGATCGATCGTCACCGCGTACGGCTGGGCCGCCAACTACGCGCACTGGCCCGCGTTCGCCACCTCGGTCCGCGAACTCGGCTACGAGTCGGTGCTCGCCGTTCCCCTGCGGCTGCGCGATGACCTACTGGGCTCGCTCAACCTCTTCTTCGACCACGGCGCTCCGGCGTCGGCCGAAGACCAGAAGGCGTTGCGCGGACTCGCAGACGTCGCGACGATCAGCATCCTCCACGAGCGGGCGCTGAAGGACCAGACGCTGTCACGCGAGCAGTTGCAGCGGGCGCTCGACAGCCGGGTCCTCATCGAGCAGGCGAAGGGGGTCATCGCCCACGCCGAGAATGTGGACATGGACGAGGCGTTCCGCCGGCTGCGCGCGAGAGCGCGCGGCAGCCGCGCGCGCATCACGGAGGTGGCACGCGACCTGATCGCGGGCCTGCCGCCAGACGAACGACCGGGCCGGGGTGCCCCTGCGTCGTAGCGGACGTCGGGGTCAGCGACCGCCCATGGCGTCTTCGGCCGTGAGATGCTCGACGGTCTTCCCGGTGTCGCCGAACGTCCGCGTGACATACGCCTGCGGGTAGATCCAGAGGATGCGCATCGGGGTGTCGCCGGTGTTCTGGTAGCGGTGGAAGACGCCCGCCTTCACGTAGGCCGTGTCGTCCTTCACGAGGTCGCGGCGCAGGATTCCGGCGGCGACGTCCTTGCCCTCCTCGTGCACCTCGACGAACCCCTCGCCCTCGAGGATCAGCACCTGCTCGTCGCAGTTGTGCGAGTGCAGCGGCGCGCCCGCGCCGACGGGGTAGATGCTGATGCCGGTCGCGAGATCGTTCTCGCCGCCGCTGGTCTCGGTGGTGATGAGCGGCCACGTCTTCACGGCGCCGCCGCGGTCGAGCACCTCGATCTCGCGGAAGATGCGGATGGTCGTCATGATGTGCCTTTCGGATCGGGGGCGGATGCCAGGGCCTCGGCGACCGCATCGAGGGTCGCCCGGTCGGCGAACACGAGCGCATCGCGGATGCTGCGGCCCGGCGTGTACAGCGCGTTGCCGGCCACGGCGCGGGCGATGAACCGGTTCGGGCGGGTGGCGAGCGTGGCGAAGAAGGCGCGATGGGCGGCGGGGTCGTCGGCCAGGTCGGCCATCGACGACTCGAGGGTGACGGGGGCGACGGCGACGCCGGCCTCCGCGGGCTCGATCGTCCACTCGTGCCGGCCGGCGCCGACCTCGAACGTCCGGCCGTCGGGCAGTTCGACGGCGCCGGTGGTGTTCGGCGGAATCTCGGCGTGGACGCGGACTCCGGCATCCGTCCGTTCCCAGCCGGACTCGGCCGGCCCGTACGGAGTCTCGTGGCGAGCGCGGGCATGGCGCAGCCGGGCCAGCGGCCGGGGTGCGATGCGCACGACCCGATAGCCGGGCTCGGCGGCGGAGAGGCCGGCGACGTCGGCGTGCAGCCACGCGGCCACCGAGCCGAGGGCGACATGGTTGAAGGAGATCATCGCGCCGGGGTTGAGTGACCCGTCGGGGCGCAGGCCGTCCCAGCGCTCCCACACGGTGGTCGCGCCGACGGTGACCGGGTACAGCCATGACGGGGCCTCGGTCTGGAACAGCAGCCGCTCGGCGGCGTCGATGTGGCCGGTCGCGGTGAGAGCCTGCGCGATGACGGCAGTCCCGACCAGGCCCGTCGCGATCCGGTAGCCATCACGGCGGACGACGAACGCGAGCCGATCGCCCAGTCGCCGCCGAAGGGTGGGGTCGTCTGCCAGGTCGAAGTCGATCGTGATCGCGTATGCGGTCTGCGTGTCGCACATCATGCGTCCCGACGCGGTCACGAACGCGTCGAGGTAGGCGCGGCCGGTCTCGGCGGCGGCGGCCTCGTACCGGGCGGCATCGGCGCCGTGCCCGAGGCGACGCGCGATGGCGGCGGTGAGGCGCACGGTCTTGACCAGATACGCGGTCGCGACGATGTCGGTGTCGGTGCGACCGCGCGACGGCGCGTTCGGTGGAGCGTTGGGGTCGAGCCAGTCGGCGAGCTGACGGCCGCTGGTCCACAGTCCCTCGGCATCGCGGTGCGACAGGACGAGATCGGCCCACGCGCGCATGCCCGGATAGAACTCCTCGAGCACCGAGACATCGCCGCTGCTGTCGGCGAGCACCTGCGGCACGATCGCGATGGCATCTCCCCACGCCGCCACCGGGCCGCGGTCACTGAATCCCGGGACGACATCGGGCGCGAACAGCGGTACGAGACCGCCCAGCCGGCGCTGTTCGAGCGCGAGGTCGCGCAGCCACGAGCGCAGGAACGCGTGGCAGTCGAAGAGGAACTCCGCCGTGGGCGCGAACAGCTGCGTGTCACCGGTCCAGCCGAGCCGCTCATCGCGCTGCGGGCAGTCCTGGGGTACGGCGAGATAGTTGCCCCGCAGCGTCCAGACCACGTTCTCGTGGAAGCGGTCCAGCAGGGGATCGGATGAGGTGAACCAGCCGGTCCGGCGCAGATCGCTGCCGAGCACGATGGCCTCGACCGCGGCCGGGTCGAACTCGCCGGGCCAGCCGTCGATGTCGGCGTAGCGGAAGCCGTGGAACGTGAAGCGCGGCTCGAACACCTCGTCTCCGGTGCCCGCGAGGGTGTACGAATCCGTCGCGGCGGCATCGCGCAACGGCCGCAGCGCGAGTTCGGCCCCCTCGTCGAATGAGCCTTCGATCACCTCGGCATGACGCAGGGTGACGATCGTGCCGGCCGGTCCGCTCAGCCGCAGCCGCAGGCGACCGACGACGTTCTGGCCGAAGTCGAGCAGCACCCGGCCCGACGCGGTGCGTGAGACCGCGCGCACCGGCATCCGCTCGATCTCACGCACCGGTGCCGCCATGCGCGCTTCGAGGGCCGGCAGGGGCATGTCGACGACGGATGGCGCAGTCCAGCCCGCGTCGTCGAATCCGGGCGAATCCCAGCCGACGGGGTGCCGGCGGGCGTCGACGTGCTCGCCGGCGTAGATGCCGCTCGAGACGACGGGCCCGTCACCGTGCGCGCGCCACAGGGCGCCCGGCTCACCGGTCGCGATCGTCTGAACGGTGCCATCCGTGAACTCGAGGCGCAGCTGTGCCAGGGCGCGCGGCTGATCGCCGAAGAAGCGGCGCGGCGCGGTGAGCACGCCGTACTCCTCGGTGTACCAGCCGCCGGCCAGGCTGATGCCGAGCGCGTTCTCGCCCTCGCGCACGAGGGCGGTGACATCCGAGGTCTCGTAGACGAGCCGCTCGCGATAGCTCGTCCATCCGGGGGTCAGCACCAGATCGTCCACGGGCGCGCCGTTGAGCGAAGCGTCAGCCACGCCGAGGGCCGTCCAGTGCAGCGTCGCGGTGCGCACCGGCCGGTCGACGTGGAAGGCTCGGCGCAGCAGCACCGGCTGCGCCTCGCGGATCGGCTGCGCGAGCGCGATCGGCCTGGCGATCCACTCGTCCGCGAACGCGGCCCACAGCGCGCGGGGCTCGCTCCACGGCGTCTCATCGCCGTCGGTGGAGCCGGCGCGCACGGTGATCGTCGTGCGCTCGCCCGCCGCGAGAGGGGCGAAAGGCCAGTCGACGAGCACGCTGTCACGGCCCTCGAGCCGCACGACGGTGTCGCCGCGGCGCAGCTCGGCCCAGGCCTGCTGCCAGCCCGGCGATTCGGCGGCGACCGTCCAGGACAGGCGCGGCGTGCTGGTCGCGACGGCGGGGGAGTCGGTGCGCAGCTCGACGGTGAGCGATGTGATGTGTGCGGGCACAGGTCCACGCTATGCGCGACGTCGGTTCGCGGGGTGCACGATTACCTTGCCGGTGCGCATCTTTCTCGGCCACTGCGAGTGCCCTACTGTCACGATCAGATTCCCCTGCCCGGTGTGCCCTCACCTGAAGGCGCGCGCCCACCCGAAGACGGAGGCCCCATGCGACTTGACGAGCTCGATCCCACGACGCTGACCGACCGTCAGCGCGAGCTGAGCGACCGAATCGTCGCGCGCCGCGGTGCCGTGCGCGGCCCGTACCGGGCGTGGCTGAACAGCCCCGAGGCGTGCGAGCGAGTCGAAGCGCTCGGCGCTTTCGCGCGCTTCGAATCGTCCCTGCCCGAACACCTGCGGCTGCTGACGCTTCTGGTCGCCTGTCGCGCGTTCGACGCGCAGTACTCGTGGAACGCGCACGTCGGGCAGGCGCTGGATGCCGGCATCCCACAGCATGTCATCGACGCGATCGCTCACCAGCGCACGCCTGCGTTCGATGACCCGTCGGACCAGGTGTTCTGGGAGTTCTGCGACGAGCTCGTGCGCGAGCACTTCGTATCGGACACCGTGTTCGCACTTGCGCGCCGGCTGTTCACCGCGCAGCAGCTCGTCGACACGATCGCGTCGCTGGGCAACTACACGATGCTCTCGATGTGCCTGAACGCGTTCGAAGTCGACCTGCAGACCGGCGTCGAGCCGCCGTTCCCGGATGTGCGGGGCTTCGCCAGGGTGTGACCGGCGGCTGTTGCGCACTGCTTCGCACTCTCTTGGCGCGCGGGGCACATCATGCGAATCTGGTGTCATGTCACAGCCGCAGGGCGCCCACCTCGTGGGAAGCGTCAACTACGACGACGCCGAGGCCACCATCCGCACCGCCGCCGCCGTACTCGGCGGACACCTCACGCGCATTCCGGACGGCGAGGTCGGCCCGCGCTTCCACTGGATCCTCTTCCAGGCCGACGTTCTCGGGAAAGCCGACGGCATCGAGCGGGTCGGCGAGAACCCGATTCCGGTGAGGATGCTCGACGCCCGACCGGTCCGCGTGGCCGACGGTGTCGACCCCGCGTCGATCCGGTTCCCCCCGCTCGGCTATGCCGCTGCCGCGGTGGAGTCGTACGCGCTGTTCCGCCGCCTCCGCGACGAGGGCGTCGTGCGTCCCGGCGTGCGTTTCCAGGTGTCGCTGCCCACGCCGCTCGCCGTCGTCGGCGCGTTCTTCCCCGCCGATCAGCGGGCGGCGATCGAGCCCGTTTACCGGGACGCGTTGTTCCGCGAGCTCGATGAGATCGTCGCGGCGATCCCGCACCAGGACCTCGCGATCCAGTGGAACAACGCAGTCGAGTTCCAGATCATCGAGCAGGCCACCTATGCCGAACGAGGCAAGGGCGTGCTCGACCCGTGGTGGGACGACCTCTGGGCAGGGCTCACCGAACGCGCCGCCGAGCAGGCCGGCGCCGTCCCGGCCGATGTCGAGGCCGGCTTCCACCTCTGCTATGGCGACGTCGCCGAGAAGCACTTCGTCGAGCCCGTCGACACCGCGAATCTGGTGGCCTTCGCGAACCGCCTGTTCGCGGCATCCCCCCGCCCGATCACCTGGCTGCACCTGCCCGTTCCGATCGACCGTGACGACGACGCGTACTTCGCGCCGCTCGACGACCTCGCGCTGCCGGAAGGAACCGAGCTCTACCTCGGCCTCGTCCACCGCGAGGACGGCGTCGAAGGCGCTGCCCGTCGCATCGAGACCGCGCTGCGGCATGCCCTTGTGTTCGGTGTGGCGACGGAGTGCGGCATCGGAAGGGCACCGGCGGGGACGACCGAGGGCATCTTCGAGACGCACGCGGCTGTCGCCTCGGCCTGGTAACGCCTCATCGCACCGCCGGCGGCCGGTCCACCCTGTGCAGGCCGGTCAGTCCGCGCGGTAGGCGGTGCGGGCGTACTCGTTGTACGGCGCGGGACGCACCGTCGCACGCAAGCGCAGGAAGCCGAGGTCCGCGTCGGGCGCCGTGCCGCGCCCGGGGTGCTGTCCCCAGACGACCTCCACCTCGGTGCCGGGCTCGGCCGCCGCGGCGTCGACGAGCGACAGGGCCAGCACGTCGTCGACCGGGTCGATGCGCGCGGCCTGGAAGGTGGTGCCGACCAGCGCACCGTTCGACTCGATGCGGTGCCGACCGTAGTCGTTCAGGTAGCCGCTGTCGCCGAAGACGTCACGCACGTCATCTCGGTTCAGCTCGAGCGTCACCTTGGTGCGGCGCACGCGTTCTTTGGCCGCCCGGAGCGCATCGCGGCCGATGAAGTCGTGGTTGAACGAGATCGAGCGGCCGTAGCCGAGCTCCCACGGCGACGTGTAGTAGTCGGTGATGTCGTCGGAATAGAAGCTGCCGTGCAGCGGGTTCTGCCCCTCATAGGTGTACAGGCCGACGGTGGCGCGATAGTCCGCGAGGGTCGGATCCGTGTAGATCGCCGGCGTGGGAGTGGGGATCCACCCGCTCTCGACGCCGTTGGTCGCGTACGCGAGCGCGCCGATGTGGATCACGCCGAGCGAGGTCCCGGCCGTCAGGAGTGCGTCCTTGACGGCGTCGTGGTGGACGTAGGGGCCGATGAACTCGTAGCCGGGCTGCCCGGCCATTCCGTGCCGCAGGGCACGGAAGCGGGCGTCGCCCAGCGACACCTCGACGGAATGGAAGAACTTCGTCTCGGGCAGGGGGCCGCCGAACGCGCGCTCGACCAGTTCGAGGGCGGCGGGCCCCTGCACCTGCAGCCGGAACAGCCGGGGGTCGCCGGGTGTGAACGATCGGTCCGGATCGGTATCGAGGTCGACGTCGTAGCCGCCGGCCGACGCGTGGTAGGTGACCCAGTTCTGTGCCGCGGGAACCCCGGAGAGCACGTAGGACTCCTCGCCTTCGCGCAGCAGGATGCCGTCGGTGATGATGTTCCCGTCGGCAGCGACCGGAACGAACTGCTTCGCCTGGCCGATCTCGAAGGTCTCGATGTTGTTCGCGCTGACGTCGCTGAGCAGACGGGCTGCTCCCGGCCCGCGCACGAACGTGTCGGACATGTGGAACGAGAGGTCCGAGATCGAGACGCCGCTGCGCCAGGCATTCTGCTCCGCCGCCCACCCGACGTACTCATCGTCGACGATCGGCGGCTTCCACGGTGCCGATCCCGGCTTCCACAGCAGCTGGATCGGTGATCCCGCCTGGTCGATTCCCTGCTGAAGACTGACGAAGTCCCACGCCATGCTCGGCTCCCTTGCCTCACGGTCAGCACTTGCCCGCGCGATCGGGTGTGCAATCAGTTGTATGAAGAACTGTAAGGTAACTGAAACAATCTCGCCACCTCGGCGTCGGATCGGCCGCATCGAAGGGGTTGAGTCGGGTTCAGTCGGTCTCGGCGCCGTCGCAGTACTCGCACTCGTCGTCGTCGCAGTACCACTCGCCGGTGCGTGCCATCGTGCTCTCCTCTCTGCGTCGCGGGCACCATCGTGCCACTGTGACCGCGGCAGGATCTGCATGCGTAGGTGGACGATCGAGCATGGCGCGAAGGATGCCATATGTTACAGATGCCTGTTAGCATCCCAGATAACTGTCACAAAGGAGAGCACGGACAATGACGATCGTCGCACCCCGCACCCCGAACACGGCGCTGAAGCTTCCCACCGACGAAGGCGTACTGCTGGTCCAGGGCGAGGACCGCCCGGGACTGGTGCGAGCGACCTCGTCGGCGCTCGCCGAGAACGGTGTGAACATCGTGTCGCTCGACCAGTACACCGACGACCCAGAGGGCGGGAACTTCTTCCAGCGCACGGTCTTCCACGTCGACGACTACGCGGCGGTCCGCCCGGTCCTGGAGCAGTCGCTGCAGGATGCCCTCGGCAAGGGACTCGGGCTGACCTGGACGCTGTCAGACCGGTCGGCGCCCAAGCGCGTCGCGATCCTCGCGTCGACGTCCGACCACTGCCTGCTGGACCTGCTGTGGCGGCAGCGTCGCGGCGAGATCCCGATGACTGTCCCGATGGTCGTGTCCAACCACACCGCCGTCGCCGACGACGTGCGGTCCTTCGGCATCCCCTTCGTCCACGTCCCCTCGCAGGGCGCCGACAAATCCGATGCCGAGGCCCGCATCCTCGACCTGCTCGTCGGCAACGTCGACCTGGTGGTGCTCGCACGGTACATGCAGATCCTCTCCGAAGACTTCCTGCAGAAGGTCGGCGTCCCGGTCATCAACATCCACCACTCCTTCCTGCCCGCCTTCATCGGGGCCGGGCCGTATCGCAAGGCGAAGGAGCGCGGCGTGAAGCTCATCGGGGCGACCGCGCATTACGTCACCGGCGACCTCGACGAGGGCCCCATCATCGAGCAGGACGTCGTGAGGGTCACGCACGCCGACACCGCGGCCGACCTGCAGCGACGCGGCGCCGACGTGGAGCGCGCCGTGCTGGCCCGAGCCGTCACCTGGCACTGCCAGGACCGCGTCATGCGCAACGGGCGCGAGACCGTCGTGTTCTGACGCCATTCACTACCCACAACAAGAGAACGGCACTTTCAATGACGAACCCCGCCACGAGCATCGCTCTGCTCACCGACTTCTCGCTCGAGATGACCGGAAAGGACACCGAGGATCTGAGATCGGCGGCCGCCGCGATCCCGGCCGGCACACGCATCAACGTCACCTTCCTCGGCAACGAGGACCTGCCGATGCGGCTCACCGCAGCCGCGGCGGTGCTGGGCGGCGGATTCACACCGGTGCCCCACATCTCGGCGCGCCGGCTGCACGGCCGAGCCGAGCTCGAGGAGTACCTCGGCGCGCTGCAGGCCGCCGGGGCGAGCGAGAGCATCTTCGCCGTGGGCGGCGATCCGGCGACGCCCGAAGGCCCGTACGCCGACTCCGAGTCCGTGATCCGCACCGGCCTGCTCCCGAAGTACGGCGTGCGCCACGTCAGCATCGCCGGCTACCCCGAAGGCCATCCCGACATCCCCGACGACGTGCTGTGGGCCGCGCTGCGCGGCAAGGCCGCGGCGCTGCGCGAGCAAGGGCTCGAGGGCACGATCATCACGCAGTTCGCGTTCGACGAGTCGCCGGTGCTGGCATGGATCGAGAAGGTGCGCGCCGAGGGGATCGACCTGCCGATCCGCATCGGGGTGCCCGGTCCGGCGGGTGTGAAGCGACTGATCGGCTTCGCGCGGCGCTTCGGCATCGGCGCGAACGCCATGATCGTCAAGAAGTACGGCTTCTCGCTGACGAACCTGATCGGCACCGCAGGACCCGACAAGCTCATCGGCGCGCTGGCCGCCGGTTACGACCCCGCACGGCACGGCCGCGTGCACCTTCACTTCTACACGTTCGGCGGCCTCACGGCCACGAGCGAGTGGATCCGCGACTTCCGCGCGCGCTGATGCGCCACACCCAGGAGAGAACCATGAACGCCCCCGTGAACGCCCCCACCCTGCAGGACGCCATCGATCAGGCCGGCTCCCCGATCGAGCTGCTCTGGAAGCCCGGCGCGCCGGCCTGGACGGTTCCCGTCGTCGAGCCCGAGTTCGCGGGCTGGGGTGCCGAGCAGGCCGCATGGCGCCAGAACGTCGCGCTGTTCGATCTGTCGTTCCACATGTTCGACACCTTCCTCGAAGGGCCGGATGCCGTGCGCCTGCTGCGCGAGGTCAGCGCCAACAACTACGACAGCTTCGCGATCGGGCAGGCCAAGCAGTTCGTCCCGGTGTCGTACGACGGCAACATCATCGTCGACGGCATCCTGCTGCGCACCGGCGAGGAGGCGTTCACCCTCACGGGGGTCCCCGCTGCGCAGAACTGGGTCAAGTACCACGCCGCGACGGGCGGATACGACGTCGCGTACACGACCGACCCCGACTCGTCGGTCCGCAAGCACGGCGACCCGAAGCTGTTCCGCTTCCAGGTGCAGGGTCCGCTCGCCGCGTACGCCGTCGAGCGCGCGTTCGGCGGACCGCTGCCCGAAGTCAAGTTCTTCCACTCCGTGCAGGTCGAACTGAACGGCATCCCCGTCCGCGCACTGCGCCACGGCATGGCGGGACAGGCCGGCTACGAGTTCATCGGGGACTTCGTCCACTACAACGCAGTCAAAGAGGCTCTGCTGACCGCCGGTGAGTCGTTCGGCATCCATCCCGTCGGCGGCAAGGCGTACTTCACCAACGGCGTGGAGAGCGGCTGGATCCCGACTCCGACACCCGCGATCTACACCGACCCTCGCCTCGAGGACTACCGGCGCTGGCTGCCGAAGTTCTCGTACGAGGGCATGAAACCGCTCGGCGGCAGCTTCTACTCCGACGATATCGCCGACTACTACGTGTCGCCGTGGGAGCTCGGCTACGGCCGCTCGATCTCGTTCACCCACGACTTCATCGGCCGCGACGCGCTCGAGGCGGCCCGCGACGAGGCGCGCCGCACGAAGGTCACCCTCGAGTTCGACCGCGACGACGTCGCGCGCGTGCTGGGGACGGGTGCGGCGGACTACCTGAACACGTACAGCCGCTTCCGCATCGAGCGCGACGGCCGGCTGCAGGGGATGACGTTCTGGACCTCGAACATCGCACCCGTCGGCACCGTGCTGTCACTGGCGCTCGTCGATCACTCGGTCGCCGCCGCCGGCACCCGGGTCGAGGTCGTATGGGGCGAGCATCCCGGTCACGGCACGGCGCCGGAGGCCGACCTCGGCTTCCCGCGTATCCGCGCGACCGTGCAGAACTCGCCCTATGACGAGTTCGCGCGCACCGCCTACCGGGCGAACGCGACGGTCTGACGTGTGCGGGTCGCCTGCGGACTCACGTCGGCGACCCGCGCAAACGACATCGGAGGACACGGCGTGAACCACCGGACGCAGAGCCACGCGCACATCCGCGACTTCCACGACGACGACCTCGATGGGATCGTCCGGCTGTGGGAGCACGCGCACGACACCGGCGAAGCGCCGGTGTACTCCCTGGCCGAAGTGATCGCATCGTGCCAGGCCGACCATGCCGTCGTCGCGGTCGCGGGCGAGCGAATCCTCGGTGCCGCCGTCGGCCGAGCTGCTCACGCGCAGGGCTGGATCGTGTTCTTCACCGTCTTCACCGACGAGGCCCCCGCAGCCGAGCCGGAGCGCATCGGTGCCGCGTTGCTCGACCGGCTCGAGCGCCGGATGGCACCGCTCGGACTGGGCAAGCTGTCGGTTCTGGTCGCCGACTCAGGCAACGGCGTGTCGCACCTGGTCGGGAACGGCTTCGAGGTGCGGCATCAGCTGCGATACCTCGAGCGCCCGCTTCCGGTGCAGCGCCGTGAGCTCGATCTGCTGAAGGAGGTCGGCGGACGCATCCTGCCGCGACACCTGTGGCGGAACGTCGCGGGCATGACCAAGGAGAAGATGCTCCTCGAGGAGCGCCTCGTGACGCCGCTCGCGCGGCCGGCGCTGGCCAGCCGCTACGGCGTCCTGCCGCCGCGCGCCGTCATGCTCTTCGGGCCACCGGGAACGGGCAAGACGACGTTCGCGAAGGCGATCGCCTCGCGACTGGACTGGCCGTTCGTAGAGCTCTTCCCCTCGCGCCTCGCGGACTCACCGGGCGGGCTCCCGGCGGCACTCCGCCAGACGTTCGAGACGGTCGCCGAACTCGAGCACGCGGTCGTCTTCATCGATGAAGTGGAGGAGATCGCCTCACGGCGCCGTGGCGACCCGCCGTCGCCGACGCAGGGCGTGACGAACGAACTGCTCAAGCTGCTGTCCGAGTTCCGTGATCTCGACGGCCGGCTGCTCATCTGCGCGACGAACTTCGTACGCGCTCTCGACGCCGCGTTCCTGCGCCACGGGCGGTTCGACTACGTTGTGCCGATCGGGCTTCCCGATGCCGAGGCCCGGCGGGCGATCTGGGGGCGATATGTGCCGGTCGGTGTGATCGACGGCATCGACCTCGACGCGCTGGTCGACGCCAGCGAAGGCCTCACCCCCGCCGACATCGAGTATGCCGTGCGGCACGCGGCCCAGGACGCGCTGGCCGGCGCGCTTCGCGCGGCGCCGGTGTCGACGGCCACCGGCACGATCGTGCTGCCCGAAACGGATGACGATTCGCCCGTGCTGCTCAGCACGGCGCACTACCTGCGCGCGCTGCGTTCGACGCGTGCCACCGTCTCCAAGAGCGCAGTGCGCGACTTTCTCGAAGACATCGACGCACTGGCGCGTCTCTAGGGACGGCTCGAATCGCGGCCCGCCGGCGAGCTCACGCCCGCGGTGCGGGCCACAGCGGTCCCGGGGGAGGCAGTTCGCCGTCGATCGCGGTGGCCAGTTCCGAAAGCCTCTCGGTCAGTTCGCGGCGCCGGTCTGCGCCGATCAGGTCATCGATCTGTGCCGTCACCCGGCTCATGCGCGTGCGCGCCTCCGCGACACGGGAGACCCCGTCGGCGGTCAGTTCGTACCAGATGACCTTACGGTGCACCGGATGCGGAAGCCGCCGCACCCAGCCGGCGCGTTCCAGCCCGCCCAGGGCGGTCGTCACACTCTGGGGCGTCAGCCGGAAGCGACGCGCCAGGTCGGACGCCGACATGTGGCCGAGGTCGTCGAGATGGACCACCAGCCCGAGCTGCGTGATCGTGACGTCCATGCCCTCGAACGCCTCCTGCACGCGACGATGGACGGCGTGCTGAGTCCGCCACAGGGTGAACGGCAGACCGCTCTGCCAGTCCGGCGTGTCGTCTTTCGGCATCCGCTGCCTCTCGTTCGTCGCGGGATCGGCCCATTCTTGCACGAACCTGCAATCTATGAGCGGATCGCAAATATATGGTTACCACTGCCAATGTTTCAGGGAACTGATACAGTCGAATCGTTCCGCAGAGCAGCGGAGACAGCCTGAAAGGACGAAAGATGGCAAGCCTCGAAGATGAGATCCAGCGAGTCGGCGGACCCCTGCAGCTGCTGCGCAGCGGTCGCTCCGGCGCGTATGTGTTCCCGGTCAAGCCCGAGTTCACGAACTGGCGCGACGAGCAGGAGTCCTGGCGCACGACGGCGGCGCTGATGGACCTGTCGCTCCACATGCCCGACCTCATCGTCGAAGGCCCCGACGTCTTCCGACTTCTGGAGCACCTCGGCGCGAACAGCTTCCGCAACTTCGGCCCGATGAAGGCGAAGCAGCTCATCGCCGTCGGCCATGACGGCAACATGGTCGGCGATGCCATCCTGTTCTGCCTCGGCGAGAACCTGGTGCGGATCGTCGGTCGCCCGCCGGCGCTGAACTGGGTGCAGTTCCACGCCGAGACCGGCGGCTGGAACGTCGAGGTCCGTAAGGACGAGCGTCTTGTCATGAATCCGACGGGGACCCGCGAGCTGTACCGCCTTCAGCTGCAGGGCCCGACGGCTGGGGAGATCTTCGAGAAGGTCAACGGCGGCCCCATGCCCGAGATCAAGTTCTTCCACATGGGAAGGTTCAAGATCGGGAAGTACGAGGCCACGGCGCTGAACCACCGCATGTCGGGTTTCCCCGGGCTCGAGTTCTTCGGACCGTACTCCGAGCTCGAGGGCGTGCGCGAGACCCTGCTCGAGGCCGGGGCGGAGTTCGGCATCACCCAGATCGGCGGCCGGGCATACGCATCGGTGGCCACCGAGTCGGGCTGGATCGCGAACACCCTCCCGGCCGTCTACTCGCAGCCCGAGATGAAGCCGTTCCGCGAATGGCAGAACGCCCGGTCGTTCGAAGGCACTCTCGCTCTGGCGGGCAGCTTCGTCGCCGAGCGCATCGAGGACTACTACGTCACCCCGTGGGACCTCGGCTACACGCACATCGCGAAGTTCGACCACGACTTCATCGGGCGCGCGGCGCTCGAGGCGCGCCAGGGCGACCCCCACCGCCGCAAGGCATGGGTGGAGTGGAACAAGGACGATGTGGCCGGCATCTTCGCGAGCATGTACGACCGCGGGGCAGCGCGCAGCAAGTACCTGGAGATGCCGTTCGCGACCTACACCGCGTGTCAGTTCGATCGTCTCGACAAGGCCGGAGCCCACGTCGGCAACATGAACCTCACGATCTACTCCTCGAACACGCGCAGCTGGATCTCGCTGGGCTCGATCGACGAAGACGTGCAAGCGGGCGACGAGGTCGAACTCATCTGGGGTGAGCCCGCGGGAAGTGTCGACAGTCCGTTCTACGAGCGGCACGCCCAGACACGGGTGCGCGCCACCGTCATCCCGCGCCCGTTCTCGGACACCACCGAGGGTTCGGGCAACCGCGGGCTGACCATGTCCACTGCCGGATGACACAGCGCTGACGAGAGCCGGGAGGAGTCGCGACCCTCTCGGCTCTCCATCGTGCCGCCTGCATTCTTGGTGTGCATCAGGAGTGACCTCGACCACGTCAGACTGGTTGGATCCCGCCAATGACCCGCAAGGAACTGCGATGACGCCGCTTGCCAGCCCGCCCGCCCGACCCGACGTGATCGTGATCCTCGTCGACGACCTCGGCTTCTCGGACCTCGCGGCGTATGGAGGGGAGATCCCGACTCCGAACCTCGATCGGCTGGCCGAACGCGGCACCCGCTTCAGCAGCTTCTACACCACCCCGCGATGCAGTCCGACACGGGCGTCGTTGCTGACCGGCAGACCGTCGCACGAGGTGGGGATCGGCGTGCTCACCCGGCCCGTCGGGTACCGCGGCTCGCTCGATCCCGATGTTCCGACGCTCGGGTCGCTGCTGCGCGACGCCGGGTACGTGACGTCGCTCACGGGCAAGTGGCACCTGTCGAGCGAGGTAACCGAGCCCGATGAGACCTGGCCGACCCGGCGTGGCTTCGATGACTTCTACGGCATACTCGGCGGCGGCACGAGCTATTTCAATCCGAAGGCGTTCCGTGCCGGAGAAGCGGATGCCGAGGCCGACGCGCAGCGGGCCGATTTCTATCTCACCGACGCGCTGGCCGATCACGCGGCCGATTTCGTGCGGCAGCAGACGGCCCAGCGGCAGCCGTACTGCCTATACCTCGCCCTGACCGCGCCACATTGGCCGCTGCAGGCGTTCGAGGAAGACATCGCGACGCACGCCGGCCGCTACGCGGCAGGTTGGGACGCACTCCGCACGCAGCGCAGCGCACGGCAGACCGAGCTGGGGCTCTTCCCGACCCAGATCCATCCGGCCCCGCGTGACCAGGAGGTTCCGGCATGGGAAGACGCCGAACAGCCCGACTGGCAGGCCAGCCGGATGGAGGTCTACGCGGCCCAGGTCGTGGCGATGGATCGTGCCGTAGGACGTGTGCTGGCAGAATTGGATGCCGCCGGCACCTATGACAACACCCTCATCCTCTTCCTCAGTGACAACGGCGCCGAAGCCATGGAGATCCCGATCGGGCGACGCTTCGCACCGCACGTCACGCCCGACAGCACCCGCGACGGACGACCCGTGGCGATCGGCAACGACCCCTCGATCCTTCCCGGCGGCGAAGACACCTACGCGAGCTACGGGCGCGCTTGGGCGCACCTCTCGAACACGCCGTTCCGGCTGTACAAGTCCTGGGTCCACGAGGGCGGCATCGCGGCCCCGCTCATCGTGAGCTGGCCCGCCGGTGGCGTCGGCGGCGGCGATGTCGTCCACGACCCTGCGCACGTCACAGACCTGCTTCCCACGGTGCTCGAGGCGACCGACGGTTCGCTGCCTGAGGCGGTCACCGGCGTGAGCTTGGTCGGCATGCTCCGCGGCGAGCGGATGCCGGAGCGCGACCTGTGCTGGGAGCACATCGGCAATGCCGCGATCCGGCGCGGCCGGTTCAAGCTGGTCCGCGAGGTCGGCATGGCGTGGGAGCTCTATGACCTCGACATCGATCGTGCCGAGCGGCGCGACCTCGCCGCAGAGCGCGCCGAGCTGGTCGCCGAGCTCGCCACCGCCTGGCAGGCATGGGCCGACGCGCATGGGGTGATCCCGTTCCCCGAGCTGGTCGCGATGTATGAGGCGCGGGGCTTGCCCGCATGGCAGGCGAACTCGTGATCACCACCGGCATCCGGCACCGGCGGGGCACCCCGCAGATCATGCACGGTTAGCTTGCCGGTTGGGGGCTGGGTCCGGCGGGCAGCACGTATGTACCGTTGCAGGACCCGAGCACCTACTGGGGTGACCTGACAGACAGTGCCGAGTGCATCGCTGCACTCGGATCGACGCGAGGAGGCGTCTCATGGCGACGAAGAACAGATGGATCAAGGTGATGGCCCCATTGGTCATCGCCGGTGTGATGCTCACCGGCTGTTCCGGGAGCGGCGAAGAGCCCGCGCCCACCGACGACGGCACGACCTCGGGTCCACCGAGCGAACCGACCGGCACGCTGCGGATCAACTGGGGTTCCGCACCGAGCACCTGGGCGCCGGGAGCCCGGATCGAGCCCGGCTACTATTACGTCCCCTACGAGTCACTCGTGCTCCTGGGCGAGGACAACGAGATTCTGCCCAACCTGGCCACCGAGTGGGTCGAGGAGCCGATGGCGCTGACCCTCACGCTGCGCGATGACGTCACCTTCCACGACGGAACGCCTTTCAACGCCGAGGCCGTAAAGGCGAACCTCGAGTACGTCCGTGACAACCCGGGGGCATACTCGGGTCCGCTCCAGGCCGTCGAGTCGGTCGACATCGTCGACGAATTCACGGCGAAGGTCAACTTCGCCTTCCCGTCGCCGACGTTCCTCACCATGCTCACTCGCAACAACGTGCTCATCGCCAGCCCGACGGCGATCGCCGACGGCACCGTGGTGACCGAGCCGGTCGGCACGGGGCCCTGGAAGTACGACGCCGGAAACTCGGTCGAGGGCACGAAGGCGGCGTTCACGCTCAACGAGGCATATTGGGGCGAGCCGGTCCACTTCGAGAACGTCGAGCTCTACTCCATCGCCGATGACACTTCGGCCGTCGCCGGCCTGCTCGGTAGCGAACTGCACGTCACCGATGTGGAACTCGACCAGCAGCCTCGCATCGACGGGGTCGCCAACATCGACTCGTACGACTACGCAGCCGTCCGCAACAACGTCGTCTATTTCGACCGCGCGCCCGATGGCGAATTCGGTGACGTCGACGTCCGCAAGGCGCTGTGCATGTCGCTCGACCGTGAAGGATACGCGCAGTTCGCGGCAGACACGCTCGACACCCCGAACCAGCATTTCGTCGAGGGTGAGCCCGGCTATAACGCCGATATCGTCGGCTACGACTTCGATCTCGACGGGGCGCAGTCGCTTCTCGATGGCGCCACGGTCGAGGGCACGTTCCCGGCTGCACCCTTCTTGAAGGGGCAACTCGAGTTCTTCGCCGACAACATGAACCAGCTCGACGGCGTGAACATCACGGTGCAGGATCTGCCGGTCCCCGACTTCCAGTCGACTTGGAACTCGGGCCAGTATGGCCTGGGCGTCGGCCAGAACCAGGAGATCACGCCCTACGACTGGTACCAGAGCTGGTTCGCCGGCTCCGCACGGCAGAACCCCTCCGGCTACGAGAGCGCGGAGCTGAAGGCCGCAGCCGACGCAGCCAAGGCCGCCGGCTCCTCCGACGAGGCCGACGCCCTCTGGCAGGAGGTCATGAAGATCATCATCGACGACGAGGCACTCGCGTGCGGGTTCGTCGTCGGCGGGCAGACGATCGGCTGGAACACCGATACGGTCGCCGGCGTGCAGCCGGCTCCGCACCAGCCCTTCATGATCAACCTGATCGACTACCGTTCCATCTATCCCGTTACGGCCGACTGACCGTAGCTCCCGCGGTGCCGCGCCCGAGCGGCACCGCGGGAAGACACTTTTCACCGTCGAAGGAGAGAGCGCCACCATGCCACGGCGAATGCCACCACCCGGGGGCCCCAGATGCTGAAGCTCATCGGCTACCGCCTCCTTCTGGCTGTGCCGCAGCTTCTGATCGTCTCGCTGCTGGTCTTCTCGCTCACCTATCTGGTGCCGGGCAGCGTCGCGGCCGCCATCCTCGGAGATGCGGCGGCGACACCGGCGGCGATCGCCGAACTGGAAGCGCACCTTGGCCTCGACAAGCCCTTCTTCACACGCCTGTTCGACTGGTACGCAGCCGCGCTGCAGGGAGATCTCGGCACGTCGCTGCTGTCGGGGCAGGCGGTGACCGACCTCATCACGCAGCGACTGCCCGCGACGCTGTCGCTCGTGGTCGGTGGTCTGGTCGTCGCCGTCATCCTCGGCATGGGTCTCGGCATCTTCGCGGGGATCAAGGCCGGCCAGCCGCGCGACCGGGCGGTGACCGGGATCACAGCGTTCATGCAGTCGGTGCCCGAGTTCTGGCTCGGCCAGATCCTCGTCGTCGTCTTCGTCATCCAGCTGCAGGTCGCGCCGGTGCTCGCGTGGACGCCGCCGTCGCAGGACGTCGGCAGGTGGCTTGCCGGTCTCATCCTCCCGGCCATCGCGCTCGGGGTGGGAACCTCCGCGCTCATCGCCCGCCAGACCCGCACCGCGGTGGCCGCGGCGCTCGGCTCTCGCTACATCGACACGCTCGTGGCGGCCGGCGTCGATCGTCGGCGGATCCTGTGGACCTACGCATTCAAGAATGCGCTCGTACCGGCGCTGGCGGCCGTGGGACTGGCAGTGGGCGTGCTGATCGGCGTGAGCCTGGTCATGGAGAAGGTGTTCAGCTTCCCGGGCATAGGCACACTGATGCTGCAGAGCGTGCTGGCCAAGGACTTCCCCGTCGTCCAGGGCGTCGCGCTGGTCGTCGGCGTGATCGTCATCATCGTCAACATGGTCCTCGACATCTCGTACGGACTCATCAATCCGAAGGCGCGCCCGGCATGACCGAATCGCAATACGGCAGCACCGTCGCCATCAAGACGAAGACGTCCGGGCACAAGCAGGGCGCGAAGGTCGTGCGGCGGCTGCTGCGGCAGCCGCTCACCGTCATCGCCTTCGCCTGGCTGCTGGTCGTGGTCGCGTGGGCGATCTTCGCTCCGTGGCTGGCACCCTACGATCCGCTCGAGAACGACTTCACGAGTGTGCTCCAGGGGCCCACTGCCGAGCACTGGCTCGGCACGGACGAGAACGGCCGCGACATCCTCAGCCGCATCATCTACGGGGCGCGCGTCGCGCTCGCCGTCGGGTTCGGTGCGGTGATGGTCGCCATGCTCATCGGCGTGCCGATCGGCTTGCTCCTCGGGTTCCGCGGAGGCTGGACCGACCGCATCGGCACGCGCTTTGTCGACGTCTTCGACGCCATGCCCGGCATCCTCGTGGCGTTCGCGGTGATCTCGATCCTCGGCCGTGGTCTGGGGCCCGTGCTGCTGGCGATCGGCCTCATGTTCTGCATGAACTTCGCCCGCATGGCGCGCGCCATCACGATGGCCGAGCGCAACAAGCTCTATGTCGACGCGGCGCGTGTGAGCGGGCTGCGGGAACGGTCGATCGTGTTCGGCCAGGTGCTCCCGAACCTCGCCTCGCCCCTCATCGTGCAGGCGGCGATCATGACCGGCACAGCTATCATCATCGAGTCCGCGCTGAGCTTCTTGGGGATCGGGCTGGAATCCGCGGTGCCGTCCTGGGGCGGATTGCTGGGCGTTGCCGCAGCCAAGCTCGCGTTGCAGCCGTTCATGGCCATCCCGCCGGGTGTCGTGATCGTGTGCACCGTGCTCGCATTCAACACCATCGGCGACGGCCTCAACGAGGCCCTTGGCGTCGGGCGGCGCAAGCTCTTCCGTCGCCCCATCAAGATCGCCGACGACGTCGCCCGTGTCGCAGCGGACGAGGCTCCCGCGGCGGCGGCCGTCGCCGCGGCCGAGGCCGGCGGCTTCGTGTCGACGACGTCCCCGGTCGGCACGCCGGAGGGGGTCGTCGTCGCGCCCATCGTCCGCGATGAGGTGGATGCCGATGGTGCGCCCTTCGACTCGGCGAACATCCTCGAGATCCGCGATCTGCACATCGAGTTCCAGAGTGTGGAGAAGGGCACCATCGAGCTCGTCAAAGGCGCGTCGCTGAACATCCGGCGCGGCGAGATCGTCGGGCTGATCGGTGAGTCCGGGTCGGGTAAGTCGACGCTCGCTCGCGCGGTGCTGGGGCTGCTCGCGCCGGGCATCGGTGTCTCGCACGGCTCAATCCTGCTCGAAGGTCAGGAGCTCGCCGGCAAGCCAGAGAAGGAACTGCGCGGTGTGCGGGGCAATGTCATGGCCGCGGTCTTCCAGGACCCTATGGCGGCGCTCTCGCCGGTGCACACCATCGGCAAGCAGCTCGGCGAGCCGCTGCGAGCACATTTCGACCTGTCGAAGGCCGAGATCCGCACGCGCTCCATCGAGCTGCTCGATCGCGTGGGCGTGAAGGACGCCGAGTCGCGGTTGACGCACTACCCCCATCAGTTCTCCGGCGGTATGGCCCAGCGCGTGGCGATCGCCATTGCCCTCGCCTCGCAGCCGCAGCTGATGGTCGCCGACGAGGCCACCAGCGCCCTGGACGTCACGACGCAGGCTCAGGTGCTCGATCTGCTGCTGGACCTGCGCGACGAGTACGGCATGGCGATCCTGCTGATCACCCACGACATGGGGGTCGTGGCCGAGGCATGCGATCGCGCGGCTGTGATGTACAACGGCGAACTGGTGGAAGTGACCGAGACGGCCGCCGCCCTGTTCGACGCACCTCAGGATTCCTACACCAAGTCGCTGCTGGCGGCACGGGCGAGACGCCCACGCCCGACGAAGGAGGTGGCGCGATGACGACGAAGGTGAGCTCGCCCGACACCGGAGCACATCCCCGCGAGACGGCCGAGGCGCTGCTCGTCGTCGATCGACTGTCGATCAGCTACGAAGCGCGCAACGTCTTCCGCCATGCGCGGCGCAATGTCGTCGAGGATGTCACGTTCCACATCAAACCCGGAGAGACTCTGGGTCTGGTCGGCGAGTCGGGTTCGGGCAAGTCGACCGTGGGCCGTGCGATCCTGCGGCTGATCGCCCCCTCTGCGGGGTCGATCCGTTTCGACGGACGCGACCTGAGCGCGTTCGGCCACCGCACCCCGCTGGCCTACCGTCGTGACGTGCAGGCCGTGTTCCAGGACCCGTCGATGTCACTCAATCCGAGGCAGCCGGTCTCGATGGCCGTCACGGCGGCGCTCAAGCGCCATGGGCTGGGAGACCGGGCCGACCGCGCCCGCCTCGCCGCCGAGACATTCGATCACGTGGGCCTCACCCGCGCGCACTTGGACAGGTATCCGAGCGAGCTGTCGGGCGGGCAGCAGCAGCGGGTCGCGATCGCGCGTGCTCTCGTGCTCAAGCCACGACTGGTCGTGTGCGACGAGGCACTCAGCGCGCTCGACCTGTCGACACAGAACCAGATCCTCGACCTCCTCGTCGATCTGCAGCTCGAAACCGACATGAGCTACCTGTTCATCGGTCACAACCTCGAGATCGTGCGGCACATCTCCGACCGCATCGCCGTGATGCGCCTGGGCGAACTGGTCGAATCGGGCGACGCCGAGCAGGTCTTCGAGCATCCGCAGCATCCGTACACCCGCAAGCTGCTCGGAGCCACGCCGGCCGAGCACCCCGAGGGTCGGGAGGGCCGTCGAGCCGTGCGCGTCTCGTTCGCGAAAGCGCTCGCCGAGGGGATCGTTCCGGAGGTGTGACCTCACCCGACGACATGGGGCTTCGCGCTCGCGCATAGAATCGTCACCGCGCGCCGCTCCCCGGCGGCGACATCCGGGCGAAGGAGACCAGAGCCGATGGACCGACTTGTCGTGATGAGGACCTTCGTCACCGTGGCGAAGTCGTCGAGCTTCAGCGCGGCGGCGCGCGAACTCGCGATCTCAGGATCGCTCGTGTCGCGGCACGTCGCCGATCTCGAGCGCCAGGTGGGCGTCCGCCTCGTCAACCGCACCGCGCGTTCGGTCAGTCTCACCGACGCGGGCCGCCGGTACGCCGAGTTCGCCGGGCGCATCCTCGACGAGATCGATGATGAGGATGCCTCGCTCTCCGGCTCGCAGGACGCCCCCGAGGGGACGCTCTCGATCATCTGCCCGAAATGGATCGGCACGCTCGAGGTGGGCGACGCGATCGCGGCGTTCGTGCGGGAGCATCCGAAGATCACCGTCCGCTTCGAACTCGGCGGCATGTCGGATCGCAACTACGACTTCCTCGATCGCGGGTACGACGTGGCATTCCACACCCGCGATCTGCGCGATTCCAACGTGCTGATCCGCCGGGTGTCGGAGCTGCCGTTCGTCCTCGCGGCGTCCGCCGACTACGTGCGCCGCAAGGGCACGCCCGAGACGGTCGCCGACCTCGGCGAGCACGACTGTCTGATGCACCCGAACGATCCGGTGTGGCGGCTGGGCGAGGGTGCCGACACGATCCATCACAAGGTGCAGGATCCGACGGTGGTGGCCAACTCCTACCTCGTGATCGAGAAGCTCGTCGAGCAGGGGTGCGGCGTCGCCCTCATCCCGCGGCGCCCGGCCGCGGCCCGGCTGGCAGCCGGCGACCTCATCGAGGTGCTGCCGCACTACCAGCCGCCGGCACGTGCCCTCTACGCCGTGCACGGACCCGGTGGCCGCACGCCCGAGCGGGTGCGCATCTTCCTCGATTTCATGACGGCCTGGTTCCGCAGCCGCACCGCGCCCGCCCGCTGACGGGCCGCCGCACCCGCCCGCTGATGGGCCACCGCGGTCATCCGACGGTCACTTGCCATCGGATGATGATTATGTTTTGATAATCAAATGAGCAAAGACGCCCGAAGGAGCGACGTACCCGACGACGGATCGGCCGCTCCGGAGTTCCGTCTGCTCGCCGAACTCGTCATCGACGTCGCCCGCGAGATCCAGCTGCGGGCCGTCCAGACCACTCCGGTGGTGCCGCTCACCCAGACCCAGGGTCAGGTCATGAGGTACGTGCACAACCACCCGGAGTGCTCCGCATCCGATATCGCCGACGGCAGCGGGCTGCAGCGGGCGAACGTCAGCACGGCGCTGCGCGAGCTGCGCGGTCGCGGCTACATCACGTCACGACGAGACGACGTCGACGGCCGCGCCATCCGTATCGCGTCGACCGGCCTCGCCGACCAGACCATCGAGCGCCTCCGTGCGTCGTGGGCGGATCTCATCGCGCATGCCTGGGCGGGCGGCGACGATCCGGCCGGCAACTCACCCGGACAGGCCATCGAGGTGCTCGATCGCATCCGCTCGGGGCTGATTGCAGACCGCGCAAGCACATCGTTCGCAGCGGAGGGTCCCGAACCGGTGGCCAGCGCCGCAGACTCGACGGTGATGGCCGGCACGGGTGCCGACCGGGCGCGCCCCGAACCGTCCCCCCTTCGCTGAGAGAGGCACAGCATCATGTCCATCGAACGCATCGAGTCCGTCGTCTACGGCGTCGACGACCTCGATGAGTGCGCGCGCTTCTTCGTCGACTTCGGCCTCGAGCTCGTCGAGCACACCGAGGACCGCGTCGTCCTGACCACGCAGGTGAAGCAGCGCCTCGTACTCAAGCGGAACGACGACCCGACGCTCCCGGCATCCGTCGAGGCGACCCCCGGCATCCGCGAGGTCGTGTGGGGAGTCGACTCGCAGGCCGCGCTCGATGCCCTCGTCGAAAACCTTCGGACCGACCGCGAAGTCGACGTGGACCAGGATGGTGTCGCCCACACCTACGACGAGACCGGATTCGGACTCGGTCTCGCCCTGACCGACCCGGTGCAGCTGAACTACGACCCGCGCAAGTACAACAGCTCGGGCCGGGTCGAGCGCTGGAACCAGCCGCACACCGAGATCACCGACATCACGCCGATCCGCATCTGCCACGTCGCGCTCAACATCCCCAAGGAGGGCCGGCACGAGGCCGTCGACTTCTACCTGAACCGCCTCAACTTCCGTGCGACCGACATCGTCGAGCCGATGGGCGTGTTCATGCAGGTCGAGGGCGACGACGACCAGCACAACTTCCTGCTGTGCCACCGTCCCGACCGCGCGGGCACGAACCACACCTCGTACGAGGTGTCCGGCTTCGACGATGTCATCGAGGGCGGCAACCACATGATCCAGAAGGGCTGGCGCGAGGCGCGCCGGCTCGGACGGCACACGGTGGGATCGAACGTCTTCCGCTTCATCCACAATCCGGCGGGCGGCCGCGTCGAGTACGCCGCCGACATGGACCGTGTCGACGACACCTACGGGCCCAACGTCCACGCCGAGACCCCGCCGCATCACATCTGGGTGCTCGAGACCAACCGCGACACCCCCGCACCCAACACGTCGGAAGGAACGGCTCTGCCATGACCATCCTCACTGAAGCACCCAGCACCGCGGCCGAGATCTACGCCACGGCCCGACTCGGCCTCTACATCGACGGCGAGTGGCGCACCGGCGCCGCCGGCCGCGTCTTCGACGTGCTGAACCCCGCCACGAACGAGGTCATCGGACAGGTTCCGCGCGCCGAGACGAGCGACCTCGACGACGCACTCGCCGCCGCCGAGCGCGCGTTCCCGCTGTGGCGCGACACTTCGGCGTTCGAGAAGAGCCGCATCCTCCTGAAGGCCGTCGCGCTGCTGCGCGAGCGTGCCCCCGAGATCGGCCGGCTCATGGCGATCGAGCAGGGCAAGCCGCTGAAGGATGCCGTGACCGAGGTCACGCGCGTCTCGGGCACCCTCGAGTGGTGCGCGCAGGAGTCCCGCCGCCTCTACGGCCGGATCATCCCGACCGACGTCGACACGTCGCTCACGGTGCGCTACGAGCCCGTCGGCGTCGTGGGGGCGATCGTGCCCTGGAACTTCCCGGCCGGATCTCCGATGCGCAAGATGTCGGCCGCGATCTCGGCCGGCTGCGCCCTCGTGATCAAGGCGTCGCAGGAGGTGCCGGCAACCGTCTGCGCCCTCGCCGAGGTGTTCCACGATGCGGGCCTGCCGAAGGGCGTGCTCAACCTCGTCTTCGGCCGCGGCGCCGAGACCAGTGAGCACCTCATCGACTCGCCCGCCACCCGCCTGATCGCCTTCACCGGCTCGGTGCCCGTCGGCAAACAGCTGAACGCCCGCGCCGGTGCCCTGATGAAGCCCACCATCATGGAACTCGGCGGCCACGCACCCGTCATCATCGCGGCCGACGCCGACCCGGTCCAGGCCGCACGGCGCACGTCGGCGGCGAAGTGGGCCAACGCCGGCCAGGTCTGCACGTCGCCCAGCCGCATCTTCGTGCACGAGTCGATCGCCGCCGAGTTCACCGCGGAGCTGGTGCGGCTCGCGGCCGAGCTCGTCGTCGGCGAGCCTCTCGCCGAAGGCGTCACGATGGGTCCGCTCATCAACGAGAAGCGCGTCGAGGCGACTGAGCATCTGGTGCAGGATGCCGTGGCTCACGGCGCGACGGTCGCCTTCGGCGGCGAACGGCTCAGTGGTGAGGGGCGCGCCGAGGGCGGCTACTACTACGCGCCCACGATCCTCACGGGCGTCCCGCTGGATGCGGAGGTGATGTCCGAAGAGCCGTTCGGTCCCATCGCGCCGATCACCACCTTCACCGACCTCGACGAGGCGATCCGCATCGCCAACTCGCTGCCGTTCGGCCTGGCCGCCTACGGGTTCACCGAGTCGGCGTCGACGGCCGACATCCTCGCGCGCGGCTTCGAAGCCGGCATCCTCTCCATCAATCACTGCGGCGGCTCGGTCACCGAGGCCCCATCGGGCGGCGTCAAGGAATCCGGCCTCGGCCGCGAGTCCGGCCCCGAGGGCGTGCAGGCGTATCTCATCACCAAGCGCGTCAGCCACAAGCTGCGCTGATCTCGCAGAAGACAGAGGACCACGATGCGGTACGCCCGGTGTGCGCGAGACGGACGCGAGTTCTTCGCGATCGTCGAGCAGGGTGAGGTCATCGAGATCTCGGCGGCGCCGTGGCTCGCCCACGAGCGCGGGCTCCGGCATCCACTCGCCGACGTCGTCCTGCTGCCGCCCGTCGTGCCGCCGACGTTCTACGCCGCCGGGTTCAACTACAAGGCGCACAACCGCCATCACGAAGAGCTCGGGTACGACCCGGTGAAGGTCGGCGACCGGCCCGAGGTCGGCTACCGCGCGCAGAGCGCCCTGGTGGGCCACGATGCCGCCATCGTGAAGCCGGCCGGCGTCGAGGGCCGGTTCGAGACCGAGGCCGAGGTCGTCGCCGTGATCGGCACGACGCTCAAGCATGCGACACGCGAGCAGGCGCAGGCGGCCGTGTTCGGCTGGACGATCGGCAATGACGTCTCGGCGCGCGAATGGCAGCATGCCGATCGCACGTTCTACCGGGCCAAGAACGCCGACACCTTCAAGCCCATGGGGCCGTGGATCTCGACCGACGTCGACCCCCTGGCATCCACGACCACCGTCCGCCGCAACGGCGTCGTCGACGCGACCTTCGCCACCGGCGACATGATCTTCGACCCGTACGACTTCATCGTCGAGATGACGAAGTACATCACCCTCCAGCCCGGCGATGTCCTGTGGATGGGCGCCGACGGCAACACGCCCATGGCCGTCGGCGACGTCATCGACATCGACATCTCGGGCATCGGCACACTCACCAACCGCGTCGTCGCCGAGGGGCGCGACAACGAACCAACAGAAAGGATGCCGCGATGAGCACCACCGACACGACCGCCGGCCCGACCGACGTGGCCAAGGGCTTCGCGCTGCCCGAGCCCAAGTTCGACGACCAGGGCCGCAGCATCGAGCCGAAGTACATCCACCATGTGAACTTCCCGACGACCAACATCGACCGCACGGTCGAGTGGTACACGAAGGTCTTCGGCCTCAAGCGGGTCATGCCCAAGAGCAACACCCGCGTGGTGCTGATGACCAAGGGCCGCTTCGACCTGCACTTCACCCCGGTCGAGGAGATGGACCGCATGGCGCCGTACCACTTCGCCATGGAGGTGGAGGACTGGGACGGTTTCCTCGGCCACCTCGACAGCCTCGGCATCCGCCACACCCGACCCGTCGAGCGCCCCGAGAACCAGTCGAAGTTCTGCTACATCCACGACCCCGACCACACGATGATCGAGCTCGTCTTCCACGGCAAGCGTCCCGCCTGAGGCACACACTCCCGCGCCGGCCCCGACCGGCGTCGACACCCACGCCCTGAGGAGGGACCCATGCCCATCGTCGACAACGACGGCACCAAGATCTACTACGAGGTGCACGGCTCCGGATCGCCCGTGCTGTTCGTGCACGGCTCGGGCGGGCACCACGCCGCCTGGTGGCAGCAGGTCGTCGCGCTGCGCGAGCATCACACCGTCGTCACGCTCGATCTGCGCGGCTTCGGCAACTCCGACAAGGACGAGACGTACGACAGCCGGAGCTTCCCCGGCGACATCGTCGCCGTCATCGAGGATGCCGATCTGCACGACGCGGTGCTGCTCGGCCAGTCCATCGGCGCGGCCGCAGCGCTGAAAGCGGCACTCCGGGTGGCCGACCGCATCCGCGGCGTCATCCTGGCCCACTCGCTGGGCGGCATCGATCACCCCGAGATCACGCCGTTGGTCACCGCAGACCGGGCAGAGGCAGAGAAGCTGCCGGTCATCGACCGACTGCTCACCACCCGGTTCCGCGAGGACGAGGCCGCCAAGACATTCCTCTTCACGCAGATGGGCACCTTCAACAAGGCCCGCATGCAGGATCTGCGAAACCTCTCGAGCGACGGACCGTCGATCGAGCAGATCGCCGCCGCCGCATTCGGCATCGCGTTCCTCGCGGGGGAGAAGGACGCCGTGCTGAGCCCGGCCACCGTGACCAAGGCGCACGAGCTCGTCTCGGGCTCGCTGCTGGAGATCGTGCCCGGTGCCCCGCACTCCATGTACTGGGAGCGGCCGGACCTGTTCAACGCCGCTGTGAAGAAGCTCGTCGACGAGTTGGAAGGGAACTGACATGCCGAAGAACGTGCAGCAGGATGACGCAGAGAAGATCATGGAGGTCGCCGAACGCGAGGCGCTGCGGCTGGGCAAGGGCCTGTCGATCGCCGTCGTCGACTCGGGCGGCTTCGTCGTGAGCATCCGCCGCTTCGACGGGGCGCGCCCGATGACGCCGCTCATCGCGCTGTCGAAGGCGTACACCTCGGCGGTCATGCAGCGCCCCTCGGGCATGCTGAAGGGCTGGTCGCAGTCCGACCCGGTGTTCTTCGGCAAGGTCGGCGACATGGGCCAGTTCCCGATCGTCGCGACAGGCGGCGGCGTCACCCTCAAGCGCGAGGGCGAGTTCGTCGGCGGCGTCGGCGTCTCGGGCGGCACGCCCGGCGAGGACGAGGCGATCGCGCAGCTGATCCTCACCGAGCTCGGGTACGAAACCGACTTCGCCGAGTGGGCCGGCGCCCGCGAAGCGGCATCCATCGAAAAGGACTGAAGCATGGCGAATCTGTTCTCGTATCGCATCGACAACCACGGCGACAACGTCCGGCCCGAGAGGATCCAGGAGGCGCGCCACCGCTTCCGCGCCGGCGAGATCACGGCCGAAGAGCGGCGCGACGTCGAGGACGAGGCGATCCTCGATTTCCTGACCTACCAGCGGCACCTGACGCTGTCGTGCCTCTCGGACGGCAACTTCCGCGACGGCGACTACCGCAGCGCTGTGCTGCAGTCGGTCGGCGGCTTCGCGCGCATACCCGACGCCAAGACGCCCGAGGGCCTGGGGATCTGGACGGTCGAAGGGCCTCTCAAGCAGAAGAAGCCGATCGCGACGGACGGCGCGCGGTTCCTGCTCGAGAACACCGGCTTCCCGATCAAGGTGAAGCTGCCGTCGGCATCGCACATCGCCGCGCACACATACTCCGACACGACCGTCCGCGCGTATCCCGGCGCGGCCGCACTGGGCGACGCGATCGCCGAGCTGCTGCGCGACGAGGTCGAGCTGCTGTTCGAGATCGGCGTGAAGTTCGTGCAGTTCGACAACCCCGACTACTCGGCCTACTTGGCCGGTGCGGAGGTGGGTGAGCTGTCGTTCGAGGACGCACTGCAGATCGACAACGCGGTGGTGGCCGGCCTCGACCGCGACGAAGATCAGAAGATCGCCCTCACGATCGGGTGGGGTGACCATCTCGACCAGCCGGTCGACGTCGCGCGGGCCGAGAAGCTGTTCGCCGCCGAGTACGACAAGTTCACCTTCCCGTTCCACACCGATGCCGCGGTCGCGCAGAACCTGCCGCAGCTGGTGCCCGATGAGAAGCAGCTCGGACTCGGCATCGTCGACGCGTTCAATGCCGAGCTCGAAGACATCGACACCGTGATGTCACGCCTCGACCTGGCGATCGAGCAGCACGACTACGACCGCATCGGGCTGCTGCCGCACCGCGGCTTCCAGCCGATCCACTATGTGGCCGCGCCGCTCACGATCGAGCAGCAGCGCAAGAAGCTCGAGCACGTCGAGACGTTCGCGACCATGGTGTGGGGGAACGAGGCGTGAGCGGGGCCGAGGTCACGGTCGTCGCGCGCGTCCATCCCGACCGGGAGCGGGTGGATGCCGCGGTGGCGGCAGTGCAGGCCGCTGTGGCCGGCATCCGGGCCGAGGACGGATGCCGGCAGTACGATCCCCACCTCGCCGACGACGGCACGTTCGTCATCGTCGAGCGGTGGGCGTCGCGCGAGGCGCTCGCCGCCCACAACACGGGCGCTGCCGTCCAGGTGCTGCGCGATGGGCTCGCCGGACTGACGGTCGCACCCACGCAGGTCACGGTGGCGACGGCGCTGTAAATGATCCGTCCGTATGTCGCGACTGCCGGCCGGCGGTTCAGCCGGCGTGCGGGACGTACCGTGGCACGTACCGCCAGAATCCCAAGGCCCCCACGAGTCCGACGACGCCGATGACCGCGGTGGCGAACGGCAGCGATACGGCGGCGGACAAGCCGGCGATGAGCAGCGGTGCGGCCGCACCACCGGCATCCGTGAGCGTGCGCCACGATCCCAGGAACGCGGCCGGCTCGGGTCGTGGCGCGACGTCGGCGCCGAGGGTCATCGAGATGCCCGCCGACAGGCCGTTGCCGACGCCGACCAGCACCGCTCCCGCGATGAACCACCCGGTCGCGTTCGGCACGTCATGCGTGAAGGCGAGCCCGAAGAATGCGGAACCCATGATCAGCATCGAGGGCAGGCACGCCCACAGGCGTCCCCAGCGGTCCATGATCTGGCCGCTGGAGTAGAACAGGGCGAACTCGAGCGCGCCGGTGAGCCCGACGATCAGAGCGATGACCCCGGCATCCAGTTGGAGTGAGACGCCCCACAACGGCAACAGGTAGACGCGCGCCTGCCGCATCGCCGACAGCGTTGCGGCCGACACGCCGAGACGGGCGAGCACGCCGCGGTGGTGCCACATCGTCCGGAACACGCCCGCCGGCGGCACGGCTGCGCGCTCTGCCGCGGCGGCTCGGCCGCTACGGTGCAGAGCATGGCCCTCGGCGGCGAGCTCATCCTCGGGGTCGCGCCCGACGAGCACGAGCACGACGAGGGCGACGAGGCAGGCGATGAAGAACCACGTGACGGCGCGTTCGTCGTGCCAGATCGCGAGGACCGCTGCCGCGACGAACGGCCCGGTGAACATGCCGAGGCGGAACGAGCCGCCCAGCACCGACAGGGCGCGCGCACGGTAGGCGAGCGGCACGCGCGTGGTCATGAAGGCGTGCCGCGCGAGCCCGAACGCCGACGCGCACAGGCCGATTCCGAAGACCGAGACCGCGAGCACGCCGACATTCGGCGCGACGAGCACGCCGCACGCGCCGGCGAGGGCGAGGAGTCCGGCGATGGCCATCGTGTACCGCTCGCCGATGCGGGCGACGAGCCACCCCGCGGGGAGGTTGCCGATCAGCCGGGCGACGACGAGGGCCGAGGCGATGAGCGCGGCCTGTGCGATGTCTGCGCCGAGCGAGGCCGCGATGACCGGCAGCAGCGGCAGCAGGGCGCCCTCACCGAGACCGAACAGCAGCGTCGGCCCGTAGATCATCGGCGCGAAGCGCCACAGCATCTGCCGAGTGCCGGGATCGACCGAGCCCGCGGTCATGGCGCAGTCGCGTCGAAGACCGCCTGCACCCACTGCGTCCCGAGGGCGACGTGGTCTTCGTGGGTGCTCTCGTCATGCTCCCCGAAGGGGCCCACCCGCGTCGCACCGAGACCGGTCAGCAGCTCGTCGAACTGGTGCGAGCCACGGTTGTACTTGCCGACGTATCCGGTGTCGCCCAGGCCGAACACCGCGTACGTCACGCCGGTCAGATCCGGAGAGAGGTCGGCGAGGTCATCGTGCAGGAATTGGGCGAACCCGGGCAGCTCACCGCCCCCATGGGTCGCGCAGACGATCAGATACAGGATGCCGGGCCGGAAGATGCCGGTCTCCGCATCCGCCATGTTGACGACCTCGACGTCTCGGTCGGGGAAGGTGCGTGCAATGGTCTCCGCGATGGCCTCGGCGCGGCCGGACTCGGTGCCGTAGAGCGCGATGGTCCGCATCCGGGCAGCCTACGCGCGCGTGTCGGCGAGGAAGTGCTCGACGACGTACTGGGCGATCGCGATCGAGCTGGTCGCGGCCGGCGACGGCGCATTGCGCAGCACAGTGACCGGGCCCACCTGATCGACGGCGAAGTCGTCCAGCAGCTCGCCGCCCCGTCCCCACGCCTGCGCGCGGACGCCGGCGGCGCTCTTGTAGTCGAGATCGCTCATCGTCAGCTCGGGGACGAATCGTCGCGCCTTCTGGAAGTACCGCACTTTGATCAACGACGCGCTGATCTCGTCGGCGCCCATGCGCCAGTGCTGCTTGGCCAGCGGCCAGGCGCCCGGCCAGCGCAGCGACTCCCAGGTGTCCTTCGGCGAGACGGTGAGCCAGTTGTAGCCCTCGCGGGCAAGTGCGGGCACGGCGTTCGGGCCGACGTGCACGTTGTCGTACACGCCGCGGGTGAAGTGCACGCCGAGGAACGGGAAACGCGGATCGGGCACGGGGTAGATCATGCCCTTCACCAAGTCGGTGCGGTCGTGCCTCAGTTCCCAGTACTCGCCGCGGAACGGCAGGATCTTCGGCGATGCGTCGGCGCCGACGAGCTTCGCGATGACGTCGGATTGCAGGCCTGCGGCGGCGATCACCCGGTCGAAGACGAACTCGCCGCCGGTCGAGATGACTCGCACCCGGCCGTTCTCGAGGCGGATGCCGGTGACCTCGCTGTGCAGGCGGATCTTCCCGCCCGCGGCCCGTACGTCCTGGGCCATCGCCTCGGTGATGCTCGCGTAGTCGACGACCGCGGTGTGCGGCGAGTGGACGGCCGCGACACCCGCGACGTGCGGCTCGATCTCATGCAGCCGCGTGACGTCGTCGATGCGGGTGAGGCCGGGCACCCCGTTCTCGAGGGAGCGACGCTCGATCTCGGCCAGCGCGGGCAGCTCGCTCTCGTCCACGGCGACGACGAGCTTGCCGACCTCGCGGTACGGTAGGCCCTTCTCGATGCAGTAGTCGCGGATCTGGTCGCGGCCCTTCGCGCACAGCGTCGCCTTCAGCGAGCCGGGCGCGTAGTACAGCCCGGCGTGCACGACGCCGGAGTTGTGGCCGGTCTGATGCTGCGAGAGCCGGGCCTCCTTCTCGAGAACCGTGACCTCAGCGCCTGCCGCCGACAGCTCGCGGGCGAGCGCGATACCGACGATCCCACCGCCGATGACGCCGATCTGCTCCCCCATCAGTGCGTCCTCACCGCGACGGTCTTCACGCGCGTGTAGAAATGGAGGGCGTCGAGGCCCTGCTCCTTGAACGCCGAACCCGACTCCTTGAAGCCGCCGAACGGCTGGTGGATGTCCCAGCCGCTGGTGGGCTGGTTCACCGACACCTGGCCGGTGTCGACATCGTCGATGAAGCGGAAGGCGGACTCGAGGCTGCGGGTGAACACGGCGCTCGACAGGCCGTAGGCAGAATCGTTCACCGCGTCGATGGCCTCGTCGATGGAGTCGACGACGCGGATGCCGAGGACCGGCCCGAAGACCTCTTCCCGCCACAGCGGGTTCTGCGCGTCGACGGTCAGCAGGATCGGCTCGACGAACGCACCGCCGGTGAGCAAGCCGACGTCGACCGCCGTCTTGGCGATCACCTCGGCGCCCCCGGCCAGGCCGGCGTCGACGCGCGCGGCGATGTCGCGCTGCTGGGCGAGGCTGACCACCGGGCCGAGGTCGACCCCGTCGGCGCCGCCCGGCCCGACCCGCAGCGCCTGGACCGCAGCCGTCAGACGGGCGGTGAGCTCCTCTGCGATCGGGCGCTCCACGATGAGCCGGCTGGTCGCCGTGCACCGCTGACCGGCCTGGCCGAATGCGCCGGCCATCAGGATCGGCACGGCAAGATCGAGATCGGCGTCGGCGAGGACCACGGCGGCGTTCTTGCCTCCCATCTCGGTCTGCACGCGCACGCCGGTGCCGCCGAGCTTGCGCTGCAGGGCGAGGCCCACCTCGGTGGAGCCGGTGAACGACACCGCAGCGAACCGGGGGTCGGTGGTCAGGACGTCGCCGATCTGCGAGCCGCGTCCGGTGACGGTGCCGAGCACGCCCGCGGGAAGACCTGCACGGTGCAGGATGTCGGCGAGGCGCAGCGTGACGAGGGGAGTCTCGGTCGCCGGCTTGATGACGACGGCGTTGCCGGCGATGAGGGCGGGAGCCATCTTGCGCGCCGGGGTCAGCAGCGGGTCGTTCCAGGGCGTCACCAGCAGCACGGCCCCGATCGGCTCGTGCCGCTGCAGGGCGAAGGTGCCGGGACGGCCGTCGGGGATGAGCTCGCCGTAGGGCAGCCGGCCGACGCCGCCGTAGTACTCGAAGAACTCGGCCGTCTTGCCGACCTCGCCGGTCGCCTCGGCGCGGGTCTTGCCCATCTCTGCGACGATGACCTCGACGAGTTCGTCGCCCTCCGCGCGGATGAGTGCCGCGGCATCCAGGAGCACCCGGCCACGGGCGAGCTGCCCAGTCTTCTTCCAGACCCTCGCACCTTCGACGGCGGCCGAGACGGCGGCATCCACCTCAGCGGGACCCATTGCGGGAACGTGCCCGATGACATCGCCCGTGGCCGGGTTCAGCACCGGGATCGGGTCGCCCGCACCGTCGGCGGTGAACCGTCCGGCGATGAGGTTGGATTCGACGATGATGCTCACAAAGACCTCCTGGAAGCGCCACCGCGGCGCTTGTGCGGGTCGGTGACGGGCACCTTCCAGCATCACGCGAATGCCGGGGTCGCGGCAACGTATGGGCCCCACCAATAGCGCAAGCCTAGATTGCCGGGTTGTTCACGCGGTGCCCGAGCGGGCGGCTCACCACGTCCGATCGGCGCCGCACGGCGTCTGCTAGCCTGGTGCGTTTGAGGCGGCGCCCGTGGGCACGGCCCGGGCGAGAGGAGGTCATGATGCGCGATTCCGCGAGTCGATCATGCAACGCCTCCGGGGGCCTGGTGATGCGCCGCTTGACCCCCTAGGCGAACCGAGGCGCGAATCCACGCTCCGACGCGTCCGGTCGATGGGCCGACGCCGCGAGCCCGTTCCGCTTTCCTGAGGGGGCGCGATGCCTGCCGTTTCCGATCTCGACCACATCCGGTCTCTCATCCATGACCGTTTCCTGATCGAGCTGTCCGAGTCGATGCAGCCGATGCCGGTGAGGGAGATCGTCGCCACGATCGGCTCGCTGCCGTCGGCAGAGGCGGCGCTCGTGTTTCGCCTTCTCGACAAGGACACCGCCATCGCCGTGTTCGATGTGCTCGACCCAGCCGCCCAGGCCGACCTGATCGAGACGCTGGGTCACACCGAGTTCGCTGAGATGATCTCCACTCTCGAGCCCGACGAGCAGACCCGGCTTTTCGACGAGCTTCCCGCGAAGGTCGCGAAGCGGATGCTCGCCTCCCTCGACCCGCACCAGCGGGATGCCGCGATGGCGCTCCTGGGCTATCGGCCGGGGTCGGTCGGCCGCCACATGTCGCCCGAACCGCTGACCGCGTCCGTGGATGACACCGTCGGCGACGTGCTGCGACGCGTCCGGGCCGCAGACGGCGGCGTCGCCGCCTACGCGGCGATCCCGGTGCTCACGCAGGGGCGAGTCCTCGTCGGTGTCATCGACCTGATCGAGCTCCTGCGGCACGATGTGCCCGAGCCGGTCGCATCCTTCATGGATGCCGACCCGGTCAGCGCCCGCACCGACGACGACGTCGAGCGGATCGCCCGGCGCAGCCTCGACCACGGTGACCTTCTGCTGCCGGTCGTCGACAGGGAGGATCGCCTCGTCGGGTCATTCCCGATCGCGGACGCCGCCCTCATCGACAAAGAGGCCGTCGCTGAAGACCAGGCGAGAGCCGGTGCGAGCGAACCGCTGCGTCGGCCTTATCTGCTGACCTCTGTGCGCCGCATCGCCAGGACCCGCATCGTGTGGCTGCTGGTCCTGGCGGTGTCCGCCGTGCTGACGGTGCACGTGTTGGAGCTGTTCGAGGCGACACTGTCACAACAGGTCGCGCTGGCGCTGTTCATTCCCCTGCTCATCGGCATCGGGGGCAACACCGGTTCGCAGGCGGCCACCACCGTGACGCGCGCGCTTGCGCTCGGTGACGTCGGGTTGCGCGACATCCTGCGCGTCGCGTGGAAGGAGGTGCGCACCGGATTGCTCCTGGGCCTCGTGCTGGCCATCCTCGCGTTCACGGTCGCGACGCTGATCTATGACATCGGGATCGGTACCGTCATCGGCGTCACCCTGCTGCTGAACTGCCCGATCGCGGCGACGGTCGGCGGGGTGATCCCCCTGGTCGCTCGTGCCTGTCGTGTCGACCCGGCCGTCTTCTCGACGCCCTTCATCTCCACGTTCTGTGATGCGAGCGGGTTGATCGTCTACTTCACGGTCGCCATCACGGTGCTGAACCTCTAGCCCGAACCGGCTTACAAGACGGCGTGTGCCAGCGGGTCGGGGTTGCCGAACCGGTGCGCGGTGATGCTGACGGCCTGCTCGCGCAGGAACGGCAGCAGTTCGACCCGACCGGCGCGCGTGACCGCGCCGTCGAACACCGTGAGGTCGGGGCGGCCGCCCGCCGCGCGGATCAGCTCGACGCCGCTCGCACCGATCAGCCGCACGCGCGGCCACGGCTGCGCGATGTACCGGGCGTAGGCGGTCGGGGCATCCTCCACCACGACATCGATGCCGGCGTCGCGCACGGCGGATGCCAGTGTCTCGGGCAGCGGGGTGGCGACCGACAGGTGCACGCGGCTGCCGGTGCGCACCGCGGCCGCCACGACGCGGGAGATCTCGGCGATCGTCGCGTCCTTCTCGGCACGGATGTCGGCATCCACCGGCAGGTACCGGAAGACGTTGCGTTCTGCCGTCAGGCCGCTTCGATCGCGCGGGGCCGCGAACTCGTCGCGCCACGCCGCGGCGTCGGTGGCGACGGCCTGGGTCAGCCAGTCACGCTCGTCACCGGTGAGAGAAGCGGATGCCGCGGTCACGACGCCCCCGGCCGGCGAGGCATCGTCGGCCGCAGCGCCCGTCACGGGCGCGTCGGCCCAGCGCCCGAGACCGATGAGATAGTTCGGGCCGCCGGCCTTGAACCCGGCGCCGACGACCGACTTCTTCCAGCCGCCGAACGGCTGCCGCTGCACGATGGCGCCGGTGATGCCGCGGTTGACGTAGAGGTTGCCGGCCTGGATGCCGGCCAGCCACGTCCGGATCTCGCCGGCGTCGAGGGCGTGGATGCCGGCGGTGAGCCCGTACGAGATCTCGTTCTGGATCGCGATGGCCTCGTCGAGTGTTGCGGCGGTCATGACGCCGAGGATCGGGCCGAAGTACTCGATCAGGTGGTACTCCGAGCCGCGGCGGACGCCGGCGCGGACGCCGGGCGTCCACAGTCGCTCGTCTTCGGGCAGCTGCCGAGGCTCGATGACCCACGTCTCGCCCTCGCCGAGCGAGGTCAGCGCCTCGCGAAGTTTGCCGGTCGGCGGGGCGATGACCGGCCCCACCTCGGCGGTCGGGTCGGTGGGCAGGGCCACGTGCAGTGAGCGCACGGCGTCGAGCAGCTGGTCGTGGAACCGGCGCGATTTCGCGACCGAGCCGACGAGGATCACCAGCGACGCAGCCGAGCACTTCTGCCCGGCGTGACCGAACGCCGAGTAGACAACGTCCTTCGCCGCGAGGTCGAGGTCGGCGCTCGGGGTGACGATGATGGCGTTCTTGCCGCTCGTCTCGCCGAGGAGCCGCAGGTCGGAGCGGAAGCCGCGGAACATCTCGGCGGTCTCGTAGCCGCCGGTGAGGATCACCTGGTCGACCAGCGGCGAGGCGACGAGCTTCTCGCCGAGCGCCGAGTCGGCCAGCTGCACGAGTTGCAGCACCTCGCGGGGCACACCTGCCTCCCACAGCGCCTCGACCATGACCGCGCCGCAGCGGCGGGCCTGGCGCGCCGGCTTGATGACGACCGTCGAGCCCGATGCGAGCGCCGAGAGGGTGGAGCCGGCGGGGATGGCGACCGGGAAGTTCCACGGCGGGGTCACGAGCGTGACGTCGGCGGGGGTGTAGGTCGCTCCGTCGATGCCAGGCAGCTCGCGGGCGCGCTCGGCGTAGTAGTGGGCGAAGTCGATGGCCTCCGACACTTCGGGGTCGCCTTGGTCGAGCGTCTTGCCCGCTTCGGAGGCCATGACCTCCAGCAGCTGGGCGCGACGGCGCTCCAGGGCATCGCCGGCGCGATGCAGGATCTGGGCGCGGCCATCGGGTCCGAGCTCCTGCCAGGCCGCCGCGGCGCCCTGCGCGCGTTCGAGCGCCGCATGGACGGCGGCCTCGTCGGGCAGGATGGCCGCGTCGGCCGTCGTGATGCCGAGCACCGAGTCGGGCACCCGCTCGAGGATCGCCCGACCCCACTCCCGGTTCACGCCGATGGCGGGGTCGGTGTCGGGGGTGTTGCCGAACCCAGAGGTCAGACCGGGGGCCGGCTCAGCCGTGCGGTCTTGCACGCGGTGGGTGTGGGCGGCAGCGGCATCCACTTCGGCGAGCGAGGCGACGAACCGGTCGGTCTCGCGCTGCAGCAGCGCGGGGTTCGAGTCGAGTTCGAACACCGCCGACATGAAGTTCTCGCTCGACGCGCCCTCTTCGAGTCGCCGGATCAGGTAGGCGATCGCCACGTCGAACTCTTCGGGGCGCACGACCGGGGTGTACAGCAGCAGCGAGCCGACCTCACGGCGGACGACCTCGGCGAGGCTCTCGGCCATGCCCAGGAGCATCTCGTATTCGACGGCGCCGGTGACGCCGCGCTGCTGCGCGAGCAGCCACGAGTGCGCGATGTCGAAGAGGTTGTGGCCGGCGATGCCGAGCCGCACGTTCGCGACGCGTTCGGGCTGCAGCGACCAGTCGAGGATGCGCTTGTAGTGGGTGTCGCTGTCCTGCTTGGTGTGCCAGGTGGCCAGCGGCCAGCCGTGGACCTCGGCATCCACCTTCTCCATCGAGAGGTTCGCGCCCTTGACCAGGCGCACCTTGACGGGTGCGCCGCCGTTGGCCCGGCGGGTGGCAGCCCACTCCTGGAGCTCGACCATCGCATCCATCGCATCGGGCAGGTACGCCTGCAGCACGATGCCGGCCTCGAGGGTCTCGAACTCGGGCCGGTCGAGGAGCTTCATGAACACGGCCATCGTGAGGTCGAGGTCGCGGTACTCCTCCATGTCGAGGTTGATGAACTTCGACGTGGCCGCGGTCGCCGCCTGGCGGTACAGGGGCAGCAGGCGTTCGACGATGGTCTCGACGGCCTCATCGAACCCCCACGGCGAGTGCGGGCCGACCATCGACGACACCTTCACCGACACGTAGTCGACGTCCTCGCGCTGCAGCAGGCGCAGCGTGCCGTCCCGGCGGCGCTGGGCCTCGGCGGCGCCGAGCACGGCCTCACCGAGCAGGTTGATGTTCAGTCGTACGCCGTCACGCTTCAGCGCGCGGATCGCCCCGCCGAGCTTGTCGTCGCGGGCGTCGGCGATGAGGTGCCCGACCATGCGGCGCAGCACGGTGCGCGCGATCGGCACGACGATTCCCGGGGCGACGGGACCGACCGCGCCGCCCAGCCGCACGGCCCCGCGCAGCGGTGCCGGCAGGAAGGCGGGCACCTTCGGGGCGACCCGCCGCAGCGCGGCAGCGGCGACGCGGACGTCTTCGGGCCGCACGACGCCGTCGACGAATCCGGTGGTGAACTCCAGGCCGTTCGGGTCGCTGAGCACACCGGCCAGGCGGCGCGCGGCGACGCTCGCGGGGATGTCGGCCGCTTCGCGCAGCCACCGGCGGACGAGGGCGACGGTGTCGCCCGCCAGATCGGTGTCGTGGATGGTGTCGTCGTTGACGTCGGCGGTCATGACTGCTCCTGGGTTCGAGCGTAGGCAGGCAAAGGGTCGGCACCAGTGTGCGCGCACGCCGATTCAAAGAAAAGCAACGCTTTCTCGCGTATTCTCTTCACAAATACTTCACGATTGGATGCCCGTGATGCTCGACCTGCGCAAGCTCCGGCTGCTGCGCGAACTGCACCTGCGTGGCACGATCACCGCGGTGGCCGAAGCCGCCGCCTACAGCCCTTCGGCCGTCTCGCAGCACCTCGCCCAGCTCGAGCGCGAGGCGGGCGTCGAACTGCTGCGCAAGGCCGGCCGGGGGGTGCGGCTGACGCCGGCCGCCGAGCGCCTCGTGGCTCGCACGGCCGACCTGCTCGACATCATGGAGATGGCCGAGGCCGAGCTGCACGGCAGCGAGGGCGAGCTGTCGGGCACGGTCCGCGTCGCCGTGTTCCAGTCGGCGATGCTCGCCCTGCTGCCTGCCGCGCTGCAGGCGATGCGCGAGTTCGCGCCGCGGGTGCGGGTGCAGCTCGTCCAGCGCGAACCCGAGACCGCGCTCCACGAGACCTGGATGCGCGAGTTCGACATGGTCGTGGCCGAGCAGTACCCCGCCCACGCCGCCCCGCACCACGCCGGCCTCGACCGGCAGGCCCTGACGACCGATGCCATCCGGTTGGCCGTGTCGGCCGTCGAGCACTCCGGCATCCGCTCCGTCGCCGACGCCGCCGACCTGCCGTGGGTCATGGAGCCGCGCGGCGCCGCTTCACGCCACTACGCCGAGCAGCAGTGCCGGGCGGCCGGCTTCGAACCGGATGTGCGCTATGAGACCGCCGATCTGCAGGCGCACGTCCGTCTGGTCGAGACCGGCAACGCCGTCGCGCTGCTGCCCGACCTGATCTGGGAGGGCAGCGCACCCACCTGCCGCCTCGTCGACCTGCCGGGCGACCCGCACCGGACGGTGTTCACCTCGATGCGCGCATCAGGCGGCGTGTTCCCGGCCGTCGAGATGTTCCGCCGCGTTCTCGCCGACGTCGCCACCGAGCTCGCCGCCCGCTGAGCTCGGCGGCATCCGCGCAACTCGGGGTCGCTACGTGCCGCGTCGCCCGGCCCGAGGCGGCAACACGCGACCCCCATTCAGCCTGCGTGAGCGCCTGCCGTAGAGTCGCGCCATGAAATACTCCCGGGTGCTGCACGCCGCCGTCGTCACCGTCGCGCTGAGTCTTGCTCTCACGGCGTGCATCGGGGTCGACGAGGAGATCGCCGAACCACCGGTGGCCGAGACGACGCCGCCGGCGCCGCCGACCGAGATCGCGCCGTCCCCCGACCGGACGCCACTCCCGCTGACCGTTCCCGAACCGGTCGAGGGCGAGCTCGCGCGCGCCACGTTCGTCGCCGCAGGCCCCGACGGCGTCCCCACGGCGACCAGCGAGACTCTCGACGCGCCGGTCGCCGGTGAGGTCTACACGATTCTGGCCGAGTGCACCGCGACAATGGCCGGCGCGGTGCTGTCGTTCGAGGTCCTCCAGACCGACCCCGAGCAGTCCAACATCTCCGGCGGCGACGTGGGATGCGAGGAATCGCCGTTCCTCCTGACCGGAGAGATCGTGTCGGAGTGGCCGCCGCAGATCGTCATCACCGCGGCCGACGGCGTGGCCGAGGCCTACGTCGTGATCGTGCCCGATGTGACCGGCTGATCCTGAGTCAGTGGTCGGCGACGTCCGCGGCGATGTCGGTGCGGTGGTGCGATCCTTCGAGGCGGATCTCGCCGATCGCCCGGTAGGCGCGATCGCGGGCCTCGAAGAACGTGTTGCCGAGCGCGACGACGGCCAGCACCCGGCCGCCGGTCGCGACGAGTTCGTCTCCGCGCTGGACGGTGGCGGCATGGGCGACGTGGACCCCGTCGATGGATGCCGCAGCCTCCAGCCCCTCGATCACGCGACCGGTCACGGGTGCCTCGGGGTAGCCCTCACTCGCGAGTACGACCGTGACGGCGGCAGCCTCGGCGAACTGCGGTGCAGGCTCGTCCTCGAGGTGACCGCTCGCCGCCGACATCAGCAGCTGCGAGAGCGGTGTGACCAGGCGCGGCAGCACGACCTGCGTCTCGGGGTCGCCGAAGCGCGCGTTGAACTCGATGACCTTGACGCCCGATTCGGTGAGGATGAGCCCCGCGTAGAGAAGGCCGATGAAGGGCGTGCCCTCGGCATCCATCTGCCGGATGACCGGTTCGGCGACCTCACGGGTCACGAGCGCGACGAACTCCTCCTCGCCGCCGAACGCGCCGGCGAGCCAGGGCAACGGCGAGTACGCGCCCATGCCGCCGGTGTTCGGGCCGGCGTCGCCGTCGTGTGCGCGCTTGAAATCCTGCGCGGGCGACAGCGGCAGGACGTGATCACCGTCCGAGACGAAGAAGAGCGACACCTCGGGGCCGGACAGGAACTCCTCGACCAGGACCGCACCGCCCGAGAGGTACGACTCACCGTGCGCGACGGCGGCGTCGCGGTCCTCGGTCACGATGACGCCCTTGCCTGCGGCCAGGCCGTCGGCTTTCACGACGTACGGCGCCCCGTACTCGTCCAGCGCCGCGTCGAGCTCGGCGCGGTTGTGGGCGCGTGTGGCGCGGCCGGTGGGGACGCCCGCCGCTTCCATGATCCGCTTCGCGAACGACTTCGACCCCTCCAGCTGCGCGGCGGTCTTACCGGGCCCGAAGACCGGGATGCCGCGCTCGCGCAGCGCGTCGGCGACTCCGGCGACAAGGGGTGCCTCGGGCCCGACGATCACGAGGTCGACGTTCTCGTCGATCGCGTACTGCGAGACGGCCGCGGGGTCGTTCGGGTCGAGTGACGGCACGAGGGCCGCGTCGGCGGCGATGCCGGCGTTGCCGGGTGCGGCGAACAGCTCGTGGCCGGCGTCCTCCCCACGCAGCGCGAGGATGATGGCGTGCTCGCGCGCGCCCGAGCCGAGGACGAGGATTCTCACTCTCTCAGCCTACCGAGCGGTGGTTGCGGGGTGTCACCGACGGTGTCCCGGGCATTGCGAGGACGTAACTCCTCCAATCCGCGCAGGACTGTCGGCGGCATCCGCGGAATTCCGCGGTTCGGGTATCGGCCCCCGCACGAATCGAAGGAGTTACGTGCGTGCCACCCCGAGTACCGTAGCCCCATGGCGCGCAAGATCTCCACCGACGACGGCCGCGCGGCGCTCGCCGCCGTGAGAGGTGCCGAAAAGCCGGCACGTCCCGATGTGGCGACCGCCGTGCGCTACCTGCTGCAGCTGCTGGCCGAGAAGGCGCCGGGCAACTCCGTCGAGGTGCGGGTGCCGCCGTTCGGCGCGGTGCAGGTGGTCGAGGGACCGCGCCACACCCGCGGCACGCCGCCGAACGTGGTGGAGATGGATGCCGCGACCTGGATCGCCGTCGCGACGGGCGCCGAGCCGTGGGTGGACGCCGCTGCCTCGGGGCGCGTGCACGCTTCGGGCACCCGGGCCGACCTCGCCGACCTGTTGCCGCTGCGCCCCTGAACCGCGCCGTCCATCCTCTGCCGGGTCTATCGTCGGCGCCGCGGCACCACCAGCGGAGCAGCTGTGTGACCAGGTGGGGTAAGCGATCGCAGGCGAGCACGGGAGATGCCCGAGCTCGAACGCGTCTGGGGTGGGACAATGGATGCCATGACCGAACCCGCCGGCGACAGAATCGAGACGGCGCGCGTGCGCCGCAGCCCCCGCTACGGGGTGTTCCTCGCGGCCGGCGCGGCCGTGGGCCTGCTCGCTGCGCTCATCCTGACGTTCGTCTTCGACGGCTTCAAGAGCCCCGCGATCGGAGTGACGTATTCCACCGGGCAGGTGTTCGGCTTTCTCGCGCTGTACTGCATCCCGATCGGCCTCGCCCTCACCGGAATCCTCGCGCTCATCCTCGACAGGGTGGCCGGCAAGCGCACGCACGAGGTCCGCATCTCGCGCGAGCGCTTCCACACCGAAGACTGACTCCGCCCTCAGGCGATGTCGGCGATGACCGGCCCGATCGCTTTGTCGAACGCGACGACATCGCCCCGCAGGCCGTCGGTCACCGCGATCGTCAGCGATCCGATCCACCACACGCCGCGCTGTGTGAGCGGCAGCACCTGGATGTTCAGCTCGAACGAGTGCGCGCGACGGCCGATCTGACGCTCGTGCTGCGCGATCGCGCTCGCGTAGGCGCGGTACGACGTGCCGGTGCCGACGTGCGCCGTCGCGCGGTAGCGCTCGTTGGCCACGCGCGCATAGGCCACGGCATCCGGACCATGCGGAGCGATCGCCGCACGGAGCTCGTCGAATCCTTCGGTGGGCAGCGCGATGAGCATCTCGAAGCCGTCGACCAGGTCGAGCGGCACAGGCGAGGGGTGGGCCTGCGGTTCGACCGTCATGGCCCAGAACGCACGCCATTGCCGTTCGAGCACGGCGTGGTCGTCATCGTCCGGCGGAGTGAGGGCCGGCACATGCCGCAGATGCGGCAGCTCGTCGGGCGAGCGGACGCCGAGCGTCTGCCGCAGATAGAGCGCGATCAGCACCGGCAGGCCGGCGTCTTCACGCACGACCCACTCCGGTTTTCCCGCGGCATTCATGCCGCCCATCCTATGGCGGGAGGGTCGACTCACGCCCGGTCGCGCGACCCGTGGGTGGGTGGATGCCGGGGCGCCGGCTCCCGGCATCCACCCAGTCGCCGGGCCGGTAGGCTTAGTGCGTGGCCTCGTCCCCACCGAACCCCTATACCGAAGCCGGCGTCGACACCGCGGCAGGAGATCTTGCCGTCGAGTTGATGAAGTCGGCCGTCCGGCGTACCCACGGCCCCGAAGTCCTCGGCGGCGTCGGCGGATTCGCGGGCCTGTTCGACGCCGCGGAGCTGAAGGCCTACGACAAGCCGCTGCTGGCCACGAGCACCGACGGCGTGGGCACGAAGGTCGCGATCGCCCAGGCGATCGACAAACACGACACCATCGGCCAGGACCTGGTCGGCATGGTCGTCGACGACATCGTCGTGGTGGGCGCGAAGCCGCTGTTCATGACCGACTACATCGCGTGCGGCAAGGTGTTCCCCGAGCGCATCGCCGACATCGTCCGCGGCATCGCCGACGGCTGCACCGCCACCGGCACCGCCCTCGTCGGCGGCGAGACCGCCGAGCACCCCGGCCTGCTCGGCCCGAACGACTACGACGTCGCCGGTGCGGCGACCGGTGTCGTCGAGGCGAGCAAGGTCCTCGGCGCCGAGCGCGTACAGCCCGGCGACGCCGTGCTGGCGCTCGCCAGCAGCGGGCCGCACTCCAACGGCTATTCGCTGATCCGCCACATCGTCACCGGCGCGGGCATCGGCTACGGCGACCACGCCGCCGACTTCGGCCGCACCTGGGGCGAAGAGCTGCTCGAGCCGACGCGCCTGTACACCGCGCCGCTGCTGCGCCTCATCACGCAGTTCGGCGACGCGGTGCACTCGCTCAGCCACGTCACCGGCGGCGGCATCGCCGCCAACCTCGCCCGCGTGCTCCCGAAGCACACCTGGGTCGACGTCGACCGATCCACGTGGTCGCCCTCGCCGATCTTCCGGGTGCTCGCCGACCTCGGCGGGCTCGACCTGATGCAGACCGAGGGCACCTGGAATCTCGGTATCGGATTCCTCGCGGTCGTCGCCGCCGACCAGGCCCAGGCCGCGGCATCCACCCTCGCTTCCGAGGGAATCGCGACGTGGCAGGTCGGCACGGTCCAGGCCGCCCCGCGCCCCGACGGTGACTACGAGCAGGGCGCCAAGGGCGTCGACGGCGGCGCCGTGCGCCTTGTCGGCAGCTACTGAAAGAACGGACTGAGCAACACTCCATGTGCGGAATCGTCGGCGTCGTGAGTCAGGGGCACGCCAATCAAGAGGTCTACGACTCCCTCCTCCTCCTGCAGCATCGCGGTCAGGACTCGACCGGCATCGCCACCGCGGAGAGCAACGGGATCTTCCACATCGCCAAGGCCAAGGGGCAGGTCCGCGAGGCGTTCCGCACCCGCGACATGCGTACGCTGCTGGGCGAGATCGGCCTCGGACACGTCCGCTATGCGACCAAGGGCGTTGCCTCGAGCGAGGAAGAGGCCCAGCCGTTCTACGTGAACGCGCCCTATGGCATCGTGCTCGTGCACAACGGCAACCTCACCAACACGCGTGAGCTCACCGAGGAGCTCTTCCGCATCGACCGCCGCCACCTGAACACCTCGAGCGACACCGAGCTGCTGGTCAACGTGCTCGCCAATGAGCTGCAGACGGTGATCTCCGGCCTCGAGCTCGACCCCGAGCAGGTCTTCGAGTCCGTCGCGCGCTTGCACCGCCGCGTCGAGGGCTCGTACGCCGCGATCGCCCTGATCGCCGGCTACGGCCTGCTGGCGTTCCGCGACCCGTTCGGCATCCGCCCGCTGATCCTCGGAACCCGCAAGGCGGCCAACGGCCGGTACGAGTGGACCGTGGCATCCGAGTCACTCGTCCTCGAGAACGGCGGCTTCGAGGTCGTCCGCGACGTCGAGCCCGGCGAGGCCGTGTTCATCGACCTCGAAGGTCACCTCCACACCAAGCAGTGCGCCGAGGACCCGCGACTGGTGCCCTGCTCGTTCGAGTACGTCTATCTCGCGCGTCCCGATAGCGAGATGAACGGCATCTCGGTGTACGAATCGCGGCTGCGCATGGGCGAGCGCCTCGCCGCCACGATCGCCAAACACACTCCCGACGGGGCGATCGACGTCGTCATGCCGATCCCCGATTCCGCCCGGCCGGCCGCCATGCAGGTGGCCCGCAAGCTCGGCATCGAGTACCGCGAGGGCTTCTACAAGAACCGCTACGTCGGCCGGACGTTCATCATGCCGGGCCAGGCGGTGCGCAAGAAGAGCGTGCGCCAGAAGCTCAACGCGATGTCGAGCGAGTTCAAGGGCAAGAACGTGCTCCTGATCGACGACTCGATCGTGCGGGGGACGACCTCCAAGGAGATCATCCAGATGGCGAGGGATGCCGGTGCGCTCACCGTCACGTTCGCCTCGGCCGCACCGCCGGTGCGCTACCCGCACGTCTACGGCATCAACATGCCCTCGCGGCATGAGCTCGTCGCCCACGGCCGGACGATCCCCGAGATCGCCGAAGAGCTCGGCGCCGACCACCTCGTGTACCAGGAGGTCGACGACCTCAGGGCCGCGATCCTGGAGGGCTCGCCCGACGTCGAAGACCTCGACATGAGCTGCTTCGACGGCCGGTACATCACCGGAACCGTGTCTGAGGAGTACCTCGCCTGGGTCGAGGGCACCCAAGAGTCTTGACGACCCGGCCGCTGTGGCGCGGGCGCACCCTCGCCCTGCTGGGGATCGTGCTGTTCGCGTTCTCCTTGCGCTCGGCGGTGGCCTCGCTCTCACCGGTCGTCGCCTATATCGAGGCGGACTTCACCGTCCCCGCGTGGGTGCTGGGGCTCATCGCCACCGCGCCGCCGGCGTGCTTCGCCGCATCCGGCCTGTTCGCCCCGGCGCTGGAGCGGCGTCTCGGCCTCGAGCGGCTCGGTGTCATCGCCGTGCTCGTGGTCGCTGTCGGCCTGGCCGGTCGCGGCCTGTCGACCGGCCCGGTGATGCTGCTGGTCACCACCGCGCTGATCTTCGCCGGCGTCGGGGTGGGCAACGTGCTCATGCCGCCGCTGGTGAAGACCTACTTCCCCGATCGCATCGGCCCGATGACCGCGCTGTTCACCACGACGATGGCATTCTCGACGTTCCTGCCGCCGCTGTTCGCCGTGCCCGTCGCCGACACCGCCGGCTGGCAGCTCTCGCTCGGCATGTGGGCAGTGTTCGCCCTGCTGGCGACTGTGCCGTGGATCATCCTGATCGTGAGACACCGGGATGCCGAGGACGCCGACCTCGAGCAGGCGCCCGGCCCCGTGTTCGGGCGGCTGTGGCGACTGCCGCTGGCGTGGGCGGTGACCGTCACATTCCTGGTGTCGTCGTCGATCGCATACACCGGATTCGCCTGGCTGCCCGACCTGCTGATCGATACGGCCGGAGTCACACCCGCGCAGGCGGGAGTCTTGCTGGCGCTGTTCGGCGCGATGGGACTGCCCGGCTCACTGCTCGTGCCCGTCCTGGTCGCGCGGATCCGGGCGGTGGTGCCGGTGCTGTACGTCGTCTCCGTCGCGCTCGGCCTCGCCGGGGTCGCCGGTCTGCTGTTCGCGCCGGCGGCCGCGCCCTGGCTCTGGGTGGCTCTGCTGGGTCTCGTGCAGCTCTACTTCCCGCTCGCGCTCGTGCTGCTCGGACTGCGCACGCGGACGCACGAGGGCTCGGTCGCGCTCAGCGCGTTCGTGCAGAGCCTCGGCTATGCGATCGCGGCGGTCGTGCCGTTCGCGATCGGGATGCTCTACGCGGGCACGGGCTCATGGACCTGGCCGTTGCTGGTGCTGGCCGTGGTCATCCTGGCATCCATCCCCGCCGGCATCGTCGCGGTGCGGGCACGCACCATCGAAGACGAATGGGAGCACCGCCACGGCGCGTGGCGGTGAGCGCGACTACGCCTTCTCGTCCTCGTACTCGTCGGCCCACTTGTCGACGTACTGCTCGTCGTCGTGGTGCCCGAGCTCCTTCTCAAGAGCGGAGTAGTTCACGTTGTAGGTGTCGTACTTGAGTTCGCGAGCGATCTTCGTGTGCTTCGCTTTCTGACGGCCACGCCCCATGCCTGACCCCCTCATTTCTAAATTGCGGGCCGGCTGCTGCGCCCGTTGCAATAACGTCCGGCGCAACGCCGGGAAGAGTAGCATTCAGAATAACACGGCGCTCCCGGCCCCAAGCGGACCGCGCAGGGTTCGAATGGGGTCGAACAGGCGGGAAAGGGTGGGTGCGGAGATGTCCGACGACCGAGTGAACGGTGCCGAAGGCGGCTCTGAACCCGCCATCGCCCCGCAAGAAGACCGGCCCGTGCCGCAGCACGCGGTGATCGCCGGAGTGATCCCCGATCAATCACCCCGGGTGCTGCGCGAGGCAGCCCGTTACGCCAAGCTCCTCGGCGCGCCGCTGATCGTGACGCACGTCGACGTGACCCGCTTCGTGACCTACGAAGACCCCGACGGCTACGTGCACTCCGCACCGATCGACCTGGACCTCTCCACCGGCGAGGCGCAGCTCTCTCTGATTCAGGATGCCGCGCGCGAGACCCTCGGCGACAGCGATGTGGAGTGGAGCGTGCGTCAGCTGGTCGGCGACCCGGCGCTGGCGCTCAAGCACCTGGCCGAGCAGTCCGACGCGCGGCTGCTCGTCATCGGCACGCGCAAGCGCGGCATCGGCGAGTCGATCCGCGAGTTCTTCACCGGGTCGGTGGCGGCCCGGCTCGCGCATCGCCAGCCGCGGCCGATCCTCGTCGTCCCGCTGGGCGAGCCGGCCGGCGACGACGAGGACCTCTGGCCCGACTCCTGACCCACGGCGCGCGCAGGCACGCCTGTTCCGAGGCGGCCGGCGCGCCGGCGCGCCAATTCCCGGCATCCGCTCTGCAAATAGGTGGCGCGGATGCCGGGAACTGGCGCCGCGAGTCATGCAGCGCCAGTTCCCGGAGGTCAGTCGCGGTGCAGCGCGCGGATGACCGCGCGGGCGGCCTCATCGAGCGCCGATGCCAGCTCGTCGACGACGGCTGCGGTGAGCTCGCCGCCGCGGGCGACGTGCGTGCGCATGTCGGCGCGGATGTTCGCGCGGAACTCAGCGAGGGCGGCGTCGGCCCGGCGCAGCTGCTCGCGGGAGGCGACACGCGGGTCATCGGCGTGAGACCCCCCGGGCGTGGCGGGCTTGCCCGCACCGGCCCGCTCGGAGTGCGCCGCCGCGGCGAGATCGGCCTGCAGGCTCTTCATCGCCTCGCGCACACTGCCGCGGACCTCGTCGGCGATGAGCCGGACGCTGTCGGCCAGACCCGCTTCGATGCCTTCGAGGTCACCGGCGCGTGCGGCCACTTCGGCGCGCCCCGCCTCGGTGATCTCGTACACGGTCTTGCGGCCGTCGACGGTCTTGGTGACCAGGCCCTCCTCCTCGAGTTTCGCCAGGCGCGGGTAGATCGTGCCGGCGCTCGGGGTGTAGGTGCCGCCCGTGCGATCGGACAGCGCCTGCATCAGGTCGTAGCCATGGCGGGGCGCCTCGTCGAGCAGATTGAGCAGGTAGAGGCGGAGGTCGCCGTGGGAGAAGACGGGAGGCATCGTCACCACTCCTCGGGGGTCGGGGCGTCGCCGGGAGCGGCACCGGCCGACTCGCGCCGCAGGATCGTGATGTCGCCCGACACGGTGTTGGCGCGGACGTCGACGAACGAGCCGCTGAGCTCGCCGGTCGAGCCGGTGTAGCTCGCACCGATGCCGCCTGCACCCTGCGGCACGTTGCCGTCGACGAGTAGCTTGCCGCTGACGCTGCGCAGGACGTAGTTCGCGGGCAGGCCCTCGTCGAGCCGCAGCGTGGTGGCGCCGCTGACGGTGTTGAACCCGGCGGACTGGATGGGCCCATCGGAGTCGATGAGTGCAGCCCCCGACACCGTGTCGATGTCGGTCTTGCGGATCGTGCCCGTGGCGGCGACGTCGCCTGAGACCGAGTTGGCGCTGAGCGCACCGGTCAGGCCGCGGATCTGGACATCGCCCGAGACGGCATTGACCGACAGGTCGCCGGCGAGTCCGTCGACGATGATGTCACCCGACACGGTGTTGAGCTTGGCGTCGGACTCCAGCCCCGAGATGAGGGCGCTGGCGCTGACGACGCCGAGAGTGAGGGCGATCGAGCGGGGCACCGCGACGCTGATCTCGGCTTTGGGGCCGCCGCTGCCGAAGTTGCGGAACGCCTCGAGGAAGTTGTCCCAGCGCAGCTGCGCGTGGTCGATCTCGACAGACGAGCCGTCGGCCTCGATGCGGAGGTCCTTGATCGTGACCGAGTGCACTTCGATGCGCACGCCCGGTTCGTCGTGTGCGACGACGTCGACTTGGCCGCCGACGAGGCCGATCTTGAGCTTGCGGACGTCTTCAAGGTCGATGACGCGCGTCTGCCCGGGCTGAACAAGCCACTTCTCGAGAGTCATGAGTTCTCCTGGATGGTGAGGGCGATTCGAGATATATCGCGTTGGTTCAGGATAACACGATATATCTCGACTTTGTCAAGGGGCCGGGATGCCGGTGGGCTTGACTTTGACGCGACGTCAACCTTTAGCGTGGTCTCCATGAACAGCGAATGGTCGATCCAGCAGATCGCGAAGCTCGCCGGCACCACGAGCCGGACCCTCCGGCACTACGGCGAGCTCGGGCTGCTGGCCCCGTCACGGATCGGAAGCAACGGCTACCGGTACTACGACGAACGGGCGCTCGTGCGACTGCAGCGCATCCTGCTGCTGCGCGACCTCGGGCTCGGGCTGCCGCAGATCGCGGACATCCTCGAGCGGGCGACGAGCGAAGCCCATGCCCTCGCCGGCCACCTCGCGTGGCTGCGTGAGGAACAGACCCGTCTGGCGCGGCAGATCGCGTCGGTCGAATCGACCATCGCGGCAGTGGAAGGAGGTGAACGACTGATGGCAGAGAACATGTTCGACGGGTTCGACCACACCCGGTACAAGGAGGAGGTCGAACAGCGCTGGGGCGAGAAGGCCTATGCCGACAGCGACCGATGGTGGCGCTCGATGAGCGCCGACGAGAAGGCGGCCTGGCAGAGACGGGTCTCCGATCTCTCCAGGGACTGGATCGCCGCCGCTGAGCGCGGCATCGACCCCGCCGGCGACGAGGCCCAGCAGCTCGCGGAGCGGCACGTGGCGTGGCTGACCGGGGTGGCGGGGACACCGGCATCCATCGCCGACGGAGATGTCAAGGGGTACGTGACCGGTCTCGGTGACATGTATGTCGCCGACCCGCGCTTCGGCGCGAACTACGGCGGCACGGCCGGGGCGGAGTTCGTCCGCGACGCGTTGCGCGCGTACGCGGACACCCACCTGTAGGCATCGCCCGGCGCAGGACGGGCTGGACGCAGAGATGCCCCCGCACGAACGCGGGGGTATCTCTGCTGGGGACAGCTCGGGGTTACGTTCGGGTGCCGCCCCGGAGTACTCGCAACAGGAATGCGATCAACGCGATCACGCCGACGATGATGGCGACCCACAGCAGCCAGCTCAGTGCCTCGGTCAGGCCGCCGACGATGGCCAGGACGATCGCGACGACGATGATGATCAGTAGGGCGATGTTCATGTGTTCTCCCGTTCTCCCGGCCGAACGAACGGCGCGCAAGGGATCGATGTGAAGCCACCGTACCCAGCGAGGTTCGACACCGCCTATCCCCTTGACGCGGCATTCGCCACGGTGCTAATGCGCCCGCTACTCCGGCGTGCGCATCGCGTCAAGCCCCTCAGCGCGGATCGGCACCGGTCGTAGGGTCGTGGCATCCGGAACAGAGGAGGACACCATGCCCCGAGGACGCGGATCGAACAGTCTGAAGGATCCCGAGCTCTATGAAGAACTGCGCGACGACGGCGCTTCGAAGGAGAAGGCCGCCCGCATCTCGAACGCCGCCGCCCGCGACGGCCGCAAGAAGGTCGGCAGCCGCGGCGGCAAGGCCGGCGACTATGAGGACTGGACCGTGGACGAGCTGCGAAAGCGCGCGAAAGAACTGGGCATTTCGGGGTACTCCGGCAAGCGCAAGGCCGAAGTCATCAAGATGCTGCGCAACCACTGACGGTGCCGAGACTGCGACGGGTGAATCCGGGGACGGACGCCGGGTTCCGGCGGCTGGGCGCGGGCACCGGCTTCCGGTACGTCGACACCGACGGCGCCCCCCTTCCACCGGAGGAGGTCGAGCGCATAAAGGCCCTCGTGATCCCGCCCGCCTGGCGGGACGTGTGGATCAGCGCGCACCCGAACGGGCACATCCAGGCGACGGGTGTCGACGACGCCGGGCGCCTGCAGTACCTCTACCATCCCGACTGGTCGACCGGCCGGGACAGGGGCAAGTTCGCGCGCACGCTGCAACTGGCAGAGGCGCTGCCGCGCGCGCGAGGCCGGGTCACGACCTCGCTGCGACGCGATGCGCTCGACCGTGAGCGGGTGCTGGCCGTCTCGTTCCGGCTGCTCGACCAGGCCGCGTTGCGCGTCGGCAGCGAGCGGTACCTCGAACGCCACGGCAGCAGGGGACTGACCACCCTGCGGCGGCGCGATGCGACGGTGGCGGGTACGGTGACGGCGCTGACCTTCCCCGGCAAGAGCGGCCAGCGCCAGGCGCTCGAGATCGACGACGACGACTTGGCGCCGGCGATGGAAATGCTGGTCACCGGCCGCACTCGTTCGCCGCTGCTGGCCTACGAGCGGGGGAGGCGACGGATGCCGCTGACTCCCAGAGAGGTCAACGCGTACGTCCGCGCGATGACCGGGGGCGCGTTCAGCGCCAAGGACTTCCGGACGCTCCACGGCACGATCCTCGCCGCTGACGCCCTCGCCCGCATCGGCACGGTCGACACCAAGACGGATCGCAAGAGGGCAGAGGCCCTCGCCGTCCGGGCCACGGCTGAGGCTCTGGGCAACACGCCCGCCGTCGCGCGAGGCTCCTACATCGACCCGCGCGTGTTCGCGCGATACAAGCGGGGCGTGCTGCTGGACACGTCGATATCTCCGGAATCGGCGATCCGTGCGCTCCTTCTGGGGTGATCCGCCCATAGCGTGAGGCCGTGGCATCCGCTCGCTGGTTCTCGCCGGTCGCACTGCTGCTGGCCATCGCCGGCGGAGCGATCGGCGTCGCCGCGCGCGCGTTGCTGACCGCGCCGTTCGTCGACGGCTCCCATTCGCTGGTCGTGCCGGCGATCACCGTGGCCATCAACGTCGCCGGTTCCTTCCTGCTGGGCCTTGTCGTCGGCGGCTTCGACGGCCGGCATCCGCACCTGCGCGTCTTCCTCGGCACCGGGGTGCTGGGCGGGTTCACGACCTACAGCGCGTTCGCCGTGCATTCGGTCACCACGTTCACCGCGGCGCCGATCGTCGGTCTCCTGCTGATCGTCGTGTCGATCTTCGCCGGTCTGCTCGCCGCCGGTGTCGGGCTCGTCATCGGGCGGCGCCTGGCCGGCGTGCCTGGTGAGACCCTGTCGCCCGAGGACGCCGAATGAGTACATTCGAGATCATCGCGCTCGTCATCGGTGGCGGGCTCGGCGCCGGCATCCGGTATCTCGTCGACGGACTCGTCATGAGGGGGCGAAAGAACGCGTTCCCGGCGGGAATCCTGATCGTCAACGTCTCGGGCGCGTTCGTGCTCGGACTGCTCACGGGGCTCGGCCCGCTGCTCGCGCCCGTGTGGCTGACGATCCTGGGTGTCGGCCTGCTCGGCGGGTTCACCACGTTCAGCACCGTGTCGGTCGAGACGGTGCTCCTCGCCCAGCGCCGCCGCCGCGATTGGGCGTGGGTGAACGTGCTCGGGACGTTCGTGCTCGCCGCGATCGCGGCCGGTCTCGGCCTCATGATCGGCGGGCTGCTGCCGCGCTGAACGAAAGGCCGGTCATGGGATACTGAACCGATACATGCGTGTATCGGCCGATCCCGGCCTCTCGCACATCCCGCAACGCTCGCAAAGGCCTCCCTTGTCGAACCTCGCTGTCCTGAGCCTCAAGAACCGCGCGCTCATCGCCCTGATCACCATCGTCGCCGCGGTGTTCGGAGGGCTCGCGCTGACGAACCTCAAGCAGGAGCTGATCCCCTCGATCGAGTTCCCGGCGCTGTCGGTCATCACGACCTACCCGGGGGCCTCGCCCGACGTCGTGAACAACGACGTGTCGACGCCGATCGAGACGGCCATCCAGGGCGTCCCCGGTCTCGAGTCGACGAGTGCGACCAGCACGACCAATGCGTCGATCGTCCAAGCGTCCTTCACGTACGGCACCGACCTCGCGACCGCCGAGCAGAAGATCCTCCAGGCGATCAACCGCATCAAGAGCAGCCTTCCCGAGAGCGTCGAGCCCAACGTCGTGGGGCTGTCGATCGACGACCTGCCGGTCATCGCGGTGGCCGTCACCGGGTACGACGATGCCCGCACCATCCAGGGACAGCTCGAGACGAGCGTCGTCCCCGACCTCGAGGACATCGACGGCGTCGCGGCCGCCCAGATCATCGGCGGTCAGGGTGAACGCGTCACCATCGTGCCCGACCAGGGCGAACTCGCCGAGGCCGGTTTCACGCAGGCGGCCATCACCGATGCGCTCGACCAGAACGGCGTGCTCTTCCCCGGCGGATCGGTCACCGAAGGCGACCAGACCCTCACCGTGCAGACCGGCACGAAGCTCACCTCGGTGGAGGAGATCGCCGCACTGCCGCTCGTGCCCACCAACGCCGACCAGTTCGCCGCCGGCGAGGTCACGATCGGCGACGTCGCCGAGGTGTCGCTCGGCCAGGACCCGGTCACCTCGATCTCTCGCGTCAACGGCGAGCCGGCCCTGACGATCTCGATCACGAAGCTGCCCGCCGCCAACACCGTCGACGTGTCGCGGCTCGTGACCGCGGCGATCCCCGACCTGCAGGACGCGATCGGCGACGACGCCGAATTCACGATCGTGTTCGATCAGGCCCCGTACATCGAGCAGTCGATCGAGGCGCTCGCGCAAGAGGGTCTGCTCGGCCTCGTCTTCGCAGTGCTCGTGATCCTCGTGTTCCTGCTGTCGGTGAGGGCCACCCTCGTCACGGCGATCTCGATCCCGACGAGCGTGCTCATCACCTTCGTCGGCATCCAGGCGTTCGGGTACTCGCTGAACATCCTGACCCTCGGCGCCCTGACGATCGCGATCGGGCGCGTGGTCGACGACTCGATCGTCGTGATCGAGAACATCAAACGGCACTACGTGGGGGATGCCGACAAGAAGGCCTCCATCCTGCTCGCCGTGCGCGAAGTCGCGGCCGCGATCACGGCATCCACCATCACGACGGTCGCGGTCTTCCTGCCGATCGCGTTCGTCGGTGACATGACCGGCGAGCTGTTCCGGCCGTTCGCGATGACCGTGACGATCGCCATGTCGGCGTCGCTGCTGGTGGCGCTGACGATCGTGCCCGTGCTGGCCTACTGGTTCCTGCGCCCCGGCAAGCCGTTGCTCGATGAGCAGGACCGCCAGATCGACCCCGAAGACCCGGCTGCGCCGCCTTCACGCCTGCAGCGCAGCTACCTGCCGATCCTGCGGTGGACGCTCAAGCACTCATGGATCACGCTGCTGCTGGCGGTGCTCGTGCTCGGCGGAACGATCGCCGCGGCACCGTTCATGAAGACGAACTTCCTAGGCGACTCGGGTCAGAACACGTTCACGGTGACCCAGACCCTCGGCGAGGCCGCGAGCCTCGAGGCCGAAGACGCCGCCGCCGCGCAGGTCGAAGAGGTGCTGCTCGGCGTCGACGGCATCGATACGGTGCAGACGTCGATCGGTTCGTCGGGTTCGGCGATCGCCGACGCATTCTCGGGTGGCGGCGCGGGCATCACCTACTCGATCACCACCGATCCCGACGCGGACCAGGAGGCCGTGCGCACCGACGTGCAGGATGCGGTCGCCGGTCTCGAAGACGTCGGCACCGTCACCGTCTCGGCAGGCCAGGGCGGGTTCGGATCGACCGACATCGAAGTCGACGTCACGGCGCCCGATGCCGAGTCGCTCACCAGCGCGACCGATGCCGTGGTCGTCGCGCTCGACGGTGAGGACGGCATCAGCCAGGTCGCCTCGAACCTCTCCGCCTCGCTGCCCTTCGTCGCGGTGACCGTCGACCGTGAGACGGCGGCATCCCTCGGCCTGTCGGAAGTCTCGGTCGGCGCGCTCGTGTCTAACACGATGCAGCCCCGCCAGGTCGGCACCGTCGAGATCGACGGGACAGGCCTCACCGTCTACCTGCAGGCGTCCGACATCCCGGCGACGATCGAAGAGCTCGAAGGCCTGCAGATCGCCAGCGCGACCGGCATGATCCGCCTGGACGAGGTTGCCACGGTCGAAGAGAGCCAAGGCCCGGCGTCGATCACGACGCAGCGCGGTCAGCGCACCGCGACCGTGGCCGTCACGCCGGCCGGTGACGACCTCACGACTGCCAACGCGACGGTGACGGCCGCACTCGAAGACGTCGAGCTGCCCACCGGCGCCGACGCCGAGATCGGCGGCGTGCTCACGCAGCAGCAGGACGCGTTCAGCCAACTCGGCCTCGCGATGCTCGCCGCGATCCTGATCGTCTACATCGTCATGGTTGCGACCTTCAAGTCGCTGCGCCAGCCGCTGCTGCTGCTCGTGTCGGTGCCGTTCGCGGCGACCGGCGCGATCCTGCTGCAGATCGCGACCGGCGTGCCCCTGGGTGTCGCGTCGCTGATCGGTGTGCTGATGCTCATCGGCATCGTCGTCACCAACGCGATCGTGCTCGTCGACCTGGTCAACCAGTACCGCGAGAAGGGCCTGTCGGCGCACGATGCGACGATCGCCGGTGGTGCCCGGCGTCTGCGGCCGATCCTCATGACGGCGCTCGCGACGATCTTCGCGCTCACGCCGATGGCGCTGGGCATCACCGGCCACGGCGGGTTCATCTCGCAGCCGCTCGCGATCGTCGTCATCGGCGGCCTGATCTCATCGACCGTGCTCACGCTGCTCGTGTTGCCGACGCTGTACAACCTCGTCGAGGGCGCGCGCGAGCGTCGTGCACTGCGACGCGGTGAGGTGCTGCCGGCGGCTGCGGCTGGGCCTGCGTCGGTCGCCGAACCGGTGCCGGCTGCCGTGATGGCACAGGCGAACGGCGAACCTGTTCCGGCCACGCGCCGCGAGCGGAAGCTGCTCGAGGCGGCCGCGACCGGCGGCATCCCCGTCGTGGTGGCGCCCGTCGTCGTGGTCAGCGGCGCGGGTGAGGCTGACGTGGTGGCTGCTTCCGACGGGCTGGATGAAGATGTGGTGGTGGATGCCGGTGGCGCGGCCGATGCCGCAGGGGATGCCGGTCGTGCGGCCGAGCCGGACTTCGCCGAGCCTCTGATCGAGGAGTCGCCCGACGTGGAGCTGCCGGTCGAGGAGTCGTCGGAGCCCGGGCCGTCGGTCGAGGTGGCCGACAATGAGGCCGAGACTCTGCTCGACGGAAGCGAGACCGACGTGGAGTCCCCGCTCGCTGAGGAGACCGGGCCCGAATTCCTCGAACACGAATCCGAGCCCGGAGCCCCTGCGGACGAGCCCGCACCGGAAGCCCCCGACGAGCGCGAGCCGCAAGCCCCCGAGCCCGCACCGGAAGCCCCCGAGAGTGCGCGCGACGCGGAGCTTCCCCACGACGAGTCCGAGCTCGAGTCGACGGAGGTCGCGCCGGTCGAAGACGTGCACGACGAAGAACCTCGCGCAGAGTCCTCGGGCGAAGACACCGCGGATCGCGACGACCGCTCCGAGTGAGGCGGTGACGCCCGGCGTCACGGGAGTGCGGGAGGTGGGCCACCCCCCTCACAGCAGGCTATCGACGAGGTCGGTCGCGCGCGGTGCGCCCAGCGGCGGTCTCACAGAGTCGACCTGTACAGTGGTGCAGTCGGCTCTGGACACCGTGCATGCTGCACGGATGGGTTTGTGAGTCCAAGGGGCCGATGGTGGGAGCGAATCCGCTCTGACGACCATCACTGTGAATGGCCCCCGGCCGACGACATGTCCGGGTTACTCCACGCCGCATGTGCGGCGCCGCGCGAACGCGCGATCTGAGGAGTGCTGTTCTCGCACGAGACAACCCAGAAGGACACCACTATGCCCAAGAACAAGAAGCCCGCCGGCGGTCGCGCTCAGAACTTCGAGCCGCGCTACGGCAAGAAGACCCCGTACCAGGACGCGAAGCGCCGCCCGGGCCAGGCCTCGGCCGGAAAGCCCGGAAGCAAGAGCCCTGGCCACCGCGGATATCGCGCGGCTGACGAAGCCACGCCGCACGCGGAGAAGAAGCAGCGCTGGAGCGCGCAGGAGAAGGCGGGCCGCGACGAGGCCCGCGGCATTCGCAGCCACGCTCGTACCGACCGTCCGGCGCGTTCGTACGACGACCGCCCTGCTCGGTCCTACAGCGACCGCCCTACCCGCTCGTTCGACGACCGTCCGCGCCGGTCCTCCGACGACCGTCCCGCACGCTCGTTCGACGACCGTCCCCGTGGCGAGCGCCAGCCCCGCGACGACCGCCGCACCTTCGGCGATGCACGTCCCTCGTACCGGGCCGACCGTCCCCGGACGAACGACCGTCCGGCGCGCTCGTTCGACGATCGTCCGCGCCGCGATGACCGTCCAGCGCGCTCGTACGATGACCGTCCCCGTACCAATGACCGTCCGGCGCGCTCGTTCGACGATCGCCCGCGCCGGGATGACCGACCGGCTCGTTCGAACAGCGACCGCCCGGCCCGCTCGTACGATGACCGTCCCCGCCGGGATGACCGACCGGCACGTACGTACAATGACCGTCCGGTCCGTTCCAACGATCGTCCGGCTCGCTCGTACGACGACCGTCCCCGTCGCTCGTTCGATGACCGTCCCCGTCGGGACGATCGTCCGGTTCGCTCGTTCGATGACCGTCCGGCTCGTTCGAACAACGATCGTCCGGCACGCTCGTTCGACGACCGGCCGCGCCGGGAGCACGGCGACCGCGACCGTCGCCCTGCTCGCGCCGCCGGAGCGGTCGTTGCGGGCGGCGCGTACGCCGGCAACCGCTCCGACTGGAACGCCGACGCGAAAGCCAAGGCGCACCAGGATCACGTCGACGTCGTGCACGAGAAGCTGCAGGCCGAAGCCGTGCAGGCTGAAGAGGTCGCCGGTGTGACGTTCTCCAGCCTCGGGCTCGGCGACAACATCGTGCGTGTGCTCGCCGATCTCGGCGCACCATCGCCGTTCCCCATCCAGGCCGCCACGATCGGGCCGATCCTCGAGGGCAAGGACGTTCTGGCACGCGGCCGTACCGGCTCGGGCAAGACCATCGCCTTCGGCGCTCCGCTGGTCGAGTCGATCCTCCGCAGCCAGGCCGGCACGCGGCGTGAGTTCGGCCGCAAGCCGCGCGCGCTCGTGCTCGCGCCCACCCGTGAGCTCGCCCTTCAGATCGACCGGACGATCCAGCCGATCGCGCGCAGCGTCGGCCTGTTCACCACGCAGATCTACGGTGGTGTTCCTCAGGCACGCCAGGTCGGCGCACTCAAGAAGGGCGTCGACATCATCATCGGCACCCCGGGACGCATCGAAGACCTGCAGGAGCAGGGCAAGCTCGACCTCTCCGAGGTCAGCATCGTCGTTCTCGACGAGGCCGACCACATGAGCGAGCTGGGCTTCCTCGAGCCGATGCAGCGCATCCTCCGCCTCGTCGAAGACGGCGCGCAGAAGCTGCTCTTCTCCGCGACTCTCGACCGTGAGGTCGCGGCGCTGGTCGACGAATTCCTCGTCGACCCGGCGGTCTACGAGGTCGCCGGCGAAGACCAGGACTCGGGCACCATCAACCACCGCGTGCTCGTCATCGACCACCGTGACAAGGCCGAGATCCTCACATCGCTCGTCGATCGTCCCGGCAAGACCCTCGTGTTCGCGCGCACCCGCGCGTACGCGGAGATGCTCGCCGAGCAGTTCGACGACGCCGGCATCCACGCGGTCGCCCTGCACGGCGACCTGAATCAGGCCAAGCGCACCCGCAACCTGGAGCGACTGACGTCGGGCCGCGTGGGCGTACTGGTGGCGACCGATGTCGCCGCCCGCGGCATCCATGTCGATGACATCGATCTGGTGATCCAGGCGGATGCGCCCGATGAATACAAGACCTACCTGCACCGGTCGGGCCGCACCGGCCGCGCGGGTCGCTCGGGCACGGTCGTGACGCTCATCACCCGTCAGCGTCGCCGGCGCATGACCGAGATGCTCGACCGCGCCGAGATCGACGCGCCGTTCGAGGACGCCCGCATCGGCGACGACGTGCTCGAAGAGCTCTCGGGCCGTCAGCTGGCCGACGTCGACGCGTAACCCGCTCTACGACAACACGCGACAGCACCGATACCTCCGGGTATTCGGTGCTGTCGTGCGTGCCGCGGGTGCGCGAGATGGGCGCGCCGTCGGCGAGCGACTGCGGGATGCTCTCAGCGAGATGCCCGGCTCAGCCGGGTAACCGAGGTTCGCTCGCACTCGCGGTCAGAAGAGCGTCGGCGCCGTCGCCTTGCTCGGAGTGGTTCGCATGACCGGCCCGGGGCGACTCGGCCGCGTCTCGGCATCCTCTTCGACTCCTCCGCCGAGCCGGTGCCGTCGCAGAAGCGGCCGCACCCGGGCGGCGAGCATCGTGCGGTACCCCTCCGGCGCGCTCACCGAAGCCCCGGGATAGAGGCCGCGGTAGACCGGAACGAGGTCGGGTCGCTCCCGTTCGAGCCACTGCCAGAACCACTGCTTCGCGCCGGGGCGAAGGTGCATCGCCCCGAACACGACCCTGCGACCGCCGGCGGCCGCGATGCGCGCGAGAGCGTCGTCGAGTGCTTCTGGCGAGTCGGTCAGATGCGGCACGATCGGCATGAGGAACACCGTCACCGAGAACCCGGCGGCCGTCGCGGCGCGGACGGTCTCGAGCCGGGCCGAGAACGACGGCGCCCCCGGTTCGAGCAGGTGACGGAGGGTCTCGTCGGGCACCGCGATCGACATCGCCAGGCGTACCGGGACTGAGGTCGCGGCATCCATCAGCAACGGCAGGTCGCGTCGCAGCAGCGTCCCTTTCGTGAGGATCGAGAACGGCGTGCCCTGAGAGGCCAGGGCGTCGATGATCTCGGGCATGAGGCGGTACCGACCTTCGGCGCGCTGATAGGGATCGGTGTTCGTGCCCAGCGCGACCGGCTCACGCCGCCAGGACGGGCGCGCCAGCTCGCGCCGCAGGACCTCGCCGACGTTGACCTTCACGACGATCTGGCTGTCGAAGTCCGCCCCTGCGTCGAGGTCGAGATACTCGTGCGTCTTGCGGGCGAAGCAATATACGCACGCATGACTGCAGCCCCGGTAGGGGTTGACGGTCCAGTCGAACGGCATCGCGGAACTGCCCGGCACGTGGTTGAGTGCGGACTTCGCGAGCACCTCGTGGAAGGTCATGCCCTGGAACTCGGGGGTCGTCACGCTGCGGACGAGGCCCCCCGTCGATTCGAGCCCGGGCAGGGCGTCGACGTCTTGCTCGCCGACCGTCTGACCCTGCCATCGCATCTTTTCATTAGAACATATGTCTATTCAAACAGGGGTCTTGATTCGAAGAAAGCTGCACTATCGGTGGGTCTGTTCCCGGTGGCATCGCGAGACAATGGTGATGTGACGGAACCCGATCCGCCTCAGGCGCATGATGTCGCGCAGGCCGCGTTGCCTGCGGACGGCACCGTCGCGCGCCACGCCCGCGGGTCTTCGCGTCGGCTGGTCTGGGTCGGCATCGCCGTGGCTGCGGCACTCGTCCTGGGCGGCAGTGCCGCGGTGACGGCGGCACTCACGGCTCCTGTCGACGAGGTGAGAGCAGTTAACGACCGCAGCCCGGCGGTCGATCCGCCACCGATCGCCTCGATTCCCGATCCCGAACCGCACAGCCCCGAGCCGGCCGTCGAAACCCCGAGCCCGTGCGACGACCCGGCAGTGGTGGCCGCCCTCGATGAGGGGACGGATGCCGGGGTGATCGCAGCCGCCGGTGGCGGTGAGGCCTTCCGTGCCGCGATCGCCACCGGCGCGGCGCACTGTATCGACCTCTCCGCCGCGGACCGGATCTGGGTGGTCGTGAACAAGCGGCATCCACTCGACCCGATCGACTACTGGCCCATCCCGCAAGCGCAGGCCGCCGGCGTCCAGCGCACCAGCGGCGGGCACATGCGCGCCGATGTCGCCGCGGCGCTCGAAGATCTGGCGAGCGCTGCGGTGACCGATGGGCCCGGTGCCATCGGCGTGAACAGCGGCTTCCGGTCGTACGACTTCCAGGTCTCGACCTACAGCGGCTACGTCTCGTCGCTCGGTCAGGTAGCGGCCGACCGCACGAGCGCGAGGCCGGGGCACAGCGAGCATCAGACAGGTCTCGCCGTCGACGTCGTGGCCTGCAGCGGCGGATGCGGAGGCATCGAAGGCTTCGGACGCACCGCGCAGGCGGACTGGGTCGCGGCGAACGCGTGGCGCTTCGGGTTCGTCGTCCGATACGAGGACGGGCAGGCGGACGTGACCGGCTACGACGCCGAGCCGTGGCATCTGCGCTACATCGGAATCGACCTCGCGGCCGTATACCACGAGGGCGGATACCGTTCGCTCGAGGACTTCTTCGGCCTGGAGCCGGCGCCAGATTACCGCCGCTGACCCTGGTACTCAGTTTCTTTATTCACGGAATCCAATTCCATACCGCGCGGTATGTCGGCGTACACTAGTCTCAACACGACGGCTACGCCGTCCACGGGACCACTGGGGCCGACGGTGCCCCCGACACAAGGAGTTCGACGTATGGAACGCGACATCTACGACGAGGACCACGAGGCATTCCGCGACGTCGTCAAGGAGTTCGTCAAGCGCTACGCCACGGTCGAGGCGATCGAGCGGTGGGACGCCGAGGGCGAGATCGACCGCGCCACCATGCTCGCCGCGGGCGAATCGGGCCTGATCGGACTGTCGGTCCCCGAGGAGTTCGGCGGTGCCGGCATGCTCCAGGACTACCGCTTCCGCACGATCGTGAACGAAGAGGTCATCGGCGCCGGCGCCGGGTCGCTCGCGGGCGCGTTCGGCATCCAGGACGACCTGGCCGTGCCCTACCTCGTGCACATGGGCACGCAGGAGCAGAAGGAGAAGTGGCTGCCCCGCATGGCGACCGGCGAGGTCCTCGGCGCCCTCGCGATGACCGAACCCGGCGCCGGCAGTGACCTGCGCGGTATCAAGACCACCGCCAAGAAGACCGACGGCGGTTACATCGTCAACGGCGCGAAGACGTTCATCTCGTCGGGCAAGACCGCCGACATCGTCGTCACGTTCGTCAAGACCGGCGAGGGCAACCGCCCCGACGCCTTCAGCCTGCTGATCATCGAGAACGGCATGGAGGGCTTCGACCACGGCAAGAAGCTCCACAAGATGGGCTCACACGGTCACGACACCGCCGAGCTGTCGTTCACCGACGTGTTCGTCCCCGAAGAGAACCTCATCAGCGGCACCGAGGGTCAGGGCTTCATCCAGCTCATGATGAACCTGCCGTTGGAGCGCCTCTCCATCGGCATCGCCGCGGCGTCGGCATCGCAGGCCGCGCTGGCCTGGACGCTCGAGTACACGAAGAGCCGCGAGGCCTTCGGCGAGCGCATCGCCGACTTCCAGAACACCCGCTTCACGCTGGCCGACATCGCGACCACCGTCGACGTCATGTGGGCCTACCTCGACAAGGCGCTGCTGGCCTATAAGGACAGCAAGCTCACCGCCGAGGCGGCTGCGGCCGTCAAGTTCTGGGCCACCGAACGCGAGTGGGAGATCCTCGACGCGGCCGTCCAGCTGCACGGCGGCTACGGCTACATCACCGAGTACCCCATCGCCCGCGCGTTCCTCGACGCCCGCGTGCACCGCATCTACGGCGGCACGAACGAGATCATGCGCGACATCGTCAGCCGCGCCCTCGTCGGCAAGAAGTAAGCGCCCGCGTCAGCTGTGAGACGTCAGCGGACTTGATCCTTGAGCACCTTGAAGTTGATCCTCGATTTTCAGCTTGAGCCAGTTGCGTGAGTTGACCCATGGAATCACTAGGAACCGCCGTGTGCGAGGCCCTATATGCCTAGCCCGACTCGCCCAACACCCGCGTCCCTGACCACCAGCTGGCCCGACGTGCCGTCCGTGGACCCGGCCGGTGAGAAGGCCCGTCTGTTCGCGCTCAGCCTACGCCGGGCCATCGATGATCGGAGTGTGCGGTCTGTGGCTGCGGCAGCGAGTTTGAACGAGGCGACGGTCCGCCGTGTGCTGGCTGGTGCGGCTTGGCCGGATCTTCACACCATCGCGGTGTTGGAGTCGACCTTGGGGTTGCGGCTGTATCCGAGCTAACCGGGGTTGCGCGCCGCACGAAACCGGCATGAGATTTGCTCCCCTGCCGGTTTCATCGTGCAGCAATCTCTTGCTACGGCGAGTCCTGGATGCCAGGAAGGCTGGTCATGCTCACCGCGGTGATATCGACGCGTCGCCCGGGGGCACCGGCAGCCGTGCGAGCGTCAGGTGGGCGAGGAGGGGCCGGTTCAACTCGACGAGTGCTCACGGGTGAGCATCCGAAGAAGGAGTTGACCGGGCGGGACCTGTAGCGGTGCCTCTCCACCCAGCCTCAGGTGTGGTCGGTTTCCGCGCTGGAGACGCGGGTGATCTCACGCGCCAGGTCGACTCCTTCGAGGAGCCGAAGCAATCATTTAGACATGTATAACGGGCTGGATACATAGGGTGTGCTTTTATGGGTCTCTTCTAGATGCTGGGAGCGATGTGGAACGAAGAGAAGGCGGAGCGGCTCGGAGTCGTCCTCCGGCGCCATCGCACGGACCTCGGGCTTTCACAGGAAGCTCTTGCTTACCAAGCCGGCATTACGAAGAACCAGCTCCAACTGATTGAGGCTGGCCGTTCCACAGGGCGTAAGGACGGGGTCGGACCTTCCAATCCGCGCATGGCAACACTGTCGGGGCTCGCGGGAGTCCTCGGGATTTCGGTTGCTGACCTCATGTTGGATGCTGAGATTTGATTCGGCAGATTGCCGAGGAGCATGCGTGACGAGACGACGCATTCGCGGGTTGCGGAGCGGGCCTAAACGGACTCAGTTGGGTTCACGAGAGCAGTCGTGTCTGGGCTCGACACACGCGACTACAGCGGCACCGTGACAGTCGTCGTCGCGCCAGCACTTACCGCGCGTGTCAGGCCCCCGTACACGAACCAGTCCCCCTGGACCTGGCGACACTCGGTGCGTGGACACGAGAATCCGACGTAGCCACCGGCTTCCGCTGTAACGACCCATCCGATGTCGGCCAGCGGCACATCCCCGAGGATATGCAATGCCACCGCGTCGATCACCAGCGGGTGAGCTTCGAATCTGGCCCGCGCCCACAACGGGGTGATGTCGACAGCCCACCACAAGGTGTTCGGTCTTGCGCAGGCATGGCACGCGACCATCCATACGGAGACCCGCGTTGCCGGCAGTTCGGCTATGACAACGGCGAACGCGTCGTCGAGGTCGATCGTGGTGTCTGGGCGGTGCCGGGTCGAGACATGGTGGAAAGGTGTCAGCTGCGCCATGCTGCTGCCGTCCGTTCGGGGACTTCTCAGTCAACGGACCGAGCTCGAGTGGCGGCCCCGCGCTACTCTCCGGAACGGTCATGAGTGCTTCCTGGACGCCTGGCGGTAGTGGCGGAGGATGTCCACGATGCTCTCGGCGGGCACAGTGATGGCATGGCCGAATTCGGCCATCAGCAGTGCGACGTGTTCGCGGTCGATCCGGTCGGGGTGGGTGCGGAGGTGTGAGGCGAGGAGGCCGATGTCGTCGTCATCGAGCCCAAGTTCGGTCTCGAGGCGTGCCCGTACTGCATGCCAGGACCGATAGCTGGTCTCGCTTCCCCACTGCTGGCGGCGCTGCCGGGCGCGTTGCCGGTCCAGCGCGCGTCGCCGGCGGACACGGAGCTCCTGCTGGCCGTCGGTGGTGGCGGCCAGGGAGAGCCAGTCGTCCATCTCGGTCACGTCCCGGGCGGTGATCCCGTTGTGCCAGCTCTTGATCCAGTGCGCGTTGGTGAGGGCCCGGTCGTGCGGGCGCCGGAGCTGGTCGAAAGGTCTGTCCCGGATCGGGTTGTCATCGACCCAGAGCAGCGGGCGCGCGTCGAACTGCCGGGCCAGCTTCCTCGCCTTCCAATGAGGTGAGGACTCGCTGAAGTATCCGCTGCCGTGCACCGCGACCGGCAGCTCGGGCAACCCGAGAATCGGGGCGAAATGCGTGTTGGCGTGGTGTTGCCAGGTGGTCGCCCACACTACGTCGATGCCGCGGGCGAGCAGGTCCCGCACCCACGCGGCACCGATACCGGAGAACCAATGCTCGTCGGTCCATTGGTCGACCTCGTCCCAGTCCGGCTCCCGATGCAGGAATGTCGGGTAACCGTCTCTCTGCATCGTGATCGTTGCGCTGAACGCTCGTGGTGTCTTCTTACCGGTGCGCGGTGGGGGCGCGATTCGCAGCACCCCGTCAATGTCCATCGCAACCACTGGCCGGAACTTGGCGTCGGTCACCGGGACACCTCCAGGTCTGTCACCGACAAGTCGTCGAGATTGAGCAGGGTGACGTTCCCGTCCTGGCCGTCCATGCCGAGCGCCTCGACCCGCAACGGCGGCATTCCCTCCCGCTCGAACACACCGGTGTCGCGGAGGTGATGATGCCCATGCAGCTGCAACAGCGGGTTGGTGGCTGTCAACACGTAGTCGATAAGTGTTCGCCCCATCCCCGAGTACTGCCGCTCTGAGGCTACCCACTGGCTCGGCCCGGTCAGGACGGCGGCGATCTGCGGCGTCACACTCAGCCCAGCATCATGGGTCAGCAGCACGTCGGTCGCCCCACCCACTACCGCGGTCCTAATGTCATCCAGTGACGGCATCTCCGACGGCCACCACGAGCGAAGCGCGACGCGATACGCGTAGTCGATACTCGCCGCGCCCCCGAAACTCAAGAACGACCGACCTCCGGCCGCGAAGCGAAACCCCCGCGGCAACACCCACACGCTTTCACTCACTCGTACCGCGCGCCCAGGATGCGCCGCGAACAGGCTGTCCAGGCTCGCCCAATCTTCATGATTACCGGGGGTTACAAGAACGCGTTCGATGCCCGAGGTCACGGTCCGCTCCCACGACTTCGCGACACAGTGATCCACGGTTGCGAGCAGGTCCGCGCTCCCACCCGGCCAGAAGCCGAAATCGCCGAGGTGCAACAACGTCCGCACCCCCGTCCTCGCCGCGGCAGGGATCGCTCGACCAACCCATGCCAGGTTCCCGTGCCAATCGCCGGCAACAATGGCCTCTCTGTCATCGAGGTCAAACGTGTCGACGGACTCTTGCGCGGTCAGTGCCACCGCAAGCTCCTCCCGAATGATCTGTGCGTGGGTCTCCGTGTGAGGACGTACCTCCCCAGCCCAGAACGTCTCACCCATTACACCACTTCTAATAGACCATGTATAGATGGTGTGATCGTGGTGTTGAACTCGATGCGCGCATTCGACATGGGCGCGGCGTGGTGGGTGGTTTGCCCCACGCCGATCTCGCACGTCAGCGTTCGCTCGCGTGCGAGGCGCCAAGTCCAGGCGTCGTTCGCGCGACAAGAGTGCACGGATCGTGCGACGTCGCCGAGGCGTCGGCGGCGGTCTGTCGCCACCTCAACCACCGCGCCCCGAGCATTGACCGCGGGCTCCGGTCACGCGGCCTCCGGCGACCCTCCAACTCGTTCGCATGGCTGCCGCGCACACGCTCGAGTACCGGTCGACTACCAACCGACCGGGACCCCACTCGACATGCACCTATGCGAAGAGCACCATGTCAAGCAGTGGGGCGTTCATGTCTTGTCGGCCCGGCTCCCATCGTCGGAGATTCTGCCGTCTTCCGCCGACACTCCGGGCAGCTCTTCGTGCGGACCCGGTTGCTGACGGTCGCGTCGTACGCGTGGCTGCGGGGGCATGTCCACCACAGGCGCTTGTCGGAACCGGCGGAGACCTCGTTGGGCGTGAGTTCTCGGTTAAGCGTCGGATGGAACCAGCGTGCGATCTCAGGGTGAGTGCGGCCCAGCGCATTCGGCGCAGAGGCGCATGTTCGGCATCCAGCGCCGTTAGTTCTAGAGAGGATCTGAGCATGGTACTCATGTCCCTCAGGGCACTGCCACCAGACGCTTCGCCCGCTCCCGGTGACCACGTCGGTCGGGCGAAGGTTGCCGTTGCGCGTCGGATGCCACTGAGCGGCGAGCTTCGGGTTCGTGATGCTCAGTGAATTCACGTCGGCTGCGACGGCACGGTTAACGCAGATCCCGCAGGTCGTGTGCCGCTTCGTCCGGGATGCGAGCGTCGCTGGGAATGAGTGGCCCGCCCCGCACTTCCACCACACCCGCTTCCCTGAGCCGGGAACGACGTCGGACGGGGTGAGGGGGTGGTTCCGGTCGTGGTCCCACTCGGCTGCGAGGTGAGGGTGCGTGTCGGCGAGGGTGTTGAAACCAGGAAGGAGCTTCAGGTTGGAGCAGTGCGGGCAAGAGATGTCGACACGATGCCGAAGCAGCCGGGAGACGGAGGATCGGAACTGGTGTCCTCTATCGCACATGTAGGTGGCGAAGTCGGTCGGGTGCGCGACGTGGTCGGCGGGGGTGCGACCGGTGGCAGATGCGACGAACTGACTGAAGTGCGTCCTCAGCCCGCGGGGATATGTCGACGTCGTCGGAGACCAGGACGACGCGGACCTGCCTACCTGCTCGGGGATGAACGAGTGGGGTGTCGCGAAGCCCGGCGGCGGCGGTCGAAGAAGCCCGTGGAGGTGGTCGGCGAGGACGGCGTGGGGGAGGCGAGCGAGGCCAGCGGCTTCGATGACCGCGCCCGGGTTTTCAGCGAGGTCACCCGCCGCCGACAGTCGCTGGATCGCAACGACGAGGTGAACGGCAGAGACGAACACGAATGGGCCATCGAGCGCTTCGTTGAGTTCGGCGATCGCCCACCGGTCCACGCACTCCTCGAGCTGTCGGAGCCGGTGAGCGTCGCTGTGTCCGCTGAACCGGAGCTTCTGATACTGCCGGTCCGCGCGCCGGACGTCGCGTCCGACGAGCCGCTGGTCTGCGACGTCAACGCCTGGCGCAATCCACATCTCGTGGTTCCGGCAGACGCGGGGGCCGTCGTGAGGTACCTGTGCGACGACGTCACCGGCCGTGCACCGCCGGCACGCGAACCGGTTCTGCAGCCCGGTGAGACATGCGGTACACGAGGTCCCATCAGCGTGGAACGGCGCGGACCGGCGGCTCGCTGCGAAGTGCCCCGGCTCAAGTCCTCCCGCAATCTCTAGCCATGGCTCGACTCCGGCAGTGAGGGAGAGCGAGGCTTCGGTGGCGAACCGGGCGATCTCTGCTTTCCACACGGCGCGGGGGACAGCGTTGAGCACGCGGAGGCGTTCCCCGTAGCTGTGGGCGGTTTCGTAGGCCGCCGGTCGGACGCGCAGCGGGAGCCGGCCAGTGTGGCGCGCGGACGGTGAAGTCCGTGACGCTGTCGCTGAGATCAGTGCCATGGTAAGTGAATCCTCGTTGCCTGCGGATCACCGTAGTCGAGTGGCCGTCCGTCGTAAACACCAGGTCGGTGGGCCGTTGCGTTGGACATGTCCAACCGCACGCCGGCCGATTTCAGTGGTCCGCCTGCTCCTCGTGCGTACTGAGGAGCAGGAACAACAGATCGTCCACGTACCGAGTCGTCAACTGGGCGGCGGTCACGGCGTCACGGCGAGCCATGGCGTCGAGGACGTCCGAGCGGCGGGCCGCGTGCTGTGCGCCCGTCCACGCGTAGGGGAACGTAAGCCGGTACCGCTCCAGCTGAGCGCAGACTTGCGTATGAAGCCGAACCATCCACGGGTTGCCGGAGATCCCGCCGACCTTTCGAAAGAAGGCGTCGTCCACGGACTCCGCCCGGGAATCCCCACTCGCAGTGGCCGGAGGTGCATCGCTGAGGCGGCGTAGCTCAATGAGGTCTTCGGCCGACGCTGTCTTCGTAGCGCTGAAGACCATGCCGCTTTGCAGGGTTGCCCTGCACTCGAACAGGTTCTCCAACTCACCTCTGCTCACGGTCGGGACGGTGACACCGCCGCGTGGCCGGGTGACAACAACGCCTTCGGCGGAGAGCGCACGAAGTGCTTCGCGGATGGAGGCCCGGCTGACGTCGAGGTCGACGGCGGCCGCGGACTCGGTGATCCGAGCGCCGGGCGTGTAGATGCCGTTCGCGATCCTTGCGCGGATCTCTCGATGAGCGAACGAGACTAGCGATGCACGCTCCATGGGGTCGAGATCGTGGTTCGAGGACTCGTTCATACGCTCAACCGGCAGTTTGTCAACATTGTCGACAATCTAGCCGATTTGGCTCAAACCACGTTCTTGGGGTGAGCATTCAACCGAATATGCCAAGCTCTGCCAAGCTCTGCCAAGGTCAGCTTGGCTGGAGTCTGCCTTACTCTCGACTGGGATCGGGTGCCCCTGCCAAGGTTGCCAAGTAGTAGGTAGATTCCATGAGGAGAAAAAGTAAGTAGTAGTAGTAAAAGGGGAAACTTCCCTCTCCCTGCCCTTATAGATACACACTCCGCACTTGGCAAACTTGGCAGGTCACCAGATTTCGCCCTCTGACCTGGGAAAGAGGCCGATCTTGACCTTGGCATGAACTTGGCAGAGGTTGGCATAAATCTGCTCATCCTCGGAAATACCCAGATCAAACTGTCTTTTGGGCTTGCCAGCCTGGATCTACGCGTTTGAGCGACTTGGCTGCGGGGAACTTGCGCCGATACTGCGCGTTTGTTCCGCTCGCCGCAGGGCAATGGATGAGAGGGCCGCGGAGAGCACTTCCCCGGTCGAGCAGTCATTGGGCTGCCGAGCGTGCCGCGGCCGTTGCAGACGGTCGAGTCCTGTGCGCTGGGGCGGGTGCTTACCCACAACGCCATAGCGCCCAGCCCTAACGCACACATCCCGCCGCGACAACCGAGACTCGCCCTCGGAGCGGGTGCGCAGCCGAACAACATCCTGGATGAGCCCGTCGAGCGCGCGACGGACCTCGACGTAGTCCCACGGGTCACGGTTGGCCACCGTTGACACGGGGAGCCCATCGGGGGGCGATGCGATGGTTCCACACGCCTCCAGGCGGTCCTCACGCGAGAGCGTCATCTGGCCCGTTCTGTCGAGTGCGGAGGAGGGGCAAGCTAGCACGGGTGCACCATCTCCATGTCGTCGCCACGCGCACCGACGAGCTCACCCGCCACGAGTCGGTGGATCCACGAGGCCGGCCCATGCCATCAGCTCGTCGGACGTCATCGACCGGCGTCCGTTCACGGGCTTGTCGGGGAATGGTTGACCTTTCGCCATCTGCGGCATAAAATCCGCACGTGAGGCAAAATCCTCAGCGCTCCCCTCCTCGCTGCCCCGTCTGCTGACGACGAGGGGGCTACCGATTCCGCATCCGCGCACTGATCACGGAGCGCGCGATCTCCGCGTTCGCCCCATCCAGCAGCCAGAGGTCGACGATCTCGCCCATAACAACGCGGATGTGGCCAATGTCCTCCAGCTGCATGACCACCTGCCCGGTCACGAGCTTCTGCAGACGGTGGTACGGCAGGCCGAGGCGTTCGGCCACATCCGTCACCTTCCGGCGTTTCCCGTCGGCTCGGTTGAAGTGCAGCAACCAGTACGCAAGACGGTGCTGCAGCATCGACGCATTCAGCTGCGCATTCTCCCTCGGCCCCCAGCTTTCGTCAGGCTCTCGCCAGTCGAGAACCTCGCTCTTCCCGAAGGCGAGCGGCAGAACAGCAAAGTCGCGGGGCGCATAGCGAGGACTCGACACCTCAGAATCGTACCCTTTGGCTCGAAGGTGAGCCAAAGGCGCTAAGAACGTCGTGGTTCCGGCTTTTTCGGAGCTTCGGTGCGCATGGGCGACTACATGACCAAGAAGACACGAATCGTCAAGACCGCGGCCGACGGATTCGACCGCGTCGAGTGGCTGGGCGCGGACGAGCGTGTCCATCGGGCGCGGGCAGATTCACCTGACGCGGTTCGCGACGTGCTCCCGGAGCGTCTCGCGCGCACGCCGCCGAAGTTCAAGGGCCAGAGCAACTTCCACGGTCGCTACTGGTGTGCGGGCACAGGCGGGTTCGTATTCCACGAGTCGATGACCGAGTACACGGGTCTGATGCTCTTGGACCACTTTCACCCCATCGTCGCCATCTCCGCGCAGCCGATGCTGCTCAGCTTCGCGAACGGGCGGGTGCACTATCCCGACTTCTTCGCGATGCTCGCTGGCGGCCGCCAGCTGCTCGTGGACGTGCACCTCGCGTCGCTGACCACCGATGAAGACCGTGAGCAGTTCGCGCTGACCCGGCAGCTTTGCGTGCGGGTCGGGTGGGACTACCAGCTCATCGACGAATTGCGGCAGGTCGCGGTGTGGAACATCGAGTGGCTCTCCCGCTACCGCCACCCGCGCTGCCGACCCTCGGACCAAACCCGCGATCGCATTCTCCGGCTTGCCGGGACTGTGGAGCGGCTCGGGCCGCTTCGCCGCGCGCTTGCCACCGACAAGCCCGGGGAACACATGCCTGCGCTCTACCACCTCTTCTGGGAACGGAAGCTCCTGTTCGACCTCAACAAACGCCTCAATGACGAGACCCACATCTGGGTCGCGTGACAACCATCTCCCCGAAGGAAACCACCATGTCTCACACGAACACCGTGTCCATCGGCGACACGCTCCACCTGGACGACGGCGACTTCCGCATCGTCGGGTTCGGCAGCGGAGTCCTCAAACTCCGCCACGACCTGACGGACGAGTACCGGCTCGTGGAGCACCTCGAACTCGGCGTCCACCTCGCAGGGCCGAAGAACGACAAGAAAAAGGAGAAGCCGGTGGCGACGCTGCACCACGCGCTCGAGCAGCTGAATGAGGAGGCCCGCATCCTCATCCCGCACCTGCAGGAGCTCCTCGACGGGACCCCACCGGACGGCCGCGACCCGCGGCCGCAGTACCACGCGCGGGTCCCGGTGAAGTCGCGGCTGGAGTGCAAGCTGCTGGAGTTGGACCGGCTGGGTATCGACATCAGCATCGCCACCCTCAAGCGCCGCCTCAGCAGGTTCAAACAGCTCGGCCCGGCTGGCCTCGTTGACGGCCGCGGTACGCGCCTGACCGCGCCGCTCGCACGCGCGGACAAAGACGTCATGACGCCCCTCACGGAGCTCCTCGCCGAGTACCAGGGTCGGTCGACGCCGTCGGTGACCCGCCTCCGAGCGGAGCTGCGGTTCCGACTCATCGAGGCGCACCCGGACGCGGCGCGCCGGCCGAAGATTCCGTCGCTGAGCACGGTGCAGCGGTACATCGCCTACCTAGACGGTGACCGGAAGACGACCGGCAACGCCGAGCAGAACAAGTCCAAGTCGAAGTCCCCCGACGGCCGGTTCCGCTCCCGCCTGGCCACCGCGCCCGGCGATGAATGCCAGGTGGACACAACGACGTTCGACTCCTTCGTGAAGCTGCCCGACGGCACGGTCGGCAGGCCGTGCCTGTCCGTGCTCGTGTGCAAGCGGACCCGGTCCATCATGGCTCACAACTTCACCGCCGGTGCCCCGACCGGGTTCGACCACGCGGTCCTGGTCGCCCGGGCCCTCGTGCCACGCACACTGCGCCCCTGGGCACGGCACTACGAAGACCTCGATTTTCCCGAGATGCCGTGGACGGCGCACCTGGATGAGGCGGCGCGTCGCCAGTTCGACACCCGTCGGCCGTACATCGTCCCGCAGCGCATCATCACCGACAACGGCCGCGACTACACGTCCGAAGCATTGCGGAGCGTGTGCGCGAGGTACGGCATCAGCCTGACCGAATCGCCCATCGTCTCGCCCACGAGCAAGGCTCAAGTGGAGCGCATCTTCGGGACCATCGGGACCAAGTTCGCGCAGTTCCTCCCCGGGTACTCCGGCTCGCGGACGGAGTTCCGTGGCGAGCAGCCCGAAAAGGAGGCGGTCCTAGACCTCGCGACGGTGTCCGACCTGTTCGACCGGTGGGTGGCCATCGTGTGGCAGAACCGGGTCCACGACGGTCTCATCGACCCGTACGACCCGTCCGTGCGCCACACCCCGAACTCGATGTTCTCCGCGTCGTTGGAGTTTACCGGCTACTTCCCTGTCCCGCTGCAGCCGGAAGACTACGTCGCGCTCATGCCGAAGGAGACCCGCACCGTCCAGTCCGACGGCATCGAGTTCCGCGGCCGCCGGTACGACTCCGCCCACCTTGCACCACTCCGCGACCACCACGACGCGAACGGCAAGAAGACCCGGTTCGACGTGCACTACGACCCGAGCGACATCCACCAGGTGTGGGTGCGGTCGCCGTACAACAGCGAGTGGGTGACCTGCTCGTGGACCGAGACAGAAGGCATGTCCCGCCCGTTCGAGCGCGCCTACATGGACACCGTTACCCGCATCACTGCCACCAGCCACGGGTTCACCGACGACACCGCCGACGACATGACTCTCACCCTCCGAGCCGACATCACGCGCGAGGAGAAGGACCGGAAGGCCGCAGACGCCGCCGCGCTGAGGGCCGCAGCGCGTGCCGCCGCGAGGGCGGAGACGAGCACCATCGGCCGGCACTCCGCCGCGACCGAGGCACCGACCGACACGTTCACCCCCATGGGCTCCATCTAGGAAGGAAACACCATCATGAGTAAAGAAGAACAGCCCGAGGAAACCTACGGCCACCTCGACCGGCGTCAGACGCTTCTTCCGCTCCTGGCTTCACACACTCGTCCTGAACCGCTGGCCCTCGACCTGGACGCGTTCCGCTCGTGGGACACGGCTCAGCAGCAGGAGTTCAACGACCTGCGCCTCGCGCGAATCGTCGATTCGATCGTCGTCCCGATCCCGAAGCTGACCGAGGTCCTCAAGCAAGTGCGGCTCGCAGCCTGGTTCGCCGAACGCCCGGTCGGTCGAACCGGAGTGTTCCTCACTGGCCCGGCCACCATGGGGAAGACCACGGCGGCATTCCACGCGATGGTCGAGGCGCTGCAGCGGCACGAGAAGCGATACCCGAACTGGCGCGAACTGCACCACACGCCTGTGGTCTACGTGGAAGTCTCCTCGAACTCCTCCGCCAAGGCCTTCATGGGGAGGCTACTTGACTACTTCAGCATCCCCTACCGTCCCCGAACGACCCTCGAAGAGCGCACCCAGATGGTCATGCACCACCTCCGCCGCGGCTACACGAGCCTCATCGTCATCGACGAGATGCAGAACTTGTCCAAGCTCAACAACGGCAACTTCGAAAGCGCTCAGGCCATCAAGAACATGCTCAATGGGGTCCGCGCCGTCCCCCTGTACGTCGGGATGAACTTGGAGGGCACTGCACTGACCAACGGTGAGCTCGGCGCGCAGTTCGCCGCTCGGTCCACGATGGTCAAACTCGGCCCGCTCGGGTTCGCAACCACCTCGGAGCAGAACGTCTGGCGGGGTGTCATCCACGCGTTCGAAGAACAGTTGGGACTATTCGCGCACGCGCCGACGACCCTGTTCCCGAACGCGAAGCTGCTGTGGACGCTCACCGGTGGGTCCATTGGCGCGCTCTCTCGGCTGCTAACGACCGTGGCGCTCGAACTGATTCTCGCCGGCGACCCCGATGCGGAGACCGTCACCCCGCAGCTGCTGCGCCGCATCAAGCTGGATGTCGCTACCGAGCGCAAGCTCGACGCCGGCGAGGACGGAGCGCCCCGTGCTGCCTGAACCCGGACCCCTTCCCGTCCGCGTGCGGCCAATGACGTACGAGACGCCAGAGTCATTCGAACGTCGGCTGCATGCGGCGAACGGCATGCAGCCGAACGAGAGGGCGCTGGTACTGCTGTGGCGCGCCGACCCCGCCCGGCAGGAGCGGGCCGTCGAACGTTTCGGCGGTCTCACCCCCGGTCACTTCGCCGCGCAGCGGTCCCGGCTCCCTTGTCACGAGGACGGCGACGCGTGCGAGAAATGTGTGACCGGAGTCGACGAACGGTACGCGTGCGTGCGCTGCACAGCGGGTGCCAACGCCCGCCAGTACGCGCACGACGGCCCTCGGGTCTGTCGCCGCCACCGCCGGTGGACAGGGCCGGGACCCGTCGACACGCAGATACAGGTCGCGCACGCGGTCATGAAGGCCGACGCGCGCTACCGGGCGCTGCGACGCCTCGGGCGCGTGGATGCGAACAGGCTCACCGAGCTGGAAGACATGCTCGACCGGTGGGCGGCCGCCGAACTCGGTGCGCCGCTGGCAGCGCCCGCACGCTTTACCCTCGCCGTACGGATCGCTCAGATGCTCGCAGCCACCACCCCGTCACGCGGCACGGTCTCCGACCAATACACGACGCTCGACGCGCTCCTTCGCGGGATCGTCGGGGGACCATGCACCGTGCTCGCTGACGCTGTCTGGGTCTTGCGCCGGCCGGTGCCCGAAGGGGCACCACGTGGCATCCACGACTTCGCACTCACACCGTCCTCCGACGGTGTCGATGCGACCGAGCACCTGGGCCAGCGCCGCACCTGCACCTATCCCCGGGGTGTGCACTTGCACGAGTCGCAATACCTCTCGTCCACTGGACGGACTGGGCGTACCCGCACAACGGGGCACCACGTTGTGGACTACGCGTGCAGCAAGGGACACCGGTTCGCGACACCGATGTCCAAGCTCGCACGTGCCGGGTCCTCCGACGGGTGCGCAGTGTGCAGCAAACGCATCGTCATCAGCGGAATCAACTCGCTCGCGGACACCCACCCGCCGATCGCCGCCCAGTGGCACCCCACGGCGAACGGTGAACTGAGCGCTACCCAGGTCGCGGGCGGCTCCGGCACCCCCGTCACTTGGCTGTGCGACGCTGGCCATACGTTTGTCTGCACCCCCAACCAGCGCACGACCACCGGTGGCGTGACCTGCGGCTACTGCAGCAACCAACGGGCGGACCCTGCTATCAACGCCCTCAGCCTCACCCACCCTCACATCGCCGCTCACTGGCACCCGACCCGCAACGGAACGCTCACCGCCCACGACGTGGTTGCCGGTTCCAGTCGGAGAGCCTGGTGGGTATGCCCTGAAGGGCATGAACTCGAGCGTGCTGTCGGCAAGCGCGTGAAGTCAGGTGTGTGCACCGTATGCACCGGGCGTACTCTCACGGACGCATCCAGCCTCGCGGCCCGCCACCCTGAGGTCGCCGGCCGCTGGCACTCAGCCCGCAACGGTGGCCTCACGCCTGACAAAGTGGGGCCCCGTAGCGCGGCACCCGTGTGGTGGGTCTGCGACAAGGGTCACGAGTTCCGCAGCAAAATCCGCACGCAGGCCGAGGGCGGCGAGTGCCTCATCTGCAGCGGGCAGGCGGTGGATACCGCGAACAGCATTCGCACCCTTCGCCCGGACCGTCTCGCCGAGTTCCATCCGACGCGGAACGGGGACTGCACGCCCGACAACACCGCGGCGACTTCGCGACGCAAGTTGTGGTGGCGCTGCGCCCAGCAGCATGAATGGAACGGGCACATCAGTGCCGTCCGACGGGGGACCGCGTGCCCTTATTGCCGGAGACGCAAGCTGCTATCGGGATTCAACGACCTCGCCACTGTCCACCCGGAGCTCGTCCGAGAGTGGCACCCCACGAACAACGGCACGCTGACCCCTTCCCAGGTACTCGCCACGTCCTTCGCGCGGCTGTGGTGGCTATGCACGTGCGGGCTCAGCTACGTCACAACGCAAGGGCGGCGTCAGCGCGTAACGGTCGCTTGCCCCTCGTGCTCACGAAAGAAGGGGTGACTCCGGTCAGTGAGGTGGTGATTTCCAGAACTAGATCGGGCTACTGGAGGAGCTTGAGGCAGGTGACATCCTCGTGTCGAGACTCCGGGACAGCCCTCGGCAAGCAAAGGCAAGACGAGAGCGATACGGCACATGGCCAGATGTTGGTGGTCTCGTCGCCCGCCAAGCTTACTCAGCGGGCTCTAGCGTCATCGCGTCGTGCGGTCGCGGGTCCGCCACCGCGCGCACTTCCGCCTCTACCAGCGATCTCGCAGGACGGCCTTCTTGAGTCCTAGGCGCAACCCGATCCAGGCACGGAGCAGCTGGACCCCTTGGCGGTAGTGCTCCAGTTTCGTCGCGGGAGCGACAGGAGTGCGGTTGGCGTGCTTCACGGAGTTGTACGAGTCCGCGAAGTCCTGAGCGAATGAGGTTGTGCTGAAGGTGATGGCATTGCCTACTTCCGCGACTACGAAGTCGACTCGGCTCTTGACGGGGGTTGAGTTTGCTGAGGCAGGCGTCTGTCCCGAATCAATTAGTGCTTGATAGCCGATCGCCTCCATCGCGATGCCCAGCTGCATCATGTGGGCATCGACCGTGGCTCCCTCAAGGTCTAGCAGGCGAATCAGAGGGTCGATCCCACGCGAATACTGCCTTGTGAGCCTCAGCCAGCGTCCTATCCCTACTCGGTCGATGTCCGAGTAGTTGAAGAGAAACCTGTCGCTGACTGTCCATGTTGCCTCCGATATGGAGGTCGCAGCCGTCCGAACCGGATACCAACACTGCTTCTCCACACCCCCCTGTTTGAAAGTCTCCTTCGTGCTCGCGGCCTCATGGGACTGAAAATCCAAAGACTTCCAGGCGGCGATCCGTAATAGGTCGCGTAGCCCGAAGTGGAGAGAAAAGTGGTCGCTCCACTCGGTGGGGGCCTTGGCGAACGTCTGGAGAAATACCCGGCTTCGGTAGGTCAACTCGGGGGTCTGCTGCCCAAAGGCGGTGGCCCGGGCTGTGGCCCGCAGGTTTAGCGCTCGACCTAGTGCCATGTCATCGACAGGAGCGGCGGTCGTCGTCATCTCCCCGGTGGACCCGCCCCTCCTGACGGTAACGGTGGATCGGAGAGCTGAGTAGCCCAGCCAGTAGGCAAGACCGTCGATCTCCGAGCGGAGGCCGTTGGGTTTGAGATAGTGCTTCGCTAGGCCCGCGCCCTCTACGGCGAAGGACGCACGGATCATCCCGACCCCTGCGTCAGGCCCTATGCCGCCGAACCTCTGGGTTGACGGCCCGCTTCGACAACCGATGAGGCCTACAGTCCCCTTGCTGTCGTAGTAGTCGAGTTCGTTCGGTGGGGTATAGCTGTATTTGGTGCGGCCGGGGTCGTCCGCGAACAGAATGCCCTGACTCCACCATCGGCCCCGCGGGTCGTCGCTCCCGACGTGATAGGGAACTCGGACCCGGACGCCGAGGTTGTCGTACTCGTAGAGTGCGGTCATGAGGTCGGTGTCGGGGTTACCGTCGACCAGAAAGCCGATCCGGTGCCGTTCTGTGGGTGCGTCTGGCATTTTGCTTCCACGGCCTCTCTCGCCATGTTGTGTGCGCCCTTGGCTTCAGCTGTCGAGGTCGAATGCTGCCAGCGCGGTTCACGACTGATCGGACGTCGGGCCGATTGGGCTTGAAAGAAACTTAACGCCACGATGCCCGAATTCGGGCCTATGCGTGAACGCGGTTGTGGCTCCGCCAATCTGTGCGTGAGGCGGCCCGCTTGCGAGCACGACCCAGCGAGATGCGAAAGACGTCTGAGCGCGCCAAGGTGGAAGTCGTGAACGACCTATCAGTACCCGAGCATCTTGCTGGAGTTGTCGCGAAGTTCATTCGCGCGCGCGATCTCTTGAACGAACTGGATGGCCTTGCGCTCGAGTACCTGATTGCCCACCCGGCGAGCTTCGATGTGGTTCCACACCCCGAATCCAACTCCTATACGGTCACCGCTCACGTCGACCCGCCACCGCTGCGGCTTGCGGTCGTTTTCGGAGACGCGCTCCACAATATGCGATCAGTGCTTGACCATCTCGCGAGGCTTCTGGTTGTCGCGCACGGCGGGCAACCTGTCGATAGGCCGCCGGGGGCGACGATGTTCCCCATCCATATGGCGGACCCAGGAAGACCGGTCACGATCAGCCCGGGTATCTCGGACCGTGCTCGAACGGTGCTGACCTCGCTGCAGCCCTTCCTCCACGACGATCCTCGGAGTCACCCACTGTGGCGTCTGAGCGAGCTAAACAATATCGACAAGCATCGACTGCTTCATGTGACGTCGCTGAGCGGGGCCGGCGGCGTCGCGTTCGTCCCCGCTCCGCTCGACCCAACGGTGCCTACAACCCAGGAGCAACGCAGGCACACGGTCCGTTTACTTCCCGAGCAACCTCAGACCTTTACGGTGACCGCAGAAGAGATGCATGTCCCGGCGGCCATGGCTGGGACGTGGTCGTACACGGTTGTGCTCGGAGAGCCCGACGCCGGCTTCACGGAGCAGCTGGTCGGTATTGGGCGAACCATACTCACATTCCTGGCCGAAGCCGCGCTGCCCGAGCTGGCGCCGTTCACATCGCCGACGCGCTGACCGAATCCTCAGCGCACGGATGCCGGTCCTTGGGTGGGCGGCGGCGCCGCTGTTTCCTGTTTCCCGCAAGCAGGTGCGTTCTCGAAAGCCCGGCCCACTCTGTCGGCCGCTGAAGGCCCCTTGAACGGTGCATGGGCGCCGGCGAACCTGGAGATCAGCCCCACCTAGATCTGGAATATCCGAGCTAACTATGCAAACTGACAGTGAGGTTGCGCGCCATGGGTTCCCCCGTCGGCGTGCGGGTCCCACCACTCCCTAACCGCTTCGTGTGGAGTCATCATCCCCGATCGCCGGGGCGCTGGGCGGGTGCCGTAGATGGAGGAAATCAAGCATCAGCTCGGGGCTGTCCTTCTTCAGCGGCAACGACCACTATGCGGCCGTGGACAGATCGTTCTCCACTAAACGCGAACACCACTGTCCACAGAGGGGCGTGCGACTCACCTCGTCGCGAGCGGCGTGGGCCGCGAGGAAGTCACCGCCTGGGAGACGCACCTCATTGCGTAGGCTCTGCGGATCTTCATTCTCTAATTGCTGCTGAGGCTGCGAAGGCGGCTGACCAGCTCGTCGATGTCGGGAAGTATCTGGTCATACCCCCAGGACAGGCGCAGGGCGCCTGCGACGCGCTCGTCGCCGATGCCGCTCGCCAGCAGCACGTGGCTGGGTTCATAGGTCTGGGCCGTGCATGCGGAGCCGTTGGAGATCGCGACGATGTCCTTCAGCGCGACGATGGCGGCCTCAGAGTCGACACCGGGGATTGAGAAGTTCAGGGTTGAGTCAATGGTGCGGTCTAGGTCACCGTTGAACTGAGGGTTCAACGGTGTGAGTGCCTTCAAAAGCAGGTCCCTCGTCTCACGAGCGCGCGCATGCCTCTCAGACGATTCCTTGACCGCGAGCGATGATGCCAGGCCCAAGCCGGCGATGAGCGCGACTGGGAGTGTCCCCGGCCGGAGTCCGCGTTCCTGGCCGCCGCCATACATGAGCGGAGTCAGGGGAGGACGCTTATACCCGCGTCTGCGGGTGAGGAGTCCGCCGATGCCCTTGGGGGCGCCAATCTTGTGCCCGGAGAATGACAGGAGGTCAACCCGCTCGTGCCGGAGAGGTTCGATGAGCTTCCCGTATGCCTGCGCGGCGTCAACGTGGAAGAACGTGTCCGTGCCGCGGAGTGCGTCCGCGACCTGCTCGATCGGTTGAATGACGCCGGTCTCGTTATTGACCGCCATCATCGACACAAGCAGTGTGTCCGGTCGCAAGCGGCGGATGGCATCGTCGGGGTCCACCCACCCACCCGGATCGGGAGCGACGAGTTCAACCTCGAACCCCTTCTTCTCGAGCTCGGCGAGTGGTTCCAGCACGGCCTTGTGCTCAATGAGCGTGGAAACGATGTGCTTGCGTCCGGTGGCTTCGCCGTGCGCGGCTAGGCCGAGGGTGGCGAGGTTATTGCTCTCCGTCGCGCCGCTCGTGAAGATGACCTCCGCCGGGTCGCAGGCGAGGAGCTCAGCGATCTCCGTTCGCGCGCGCTGTACACGATCCTTTGCCATCTGACCGAAAGTGTGGGTCCGACTGCCCGCGTTGCCGTATTCGAGGAGCATGAACTTCACAACCTCATCCGCCACACGCGGGTCGACCGGGGTTGTGGCGTTGTGGTCGAGGTAGATGATCCCGGTAGTAGTGTCGGAGATCTCTTGCATTCTCGAAGTGTACCTGTACGGAAGTGGTGCGGACCGGATCTCCGCCATGTACGGACGATGTCTTCCGTACATGCTTAGATGGGGTTATGGCCAGCGAGAACCCCCTAGCGACCGACGAGCGTCTGGCGCCGAAGTCGCGGTCCGCGCAGTTCGAGTACAACTTCCCCGCCATCCGCGGCATTCAAGCTGGTCGGACTTACTACATCACGATGTGCCCGCTGCGGATGATCCCGCGGCTGTTTCTCTTCGACGAGGAGGAGCTCCCGGCCGAGATGCGGGCGCAGCGCTCACTGAATAGGGCACGGGTGCCGGAGATCGCTCGGTACATCACCGAGAACCCGGAGAATTACATATTCTCCGCCCTCACCGCGTCCGTGAACGCCGAGGTGACGTTCGAATCGCTCATCCCGGAACTGTCCGGTCCCGGGGAGCGGGTTGGTACGCTCAGCGTCCCGATGGAGGCGAAGTTCGTCATCAACGACGGGCAGCATCGTCGCGCCGCGATTCAACAAGCGCTGGCTGAGAATCCGGAACTCGGTGACGAGACCATCGCTATAGTTCTGTTCATCGATATCGGCCTCGAGCGCTGCCAGCAGATGTTCGCCGACCTGAACCGCTACGCCATCCGACCGTCCAAGTCCATCAGCGTGCTCTACGACCACCGGGACGAACTCTCCTCCGTGACCCGGCTGGTCGTCGCGCAGACACCAGTGTTCCGCGACCTCACCGACTTCGAGTCGAACAACCTCTCCGCACGTTCTCGGAACCTGTTCACCTTGTCGGGTCTGCACTCGGCGACCGCCTCCCTCCTGGAAGGTGTGGATGAGCGGGAGCCGGCGAAGATGGTAGAGCGCGCATCACACTTCTGGAAGCTGGTCGCGGAGCAGTTCCCGCAGTGGCAGTTGGTTCAGCGGTCCGAGATCACCGCGGGCGGGATCCGCAAGGACTTCATTCACACGCACGCCGTCGTCATCCACGCGCTCGGCATCGTCGGGAACACATTGCTCACCGAGGTCCCCGACGATGAGTGGGCCGACATTCTTGGCCGCCTCCAGACTATCGACTGGCGCCGCAACGCGACCGCTACGTGGGAGGGCAAGGCGATGACCGGCGGCAGGGTTGCGAAGAACCGCGCCAACGTTCAGATGACAAGTGACTACATTGCCGAGGTCCTCGGCCTCGACCAGATGAGCCGTGAGCGGCGGATCGGAACACCCGCATGACCACCATCAAGCTGCCCATCCGACCGAAGTCCGCCTTCGACGACCTGGGGTTCAACGAGACCGTCGGCGCCATCGTCGAGCAGACGAAAGAGCTCTACCTGGCCGACTCCGTCCCATGGGTCGTCGGTTACTCCGGCGGCAAAGACTCCACCGCGGTCCTCCAGGTCGTATGGCTCGCGTTGAAGTCTCTCCCCGCTGAGCAGCGCACCAAGCCGGTGCACGTCATCAGCACGGACACGCTCGTGGAGAACCCTGTGGTCGCCGCCTGGGTGACACACTCGCTGGACCAGATGGCGGAGCAGGCGCGCGCGCAGGGCCTGCCCATCACACCGAACCGTTTGACGCCCGCTGTTGGCGACACGTTCTGGGTGAATCTCATCGGTCGCGGATACCCGGCGCCTCGGCCGAAGTTCCGATGGTGCACGAATCGGCTGAAGATCAAGCCGTCCAACGCTTTCATTCGCGAGATGGTGAAAGCCAACGGTGAGGCGATCCTCGTCCTCGGCACTAGGAAGGCGGAGTCCTCGGGTCGTGCCGCGCGGATGAAGGCCCTCGAATCCCGTCGCGTGCGCGATCTGCTCAGCCCCAACGACTCGCTTCCCAACTGCCTCGTGTATTCGCCGGTGGAGAACTGGACGAACGACGACGTGTGGACGTTCCTCATGCAGGCGGGAAACCCGTGGGGTTACTCCAACAAGGAACTGCTCACCATGTACCAGGGCGCATCGCCTGATGGTGAGTGCCCCCTGGTCGTGGACGCCAGCACTCCCAGCTGCGGTGACAGCAGGTTCGGCTGTTGGACTTGCACGCTCGTGGAGAAGGACAAGTCGATGAGCGCGATGATCCAGAACGACGAAGAGAAGGAGTGGATGCTCCCTCTCTTGGAGCTGCGCAACGCGCTCGACGTGGCCGACGATCGGCACCTGCGGGACTTCCGCCGTATGAACGGCAACGTGCAGTTGTTCCACGACCGCACCATCCCCGGTCCGTACACGCAGGCTGCACGGGAGGATTGGCTGCGCCGCCTGCTGGAAGCGCAGACCTGGATCCGCGCCAATGGGCCCGACTACGTGCGCGACCTCGAGCTTGTGAGCCTCCCCGAGCTGGAGGAGATCCGCAGGCTGTGGGTGGTGGAGAAGCACGAATTCGAAGACAGCGTCCCCGGCATCTACGAGACGGCCGTCGGGGATAATTACCCGGGCCGTCCTCTTGACGAGCACCTGCCGCTGGGCGCTGAGATGATGGCGGCGTTGGAAGAGGTCGCAGGGGAGGACCGCCTTCACCTGGAGATGGTGCGGGAGATGCTCGACATTGAACAGCGGCACCGCGCGCAGGTGCGTCGCGCGGGACTGTTCGAGTCGCTGAACAAGGCGGTCCGCCGCGGCTTCTATGACGGTGAGGAGGACGCGCTCGAGCGTGCCCGGTCCCGCGCTGCTGCGACGGCAAGCTCCTCCGAGCCTGACCCCGTCGACGTCGCCGATGGTTACGTGCGTCAGGTCCCCGCGTGATCCTGAACCGCCTCACTCTCCAGAACGTCGGCACGTTCGCCGGCAAGCAAACCCTCGACCTCACCCCACCCGACCGGAACCACCCTGTCCTCCTCATCGGTGGCCTCAACGGCGCGGGCAAGACCACCGTGCTGGAGGCCATCCAGCTCGCGCTTTACGGACCACTGCTTCGGACCAACGCCCGCGGGAAGGGCAGCTACGAACGCTATCTCCGCGGTCTGGTGCACCGGCACGCGGATGCCACGAAGGGCGCTGCCATCGAGCTGGAGTTCACCGCATACCAGGCGGGTGAGAAGCACCACTACTGGATCCGACGCAGCTGGAAGCCCGCCGGTGCGTCGCTCAGGGAGATCCTTCTGGTGTCCGTCGACGGTCGCCATGACGCGGTCCTGACCGAGAACTGGCAGGAGTATGTCGAGACGTTCCTGCCCCGCGGGATCGCGGGACTGTTCTTCTTCGACGGTGAGCAGATCGAAGCGCTCGCTGACCTGGATCGATCCCGCGAAGTGCTCCGCTCAGCTCTCGATGCGCTCCTTGGAATGGACTTGGTCACCAGGCTCACCGCGGACCTCGCCGTGTTGCGCAAACGTCACCAGAGTGAGCAGCTGTCTTCCGTCGACCAGGAGTCCGTCGCACAGGTCGAAGCTGCCCTGCACGCCGCGCGTGACGTGGAGGAAGTAGCCCTCCACACTCTCGCCGACGCTCGCACTTCTGCCGCGCGTGCAGACGAAGCACTCCGGCGGGCGGATGAGGCCTACCGGGATGCCGGTGGGCATCTCGCAGACCGCCGCGACGACGCCGAACGTGTCGCCGAGCAGGCAACGACCAGGAAGCGAAGCATCGAGGATGACCTCCGCGCGCTCGCGGCCGGCGACGCACCCCTCCTCCTCGTTCTGCCGCTGCTGACCGAACTGTTGACGCAGGCGCAGCGGGAGGAGATATCCGCCCGTGACAGCCTGTTGGTCGGCGTCCTCGACGACCGGGATGCCGAGGTGCTCCGCTGGCTCGAGGAGTCGAACGCCGATCCGGAACTTGTTTCAGCGGTGCGCGGGAAGCTTGATGCGGACCGCTCCGGACGCACCGGCGCCCCAGTAGAGAGCGTCACCGGCCTCGCTGGCGCAGCCCCCGTCTCACTGCTCACCTCCCACCTTCTTCCGGGAACCGGCGATAGCGTTGCGTCGCTGCTCACCGCGCACGGGGCCGCCGTGGAGGCTGCCGACGAAGCGGACCGGGTGCTCGCCTCCATCCCGCACCCGGAAGCACTGGCCCCGGTTGCGGCGGCCCGTGATGATGCCGCGCACGCTTGCACGCTCGCGCGCGCGATGGTGGCCGTCGCCGAGGACGCGGCCGAGAAGGCGCGAGCGACGCGGGAGCGCGCGTCAGCGGCCTATGACAAGTCGCTGGAGCGGCTCACGCAGGCGGACCTGGCGGCCGCGGACGACCGTCGCATCGTCGAGCATGTCAGCCGCGCGCAGCACACGCTCGAGCGTCTGCGGATCGCGGGGACCCGCAGACACCTCGCGCGAATCGCCGACCTCGTGCTGGAAGCGCTGCAGATGCTGTTGCGCAAAGACCGACTCATTACCGGGGTGACCATCGACTCGGAGACCACCTCCGTCGAGCTCGTAGGATCTGACTCGCTGCCCCTGTCCGCCGGCGACCTGTCCGCCGGTGAGCGGCAACTCCTGGCCGTCGCGCTGCTGTGGGGTCTCGCACGCGCAGCAGGGCAGCCGCTCCCCGTCGTCATCGACACGCCCCTGGGCCGGCTTGATCGTTCGCACCGGGACCGGTTGCTCGAGAGGTACTTCCCGCACGCGAGTCACCAGGTGATCCTGCTGTCCACGGACACGGAGATCGACGAACCGTCACGTGAGGCGCTGCACCCCTTCATCGGACGGGAGTACCGGCTCGAGTTCGCCAATGGTGCGACCACGGTCGTGCCTGGCTACTTCTGGGAGCAGTCATGACGCTCGAGCACATCCGTGTCACCCAACAAGCGCGCGACCAGCTGATTACCTTGAAGCGACGTACCGGCATCGCGCACTGGAACGTTCTATGTCGATGGGCGCTGTGCCGGTCACTTGCCGAACCGAACGTGCCCCCCGCGGTGAAGCTCACCCTGGACAGTAACGTAGAGATGTCCTGGCGGACCTTCGCCGGCGAACACGGCGACGTCTACTGGGCACTCCTGCGCTACCGGTGCCATGTGGACGGGTTCGACCTCGACGACGAGACCCTCGCGCAGCAGTTCCGCCTCCACCTGCACCGTGGAATCGGGTACCTGGTCGGCGACTCGACGCTCACCA